>JBEKKO010000026.1:0-55766 GCA_050010695.1 Bryobacteraceae bacterium
GCCGGGCGGTCCTGCAAGTCGCAGTCCATCACCACCAGCCAATTGCCGGAGCAGTGGTGGACGCCTGCTGCAATGGCGTAATGCTGACCGAAATTGCGGGAGAGATTGATGGCTTTGACCCGAGTATCTAGCGCCGCAACGGCACGAACGGCCTCCCAGGAGTGGGCCGGACACCCGTCGTTGACCAGAATGATCTCGAACGAAGGCACCAGCGGTTCCAGCACGGCTACCAACTGGCGGTGCAGTTCGGCAACGCAATCACCGCACTTATAAACGGGCGAAACCACGGAGATCTCCACCCGTGTCTCATTCGCCGGTCTGGGGCCCGCTGCGTATTGAGTGAACGGCGCCAAGCCAAACATTATAACTTATCGCCATGCGCGGCTTTCTCAACGCTGCGTCCTGAGGGCGGGGATTCTTCTGGGGCTGTGGCATTGCCGCGAAAACAAGTCGATTTTCATTTCCGTCCAAACGCAGCCTTAGCGGGGCCAGTCGTCGAAGCGCTGGATGGTTTCGATAACTTCGGACTGTTCGCTGTCGCTGAGGCTGTTATAGAAGGGGAGCCGGACCAGCCGCTCGCTGACCGTCTCGGTCACCGGACACTGGCCCGGCCGCCCGCCGAAGCGCTGCCCCATGCCGGAAAGGTGCAAGGGAACATAGTGAAACGCCGCCAGGATGCCCTGGCTCTTGAGGAATGCGATCAACCGCTGCCGTGCATCATGGGAGGGCAGGATCAGGTAGTACATGTGGTAGGCCTGCCCGGAGCTGGCCGGTACGAACGGCCGTTGCACATCATGCCGGCCGGCCCAATCGGCCAACGAGTCGTGGTAACGATGCCAGATGCGGCAGCGTTGCGCCTGAATCTGTTCGGAAGCCTCAAGCTGCGCCAGCAGGAAGCCGGCCAGTATGTCGGACGGCAAATAACTCGATCCCAGATCCACCCAGGTGTACTTGTCGACCTGGCCGCGGAAGTAGCGGCTGCGGTTGGTGCCTTTTTCGCGGATGATTTCCGCCCGGTCGATCAGCGCTGGATCGTTGACAACCAGCGCGCCTCCCTCGCCGCAGGTGACGTTTTTCGTTTCGTGAAAACTCTGCGCTGCCAGGCAGCCGAAAGTGCCGAGGAACCGGCCGTCATGCTTGGCGAACAGGCCGTGAGCGTTGTCTTCGACGACCGCGACGCGATGGGCCGCGGCCAGATCGAGGATGGACCGCATCTCACAACCGACACCGGCATAATGCACAGGCACGATGGCGCGAGTGTGCTCGGTGATGAGGGAAGCCAGGAGGCTCTCGTCCAGGTTGAGGGTGTCGCGGCGGATATCGGCGAAGACCGGGCGCGCGCCGCGTATCGCAAACGCGTTGGCGCTGGAGACAAACGTAAAGGATGGGACGATGACCTCGTCTCCCGGTCCAACATTCAGCAGGAAGGCCGCCATTTCGAGCGCGTGGGTACAAGACGTGGTCAGGAGCACGCGCGCCGCTCCCAGCGCCTTTTCCAGAAACTCGTGACAGCGCCTGGTGTACAACCCGTCACCGGCGCTATGGCCCCTGATGACGGCATCGGCGACGTAGTTTAGTTCCTTGCCGGTCAAGCTCGGCTTGTTGAATGGTATCCGGTAGGTCATATCAAGCGGATCCTTTTGGGCCGGCTTCTTCCGCCGTCGGACTCTTGAGAAGAACGCGCCCGATCCTGACGCCGGAATGCCGAATCCCAAGGCAGAATCTCAATGGGCCGCATGTGTTTGCTCTTCCGTGGTGGTTTCCAAGGCATAGCTCGGCCGGTCCATGGTGCGTAAATGAATCCGCGCGACGTATTCGCCGATGATGCCGAGCGCAAATAACTGCGTTCCGGAAAAGATAGCGATCATGCAAGCCAGAAACGCAAATCCAGGCACCACCGATCCGTACAGCAAGTACCGTCCCAGCACCCAGACTAAAGCGCATGCGCCCCCCGCGGTCATGGCGAAGCCCAACATGCTGGCGGTCTGGAGCGGCAGGATGCTAAAGCCGGTCATCATGTTCAGCGCATGGCGGATGAGCTTGCCAACCGTGTAATTGCTGGGGCCATAAGGCCTCGGATCGTTTCGGACGGTGACGGCGGCGAACCGCTGCGTTCCCCAGGTGAGCAGAACATCGATCGAGACATAAGGCGAACGGTATTCGTCGAACGCCCGGGCAACGCGCCTGCGGAAAGCCCGAAAGCCACTTGCCTTGCGCGCGGTCTCCGCGCCCATCGCGCCCTGAAGGACGATCTTGGTAACCTGCGATGCGAGGTCGCGCCACAGGCCATGGCTTTCCGCCTCGGGCGTGCCGTACACCACATCGGTATCCGCATCCAGCCTTGCCAGGAGCTTGGGTATCTCCTCCGGCGGATTCTGCAGGTCATCGTCGATGGTCAAGACAATCGGGTGTTTGGCCGCGCGTATGCCGCAAAGCAGGGCGTTGTGCTGGCCGAAGTTGCGCAGCATCCGGATGCCCCGCACCTGGCTGTAGCGCCGGGCAAGGTCGGTGACGACACTCCAACTGCCATCGCGGCTCCAGTCGTCGACCAGGATCAACTCAAACGCGCGGTGCTCCGCCGCGAAGACGTCGGTGAGCCTTTGAAACAGAAGGGGCAGCGAATCTTGGCTGTTAAAAACCGGCACGACGACGGACACTGGATCCGGATCACCCACGCTCTGCATTTTAGCTCATGATCGAGACCGATACCTCCGGAATCCGCAACACAAGGGAGGGTATCATGCGGGGCAGCCATCTCCGGGTGGCGAGCCGGGTCCCGCCGGTCACTGTTGTAGGATCCTGCGAAGGACGATCACGGAACCGTTGCGCGCCACGACGACCAGGCCGTCTGGAACTTCTCCGCTGAGCATCGCTCGAATGAACGGCGATGCCTGCTGAACCGGTGCAGCATCGACCCGCAGGCCGGGATAAATAATCAGGTAATTAGACCCGAATCGCTGCATCTCTTTGAGTAGCCTATCCCGGTTCCACACCTCGCTGAAGGGGGGATCGACCACACATAGCGTCGGCTGGTGCAAAGCGTATGCCGTAGCTTGGCCATTGGTGGCCGTAATCACTTCGGCAGGCGAGAGATTGGCGCGCTCCCAAACGGTCAAATCGCCGCCGGAGCCGGGCTCCCGAAAGGCTTGCAGCACCTCCTCGTGTGGCACGGGAGGGATGTAGTGGATCAGTGCCCGCACGTGGAATGCAAAGTATCCGGTCAACACAAGGGCGACACAGGCAAAGTAGGCCGCGGGTCTTTGAGACGGACTCTCAACGGCCGAGAGTAAGTAGGCGATGAGCAGGAAGATCAACGGCAGCAAAGGAATGAAGTACCTTGTCCCGAACGAAATCACCATGGTCAGGTCGGCATAAATCAAGGCAGCGGAATAGGTAGATATCAGCACCCAGAGCATCCAGAATGCCGGCCCGAATTCCGTTCTCGCACGGTTGGATTGCCGCCAGGACCAAAAACCGAGCAGCAGCAACCCCACCACGCCCAGAAGGAGGAACACCATGGCCACATTCACTTCGGCCTTAAGCTCACCGAACAAAACGTGGTAAAAGGCGACCGCTACCGGACGCGGCGCAAACGGCACACGGTCGATCGCGTGCTTCCCAACGCCACCTTTCCACAAACCACTCACCGCCCAATTCCGGGCCATGTTGGCGCCAACGGCGCTCAACGCCAGAACCGAAGTTGCCAGACGAACGAGAGTGCTCCTGCCTCGGCGAATCACTGCATGCAGACCGAAAAACGCGAGGGCACCCGCCAGGACAAACAAGCCGGCGTAGCGTATCCAGTAAGAAAGGCCGATCAGCAGCCAGCCGCCTATCTGCCATACCAGTCCGGTCTGTTTCATGGTGCCCAGCGCCCTCGAGAAACAGAGAACTGCCGCCGCCACGACGAGACTGAATAGCGTTTCAGTGCCAATTGCGTCTGCCGCGGCGAGCAAAGGCGAATTGAGTACCAGCAACAGCATCATGGTGCGGAACGCCCAGGGGCGGATTCCGATGGGAACGGCGAGTCCGAGGATCAGGGGTAAGAGGGCAAATGACACTTGCGAAATAGCAACTGCCGCAATCTCCGGAGGGATCCCCGTCATGCTGACGATTGCCGCGAAGATGGAATACATCGGAGGAAACGTTGTCATCGGGGCGGGGATTGTCCCGTGAGAACGCTCCGCATCGAAATAGACAATGGACGTTTTGATCCCGTTCCCGTGCCGGATGTTGTCGGCGATACTCAGATATTGATAGCCGTCGTTGCTAAAAGCCGCGGTCCGCGTGTGGCCGAGGAGACCGAGGGCAATAATCCACGCCAGCGCACACCAAGCCACGAGTTCGACGGGGGCCGGCCGCCACGAGGTACCTGAAGGCGGGATCGTTTTGGGGGATAAGTCAAGCTCCGAGGTCACCATCGACTTAGCCGATTCTATCACATGCTTGAATGGAAGAGAGTCATACTCCTCGTTCCACAACGGCGCGCAGCAGCATCTGCTTGCCGAGCGGCTTAACCGGGAGCATCAGATACAGTTTGATCATGAATGGCCAGACCGGGAGCGAAGACTTCATGGTCAGCGGCAGAAACCGCGGATAACATTCTGTAACCCTAAATCCGTTCGCCGCGAGAAAGTCGCCGAGACTGACATGCGAATAGACGGCGATGTGCGTGTAATCGTCAAAATACTCGCGATAGGCGAAACGATAATTCGGCTGTAAGATGTTCAGTGTCCCGCCCGGCCTCAGCTTGTTGCGGATCTGCGCCAGCGTCTCGGCAAAATCGGCCTGCGTCAGATGCTCGAACAGATTACTGGCGAACACAAAGTCCACCGACCCATCGGGAACCCAACTGAGGTCCGTCACACTGCCGATGTGAGCCGTCACGCCTTCCGAGACAAACTGCGCCATTCCGTCCCAGGCATCAACCGCTAACCGCTTCTCGCACGAAATGTGATTGATAAAGTGCGCATGTCCCGCCCCGAGTTCGAGCACACAGCCGTCCAATGGAACACGTTGCTGGAAGTAAGAAGCGCAGAGCGTTTTCCAGAGCAAATCGCGTTTCCGGTCGTATGTGAAACGCGTCTCGTGATAGTTCTTGAGTGACGTCACCTGTTCATTTCCACCGATTGAAAACAATTCCCGCGATCATCCGGAGCCCCACTTTTAAGGCTCTTCGGTTGCTCACATTGCCGCCCTTGCTAACCCCCACCCTGTCGTGAAACGTTATCGGACACTCCACAATGGAAAAGCCGTTGGTTAAGGCAGTATCGAGGAAATGCGCGTTGAACTCGAGGTTGATGCCCGGATCGAGCAACGTCAGAAGCCGACCCAGCGCGCGGTTGCGGCACATTTTGTAGGTGGTGCCGACATCGGTGAAGGTTCCCCGGCCAATGTGCTTGGCTTCGAGCAGCTTGCCTGTGAAGAAGTTCCCGTAATACATGAATGTGGTCAACTGCGTATTGCGGACCCGTAGTTGCTCCACGATGCGCGTGCCGTTCACCAGATCGGCGTGCGGTATATAGGCCAGGAACTTCTCGATATCATAAGCGCGAAACGTCATGTCCCCTTCGCACAACAGCGTCAGATCCGTGTCCCGATAACGGGAGCCTTCCCGCAAAGCCCGCCAGACGCAATGCCCATAGCCAGGCTGAGTTTCCAGCACCACGATCGCGCCCGCCTCGCGCGCAACCTCGGATGTGCGGTCCTGGCTGTCGTTATCGACCACGATCACGCGCTTCACCCTGGGATGCACCCGAAAATCCGCCACGGCCAGCCCGATACTGCTCTCGTCGTTATAGGCAGTTAGCACAACGGTGACATCGGTATTTGGCAGAACTTCAAAGGCGACGTCAAGACGCGTGCGTTTCCCGGGGAGCAGGATAAACAGATCGACAAGAATGAGCCCGACACCGATGGTCAGCGGCATTCCACTGTACCAGAGGAGGCGCTCTGCCACTATTCGCAAGGAACCGTATGGATCGAAGAATAAGCGACAGAATCCCAGCGACACTCCCAGACAATAGCCAGCCAAGCCGATGCCTACAAAGAGCAGCCCGTAGAGCAGCGCGAGAAACTTCGTCTTCGGGCGGGCTGCATCGGGCGATTCATTGCTCATTTGCGTCGGTACAGGAGCCACCAGTCCGACTCCGCGGCAAGACTGTATCGCTGCTCAAGCCCCGGCTTGTAGGCCTTGAGGAAGTCGGTGTAGAAAACATCGTCTAGGGCCGGCCGCTTCGGCAGCATTACGATATCGGCGTCCCCAAAGTACCGGTCGTCGGAAGGCCTGTGTCCGTCGCCCAGGATGTAGTGATAGGCCGTGGCGGAGATCCCTCCGCGCGGGGGACGCCGCTCCAGCGCGTACGGAAACGGGTTCGTCATGTCCATCGTCAGGACCGTTTCATTCCGGCGCGTCTCCCGTTCGAGGAGTGCAACACCGTCGTTCACATAGGTGACGTAATTGCGGCCATTGCTCCGCGGGTTGGCGCCGTCGTACAGCAGCAGCGCCCTCAGATTCGGCGACGTGAAGCGGAGCACCGCGGCCGGAGTCGACGGTCTCTCTTTTTTCCACACTCCATAGCCTAGGCCTGCCAGATCCGCCGTGAATTGCGGGACAAACAACAGCGCTCCCAAGCACAGCACCGCTGCGTAATGCGGCCGAAAGGAGGTTTCTTCCGCAAGGGGCAGTGCCTGCTGATCCTCCGTGATCTCGCTCAGCACCAGAATCGCGAAAACGGCGCATACGGGGAAAGCATCGAGCTGCGCGTTGCTCAAGAGGAGACCGATATCGGCGAAAAAGAGGAACGCTCCGACGACGGGCAGCTTCAGCCCGCGCCACCGTCGCACCCGGCTGCCGAACAAGAGCGCCGCGGCGAGGCTGAAGAGCACAACCCCCAGTAAAACCGACGCATGACTCAGCGTCGCCCACACCAGGATATCGGGCTTGAATGTTTCAGCGCGAGCCCCCGCCGCCATCCGCAGATCCCCCAGCACCGCTGCCACATCGAAGCGCAAATACGCCAACACGCACATCGACACGAAAGAAAACCCTAGAGCAATCCCGAGAATTCGCCGCAGGGCAAGACGCCAGAGAAAAAATGAGAGAACGACAAGCAGCGCGATCGCCACAAAGAAGTAACTGGCCTTCAGAAACAGCGACAGGCCAAGCGCGGCGCCGGTGGAAATGCCGCCCGTCAATTCCCCTCTCCCGCCGCGACGCGCTTGGAACGTTTCCATCAGAATCAAGCCCAGCAACGCGTAACCGTAACGGTTGTAGACCATGGCGTGGCTCGAGGCGAACGGAGACGAACCTAACGGATACGGAGCAGCCACCAGCGCCGCAAGAAAAAGACTCAGCAGCAGCCGGGGTGAATTCGCCAACCGCCGATTGGCGAGCGAAAAGGACCAGACGCCGACGATCAGCGCTACCACCGCGTTGCCGTAGCCGATCCCGTCCACCATGTACCCCGACAGCTTCAAACCAAGGCCGGCAATCAGAAACGTGAGCGGACCCCATGGACTGTAATAATCCACATGAGGTCGCAGTCCGTTGATAACCCTCCATCCGTTGTCCAGCAGAAGGAAAATATCGTGCCCGTAGACTCTGGTAGGAACCGCACCAACAAACACAGTCGCCCCGCAAATCA
Source organism: Bryobacteraceae bacterium (assembly GCA_050010695.1). GTDB lineage: Bacteria > Acidobacteriota > Terriglobia > Bryobacterales > Bryobacteraceae > Bog-375. Next base: position 7,647 of record JBEKKO010000026.1, read on the forward strand.
GCGCCAGTCCGGCAAAGAACACGATCATGAGCCGCGCGGGCCGCGCCTTGGTGTCATGCCAGAGCGAAAGAAAGCGCTCAAAATAAAGTTCTGTAAGAGAAGATTGCCGATTGGTGGGGCCCTCGAACTGGCTCTTAGCAACATTGTCCACAGGGGGCATAACGACCGCTGAGTGTATCATAGACCCAACGCGGGATGCTCCCGACCACTCCAGCATCCCCTCGAAGACGCAGAAAACACAGGAGTAACCTGAACCGCGTCGAAAGCTGATCCGGTCGAGCCGTCGTTGCGGCCGGAATCAATCCACCATCGTCATGGCGGCGATGCAGTATCCGGATCGTCTAAAATAGAAACTCGGGCCGAAAGAGGACCACCCATGCAGACGCTGTTTCGTTGGGCCAAGAGACTCGCACTAGCCGCTCTCATCTTTGTTGTCCTCAGCACGATCGCATTCTTTCCGTGGGCGACGGACAGTGAGGCCAGCGCCACGGATACCGAAGCGCAGCGGCAATTCTATGCGAGGATCTATGCTTCAGCTCAAAATCAGAGCCCGGCCGGCGCCGTGCAGTCAACTGACTCAGAAGAGGCCACTGAATACTCCAAGGGCGCGGTGGGACTTCATGTCGCTCAAGGCAGCAAGCCGAAACTTGCCAGATTTCTGCAGGAGCGAGGCTTGACGAAGGGACGGGGGCTCGATATTGGATCGGGCCCAGGATTCTTCCAGGATGTCATGGAGGATTACACCGGGTTGGATATTTCCCCTACCGTGGCCCGATTCTACAAGAAAGGCTTCGTGCTGGGAAGCGCCACGGCGATGCCGTTCCACGATAACGAGTTCGACATCGCGTTTTCGTTTTACACGTTGGAGCATGTTCCGAACCCCGAGCAGGCGCTGCGCGAAGCCCGGCGCGTAGTCAAGAGCGGCGGATACGTGTATCTGGAACCGGCCTGGACTTGCAGCCCATTCGCGCCTCAAGGCTACCCGGTTCGCCCGTATTCCGATTTCGGCTTTGGAGGCAAATGTCTGAAGGCCATCGAGCCCGTGATCGAGTCATCCACGTTTCGCGCGACCAATGTGATTCCGTCCCGCATCATCCGGCTGGTTGCCGCCTCTACCATGGGGCCGACTAAGTTCCACTACTCCCGCATCACGCCAAACTACCAGACGTATTGGATGGCCGACTCCGATGCGGTGAATACTCTGAGCCGCTTTGAAACGGCGCTCTGGTTCATTTCCCGCGGCGATGAATGCGTGAATTGCGATGGGCCGCTTAGCAGCGTCTTCAGGCGCGCCGGCGAGAACCGCCTGATCATCCGCATCAAGAAGTCATAGGCTACGTCGCGGAAGACGTGGCTCATCTGGCGGGCCGAATTGCCGTTCGAGCAACCAGCGAACGGCCGCGGGCGCATCGTTGGCAATAAAATCGGGGGCGACAAAAGCCGGATCGCGTTCCAGTGTGGCTCCATAGCCCGTCCGCACCAGGATGGTGCGCGTGCCGGCGCGCCGGCCGCATTCTATATCGGACGCCTTGTCTCCCACCAGGAAGGACGCCGCCAGGTCGATCTGGAACTCGGTCGCCGCTTCGAGCGCCATGCCGGGCGCCGGCTTGCGGCGGAGCGATGGAACGCCGGGCACGTCCGGGCAGAAGTAGGATGCGCAAATCCGCTGAGCGCCGATCTGGCGCAGCAGCTCCTGTTGCACGGCCAGGTACTGCGCCTCGGTAAACAGGCCCCTGCCGATGCCGCTTTGGTTGCTGACGATGACCGCCAGGAAGCCGGCGTTTTTGAGTTCCTCGAGCGCTTCCGGCACGCCGGAAATGACCTTCACTTGGGCGGGATCGGTGCAGTATTCCACTTCGTCCATCAACGTCCCGTCGCGATCGAAGAACACCGCCCTGCGCCGGCTCATGATCGGGCGAGGCTGCCGGCGAGTTCGGCCGCGGTTACGGTGGCGGTTCCCAGTTTGCCCACCACGATGGCGCTGGCGTGGTTGGCCAACTCGGCCGCTTCGCCGGGGGTGGCGCCGGCGGCCAGCGCCAGCGCGAGCACGGAGATCGCCGTGTCACCAGCGCCGGAAACGTCAAAGACGTCTCTGGCGTAGGCCGGCAGATGGCGTGGCGGCGCCTGCTCTTCGAGCAGCAGCATTCCCTGCGCGCCCAGCGTGATCAACAGGCTCTTGGGCCGCCAAAGCGTTTGCAGGCGCCGTGCGGCCTCGAGCAACGGCCGATCCTCGAGCGGCGGCTCGACCGGTACGCTTGGCGCAACACCGGCTTCCAGGAACGCTTCCCGGCGGTTGGGTTTGACGATGGTGGCATCCTGCCAGACCAGCGAGGTGTGGGGATGGGGATCGACCGCCAGGATTTTGCCCGCCGCGCGCATCTTGCGGCCGATGCGGTCGGCCAGCGGCTGGGTCAGGAAACCCTTGCCATAATCCGCCACGATGACGGCGTCCACGGCGTCGATCGCCTGCTCTATTTGCGCGAGGATGAATTCGGTCTGCGCTGCGTCGAGCGTCGCACGGCGTTCGCGATCCACCCGCGTCACCTGTTGATGGCCGGCGATGATGCGGGTCTTCACCGTGGTGGAAAACGATGGGTCGCGCAGGACGGCGGCGGTATCGATGCGCGCGGCGGCGAGCAACTCGAGCAGCCGGCTGCCCTGCGGATCGGCGCCGGCGGTCCCCGTCACCCGTACCTCCGCGCCGAGGTCGCGGACGTTGCGCGCCACGTTGGCGGCGCCGCCCGGATAATACGATTCGGAGGTCACCTCGACCACCGGCACCGGCGCCTCGGGCGAAATGCGCGACACTCGGCCCCAGATGAATTCGTCCAGCATGAGGTCGCCGGCTACCAGGATGCGGCCGGCGCCCAGGCGTTCGACGATCTGGTGCAAGCGCGGGTTACCCATTGGCCTCACTCGCGAACTGCCGAATCTCCGCGATCACCGCAGCGGTTTCCTCCGCCGTCAGCTCAGGGAAGACCGGAAGGCTGAGAATCTCTCTGGCGGCTTCCTCGGCCACGGGCAGCGCCGGATGGGGTCCGAACTCACGGAAACATTCCTGCGCGTGCAAGGGAACCGGGTAATAGATTTCGGAAGCGATCCCGCGTTCCGCCAGGCGCTGCCGCAAAGCGTCGCGCGGCGATTCCGGGTGAGGCCAGGCGGGCCCGCGCCGCACGCGAATCGTGTATTGGTTCGCAATGTGGGTGCGGTCCGGATGAGCCACCGGAGGCGAGATCGCGAGTGCGGCTCCGCTCGCCATTCCGGCCAAAGGCAGCGTGTATTCCGCCGCGATTCGTTGGCGTCGCGCAGTGTATTCTGGCAGATGGGGAAGCTTGACGGCCAGCAGCGCGGCCTGCAGCGCGTCCAGCCGGAAGTTGCCGCCCACCATGCTGTGCATGTACTTGGGATGCTGGCCGTGATTGCGCAGCCGCCGCGCCTTCTCGGCCAGCGACGGCGAGTTGGTCACCACCAGCCCGGCGTCACCGAGCGCGCCCAGATTCTTCGAAGGGAAAAAGCTGATGGTGCCGAATTCGCCGATTGAGCCCACCGGCCGGCCACGGTATTCGGCGCCGAACGATTGCGCAGCGTCTTCGATCACGGCCAAATTATGCCGCCGGGCTATTTCCAGAATTTCGTCCAGATCCGCCGGCTGCCCGAACAGGTGCACCGGAATAATCGCCTTGGTGCGCGGCGTGATGCGGCGCTCGATTCCGGCCGGATCCAGATTGAAGCACTCGGCGCACGAATCCGCGAACACCGGAACCGCGCCCACCCGTGCTACACACCCCGCGGTCGCGAAGAACGTGAACGATGGACAGATCACCTCGTCGCCGGGACCGATGCCGAGCGCCATCAGGGCAACCAGAATGGCGTCCGTGCCGGAGGATACGCCAATACCGAAACGGGCGCCGGTGACCGCCGCGGCGGCGGATTCGAATTGCTCCACTTCGGCGCCGAGGATGAACTGGCCGGAGCGCAGGACACGCTCGAACGCCGCCGATAATTCAGCCTCGAGCGGCAGGTTCTGGCGCCGTACATCGAGCAACGGTACGCGCATGAAAACACATGATAGCAGTGAGGCCGCGCGGAAATAATCCCCCGTTCAGCGATGCTACTGGACGGCGGCCCAATCCTGCTTTCCAGGTTCCCCGTGCTTTCTCTGCCAGTCGATCTCGGTCAAGGCCTTCCGGAAGAAGTCGGTGGCCTCCTGGATCAGAACCCGCGGATCTTTCATGGAATAGTGCTGCTGGACACGAAGTTCCTTCCTGGCATCATCCAGAACAACGTCCCAGTAGTTGGTTCTCAGCCCGGTGACTTGGATTACCAGGGTGTTGAACTCGGACTCGCCGATTGTGCAGTTGATGTTCCTTTGATCCGGCGGATTGAGGTACGCGTTGAAGTCCGGAAACGCCCAGTACGGATTGTTGCCGAACCTGGTGCAGTACGTCATTCGCTTGCCTTGGGCGAGAATGAACTGCTGAATCCGGACGAAGTGCTCCATGGTCAACACCGCATCGGAGCCATCCGGGACGGCCGCAGTCGAAGACTCGACCCCGGTTCCGCGCGCGATCGGCATGCGCCAGCCGGTTCCGAAAGCCCGCGAAGTCACCTTGAGCACGGGCGCAGCCTGTTTCCGCTTGAACTCGGCTTGGCGCACCAGCCGCAGGACGCGCCGCACATCGTCTTCCGCAAAACCTTTGGCGATGATTTCCTCGGCGGACTGAGACTGTTCGACGTGCAACTCGAGGATCTGATCGAGCAGCTCGTAAGGCGGCAGCGAGTCCTGGTCGGTTTGATTGGGCCGCAGCTCGGCCGAGGGCGGCTTGGCGAAAATGCTGTCCGGAATGTCGTGCTGGCGCTGGTTGCGCCACCGGGCGACGCGATAGACCATCATTTTCGGAAGATCCGCAATCACCGCCAGGCCGCCGTTCATGTCGCCGTACAGGGTGCAGTAGCCTACCGCCAATTCCGACTTATTGCCGGTGGTGAGCAGCAGGGAGCCGAACTTATTGGAAAGCGCCATCAGCAGGTTGCCGCGGATGCGCGATTGAATGTTCTCCTCGGTGACGTCGCGGGGCAGATCGCGAAATGGTTCGGCGAGCACGGCATCGTAGGTTTGCATGATGCCGGTGATTGGCAATGTCATGGTGCGAATGCCCAGGTTGCGGGCAAGTGAGAGCGAATCGTCGACGCTGCCCCGGCTCGAGTAGAGGGACGGCATCAGCACGCCGAGCACATCATCCGGCGCCAGCGCTTCGCTCGCGATGGCCGCCGTAAGAGCGGAATCGATGCCGCCGGACAGCCCGAGCAGCGCCCGGGGGAAATGGGTTTTGCTCGCGTAATCCCGCACACCCATCACCAGGGCGTTCCAAATTTCCGCCTCGGCGGTGAAATCGTCTTCGGCGATCACGCCCGTGCCGGCGTCCAGGTCCACCACCACCAGGTCCTCTTCGAATCCTCTGGCGCGCGCGAACAGGCGGCCGGCGCCATCGAAAGCGCAACTGCGACCGTCGAAGAGGAGGTCGTCGTTTCCGCCCACCTGGTTTACGGCTACCAGCGGCAGGCCGTGGCGCCGGGCCATGTGGCTGAGCATGTCCTGGCGGAGGAGTTGCTTGCCCACCCAAAACGGCGAGGCCGAGAGATTCAGGATGGCTTGCGCGCCCGCGGCCACCAGGGTCTCAATGGGGTCACGCTGGTAGCGGCGACGCTGCCAGAAATTGCGATCGTTCCAGACGTCTTCACAAATGCTGATGCCGAGGCGGCGGCCGTGCCAATCGAGAATCTGCGGGCCGGCCGCCGGTTCGAAATACCGGTCTTCGTCAAAGACGTCGTAAGTGGGCAGCAGGGTCTTGTGGAAGGCCGGTCCGACGCGGCCGTCCTCCAGCAGCACCGCGCTGTTGAACAGCGGGCGGCCGCTATCGGCGTCGTTGGGCGTGGCGGTTCCTACCAGCAGGGCCGGCCCACCGGCCGTGGCGGCGGCTATCTGCGCCAGCATCTCGCGGCCCTGGCGCACGAAACCGGCGCTCAGCAGCAAGTCGCGCGGCAGGTATCCCATCAGCGCCAGCTCGGTCGAGACCACCAGATCGGCGTTCAGCTTGCGGGCGCGCGCGGCCCCTTCGATAATCTGCCCGGCATTGCCGGCCAAGTCACCGGGGGTTGTGTTGATCTGGAGCAGCGCGACTCGCAAGGGGACCGCCAATTCCGATTATCGCAGGAACCGGACCTCAACCTTTGCTAGACTCTGTATTCTCGATGAAGCTTTCGATTCTAATGCCGGTCTACAACGAGCGCACCATGGTGGAGCGCTGCATTTCGCAAGTGTTGGCTGCGCCGATTCCGGAAAACATGGAGCGCGAGCTGGTGATCGTGGACGACTGTTCCACCGACGGGACGTACGCCATCCTGGAGCGGCTGGCCGGCTCATTCCCGCAGATTCAGCTCTACCGGCACGAGCGCAATGGAGGTAAAGGCGCGGCCGTGCGGACGGCGATCGGGAAAGCCAGCGGAGACTTTTCGATCATTCAGGATGCCGACCTGGAGTACGATCCGGCCGAGTATCCGCGCCTGCTGCGTCCGCTGCTGGACGGCCGCGCCGACGCGGTTTTTGGTTCGCGTTACATGGCCGGCGAGCAAAGCCGGGTGCTGCCGTTCTGGCACTCGATGATCAACAAGGGGCTCACGATGGTTTCCAATATGTTCTGCAATTTGAACCTGACGGACATGGAGACCTGCTACAAAGTCTTTCGCACCGATTTGCTGAAGAGCATTCCCATCCGCTCGGACCGCTTCGGTTTCGAACCGGAAATCGTGATGAAGTGCGCCAAGCGAAAGCTGCGCATTTACGAGGTTCCGATCAGCTACCACGGCCGGACTTACGAGGAAGGCAAGAAGATCGGCTGGAAAGACGGCCTCAAAGCGCTGGGCGTGATCCTGAGATTCTGGTTGATCGACGATCTGTATGCGGCGCCTTACGGGCGGGGCGTGCTCAACAATCTGACCGGCACGCCGCAATACCTGGCCTGGCTGGCGCGCAAACTGCGCCCGCACGTGGGCGACACGGTGCTCGAAATCGGGGCCGGCATCGGCAATATCGCGGGCCGGTTGATGGGACGGCGCACACTTTATGTGGTTGCCGAGAAAGACGCCTTGCATCTGCACGCGTTGAATAACCGGTTCTTGCGGACGCCGCACGTGGTGGTTCAACCGTTCGATCCGGAGCAGCCGGGCGGCCTCGCCAGCCTGGAGACCAGTTTCGATACGGTCCTGTGTCTCAACGTTCTCGAATACCTGGAGCAGCCTGGCGTCCTGCTCGACTTCCTGGGCGGCGTGCTCCAGCCGAACGGCACACTGCTGGTGCTGGTGCCGAATGGTTTGCGCCTCTTTGGAAGCCTGGATGCAAGACTTGGACATCGGCGCCGTTACAACAGAGCCGAACTGGCGCGGCTGCTGGAGGCCCACGGCTTTTCGCTGGGCCGGGCTTATCAGCTCAACAAGGCCGGCACTCTGCCGTGGTGGATTTACAGCCGCGTTCTGGGCGCGCAAAGGATCAGCAAACTGGTGCTTAAGGTGTTCGACAAGACCGTCTGGATCTGGAGCCGGCTGGACGCGGTTCTGCCCTGGCCGGGATTGTCCCTCATCGCGGTGGCACGCAAACAGCAGCCCGCCGGGTGAGCCTTCCCCGATGTGCGCGATCACAGGGGGTGGATTCCTTCCGTTTCCGCCGCGAGACGCCGCGTCCGCCAACTATACTGTTAGTGAGCCATGCCCATTTCCCGCCGCAGCTTACTTTTGAGCAGCCTCGCGCTGCCCGTCTTCGCCGCCAAAAAGGTCGTCGAGGGGCCGCCCAACATTTTGTTGCTGGTGGCCGATGACCTGCCCTCGTGGATGATGGGAACCTACGGCAACCAGGAAGTGAAAACGCCGAACCTGAACCGGCTGGGGCAAATGGGAACCCACTTTCTGAACCACTTCACCGCCGCGCCCGCCGCCGGACCCGGTTTCGCCACTCTGATGACGGGGCGCAGTCCGATGCAGCTCGGGGATGCGGGTGCGATTTCGGCCGCCGATGTCACGATCGAGAAGGTCCTGGCCGCTGCTGGCTACGTTTGCCACAGCGCCGAGCCGGAGAGCGCGCCCGAGTTGATCGACCAGGCGAAAGACGGCTCACCGTTCTTTATCGCCGTCCGTTATTCCGCGCTGGAGCTCCCGTACGGGAACATTCCATCGAAGTATCTGGACTTGTACGGCCACGAGAAGTTCGACAACTACAGCGTGGAGCTGACCGCCGCCAATGCGCGGAGCGGCAAGGAATTGCTGGCCGATCGCGTGGCGAACCTGCGGAAGGTGGGGGCAGCCATCTCCATGATGGATGACAACGTGGGCGCGCTGACCACCAGGATTTCGCAGAAGCAGTTACTGGATCGTACGCTGGTGGTGTTCACTTCCACCTGTGGCTCGCTGCTCGGCCGCCACGGATTGTGGGCCGCCGGCGACGCCTCCGAGCCGGTCAATATGTACGACGAATCCGTGGCCGTGCCGCTGCTGTGGTGCTGGCCGGGCCGCGTGCCGGCGCAGGAAACGCGGATGGAGCCGGTGAGCACTTATGATTTGCTGCCCACCCTCTGCGATCTGGCTTCGACCGCCGTTCCCAGCCGCAACTTATGCGGCCGCAGCTATCTGCCGCTGGCCACCGGCAGACACCTGCCCAAGAAGCAGACCTGGCGGGACACTGTGTTCGGCCAGTATCGCAACACTGCGATGGCGCGCACGCAGCGATACAAGCTGGTTCTGCGCGATGCCGGCAAGGGTCCCAACGAGCTGTTCGACCTGCCCGCCGATGCCGGCGAGCGCGCCAACCAGATCGACAACGAGCAATACATCAGCGTGAAGAACACTCTGACCGCCGAGTTCTCTCAATGGAAGAAGCAATACGCCAGCTAGGTCTCCGACCGTGTGATGCAACATGATCCTTCAAGCCAGGATTGCGATGGCTCGCGGCAAATGGCGCCGGTGCACGCTTTTGACCCTGCTGTCTCTGGCGGCACTTTGGGTCGTCGTGGCGGCCCTTCAATTTCCTTACGATGTCGATGCCCCGATCAGCGCTCGTGAAACGGAGGAGGTGCGGCGCTACTATGCCGATGCCTATCGCCAATCCTCCGCCGCGCCCCAGGAGCAGTCAACCTCCGAGCTCGAGACCAAGTACCTCCGCATGGCGGCCCAGGCGGCGGAGAATTATCACATCCCGGATTTGGTTCAGTCGTTCGTCGGCCGCTATGGGCTGCGGCAGCGGCCGGTACTGGAGATCGGCTCAGGCCGCGGGTACCTGCAGGATGCCGCCGATGATTACACCGGCCTGGATATCTCTCCCACGGTAGGCCGTTTCTATCGCAAGAAGTTCGTCCTCGGTTCCGCGACTGCGTTGCCGTTTGCCGATTGCAGCTTCGACGGGGCCTGGTCGATCTGGGTGTTCGAGCACGTTCAAAATCCGGAGCAGGCGCTGAGCGAACTGCGCCGTGTCATGCGCGACAATGGCGAGGTCCTGATGTGTCCAGCCTGGAATTGTGTCTCCTGGCACGCCAACGGCTACGAGGTGAGACCCTATTCGGACTTCAACCTTGCCGGAAAGCTAATCAAGGCAAGCATTCCCATTCGCGCTTCTTTACCCTACCGGGCTGCGGGATATGTCCTCGGCAGGGCCATCCGCGATATCGGGTCCCGGCTCGGGGGACCCACCAGATTGCGATACCACCGCCTGGTGCCGAACTACCAGGAGTACTGGCAGGCCGACAGCGACGCGGTCAACGGAATCGACCGTTATGACGTGATGCTCTGGTTCCGCAGCCGGGGCGACCAATGTCTGAATTGTGACGGCTTGGCGGGGACGCCGCTGATGAAGAGCGATCCATTGATCATCCGGATTCACAAGCCCTGAAAAAGAACCTCCGATCAGCGGATCGCTTTAGATCCCCGGCGCCATTCCAGTTTAGGGCTTGGTGTCTGAGGGAAGGGGGTCCGTCGGCGGCGGATCGGGAACAGCCAGAATCGCCCGAACTCTCGCGACGAGAGTTTTCCCATCGAACGGTTTAGGCAGGAAGGGCAAATTGATGTTTTGGCTGGTGATTTCGCCCATGTCGGCACCTGTCATCATCAACACCTTGATTCCCGGCCGCTCCTCGATCAAATGAGCGCACAGGTCGGTGCCGTTCAGCCGGGGCATTTGCACGTCCGTAATGACCAACTCTATCGATCCGGGATACTGGCGCGATAGTTCCAGCCCCTCGTGCCCATTGGCGGCGGAAAGAACGAGATGCCCTTCCCGCTGCATTAGCAAGGTGACGAGATTGCGGATGAGAGGTTCGTCGTCGGCGACAAGGATGACGGACTGGTGCGAATCCGGAGATTGGAGGTCCGGGAGACTAGCCCGCGGATTAGTCGTCATCGTTCTGCCCAGCGGGCCTTTCCGAACCACTTTGAAGCATGGGCGTGACCTCGGTCGCCACACCCACGCGCGATCAGCCACAGCAATCCGCTTGACTCGGCGCCACGGTACACGAACTGACCCTCCGGCTCTAGTCGGTGCCGCTCGCCAATGTCCGTGTGGCAAATGTACGGTAGCAGGTTAATATTTTGCCGTCTGGTCAAAACTGCTCACATGGCTAAGAGACGGTATCTGCGGATCTTGTGGGCGCAGCGCGACGCCGGCCGCCGCACCCACACCGCCGCACCCGCTTGATTTCTTTGAAAGAAGGTGCGATAACAGACATGGAATTGTGACCCGGATCGGCGGATTTCGGGTATACTTCGGCCGATGAGGCAGCGCATGACACCGAAAAGAAAGCTCAAACCACCTTTCGAGTTGAAAACCTTTCTAACCAAAGCCAACGGCGGCAGAACGTTGGCCGACTTTCGCGCCAATGACCGCATCTTTGTTCAGGGCGATGCGGCAGACGCCGTGTTCTATATCACAAAGGGTGAGGTCAAGCTGGGCGTCCTTTCCAAGCAGGGAAAGGAAGCGGTGGTCGCCATTTTGAGGGATGGCGATTTCTTTGGTGAAGGGTGCCTGGCGGGACAGCCGTTGCGCATGGCGAGCGCCATTGCGATGTCGGAGTGTTCCATCATGAAGGTGGACAAGTTTGCGGTGATTCAGCTCCTCCACGAAGAACCGGAGTTCTCGGAACTGTTCATGGCTCATCTTCTCTCCCGGAACATCAAGATTGAGGAGGACCTGGTTGACCAATTGTTTAACTCCAGTGAGAAGAGGCTGGCACGCGTACTTCTCTTGCTGGCGAATTTCGGGAAAGAAGGATCGCCCCAAACGGTCATTCCAAAGATCAGTCAGGAGACGCTGGCTGGCATCGTCGGCACCACCCGCTCGAGAGTCAGCTTTTTCATGAATCGATTCCGCAAGCTTGGGTTCATCGACTACAACGGCGGCATGAAAGTTCACAGTTCGCTGCTGAATATCATCCTACACGACTAACCGGCGATTCTCAGCGGCTGCCTGGCAGAGGAAGCCACTGCCGAATGGCGAGCTTGCTCGTTCCATCGATCTCGCAGGTCAGGTGGCGCGAAGTGCGTCGACTCTCAAAAACGAGCTCCGCAAACATGGCGCAAGCCTCAGCTCCTGTGTCCGATCCTCAGGTATCGCTGCTTTCCCCAAGGCAACGGGACGGGCGGTTCCCACTCGAAACCCATTTCGGCAGGTGCGCTCTCCGCTCCGCCTAAGAGATAGGCGGCAGGCGCCAGAACTCTCACGCTGGGGGATAGATCGCGATAACTCACGGCGCGAGAGACCGCCAGATCGAACTCGTCGTCCTCTTCCACCTGCTCGGCACGACGCGCCAGTACCCGCACATTCGGCAGGCTGCGCGCCGCTTCTTGTAAGAACACCGCCTTGCGTTGATGCGATTCAACCAGAGTGACCAGGCAATCGGGGCGATAGACCGCGACCGGAAAACCGGGAAAGCCGGCTCCCGAACCCACATCGACTATTCGCAGCGGACCTGCGGGTAAGCGCGCCGCCAGAAAGATGGATTCGCAATAGTGGCGTTCGACGACCTCGGGCAGGTCGCGAATGGCGGTGAGATTGAGCGTGCGGTTCCAGAGAATCAGCAGGTTGTAATGGGATTCCAGCGCCTCGGCCTGCGCGTCTGTCAGTTCCGCGATGCCGCCCAGGCGGTCGCGGAGCAGGTCACGAAACACGGCTCAAACCCAGGTAGACGTCGAGGACGGCCACTGCGGCAGGCGTAACGCCGGGGATGCGAGCGGCCTGACCGAGGGTCGCGGGACGCACCCGGTTGAGCTTGTCGCGAACCTCGCGGGACAACCCCGGGATGCCGTCAAATCCGAAGTCAGCCGGGATAGGGCGGCGCTCGGCGGCCTTCAGGCGCTCCATCTGGCGCTCCTGCTGGCCGATGTAGCCGCTGTACTTGGTTTCGGTTTCGACGGTGGTCAGCATGGCGGGTATGGCGTCTTCTCCCAGCACCTCGCGAATCCAGCTCGAGATTTCCGCGATCCGCGCTTCGGGACGCTTGAGCCACTGCCCGTAGCGGTGGTTCTCGAGCGCTTTTTTCAGCAGCTCGTACTGTCGCTGCTTGCGCTCAAAAGCGTCCCAACGAGCATCGGTCACCAGGCCCGCGCGGCGGCCCTTCGGCGTCAGACGGGCGTCGGCGTTATCGATGCGGAGGTGGAGGCGAAACTCCGCGCGGGAGGTGAACATGCGGTACGGCTCGTCGGCGCCTTTGGTGATGAGGTCGTCGATCAGGATTCCGGTATAGCCTTCCGAGCGGCCCACAATCACCGCCTCGCGCCCGCTCAGCTTCGCCGCCGCGTTCATGCCGGCGATGAGGCCCTGGCACGCCGCCTCCTCGTAGCCCGACGTTCCGTTGATCTGGCCCGCCAGGTAGAGGCCGGCGATGGATTTCACTTCGAGCGTGTGCGCCAACTGGCGCGGATCGATGGCGTCATATTCGATCGCGTAGCCGGGCCGGATCATTTCCGCGCGCTCCAGGCCCGGAATCGATGCGACCATGGCAACCTGCACGTCGATGGGCATGCTGGTGGACATGCCATTGACATACACTTCGTTAGTGTCGAGGCCCTCCGGTTCGAGAAAAACCTGGTGACGCAGTTTGTCGGGGAATTTGACGATCTTGTCCTCGATCGATGGGCAGTAGCGCGGACCGACTCCTTCAATCTGGCCGCTGTAGAGCGGGGAGCGCGGAATGGCCTCGCGGAGAATGCGGTGGGTCTCTTCGGTGGTGTAGCCGATGTGGCATTGGATCTGCGCGCGGTCGATGCGCCCAGTCAGAAACGAGAATGGCGTGGGTTCGGCATCGCCGGGCTGGGGCTCGAACTGCGACCAGTCGATGGTGCGGCCGTCCAGGCGGGGCGGCGTGCCGGTCTTGAGGCGAGTCCAGTGCAGGCCCAGCGTGCGCAACTGTTCGCCCAACAATTGCGAGGGCGCTTCACCGTTGCGTCCGCAACTGTAGCGTGCTTCCCCCACGTGCGCCAGGCCATTCAGAAATGTTCCGGTGGTGACGACCACGGCTCCGCACTCGAGCGTGCGGCCATCGCGCAGGGTGACGCCGGTGGCGCGGCCAGCGTCGATATTCAGAGCCGCCACCTCGGCTTGTTTGATGCGGAGATTGGGCTCCCGCTCCAGGACCTCGCGCATGCGAGCTCTGTAAAGCTTCTTATCCATTTGAGCGCGCGGCGACCACACCGCCGGTCCGCGGCTGGTGTTGAGCAGCCGGAACTGGATGCCCACCGCGTCGGCCACCTCGCCCATCAACCCACCCAGCGCGTCCACCTCGCGCACCAGGTGACCCTTGGCAATGCCGCCGATGGCCGGGTTGCAGGACATCTGCGCGATCAGGTCCAGGTTCATGGTGACGATGGCCGTCTTCAGACCCATTCGCGCGGCGGCGCGGGCGGCTTCACACCCAGCGTGACCGGCGCCGATGACAACGACGTCGTAGCGTTCGCGCATTGATACCATTCTAATGGTGCAACCAAGATGAGAGTTCTCGTGATCGGCAGTGGAGGCAGGGAGCACGCGCTAGCGTGGAAGCTGGCGCAGTCGCCGGAGACCGATGTGTTCGCGGCGCCGGGCAATCCGGGCATGGCAGGCATCGCCACATGCCTGTCGATGAAGGGCGCCGACCCAGCGCAGTTGCTGGCGGCGGCGGAAACGATTGACGCGGATCTAACCGTCGTCGGACCGGAAGTTCCGCTGGTAGCCGGCGTGGTGAATGCGTTCTGCGCGGCCGGCCGGCGCATCGTCGGACCAAACCGGGAAGCGGCGCAACTGGAAGGCAGCAAGGTTTTCGCCAAGAACTTTCTGGTGCAGCGAAACATCCCCACGGCCGCGTTCGTGACCGTCGAAAACGAAGGGGATGCTCGCAAGGCACTCGACCGTTTCGGATTTCCCGTGGTGTTGAAGGCCGATGGGCTGGCGGCGGGCAAAGGCGTGGTGGTGGCCCAGGATCGGGCGCAGGCCGAAGAGGCGCTCGGCACGTTGCGCGGCCGGCTGGTGATCGAAGAATTCCTGCAAGGCGAGGAAGTGAGCTTCATTGCGCTGTGCGACGGGCGCGACGTGGTGCCGCTGGCCGCCACCCAGGACCACAAAGCGGTGTTCGATGGCGACCGCGGACCGAACACCGGCGGAATGGGCGCGTACTGCGATGCCGCCATCCTCAGCGAACGCCAGGCCGAGGATATCCTCAACCACGTGATTTTCCCGACCGTGGAAGCCACCGGCTTCACCGGGTTTCTCTACGCCGGCATGATGATGACCGCCGGCGGGCCGAAGGTTCTCGAGTTCAACGTGCGGTTGGGCGATCCGGAAACGCAGCCGTTGATGCACCGCATGAGCTGCGACTTTCTCCCCGCGTTGATGGCCGCGGCGGAAGGCCGCTTGAGCGGAACGCGTCTCGCATGGCGCGCGGGCCCAAGCGTGTGCGTGGTGATGGCATCGGCCGGCTATCCGGGCGCCTACGAAACCGGGAAAGCCATCAACGGAATTGCCGACGCAGAGGCGCGCGGCGCCGTGGTGTTCCACGCGGGAACCCGGTTGGGCGCGCTCGGCCTCGAGACCGCCGGCGGCCGGGTGCTGGGTGTCACCGCCCGCGGAGACGATCTTGCGGCGGCCATCGGCCACGCGTACCAGGGAGTGGAAGCGATTAGCTTCGACGGCGCGCACTTCCGCCGCGACATTGGCCGCAAAGGCCTTGCCAGGTATAGTGAAGGGAATCCGGGGACGTAGATCGGAGCGATGGAGCGCTCCGCGCTGGAGTCTCAAGCCTAGCGGGCGAACGGTGGCAATCGCAGAGCCGGAGCCAGCACCTGGGCAATCCGTTCGCAGGCACGCCCATCGCCGTAAGGGTTGTGGACGCGGGTCATGCGGGTGTATTCTCGCTCGTCGTCCAGCAACCGAGTCGCCTCGGCGACGATCAGCCGCTCGTCGGTTCCCACCAGTTTCACCGTTCCGCCTGCCACGGCCTCCGGCCGCTCGGTTTTCTCGCGCAGCACCAGGACCGGCTTGCCGAGAGACGGTGCTTCCTCCTGAATCCCGCCCGAATCCGTAACGATCATCCAGCACCGGCGCATGAGGTCCACAAAAGCCACGTAAGGCAGCGGATCGAGAAGGACGATATTGGCATGTCCGGAGAGTTGGCTGTGAGCGGGGCCCAGCACGTTCGGATTGCGGTGCACCGGGTAAACCACCTGCACATCGGGCCGCTCCGCCAGCAGCGCAAGCGCGCGCATGGCCCGGTCGAAGCCGGGCCCGAAGTTTTCGCGGCGGTGGCAGGTGACCAGCACCAGCCGCCGTGCGGGATCGAGCCATGGCCAGGCCGGCGCGTGGAGTTCGCCCCGCTCCAGCGCGTTGCGCACCCAAAGCACAGCGTCGATGCCGGTATTGCCCGTGATGAAGATCTTCTCGGGCGCCACGCCTTCGTGCAAAAGGGCGGCTTCGGCGGCGCGCGTGGGGGCGAAATGAAATTCCGCGATGCGCGAGGTGAGCACGCGGTTCATTTCCTCCGGGAACGGTTGCCGCATGTCGCCGGTGCGCAGGCCGGCTTCGATGTGCGCCACCGGCACGCCGCGATAGAACGCGCCCAACGCCGCGGCGAAGGTCGTGTTCGTGTCGCCCTGCACCACCGCCAGGTGCGGCCGTTCGGAATTCAGAACCGTTTCGATGCCGGCCAGGATCCGCGCCGTGAGGCCGCACAGCGTCTGGCCCGGCTGCATCAGGTCGAGATCCAAATCCGGGCGGACTCCGAAGGCCTCCAGAACCGGGTCCAACATGTCGCGGTGCTGGGCCGTCACGCAGACTCTAACCTCAAAGTCATCCGGCTGCGAGCGCAACCGTCGAATCAGCGGGCAGAGCTTGATGGCCTCCGGCCGCGTCCCGAAAACAAAGAGAATCCGGCTCAGAGTTCGAGTATAGCCGCAATTACTGCCGCGCTTGCATGCGGGTCTGCCGCCAGAGCGTTTTCGGTGGAACGAAAAACACCAGCAGCGCCAACAGGGCCGCGGCGTTCATCGCCACAAAAGTTCGCGCCGGCGAGGAGATTCGTTTCAATGGAAAGGCGCGGGGCACGAATCGATCCAGGGCCGCCAGGGCCACCAGCATCAGCTCATCGCCGAGCAGGAAGTTGCGCCACCGTGAATCGGTCAGCGCGAGCGTCGAGCCCAGGATCAGCAGGATCGCCCAGGGGAGCACCAGCCGTCCGAACTTGTGGGAAAGGAAGTGAAATCGCATCCGGTTGGCGCTGGTAAATAACTGGGGCAGGCGAACGAAGAGTTGCCAGAGACCGGCCAGCGTGCGCAACCGGCGGCGAAACTCGCCGCCCTCGGCCGCCGGATAGTCGAAGGCGAGTGCCTCCGGATCGAAGATCACCCGGTAGCCGCGAAAAAAGGCCCGCAACGAGAATGTGCCGTCGTCGGCAATCGTATCCGGCGGCAACGGCGAGGCCAGGCGGCGGCGGAGCGCGTAAATACAGCCGGTGGTCGAGAATATGGAATCGATCCGCGAATGGCGGCCGCGGGCCCAGATCTCAAAACGCCAGTACAACTCCATGTCGGCCTGCTCGCCGACGTGGGCGGGATTGAGCAGGCGCAACTCTCCGGTAACCGCCCCCACCGAAGGATCCGCGAAATTCGCCGCCAGGTGGGAAAGCGCGTGCGCATCCAGCATCTGCCGGACGTCGGTGAAGAACAGAATATCCCCCGACGCCTCGGCCAAGCCCGCGTTCAGCGCCGCGGCTTTGCCGCCGCGGGGAACGCGCAGCAGCCGCACCCCTCGACCCGCAAACGAGCCGGCGATGCTCTCCGTCGAATCGGTCGAACCGTCCGATATCACCAGAATCTCGCGGAGGTGCGCCGGGTAATCCAACGCGAGTAGAGACACCAGCTTTCGTTGCAGGAACTCCTCGCCGTTATACACGGCCATCAAAACCGAAAGGGTGGGCCGAAACGCCGGATCTTTGCGCACCGGCGGCGCCGCACGCCGCGAAATCGCCAACAGAATCGGGTAGGCGATGAGGAAATAGAAGACCACGGCGGTGGCAACCGCCAGCAGCACCGCAGCCAGCATCACGAGCCACTCGTCGCGCCCGGCCCGGCTGCCCTCTTTCGCGCAGCCTTGGACCGCCGGAACAGGGTTCGAAGCAATATGTCCAGATCGAGGGACGGGCTTTCCTGTTTGATGTAATAAAAATCGTACTCGAGACTGAGCGCCTCTTCCGGCACCCCGCCGGTTTCAGCGAAGCGGGCCTGGGACCAGCCGAAAATGCCCGGTTTCACCGTGAAGCGATACACGTATGCCGGAAGCAGATCGCACAGCCGGTCCGCAAAAACGCTGCGCACGGGTCGCGGGCCGAACAGTGTCATTTCTCCGCGAAATCCTACGTTGATCAACTGCGGCAGGTTGGTCAGGTGCAGACGCTCGATCAGACTTCCGATCCAGGAAGGTTCGCCGTCTTGCCGCCTGGTTCGAAAGCGAAACATCTGAAAAGGGATGCGCTGAAGTCCCGAACATTCGATCTGCTCGATGGCTGCTCCGCCAGTGGAAATGACGATCAGCAGTGAAGCCAGGATCAACACTGGAGCGCAAATGGCCAGCAGCGCCAGACCCATCAGTGCCTTGTAGACCGCCTGGAAGGCCAGCATCACGCGACTGGTGACGGGGGTCACCGAAAACAGCAGGTCGGACGGCGAGAGATACTGCCATCCCACGCGCCGTAAGGCGCCCTCGGCTAGAAACGGGGCGCCCTCCACTTCGATCCCCGCGTAATGCAACTGGAGTAAGTGCGCCAGCGAAATTCCGGCTGGCTTGCCGCTCATCACAACCGCGCGCGGGTGTTCAATCTCGCACACTTCGTCCAAACGATCCGGCGGGCCTAAGAACGGCAGTTCCCCGGTGGCGGGCGCCGGCCCGCTATCGAGCACGCCGACCGTGCGCTCCCCGAGCGCGGCTGCCAACGATGCGGTGGAAGAATCGAAGCCAACCAGCAGGATCCCGTCGCGCCGGCCGCGGGGTGCAAGAGGAATGGCCCCTCGCAGCAGGCCGGCGGCGGCCAGGCTCAAGGCGCTGCCCAGGATAATGAGGTACCAGGGAGTGGCCCGAATTCCAAACACATAGGTCAGTCCGTATTGCACCAGCAGATTGGACCCGGTGGCCGTGAAAAACCCGTCGACCCATCGCGGCAACCCGTCGCGGGACGAACTGTCCGGGAAGACGATCGACAGCCAGGCGATGGCGGCCGAAAAAGCCCATTGAAACGCCCACGGCGCCGCAAACGCGGCCTGCCCCATCCAAGCCCCAGCCGCCCAGTTGGCGATGCCAAAACCGACCAGGCAGGCTAATAGGTCCAAGAGCGCGGCGGAGGATTCGCTGCCATGGCGAAGCGATGGCTTCATGACTTGGCGGTCACCGTGATCTCGGCCGGTGTCGCGGGGCGGCGGGCTTGAAATGTCCGGCGAGCGTTTTCCGCGAATCCCATGAGATCGAATGAAGACGAGGCGTCGGGGACAGCCCCGCTGACCTCGATGAATTCGACGTCGGTGAGCGACACCCGGAAGGTCCACGCCGGCGTCGCTAACGGCACCAGGGTCTCCGCGCGCTCGCCCTCGAGGCCGACCCAGCGGATCTCAGACATGCCCAAACCGCGCGCGCCCTCGACGAGGATGGCCCACCAGCTCTTTTCGTCGCTGGCACGCTCCAGTTCCCAGGTCAGGCGCTCCAGGCGCAAGCGCCCGTCCAGAGCGCGTTTGAGCCCGCCGCCAAACAGGAGCTGGCCGGCTATATCGAATTCCCAATAGCGCAGTTGGTGTATGCCGATCCCCGCGACCACACAGAACAGGACAATCACCACAATCTGCAATTTGCCGCCCAAACGAGAGCTGGCCAGCAGAGCCAGGGCGGCGGCCAGCGCGGCGAACAGGAAGAGGACCCACACCGCCTGCCGCGCCGAGAAACCCCGGTCCAACAAACGGTGATGGATGTGCCGCCGATCGGCTGTGAAGATCGGCTGGCTGCGCAAGAAGCGCCGCAAAACCGAGAGCGAAACATCCAGCAGCGGGATCGAGAGCGCCAACAGCGGCACCAGCATGCTCAGCACCGTCGACGCCTTCTGGGTCCAGATCATGCCGTAGCAGCCCAGCAGGAAGCCGATCAGCAAGGCGCCCGAATCGCCAAGGAAAACGGTGGCCGGATTGATGTTGTAACACAGAAATCCCAGCAACGCGCCGACCAGCGGAAAGGTAGCGTGCGCCAACCCTATGTTGTGCCGTAACATCGCGGCTGCGAACAGCGTGAGAGTGGCCACTAGGCCCATCCCCGCGCAAAGCCCATCCAGCCCGTCGATCAGGTTCAAAGCGTTAGCGGTAAGCAGCAGCCAGAAAACCGTGAGCGGATAGTCCAGCCACACCGGCACCGGCTGCCCCGCAAGGTCGCCGACGTGCAGGCCGCTAAAGAACACCAGGGACGCCGCCACCACCAAGCCGACGATCTTGAAGACTGGCTTGAGGGGGAGAAAGTCGTCGAGCAGCCCGGTCAGAAATACTACCGTGGCTCCTGGAAGCACCTGCCAGACCGAGGGGCCGGCCGCGGCTCCGACGGCAGGCGTGGTGAGCAAGGCCACCCCGTAGGCGACGGCGATGGCAATTCCTCCCACCCGCGGTATGGGATAGGCGTGGATCTTGCGCTGCCCCGGCCGATCCACCATGTTGTACGAACGAAAAACGTCGCGGACGATCGGTGTAAGGATGATGGCGATCAAGAAGGCCTTGCCGGCCATCCACAGCAGTTCACCCATGACGGAGCCTTCTAAGAAAAGCTACCCCCAAGTACTCTGAATGGAAGCCAGCTTGCGACGGTCCAGCGAGTGTTCCACTCTGGCCGTGACACCGGACTCAGAGCACTGCTGCACCTCGCCCAGGTACAGCATGGAACCACACTCAATTTCGACCAGCACACCTCGTGAAAAGCCATCTTTTGGCCCCGGCAGATCCATGCGAAGCACAGCGTTCTCCCAGCCGGCTTCCCGTCCTTCCAGGAAACCGCCATCCGGCAGATACCGCACCTTCACGGTGTTCCGATCGGGCATGGAAGTATCATACTCCATCCACCGGCGGAGTGTGTACTTGTGGAACTTGCTCGACACCGGGAGCTTGGCCGCGTCCCTGCTCATCCAGCGCCTGGCCCAGAGCCAGCAGGCCGGGCATCGAGGTGACCTCCGAAACCGGGTATTGGGTGGCAGCGCCGCTACAATCGGTAGTTTTCGGGTCGCCATCCGGCTTCTTACGCGGCTTGCGGACGAGGTATTCCATGACGGCCAGGGAAGCCAGGAAAAGCAGAAATGTCACAGATTTCACTCCCTTCCCTTGTCCTATCGGCGCGGATCCGGGCGACCTTTAGCCCAGCAGAGAGCATACGAAGGGGGTGCAACTGGCGATTACGGGGGGAGTCGCCCTAGTTTTTTCGGGAACAAATGGCTTAGAACCTCTTTCTTGGGGTGAGGCGCCCACCCAAGAAACTGTCTTCGGCCAAGCGTGAGGCTCTAGAAATGGCGCTATTCTGTCGAAGGGACCGCAGAGAATCAAAGCATTCAGCCCCGGGGTCCGAGGCCGGAGCAACGCATTAAGCCGCTTCCACGATATGCTCACCAACATTCAATGCCGGATTCTGAAGTGGATCGCTTCCGGAGCCCCGGAGCACGGTGGCGGGTGCGCTGTGGAAAGCAAGTCGCAGCTCGCGGTCCTGATGGGGGATGAATTCTTCGACAGGTTGGCCGGAAAGTCGATCGTCGACTTCGGTTGTGGCGAAGGAACCGATGCCGTGGAGATGGCGGTGAGGGGCGCCGGGCGCGTGATTGGCATTGACATCCGCGAGGAAGTGCTCCAAACCGCACGGCAGAAAGCGCTCCGTGCGGGCGTTCAGAGCACCTGTCTCTTCGTATCTTCCACGAACGAGCTTGCCGACATTGTCGTTTCGGTGGACGCCTTTGAGCATTTCGCCGATCCTGCGGAAATCTTGCGAATTATGAACACGCTCCTGCGGCCATCCGGCGAGGTGTTGGTCAGCTTTGGGCCAACCTGGTTTCACCCATTGGGCGCTCATCTACCCTACGTTTTTCCATGGGCACATCTGATATTCAGCGAGGAGGCCATCATCTGTTGGCGGTCCACCTTTACGACGGATGGCGCAACGCGATTCAGGGAGGTGGCCGGCGGTCTGAACCAAATGACTATAGCCAAATTCGAGGAGTTGATAGCGGCCAGCCCTTTCAAGTTCGCCAGCTTCGAACTAATACCCATCAGGAAGCTTCGACGTTTTCACAACTGTTTCACGCGCGAATTTACAACCGCGGTTGTACGCTGCCGTCTGATCAAACGCACCTCAACCGAGCAACGGCTAGCGCCGGTCCACGGAAGTCCGAGGCGCCCGCGAAAGTTATAATCGGCGTTCTTGATTTCGCCGCGAGAAGGGAGCACGCGATCCGCGCCATCGGGTACTCTGAGAGGGAGTGCGCAGGCTCCAACCGAACCGACCAATGCGAGTCCTTTACATTCACTCGACGCAAGTGCCGCCTCCGCTCGACCCGCAGACCGATCGTTTTTATTTGCTTTCGGAGAAGCTGGAAGGCGATGTTCTGCAGCCGGTATGGTACCGCAGGCCGGAAGAAGTGGAAGCGGAGTTCGGCCCGGGTTCCTTCCCGGTTTATGAGTCGGGCCGATTTCGCTATCACTGGTTTCTGTCGTTTCGCCCCGATGGGCGGTTACGGTCGCGCCTGGCGCAGCACTGGTTCTACATTCGCAAGGGTGTGCAACTCCACCGGGAGCGGGCCTTTGATTGCGTAATCGCTTATTCCCACCTGGCGACGGGGATGGCGGGGGCCTTTTTGAAGCTGCTGACGGGCGCGAAGCTGATCATCGAGCTGGCGACCAACCCGCAACTGGCCTACCTGGTGGAGCGCCCCCGGCCGACGGTGCGCGACCGGTTGATGAAGCTCTACTCCGATGTGTGCCTCCATCTCTCGCTCTGGGCGGCCGACCGGGTGCATCTTCTCACCGCGGCTCAACTGGCGGCCTATCCGCTGCTCCGCAAGGTCAAGACCTCGGTGTTTCACGAGTTCGTTCTGGTATCGACGATCCAGGCCCACGCCGACGGGGAAGAGCGGTACGTGGTGATGGTGGGCTCGCCCTGGTATCTGAAGGGGGCGGACCGATTGATCGAAGCATTCAAGCGGCTGGCTGCCGATTTTCCGGACGTCAAACTCAAGATCGTTGGCTGGCACGAGAAGAAGGAACGCGAGCAGTTGGAGGCGCTGGCGGGAGACTCGAAGCAGATTGAACTGGTGCGAGCGGCAATGAACCCGATCATCTTGCGGATCATCAGCGGCTGCCTGGTGTTGGTACATCCGTCGCGGTGTGAAGGGGGCCCCAGGACGGTGATCGAGGGATTGGCGGCGGGCGTTCCGGTGGTCGGTTCCGATGTCGGGTGGATCCCCGAGCTGATCCATCCGGGGGAAAACGGATTCGTGGTGCCGGGAGGCAACGTCCCGGAGCTGGAAGAACGGCTCCGCGAGTTACTGGCCGATCCGGAGATGCGCCGCCGGCTGGGCGCCAACGGCTACCAATTGGCGCACACGCAACTGACCGAGCGGGTATACGTGGAGAAATTTACCGCGATGGTTGCGGCCACCGTGCGGGGCGACCCATGAGCCCGGAAGGGCCGCCCTCGGTTCGCAGCCTGGACAAGGCGGTGGCGGGAGGACTGGCTTGGGCGGCGGGCGCCAAGTCGGCGACCCAGTTCTTTACCTGGGCATTCACCCTGATCACCGCGCGTCTTCTTTCGCCAAGCGACTTCGGCCTGGTCAATATGGCCGGTTTCATCAACATCCTGGCGAGCGCGCTGGCCGAGTTCGGCATGGGTCAGGCCGTGTTGCAGATGCCGGAGTTGGAGGCCGGCACGGTGGCGCAATTGAACACGGCCTGCGTGGCGATCTGCTCGGGGGCGTACGGCCTGCTGGTTCTGGCCGCACCGCTATTTGCGGCGTTCTTCCGGTCCGGCCAGCTCAGAATGCTGGTGGTGGTCAACAGCATCGGGCTGGTCATCACGGGGCTTCAGTCGGTACCGCTGGGGCTTTTGGAAAAGGACCTCGACTACCGGCGGCTGTCGGTGTGCGAGTCGGTCACAATCGTGGTGCAGGCCGTCGTCACCGTGGGATTCGCGTTGAGCGGATTCGCGTATTGGTCGCTGGTGGTGGGCGCACTGGCCGGGAGAACGGTGGGAGCTGCGCTGACGTGCTACTGGAAGCCCGTACCCTTCGCGCTACCGCGATGGAAGCAGATCCAGGCCCCGATGCGGCTGGGGGCGCATGTGGCGATCGGCAGAATTGCGTTCACCGCGTATGCGGTGGCGGATTGCGTGATCGTGGGGCGAACGCTCGGCGGAGCGGCGCTCGGCGCCTATCAGATGGCGGTGGCTCTCGCCAATGCGCCGGCCGAAAAAATCGGGCTGCTGGTAATGCGGGTGACCGGGCCGCTGTTTGCGCGGGTGCAGAAGGACCAGGAACTGGTGCGGCGCTATTTCCGGATCATCAGCGAGTCGGTATCGCTGAGCGTCTTCCCGATACTGGTCGGTCTGGCGGTGGTCGCGCCGGAAGCCGTGCGCGTGTTGCTGGGGCCGAAATGGATCGCAGCCGTGGGACCGATCCGGTGGCTGGCTGTTTTCATGTGCCTTCGAACGCTGTCCGTCCTGTTCAGCCAGGTGCTCACCTCGCTTCGATACACCCGCTTCAACATGCTCGTTTCGCTGATCAGCTTCGTGGTGATGCCGGTGGCGTTCCTGGTGGCAACCCGCTGGGGGACCAATGCAGTGGCCGCCAGTTGGTTGATCCTGTCCCCGGTGACGGTTCTTCCGTTTGCGGTGAAGTTACTCCGCGCCATAGGATTTCGGTATCGAGACTACTTCAGCGTGTTGCTGCCGGCGCTGGCCGGATGCGCGGTGATGGTGGCCGCGGTTCTGGCGGTCCACACCTGGCTGGGGAACTATCACATGCCGGCTGCCGTCAGACTATCGGCTCAGGTGGCCGTGGGAGGAGCGGCTTATCTCGGATTCCAGTGGATCTTTTATCGCGAGAAGCTGAACCGGTATATCAATTTTCTTCTGGGGCTGCGCCGCGGACGTGCGGTATTGAGTGAAGCCGCATTGTAAGAACCGCGGATGGCGTCGCGCCACGGCGTTGGGACCGGCTCGATTTGGCAACCTCTAGCTGGCCCGCGCGTTGGGGAACTGCGCGGCTGCCACTTTCATGTCGCGCACCCGCTTGCGGTCGTACAGCTTAGCGAGAGCTTTCAAGGTTTGCGCGCAATTGAAGTCCGATCGTTCCACGATGGCAAGGGCATGATCGGCCATGCCGGCGTCCCTCCGGCGCGCCTGTTCGAGTACCGTGCCGGCCCATTTTGCGGCACCTGCGGCAACTGGAATCTGGGCGACCAGTTCCGGAACGATGATTGCCTCAGGCGGGACGCCGTCCGAAATGACTGTCGGCAGGCCGGCCGCCTGCGCCTCCACCACCGCAATGGGTAACGCTTCGAGTGGCGAGGGGAAGACGAAGACGTCCACCGCATTTCGCATTATGGCGGGTACGTCGGACCGGGTGCCGGGAAGCACCAGGCGTTCGCCAAAACCGCCCTGCTGTGCCTTGCTCGCCAGACGGTCGCGAAGCGGGCCTTCCCCGATCAGCAGCAGGTAGGCGCGGGGAGCGCGGGCAAGCACTGCCGCCAGGACATCGACCAGGAATTCCGAGTTCTTCTCTCCCGACAGCCGGCCAACGCTGCCCAGCACCAGGGCGTCGCTGGGAATCCCGAACGCCGCGCGGGACGACGCGGCCGCAATCGGGGCGTGGAACGGAGCCAGATCGATCCCGCAAGGCAGAACGATCCACCGCGGATCATCGCGCCATGAAGTGCCCAGGAGGTCCTCAGTCGCGGCGACCGAGGGCCCAATCCCCGCCGTCGCGAACATCCCGATCAAGGCGCGAGCGATTGCGATGTAAGCCCGGCGGACCAGCGACTTCGACGAATTCCGAACCACATTGTGCGAATGGACCACCCTGGCGGGAACGCCTTCGAGCCAGGCTGCCAGGACGGCGAAGGCGCTGAACGCGTGCATGTGACAATGGACTGCGTCATATGGGCCGTGGTCGCGCAGCAACCGCCGCAAATTGCGGACAAAGACGAGCGGGTTGCCGATCCCAGGACAGTGAAAAACCGGGATCCCGAGTTCGTGAGCCTTTTTCGCGAATATGCCCTCGATGTTCTGGAGCACCACGATATCCATGGCGAGGCGCTCGGACCGGTCCTTTTCGCAGAGATCCACGAGCCATCGCTCTACGCCGCCGGAGTAGAGCACTGTTGCGACGTGCAGCACGCGGATGGTCCGGGTCGATTCGTATGACTGCACCGGCGCAGGGGAGAACGTCCTGGAGGATTCGCGACACCGCGGGGCGGCTGCCGGCGCTTCAACGACAACTACTGGAGCGAAGTTCTGACGTGTGGGCTCCAGGAATATCTGGCTGTTCCAATAAGCGTCTCGCGCCTGATCTTTGGCTGCTCCGCGAATCCATTCGACTCTCGGGGATCGGTCGGGCACAAAGAAAGGGTGCCGAAGCCGCGATCAAACTCTCAGGTTTTCTCTCCGCAAACGGCGGCGCCTCGACAATCGGGCAGGAACTTGCCGGCAGTTCGCAAGGTAGCGCATCGACACAGGGTTCGACCCCGGCGTCCGTCGTCAGATGGCGGCCCGAAGCCGGTCAACGACGATCGAGACCAGTCGATCGAAGCGCTCCAGGCCAAGGTATTCTTCTGCGAATCTCCGAGCCCGGCCGGACATGCGCCGCAGCGCCTCAGGTTCCGCGAGGAGGCTGAGGATCCGGTCGGCCCATTGTTCCACGGAAGCCTCGCGCGGCAGAATGAATCCGCTCTCGCCGCTTTGAATCAGGTCCGGAACCCCTCCGATGCCCGTTGCAAACGATGGCAGGCCGGCTGCCGACGCCTCGGCGATAACCATTGGCCCGAAGTCCTGACGCGTGGGCAACAGGAGAATGTGGCTGTTCCAATAAGCGTCTCGCACCTGATCCTTGGTTGCTCCGCGAATCCATTGGACCCCCTGGGGCAGTTTCCGCCCTGCCAGCGCCGGATCATTGGACAGGATCGTCAGTGTGCATGCGTTCGCTAAGTGTCCGGCATACAACCGGAGCAGGAACTCGCCTCCTTTTCGTTCAAAGTCGTTTCCGACGAACAGCGCTCGCCAGGGGGGCGCGAAACTCTTCGGTGGAGGAGCCCACCAGTCGATGTCTTGAGGGGTCAACGTCACCCAACAACTTCCCGGGTCGACACCGTAGTCATGATCGAGAGATTGAGCGCAGTCCGAGGTCCACGGGAGCCAGCAATCGAATTGAGCGGCGGCGGCGCGAAACGCCCGGTGATGGAGCTGGTGCGCGAGCGAGCGTTTCCAGGGGCTGGCTCCTCTGAGCCGGAGCTGCCGGTCCATCGTCGCCGGGACTGAATCCAACGTGACAGCGGCCGGCATTCGCCTGGCGAGGTCCCGAAAAGCCACCACATTTTCCCACCCGAGCACCCACAGAATATCGAATTGCCGTTCTCGTTCGGCCTGAGTTTTCTTGCGCGCGATGAACTCCACCTGCCAGGGATTGGTCAATCGCGCCCACCAGGGAGCAGGGTACTTCGCATAATCGTCGCCGGTGAGAATCACATAGGTCGGATCAAGCCCGGGCAGCCGGTCGAGCGCCCTGACGAGCGTTCGGGTCATCGATGCATTTCCCAGAAAACTCGTGAATATGCAGAGCGCCTTTGTACCGGCCATGAGATTTCCTTGGGAATGGGATGAAGCGCGCCATCCGTCTTCAAGATCATAGCAGGCTGCGGTCAAGCACTTCCCCCAGAACCGCTTGAACAATCGGGTACACTGGAGTACCAATGCCGGATTGCGTACTGGTCGCCGGAGGCGCGGGCTACATCGGCAGTCACACCTCGAAACTCCTGCTGCGCTCCGGGAGAATACCGGTGGTTCTCGATAATCTCGTGACTGGGAATCGTTTCTCGCTGCGCTACGGCCCGTTTTTCGAAGGCGGTATTCAGGATGCGGAGCTGGTCAAGCGGATTGCCGGTGAACATTCGGTTTCGAGCGCCGTTCTGTTCGCGGGATACGCCTACATCGGGGAATCCACCGGGGCGCCCCGCAAGTATTACGGAAACAACGTCATTAACAATTTGCGTTTCTTGGACGCCCTGGCCGAGGCCGGCGTGTCGCGAATCGTCTTTTCTTCCAGTTGTTCGGTGTACGGGGTTCAACCGGTGGGTCTACTCACCGAGGACAGCCCAACCAACCCGCTAAGCCCGTATGCGGAGTCGAAGCAGTTTATTGAGCGCGCCCTCTGCTGGTACGGCCGGGCGTACGGGTTATCGACGGTCTGCCTGCGATACTTCAACGCAGCCGGTGCCGACCCCGAAGGCGAGCTCGGCGAGTGCCACAACCCGGAGACGCATCTCATTCCACTGGCGATTCTGGCGGCCCTCGGAGGCCCTCCGCTACGCGTGTTCGGGGGCGACTACCCGACTCCCGACGGCACATGCATACGGGACTACGTGCATGTGACGGACCTTGCAGAGGGTCACATCCGCGCTCTCGAATACCTGGCCGGCGGCGGGGAGAGCTCCATCATCAACCTGGGAGCCGGGGTGGGAAGTTCGATCCGCGAGGTGATCCGAGTGGTGGAAACGGTGTCCGGGCGGACAGTCCCGGTGGAAGCCGGGCCGCGCCGGGCAGGCGACGCCCCCATCCTGGTGGCTGACCATGCCCGGGCACGCCGGGTTCTCGGATGGGTGCCCCGCTACTCCGACCTGGAGACCGTCGTCAGGACCGCCTGGAACTGGTACTCACGCTCCGCAGGCAAGAGATCGTCCTCTCCCGGTGGGTGATCGTTCCGCCGGGCGTACCCAGAAGATCTCCAACTCACCATCTCGGAGCCAACGTCGGGTATTCCAGCGCCTATCTTCTCAGTCCCAACCGTCAGTCGATTAAGTGCTCAGTATTTTTCGCGAACAGGACGATCTGTTTCCCGCCGGCGGCTGCCTGGTTTCTCAGCAAATGCCCAGATGATGGCGGACCGAGCGACGGACCGCGCTCGGAAAAGCGTTTACCACCTCCCTCAGGGTTAGAGGGCGGTCGTACAAGGTCTGATGAATAAAGATCTGGGGTTTCGGAAAGCCTTTGGCCAATACTGGGTGCTGCGGGGCTGCGAACATGACTGTATTCTGCTGGTAGAACCACTCCACCACATTGTTGCCGAGAATCCGGGGGCGAATCGGGTCTATAGCCTCGTATCCTCGGCCCTGAAAAAGGTCGATCCAGTACGACAAATACTGTTCGTTAATGTGGTGGGTTCCGCCTTGCCCCGGGACCGCCGCGGAAAACAATACACAGGGAGCTAAGGAAATTAAATCGACGACCAAACCGCTGGCCCTCGGTTCGGGCAGGTGCTCGGCGACTTCCAGGCAGACCGCTAGATCGAAGGTACGGTCGAGTTGCAGAGGTTTCGTCAAGTCGCGTGCCGAGAACCGGTCGGGCGGGATCCGCAACTGGGAACGGTCGACGTAATCGCCATCAATGCCCTGGACCTCTGGAACACCGTTGGCAAGAAACGCCGCTGCCCATGGACCTACGCCACAACCAACATCGACGACACTCCGCACGGGTAAGAACGATAGCACGAGCGGCACGACAACGGCGGCGGAACTAGCCGATCCATCGACTAGTCCGGCATAAAACTCACTCGAATAAACCGCCCTTGCATTCTTGGTGAACATCTGGAACTTCGTCCTGTAATCCAGGCGATGTCAAGCGGAATTCCCACTTCAGTATACCCTCAGTCGCCTTGTG
The DNA here is from genome assembly GCA_050010695.1 of Bryobacteraceae bacterium. Lineage (GTDB taxonomy): Bacteria > Acidobacteriota > Terriglobia > Bryobacterales > Bryobacteraceae > Bog-375. The sequence goes on from JBEKKO010000026.1 coordinate 37,120, forward strand.
TTCTGACCCCATGAGTAGCGCTTTTCCCTCGGGCCGCCACGAGTTCGCTTTTCGTAGCCTCAAAGATCATCGATACGGCTTCCAGGAAGCCACTCGGCATTCGGGAGACATTCTCCAAGTTCCGAAGCTCGGGGTGCTCGCTCTGACTTATCTGGCACTTCCTGATCTCCCCGAACCCCGCCTTCTCGAGAGAAGACAAAGGCGTCCTCTCATCGTAGATAAACGTGTGTCCCCAGTTTCTCATGTAGTTGTTTATTATGAACACGGGGTTATCCGGGGGCGACTTAGTGTATTGCAGCGAGTCCCATGCCATATAAGCTTCCTGCAGCGGGGATCGCTTATCCTGATAGAGTTCCAGCAGGAAACGGAGATCGGGCGTGGAAAGCCTCAGGGTGCCGTTGGGTTTCAGGACGCGATGAATTTCCGAGAGCATGGCAGCACCCTGGGCGAAATCGATGTGCTCAATCATGTGCTCGCTGAAGACATAATCAAACACGCTGTCCTCAAAAGGAAAACGCTTGGTGGCATCGAGCCGGAGCAGCGACAGGGCTCCGGGACAATATTCGGAATTGAGCCAGCCAGTTAGCAGGTGACAGCCGCAGGCTATATGAAGTCTCGTTACCTGATTGCTCCGGAAGTACGATTTCTCGAGTCTGCGATCCGCAGACACGATGAAGCGCTTTAGCCGGCGCAACCCGTGAAGAGCGGCTCTGGCCGGACTTTCCAGAGATAGTGCCTGCGCCAAGGTAACCATTGAAGCCCGCATCTGGCTCCCATCCGGAATTCCCATTTTGCGCTCCCCGCGTCCCGTCCAGTATACCTCCAGTCACCTTCTCTTAGCCTTGCGACCGTTGCCTTTGCGACCGTTGCGCTTTCTCTAACCGGGAGCGGTTCTCGCCATCGGTATGGCGTGAGTGTCACCTCATCGCCGCCGCTTCTCGTTTTGGCACTCTAGAGGGAAACCCTCCGGAGCCAACTCAAGCCTTGTAGCAGATGAGATTGGTCACCCGGAACTGCTCCAGGCACTCCTTATACTTGACTAGCTCATGGAAGTAGCCGGTCGGGGTGATTCTGGCGATCCGCATGCCATCGGTTTGAAAAAGCGCAAAATAGTCCTTCATGAAAACCCGGGCATCGACGCCGGCGTTGCCAAATTCAAAGGTAACGAATTCGATGGCGGATTGACGGAACATCTCGCTGGCGCCCTGGAGCACGTCGAGTTCATGCCCCTCGACGTCGATCTTCAGAAGATCGATGCGCCGAATGTCCCGCGAGAGACAGTACTGGTCCACCGTTTGCACCTCGACCATTTCGGACTGGTTCATTTCGATGCCCCGATGCGCCAGGTTCTGCCTGGTAAGGGATGCCAGATCGGACGCCTCGGCATCGTAGAAGAGCGGCAGCCGGCCGGCGGCTTTCCCGAGAGCGAAATTGTTTAGGAACACGCCGCGGCGATTTGCGGCGGCTTGGCACAAAAGCCCATACGCCTTCGCGCCGGGTTCGAAACAATGCACGTTAACCTTGCGATTCCGCAGGCTATCCAGCGCGACATTCAAAAACTGCCCTAGGTTGGCTCCCACATCGAAAATGCAAAGGGGCTCCCCTCCACGGCCTGCCCGATCGCCGCTTTTCGCGATCCGGCCGAAGATCGCGCGCTCGCCGGAAACCTCCGGGTTGACGCCCCCCCCAATGCCCTGCATAAACTGCCCGGCGATGACGGCTTCGTCCAACAGGTACTGGCCGATCGGGTTGGCGGTGAGGTGGGAAAGCCCGCGGAATACACTGCGTAGATTCTCTCTGGTCATAGTTCCACCCTGGACCGGTAATTCCTACCATCCGTATTAGAGGTATCGCCAGCCCCTCCGGAATCTCATAGGAATTGCGCGGCTTTGTCGTATTCCCCGATGCCGCCGCGGGCTCTTTTCTCTCCCAAAAGTCCGGGAAGGCATTTAACATCCGGCCGCGCTGCGCGCCCTATTCCGGGCTTCCCGGCTTTCGCCGGCCGGCACTCGGAAAGGCCGCCTCTCCGCCGCCTCTCCTCTTGACATTCTAAAGGAACCGGTGCATACTCCTTTTGGATGTCTACAAGAGAGACCAAAACGGAGATACTGCAGGGCACGCTCGACCTGATGGTGCTGCGGACGCTGGCCACCATGGGGCCGCAGCACGGCTTCGGGCTGGCGCAGCGGATCCAGCAGATTTCCGGCGGCGCGCTGGACCTGAACCAGGGGACGCTGTACCCGGCGCTGCTGCGGCTGGAGCATCGCGGATGGATACGCTCGCGGTGGGGCGTCTCGGGCAATAACCGGCGCGCCAAGTTCTACGAAATCACCGCCGCGGGACGGCGGCAGGTGGAAAAGGAATCCGAGGAGTGGGCGCGGACGGTCGCGATCATGGACCGCTTCGTGCGGCTGACGGAAACGGAGTAACCCATGCCCGATGTTTGGATGCGCATACGGGAGCTGATCGGCAGGACGGACCTGGACGGCGAGCTGGATGAAGAAGTGGGCCTGCACCTGCAGATGATGGAGGAAGAATTCCGGCGCCGCGGCATGAGCGAGGCGGAAGCCAGGGCCGCCGCGCGCCGGGAATTCGGCGGCGTGGCGCACGCCAAGGAAGCCTACCGCGATCAGCGCGGCTTCCCGTGGCTCGAGAGCTTCGCCAAAGACGTTCGTTACGCGCTGCGCGGCCTCGGCCGCAGCCCGGGCTTCACGGCCGCGGCGGTGCTCTCGCTGGCGCTTGGCATTGGCGCCAACACGGCGATCCTCTCGCTGTTCCACACGCTGATGCTGCGCATGCTGCCGGTGGCGCACGCGGAGCAACTGATCTCGATCCATTCGATTAACGGCTGGGGCACGGGGAACGTGTCGGCGCCACTGTACCGGGAGATCGCCGCGCGGGCGGATCTGTTCCACGGCGTGATCGCCACCACCGGGGTGAGCAAGGTGCGATTCACCCCGTACCGGGGCGCCCGCGAAGAATACACGCAAAGAGAATACGTATCCGGCAATTACTTCCAGGTGCTAGGAATCCGGCCGGCGATCGGACGCCTGTTCACCGGCGAGGACAATCGCGTGCCGGGCGGGCATCCGCTGGCGGTGCTCGGCTACGACGTGTGGCGCAACCGCTTCGGCGGAGACCCGGCCGTGCTGGGCCGCACCGTTCTGGTCGACGAGCAACTGCTGACGGTGATTGGCGTGGCCGCAGCGGGATTCCGCGGTGTGGAGCTGGAACGTCGCACGGACGTCTGGGTGCCGTTCATGATGTCCCACTTTGGCCAGGTGATGAGTCCCCACTCGTGGTGGCTTTCGCCGATGGCGCGCGTGCGGCCGGAGGTGCCGCGCCGGCGGACGCAGGCGGCGCTTGACGTGCTGATGCAGCAGCACCTGAACGCGCTCTATGGAGGGAATCGCAATGCCGGGTTCCGCGACAAGGCGATGGGGCAACGGCTGGAGATCCGCGCCGGGAGCATCGGCCTCTCGATGTTGCGGGAACACTTCGGCAAGCCGCTGGCAGTTTTGCTGGCACTGGTAGGGCTGGTGCTGCTGGCGGCGTGCATCAACGTGGCGAACCTGCTCCTGGCGCGGGGAGCGGCGCGGCAGAAGGAGATCGCCATGCGGCTTTCGCTCGGCGCCACGCGCGGACGCTTGGTGCGCCAGGCGCTCACCGAGACCCTCCTGATAGCGGCCGCCGGCAGCGCGGCGGGCATCGGGCTGGCCGCGTGGGGAGTGCGGATGATCACGGGCTTTCTGCCCGAGGAAGCCGGCAACCCATTTTCGGGCGCGCCGGACATGGCGGTGCTGGGGTTCACCATCGCGATTTCGGTGGCCTCGGCTTTGTTGTTCGGACTGGGGCCGGCGCTGCGCTCCACCGCCGTCAACCCGGCCGCGGGGCTGCGTTCGGGAGGTCTCGACCGCGCCGGGCGGCCGGCGCTGCGGCGGGTTCTGGTGGTGGCGCAAGTGGCGTTCAGCGTGGTGCTGGTGGCGATGGCCTTCCTGTTCGGGCACAGTCTGCTCGCCATGCGGTCGGTCGACCTGGGTTTCCGCAATCAAAATGTGATTGCGTTCAACCTGGATTTCCCGCGCCTGTGGAAAGGGAACATCCACCAGGCACAGGACCAGTTGGTGAAGACGCTGGCCGCGGCTTCGGGCATCTACTCGGCGAGTTCCGCCCTTCCTGCGCTGTTTGCCGGCGGCAGCTTCGACGCCACCATTCGCGTGCCAGGCTCGGAACGCACCGCCGCGGAGCCGGTCGACGTGGATCAGGCCTTCATCGCGCCGCGCTACTTCGAAACCATCGGCGCCACCCTCCGCGGCCGCGATTTCGACCGCAACGATACGGCGGACGCCCCCAAGGTCGCCGTGGTGAACGAGGCATTCATCCGCGAGTTCCTGCCGGGCGAGACCCATCCCGAAGCGCGCTGGCTGAGCTTCGACGACAGCAGGCCCGAGGGCGGCGAACGTACCAGCATCGTGGGAGTGGTGCGCGATATCCGGCAGAATGGCATTCAGGAAAGAATTGCGCCGAGGGTATATGTGCCTCTCGCGCAGTACCAGAACATGACCTGGCCGCCCGATATTCTGGTGCGCACCGTGTTGCCGCAGGCCGTGGTGCAGGCGGTTGTCCGGCGCGAGCTGCCGCGGCTCGGCGCGGGCATCGCCGCGACGGATTGGACGACCGTCCGCCAGCGGATCGACGATTCCATTTTCGAGACTCGCCTGCTGGCCACGCTGGGAGGGTTCTTCGGCGTGCTGGCGCTACTGCTGGCCGCGGTGGGCCTCTACGGCGTGATGTCGTACGGGATGGCGAAGCGGGCCGGCGAGATCGGCATTCGCATGGCGCTCGGGGCTAGGCGCGCCGATGTGGTCGGCATGGTGCTGGGGGATGCGCTGCTGCTGGTGGCCGCCGGTCTCATGCTCGGTTTTCCGCTGGCCTGGGCGGCGGCGCGCGGGGTCCATTCGCTTCTGTTCGGCATCGCCGCCGCGGATCCGCTGGCCTTCGGGGGCACCGGCGCGGTGCTGGTCGCCGTGGCGCTGGGGGCGGCGTTCCTCCCGGCGCGCCGGGCCGCATCCATCGACCCGATGCGCGCCCTGCGCCACGAGTAGGCGCGCAGCAAGGCAAACACACAGGCAAACTATAAAGCATGCCGCACCAACGTGGTGCGGGGCCATCGGTGGGGCATCCTCTTGGCTTGCCCGGATTGAGAGCGGTCTGCCAAGAACCTGCCCGACTATACTGGAAGGTTGACCGCTTCCCCATCGAGCGGCAAATGGCACACTAAACCCGATGCGGATCACGATCGACGCGCTACCGCTGCTCTTCAGAAGTGCCGGAGTGAAAAACTACCTGTACTACTGGATCCAGCATCTGCAGCGGGAGCCCGCGGCGGATGTGCGTCTGTTTCCCTTTTTGGGAGGAGCCTCCAGCCTGGATCATCGCAGGGCGCTGGCGGGACCCATCCCCGCGTTCTTCCGTCTGGGCCTCTTCTTCCTGATGAATCGATTGCCGGCGGGTTTTTCGCAGCCCTGGTTCCCCGCCACGGACGTTTTTCACTCGACCAGGATACTCCACCCGCCCAGGCGGGCGAAGCTGACGGCCACCATCTACGATCTGACCTGCTGGCTTCTCCCGGACACGCATCTGCCGTCCAACGTGGCTTTCGAGCGGCGCTACGCGGAAATGATCTGGAAGCGCGCCGACGGCTTGATTGCCATCTCGGAGAGCTCCCGAAACGATGCGGTGAGGCTTCTGCGCATTCCGCACGAGAAGATACAGGTCATCTATCCGGGCGTTCCGGAAGCGTATTTCTCGATTGACCGCGGGAGCGTGGAGCGGGTGCGCGCCACGCTAGGGCTTGTGCGCCCGTACCTGCTGTACGTGGGAACCGTCGAGCCGCGAAAAAACGTCGACTTGCTGCTGGATGCATATGGCGACCTGGCGCGTTCTTTCTCGGACGAGTTCGACCTGGTGATCGCGGGTTCGTACGGTTGGGCGAGCCAGGCGACCATGGCCCGGCTGAAAAGCTCGCCGCCCAACGTGCGCTACTTGGGCTACGTGCCGGAAAGCGACCTGCCGGCGCTCTTCGCGGGCGCCGCGGCTTTTGTCTATCCATCGCTTTACGAAGGATTCGGATTTCCGGTGGCGCAAGCCATGGCGGCCGGCGTACCGGTGATCACGGCGGGCGTGTCGTCGCTGCCGGAGATCACCAGCGGTGCGGCCGTGTTGATCGACCCCCACAGCCGGCTGGAGCTGCGGGAGGCGATCGAGAGTCTGCTGATGTCGCCGTCGCGGCTGGCCGTATTGAGTGAGAGCGGCCGGATACAGGCGCGCCGATTCTCCTGGCCCGCGGCTGCCGCGCGGTCGGTGGATTTCTTCGCGCGCGTGGCTGCCGGATCTTGCTACTGTTAGGAAACCGGTTGTAAGGATTTGCGACGGGCCGTCATGCGGATCGTATTCGTGGTGCACACTTTTTTCCCGAACTGGCGCGCCGGAACCGAAGTATACACCAGGAGCCTTGCCCGCAAGGTGGTTGAAAACGGGCATGAAGCTATGATTGTCTGTTACGAGCCGCCGGCGCCGCAGGACGCCTTCGAAGGTATCCGGGGCTGCGAGACGGTGTATGAGGGTCTCCCGGTATACCGAATTTCGTTTCATAAGCGGCATCCGTGGTTTCACCTTGTCGATTATTACGATCCGGGCATAGAAGAGCATCTTTTCCGCTACTTCTCGGCGGCCAAGCCCGACCTCGTCCACGTGGTGCATGCCATGCATCTGACCACGGCGTCCATTTGGGCCGCCAAGCGGTTGCGGCTTCCGGTGGTCGCCACCGCAACCGACTTTTGGTCGATTTGTCCGACCTTCCAGTTGGTGCGGTGGGATGAATCTCTCTGCGGTGGACCCAATGCGCTCGCCTGTCTGGCCTGCACCAGCCAGGACGTGGCCGGCACATGGCCGCGCAGGCTGGCTGCGAACAGGCTGCTGAGCGCCGCCCTGGCGCCCGTGGTCACTGCGTTGGGGGCTGTGCCGGTGCGCCGCCCGGCGTGGCTGGCGAGCCTGCTCTGGCTCTCGCACCGGCGCCGCTGGATGAAAAAGGCGCTCTCGCAAGTAGACGTGCTGGTCGCGCCAACCTCGAACACCGGGCGCCTGCTGGCCGAAACCGGATTGAAACCCGCCGAGATGCGCGAGTGTGGTTTCGGCCTCGAAGACCATGCCCTGCAACCGTTGCCCGCCCGGCAGCGGAATGGCGTTCTGCGCCTGGGCTACGTGGGGACGTTCCGCCACTCGAAGGGTGTCCACGTTCTGCTGGAAGCCATGCGGCGACTGCCGTCCGATAAGATCCAGCTCGCGGTGTATGGCAGTCCGGGGCATTTCCCCGAATACGACGAACGGCTGCGCGAACTGGCTTCCGGGCTGGATAACGTTTCGTTCCTCGGCAGCTTTCCGAACGAGAAACTGCCGGAGGTGTTCGCCGGTTTCGACGCGCTGGTGATTCCCTCGCTTTGGCACGAGAATTCTCCTTTGGTGTTGCTGTCCGCTTTTGCGCAGAAGACGCCGGTGGTGGCATCCCGCGTGGGCAGTCTGGCGGAGATGGTGGATGACGGCAAGAACGGCTTGTTGTTTACGATGGGGGACGCCGGGAGTCTCGCCGGGCAACTGAAACGGTTGATGGCGAAGCCGGAATTGATCGATCGTCTGCGCGCCGGCATGCCCGCGGTAAAGACCATGGACCAGAACGCCGCGGAGATGTTCGCGGTTTATAGCCGTCTGGAAAGCGAATGCGAAACGCGGCGCCCCGCGGCGGCGCGGCGTCCCGGCTACCTGCCGTCCGGACCGCTGGCCTGGGGCAGGATGGTGAAAGCGGTTCGCCGGATCCGCTTTGGCGCGCAATTCGGCGACTCCCTCACGCTGCTGCGCTGCACTCGGCGCATCGACGGCAACCGGCAGGTGGTTTTCGACTTTGAGTGGCACGCGGCGGACATGGACCCCGATTGGACCGTGTTCATTCATTTTCTGGATGAGAGTGGCGCCACCCGCGTGCAGGGCGACCACGCGCTATGCATCTACCGGCAGGATCCCTGGGGCTTTGTCACTTACTCTTTCGGCATACCCATCGCCGAGGAGCATCTCGGCAAGACCTACCAGTTGCGTCTCGGGGTCTGGAGCCCGCAGAAAAAGGAGCGATTGCCAGTGACCCGGTGCCGGTCTCTCGAAGTCGAAGCGGCGAATTGCGCGGTCCTTTTGGGCCCCTTGCAGATGAGCTGATTCGCACCGGATTTCCGCCGTCCCCGCGTAGCTAGCCAGTCTCGGGCCGATCCACCGAACGAAAGAAAGTATTGCGAGAACTGCGGGCCGTACGATACTATCGAGACAGCAGTTAGCGTTGGGGCTAAGTGTGACGAGTAGCGGGTTAGGATGTTAACTGGGATTACCGGATCGAGCGGATTTATCGGATCTTACCTGACGCGGTGGTTAGTTGCATCCGGCGGCCCTCCACCGCGTCTCCTGGTGAGGGACACCGCCAGAGCGAGGCCCGAAGGCGCGGAAGTCTGCTATGGCGATCTTCACTCACCGGCGGACTGCCAGCGGTTCGTCGAAGGGCTTGGGGTAATCTACTATCTCGCCCACGAAAACACACCCGTGAATTCGGATCTGGATCAGCCGAACGACGTTCGCGCCAATCTGGAGCCGCTCTTGAATCTGCTGCGCGCGGTGGAGCGGGCCGGCGCCAGGCCGCAAATCGTTTACTTCAGCAGCGGCGGCGCCGTGTATGCCGGAAAGCGTCACAGAGTTCCCTATCGGGAAACCGATCCGTGCAGCCCATCTTCCTCTTATGGAATTCTCAAGCTGGCGGCAGAACAGTATTTGCGGCTGGCCGCGGAGAGAGGCTATCTGACAGCCACTGTCCTGCGGGTTGGCAATGCCTATGGCACCCTGCTGCCACGGCACCGGATGCAGGGCCTGATCGGCGTGGCGCTGAACAGCGTTTTGAACGGGAAACCGATCCGCGTGTTCGGCGACCTGGGCAACGTGCGCGACTATGTCCATCTCGACGACATCTGCGCCATGGTGGAGCGCGTCTCGGTGCCGCGCGGAAGGTTCGACGTTTTCAATGTCGGCTCCGGGATCGGCCATTCGGTGGCCGAGATTTTGCGGGTGATTCGGGATTGCCATGGCGGGCCCATCGAGTTGGAAGTCAACCAGCGTCAGGGAAAGTGGCTGACGGACTGGGTTGTGCTTGACGTCGGCAAAGCCAGGCGGGAGTGCGGCTGGCAACCGGCTGTCGATCTCACGTCCGGGATTGGCGCCATGATGTCGGCCTGGCACGACCAGGTCCCGGTCGCTGCCGCCTCTCGATGAAATGTTCCGTACTTCTTCCGGTGTACAACGGCGCCGCGTTCCTGCCCCTGGCCATTGAATCGATTCTGAAACAGGACGACCCCGACTTCGAGTTTCTTCTCATCGACGATTGCTCCACCGACGATTCCGCGAAGATCATCCGCCATTACGCGGCGTCCGATGAGCGCATCCGGGCGATTTTTCATCGTGAGAATGCCGGCCTGGCCGCCACTTTGAACGAAGGTCTCACGGAAGCGCGCAGCGGCCTGATCGTGCGGATGGATCAGGATGACCTGGCCTTGCCGAAGCGAATCGGCGCCCAGATCGGGTTCATGCGTCAACGGCCCGAGATCGCGGTGGCCGGCAGCTTCGTCTACCACATGGGCCGCCGGCCCGCCGACGACCACCTGATGCGGTTGCCGGCCGGGCATGAAGAGATCGTCCGCACCCTGGCACGCGAGAATTGCATCTACCATCCTTCGGTGATCATGCGCCGGGAGCCGATTCTGAGTCTCGGCGGCTACCGGGCGGAGTTCCGCAACTCCGAGGACTACGATTTGTGGTTGCGGGTGGCGAAGGTCTACAGACTGGCGAATCTTCCCGAGCCCCTGCTCCGCTACCGTTTCTCGGTTACCGGCATGACATTGGGCCGGAAATGGCAGCAAGCACTGTACACCAGGATGGCGATGATCGCCAACCGTCATCCGGAGCGGAGCCTCGATCAGGTCCGCCAGGAGGCTGCCGCCGAATTGGAGAACCTGGGGAAGGGGTGGTTCCTCGAACAAGTGGCGCGGGGCACCATACGGGAACTGATCCGTCTCCGGCTGTTTGGCGATGCCCTGCGGATTCTGTGGACCTTTTCACGGCAACTGGACCGCGGCCGCGCGATGCCGCTGGTCCGCGATTTCGGCGGTGCGCTTCTGCGGAGCTGGTTCCGTGGGGCCGGCGAGGCCGGATAGTTATTCGCCGCCGGTCAGGCGCCCGCCGTGGTGAACCCTTTATACGCGTCCATGACTTCGACGATGGGGCCGCTCATCATCAATTCGCCGTGATCCAGCCATATCGCGTTGTCGCAAAGCTCCTGCGCCATGGTGGCGGAGTGCGAGACGCAAAGGAACGTCCTGCCCTGGCGGCGGGCTGCTTGAATGCGCTCCAAGCACTTCTTTTGAAACGCCTGGTCCCCTACCGTCAGGATCTCATCCACCAGCATAATGTCGGGATCCATACTATTGGCGACGGAAAACGCCAGGCGCATGGCCATTCCGGTCGAATAGGTCCGCACCGGTTCGTCGATGAAATCGCCGATATCGGCGAAGTCGACAATCTCGTCGAACAACTCAGTCGTTCGCTTGCGCGTCATACCGATCAGCGAGGCGTTCATGCGGATGTTTTCGGCGCCGGTCAAGTCCGGGTGGAACCCGCTGCCTAACTCGAGCAACGTAGCCATCCGCCCATGGATGCGAATGCGGCCGGTGTCGGGTTTCGCCAGTCCCGCCACCAAGCTGAGCAGCGTGCTCTTTCCCGCGCCATTCGAGCCGACTACCGCCAGTCCCTGGCCGGACTCCAGGCGAAAGCTCACGTTTTTTAAGGCGTAAAAACGGTCTCTGGCCGAAGCCTGAATCCAATGGAGAAGCCGCTGGCGCAATAGCAAGCGGCCGCCGTGGCGGCCAAACGATTTCGATACGCCTTCAAACTCAATCGCCGTCATGCTCATCACAGGTAATCGTAAAACCGGCCCTTGGCGTGCCGGAATATCAGCCAGCCGATCGACAGCATTACCACCGATGAGATGGTCAACTTGAGCAGGAGAACGTTGTGCGGAGGAGAGCCGTCGAGCAGGATGTTTCGCAAAGCCATCACCAGCGCAGCCAGCGGGTTCAGTTGATACAGCTCCTTAAACCGTGGAGGAATAATGTCAAACGAATAGAAGATCGGGACCAGCCAGAAGAGCACCACGTTAATCGACTCTACTATGTATCGCACGTCCCGCATGAAGACATTCAGCGCGGCGGTAACCAGGCTGAGACCGCAAAGGAACACGATTTCCATGCCCCAGATGAACGGAAGCAGCCACCAATACCGGTTTGGGAAAACACCCGACAGGAATGCGACCGCAAACAGCAACCCGATCTGGATCAAAAGGTGAACCGCGTTGGAAAGGACCGCCGCGATTGGAATGGTCCAGCGTGGCACACTCACCCGCTTAATCAGCCCGGCGTTATCGATCAGCGAAGTAGTTCCCGAAATCCACGCTACCGTAAAGAAGTTGTAAGGCACCAGACCGCAGAGGACAAATAAGCCGAAGTGGGGTGTTTTGTTTGCGAATACCTTGGTGAATACGAATGTAATCACGCCCATCATGACCAGAGGGTTCAGTAACGACCAGAAGATGCCCAAAGACATGTTCCGGTAGCGGATCTTGAAATCCTTTTGGATGAGATTCGGTAAAAGAAAGCTGTATTCCCCGGTCCACATAGCGGCGGCGTCCGTTCGTGCGAAACTCGATTCTAGCATGGCGGCCGCGCCATCCCTTTTGCCGAATGTCAGGCGAAAAGCTTCGCGTAGGCCTGCCGGGCGCGCTGCAAGTCATAGTCGGCGGCAACTCTCTTTCTGCCGGCCTCCCCCATTTCCCGGCATAGGTCGGGACGATTCAGGAGTCGATCGATGGCCGCGGCGAAGGCGGAGGCTTCGCCTTCGGCCGGCTCGATCAGAACGCCACAACTCGAATCCACCACCTCGGCCAAGGCTCCCACTTTCGACGCCACCACGGGTGTCGAGCACGCCAGGGACTCGAGCACGATCAGCGGCACGCCCTCGGACCGTGAGGGCAGCAGCACGATATCGGCGGCGGCGATCAGCGGCGGCATGTCTTCCACATGGCCGAGAAACTCGAAGACTCCCTCCAGATCCTTGCGGCGCACCAACCCTCGCACCAAAGAGGCTTCCGGTCCGTCGCCGGCCACGGCAAAAACAAAGTCGGCGTTCTTTCGGAGACACAATAATTCCCGCGCTATGTCGGCCAGCAGGGCAGGGCGTTTGATCGGGTCGAGCCTCCCGGCAAAAAGAATCCGCTTGCGCTCATGCGGGGCCGTTGGCGACGATCGGCGGAATCGTTCGAGGTCGACGCCATTCCGCACCATCGAGATATGGCCTTCGGGCGTTCCGCAGTCGAGCAGGCGGGATCGCACCGCATCGGAAACCGCCACCCGCACGTCGATCTGCCGCGCCACATCCGCGGTGACCGAGATCAGGTCCCAGTTCTCGTCGACCGCATGAACCATGTCCATCAATTTGACGTGAGGCAGGTCGCGTCCGATGTGAGGAAACGCGGCATAACCGGCCAGGCTGTTCTGGACCAGGACGGCGGCGCACTTCCAGTTCTTGACGATCGAGTAAACGGCGGCGACGGTCCTGTGCGGCGGAACCAGTCGGGCCAGGTCGTACACATGAGCCACCGACTGGCGCCAACGCGCGGCCCAGCGATTGTCCGTCGACTGGGTCGCCAGCAGCAGAACCTCGAATCGCTCCGCCGGCAAAACACCGGCCAGTTCCAGGAGGACTCTTTCCGCGCCGCCGTCTCCCAGGTGGGGCGTAATCAACGCCACCCGCACTCGGCCCGGAGACATCCGCGGGCAATAGTGTAATGGCTGGCTCAGAGTGTTCTCGAGTAACAAGCTCCGCGGTTGAAATCGGAGGTAGAAGGACAAGTCGAACAAGGGGCGCCCCAACCTCAGATTGATTCGTTCCTTGAGGCGCAGGGGAATCAGCCGCAGCGCGGACCGCAGCGGGTGGAGAATCCACGCTTTTGAGGAGAGAAGTTCCGCATTGGCGAGGTGGCGATGGATGGTGTTCCAATGCCGGGTTCCGCCAGGAGTGGGCTGCGGCGTCACGTCGTAGTCCAACCCGAAGCTCCGCTTGAGGCGATGTTTGTGTTTCGCGGCATATTCCCGCGACAGAGCCGTCGAACCATCCGGCAGCCGCAGCGATCGGTGCCCGCCCCAGACCGCCAGAGCCGCAAGTTCGCCACTCTGCCGGTCCAATTCGCCGGATCCAGGCACCAGCAAAGCCGGCGCTTCGGCTGCCCCCGCAGGTGGCGTGGCCTCCGCCGTTGAGGTAAAACAAACGTCCTCGATTGTCTGCGGTTCCGCCGGACGAGGGCCGGCGAAACATACCGCTGGGGCCCAAAGAGCCTTGATCCGGGCCCGGTTGTGGTCGTCGTATAACTCGGGGTGCTTGCCCCGTATGTACAGGACAATCTCCGCGTCATGGGCGAGCGCAACATCGTAGAGTGAGCCTTTCCTCTTCCGGTAACGGAACAGAGGTTTCGGAAGCCGGCGTCCAAAGCGGTTCGCCGCGCCCAGCCGCAACCAGAACTCCCAATCTTCGTAACCGAGCCGCATCGATTCGTCATAGCCGCCCGCCATCTCCCAGTCGTCCTTCGAAATCAGGGCTGCGTAGATGAGGGAATTGCGGTCCAGCAGTTCGTACAGGTTGTATTCGGGCAGCGTGTCGACATAGCGCCGCTCGCCGAACACGCGACAGTCGCTGTAGACAAAGGCATCCGGGGCGGATCTAGCCGCTACGCATTCGGCAACGTAACGCGGTTCGAGCAGATCGTCGGCATCGAGTGGAAGAACGAATCGGCCGCCAGCCGCGCGCATTCCCGCATTGCGCGCTGCCGGCAACCCCAGGTTCGCCTGCTTGAGGAACAGGTCGGTCCGCGTGGCCGCCGAGCGGACGTATTCGAGACCGTCGGCGTTGTCGGTTCCATCGTCAACCAGCACGATTTCGATTCGAGGATAGGTCTGTGCCCGCGCCGAAGCCACGGCGTCGAAAAGCCATTTGCCGGGGTTGTAGCACGGGATGACGATGGAAACCAGGTCCACGGCGTTCTCTAAAGATGTCCGAAAACAGCAATTATACGCTCTGGCACGGCGCAGTGCGTTATTTGGGTAAGCTGCCGCTAAAGTTAGGCCGGCCATCCGCCGAATGATGTTGCAGGAGCGCAAATGAGACTTTCTGTTACCGCCGCCCTAGTCGCCTTCATTGCCGGCACGGCGCAGCCTGCGGCCGCCCAAACTTGGACCTTGAGTTTCAGCACGTACTTTGGCGGGAACGACATGACCAGCGCCACAGCCGTCGCCGTGGACGGATCCCGCAACGTATACGTAGCGGGGTGGACCACCTCCACGACTCTGCCGGGGTGCACCCCGCTTCGCCCCCACGCTGGTGGCGTGGATGCGTTTGTCGCCAAATGGGATGGCACAACGCGTCTCCTCGATTACTGCACCTTCCTGGGCGGCACCGGCGACGACCGCGCCCTCGCAATTGCCGTGGACGGTTCCGGCGATGTCTATGTCACTGGTTGGACTATGTCGGTGAACTTCCCCGTTAGCGGAGCACTGCAACCGGCGTTGGCGGGGGCCAGGAACGCCTTCGTGGCAAAGCTCAATTCTACGGGCGAGGTAGCCTACAGCAGCTACCTGGGCGGCTCCGGGCTCGACAGCGGCAACGCCATAGCTGTCGACAGTGCTGGCAACGTTACGGTGGTCGGTGATACTACGTCAGCCAATTTCCCTGTGTTGCGTCCGATTCAGACCAGACTAAACGGCCAAACCAACGTTTTTGTGGCCCGCCTGAGCCCGACTTTAGGCGCGCTCGTGTATAGCACCTACCTGGGCGGCAACGGCAACGACCATGGCGCAGGCGTTGCCTTGGACGGCATGGGGGCGGCGTACCTCACGGGAAGTACGACGTCGACAAACTTCCCGGTCGCTAACGCTTTTCAGCCCGCGTCCGGCGGCAATCAGGATGTATTTGTCGCCAAGATCGCCACCGCCGGAAACTCGCTGGTCTACAGCACATACCTTGGTGGCAGCGGCGGCACGGTGGGCTTTCCCGAGGCAGGGTCCGCAATCGCGGTCGACAGTGCGGGCGATGCATACGTCACCGGGACTACCAGTTCTCCGAATTTTCCCTTGGCAAATGCTCTGTTCGCCAGTTCAGCGGGAGTTGGCATTCACGCCTTTGTGACCGAACTGAATCCTGCCGGCAGCGGCCTGGTCTACAGCACATACCTGGGCGGCAGCAGCATCGATCAGGCTGCGGCCATTGCCGTCGATTCCGGTGGCAACGCGGTAATCGCCGGTTTTACGGCCTCGACTGACTTTCCGCTGGCCGACCCTACACAAGCGTCCCTGACAGGCTCGTATGACGCTTTTGTCACCAGGCTTGACCCGGCGGGAGCGGTCTTGCTCGAAAGCAGGTTTTTCGGCGGCAGCGGCAGCGACGCTGCAAACGCAGTGACGTACGATGACTTCAACGCAGTCTACGTAGCCGGACAGACGCAATCGTTGAACCTCCCCCTCGAGAACGCAACGCAACCGGCCTTGGCAGGGGCCCAGAATGCGTTCCTCGCCATGCTTACTCTGCCACCGCAGTATGCAGGCGCTCTCGACGAAACAGATTGCACAAACATCGGCGGCTGGGCCTGGGACGCGAACAACCCGAACAAGACAGTCAGCGTGGATATCCTGGACGGCACCACATTGATCGCGACCGTGACTGCCAATTCATTCGAAGCCAGCCTCGTAAGTGCGGGTATTGGCAATGGCTATCACGCCTTCAACTACGCTACACCGAGTTCAATCAAGAACGGGGCGGCACAGTCGATCACCGTGAGGGCCTCGGGAACAATTGTCGATCTGTCGGGAACACCCCAGTCGTTGACCTGCGCCGCCGTCCAGGGGGCGATACCCACCGTGCACATCGATTCGCCGGCCCCGGGCGCGACCGTTTCGGGCACCGTGACAATCGCAGGCTGGGCAATCGACAATGTCTCGACAGTGGGAACTGCGATCAGCAGCGTTCAAGTGCTGGTGGACGGAACGGCGGTGGGTAATGCCACTTATGGCGTCAACCGGCCGGATGTGTGCGCGGCTTATCCAGGCCGTGCCGGTTGCCCCAATGTAGGGTACTCATACTCCCTGAACACCACGACGCTGACGACCGGGTCGCACACCATCACGGTTACGGCCACGGATTCCAACGCAACGCCCGACACCGGTTCGGCCAGCGTGACGGTCACTATCACCGCCCCTGTCGTGATACCGACGGCGCACATCGATGCGCCGGCCCCGGGCTCGACCGTTTCGGGCATGGTGACGGTAGCCGGCTGGGCAATCGATAACGCCTCCACGGTGGGAACCGCGATCAATAGTGTACAGGTGATCGTGGACGGAACGGCGGTGGGCAACGCCACTTACGGCGTCAATCGCCCGGATGTGTGCGCGGCTTATCCGATCCGTCCCGGTTGCCCCAAGGTGGGTTACTCCTATTCGCTGAACACGGCGACGCTGACGGCGGGGGCTCACACGATTACGGTTACCGCCGCAGATTCCGCCAGCCCGGCCGACACGGCTTCGGTCAGCGTGACGGTCACTGTCACCGCCGGCACCGCGGCCGTGATACCGACGGTGCATATCGATTTGCCGGCCTCGGGCGCGACCGTTTCGGGCACGGTGACGGTAGCCGGCTGGGCCATCGATAATGCTTCGACGAAGGGAACCGCGATCGGCAGCGTGCAAGTGCTGGTCGACGGAACGACGGTGGGTACGGCGACCTACGGAGCAAGCCGGCCGGATGTGTGCGCGGCTTATCCAGGCCGTCCCGGTTGCCCCAACGTGGGGTTCTCATACTCCCTGAACACAGCGACGTTGGCGTCCGGGTCTCACACTATCATGGCTAGTGCCACGGATTCCGCCAGCCCTCCCGATACCGGCTCGACAACGATCACAGTGCTGAAGTGAAGTTCGCAACGGTTCGTCGGGGGTGCGGGACATAAAAGT
Organism: Bryobacteraceae bacterium; assembly: GCA_050010695.1. GTDB lineage: Bacteria > Acidobacteriota > Terriglobia > Bryobacterales > Bryobacteraceae > Bog-375. Next base: position 54,303 of record JBEKKO010000026.1, read on the forward strand.
TGAGCGGCCGGCGGAACCTGATTTTTCGCGGATTCCGGGTACTTAATGAGAGGACTTCCAGAGGGGCCGATCCCGCAGTGGTCAAGATGTCTGTTCACGGGAGGCGCGGCCAGAGGCTCTTGAGTAGGGTGTACGCTCAGACTCTTGCCATTTTGTTGAGATTCGCGGAGTTCTCAACTCGTATGTCCCACACCCGTTCGTCGGGTGTGCGTTGCGCCCGCGCGTTCGAAGGCTCGCGGTTCCGCACGACATGCTGCCGCCCTGCCGCGGCTATGGCGGCGCGACGTAGCTTGCTGTGTTACCGGCTCACAAAGTCCGCTCCTTGGCACGTGTTCGTGCTCCGGCCGCAGAGCGTCACAATCTCACCGCGACATCCGGCTGTGAACTGACTGGTCGGCCCGAACCAGAGGTGTGCGTGATCTTGCATTCCATCCGGTCAATGTCCGCGAACCAGCGATGGCCTAACCAACACGCCACCACCGTGACAATGCGTTTCCTGATGACCCGCGGGTATTTCGAAAAGAGACCTGGTTGCCGGTTGCATCCCGTTGGGTCCAATAGGTTCAATCTGAACGTCATAAGTGTGCACGATGTGCAATAATGTGGGCATGCTGACTGCTTTTATTCGTGCCAGGGCCGCCGTCACACCGTGCCTAGTTGCGGCCATGACGGTGCTCGCTGCTTGTTCAAGCAGCCACGCCCCCACCCCCGGCGCCGCTGCCGTGATACCGACAGTGCACATCGATTTGCCGGCCGCGGGCGCGACAATTTCGGGCACCGTGACGGTCGCTGGCTGGGCGATCGACAACGCTTCGGTGGTGGGGACTGCGATCACGAGCGTACAAGTGAAGGTGGACGGCGCGGCGGTGGGCGACGCTGCCCGTGGAGTAAGCCGGCCGGATGTGTGCGCGGCTTATCCAGGCCGACCGGGTTGCCCCAACGTGGGGTACTCATATTCCCTGGACGCGGCGGCGCTGGCGTCCGGGTCTCACACCATCACGGTCACGGCCACCGATTCCGCCAGTCCTCCCGACACGGGCTCGACAAGCATTACCATACAGAAATAAAGTGCGAAGCGGTTCTCCGGGCGAGCGTTGCGCCCGCCCGTTCGCAGAGAGTCGGGGAAGGACCACTTATCTGTGGCGCCGCGCCCCGTCACGCAGCAGAACCAGATACGCCTCGGCTGGGTATGTACGTTCCAACTCCCATGACGGTCCTTCCCGTAGCTAATTCCGCTTTTACCAACCTGCCGGCGAGTGGCGCAGTCACGCGGTCCTCAAAGACCGGTTCGGAATTTGGATGATCGACCTGCTGAATCCCTTTTCCGCCTAGCGCGTCAAGTGCTAAGGGCCTGTCTAGAAATAACAGTTTCATATAAAAATGTTTTGGCGTACACTTGAGTAAGTGAACGCCGAGCCGGGAATCAAACTACGCTTCGATGCCCTGAGTCCTTTGGTGGACGAG
>JBEKKO010000027.1:0-54473 GCA_050010695.1 Bryobacteraceae bacterium
CGAGACAGTTAATTAAGGTTGGCAGGCGAAAGCGCCTGGCCCACCCCGCTAATACGCCCATCTCCAGAGGCTGGCGCCAACCGTGTAGCCGGCGCCGACGGCCGCGAATAGGACCAGGTCGCCCTTTTTGAGGCGTCCCTGGCAGATGGCGTCGCGCGTCGCCAGCGGAATGGTGGCGGCGGTGGTGTTGCCGTAACGGTCGATATTGATCGAGACCTTTTCGGGCGCGATGCCGAGGCGCTCTCTGGCGCCGTGTATGATGCGCAGGTTGGCCTGGTGCGGAATCATGGCTCCCACGTCCGCCACGGTGAGCGAGTTGCGCGCCAGAAGGTCGCGGCAGGTTTCGTGCATTTTGCGGACGGCGTATTTGAAGACCTTCTGGCCATCCTGTTTCACGAAGTGCTGGTGCTTGTCGACGGTTTCATGGGACGCCGGCAAGCGGCTGCCTCCGGCGGGCATGATCAACGCATCGCCGCCGGAGCCGTCGATCTCGCCAATGAAATCGATGAAGCCCAGTTGGCCGTCGCCATCCCCGGCCGGTTCGACGAGCACCGCCCCGGCGCCGTCGCCGAACAGGACGCAGGTGGCGCGGTCGGTGTAATCGATGATGCGGCTCATCGTGTCGGCGCCGATTACCAGCACCTTTTTGTAAGTACCCGCCATGACCATGTTAGCGGCCGTGGTGGTGCCATAGACGAAACTCGAGCACGCCGCAATCAGATCGAATCCCCAGGCGCCCTTGGCGCCGAGCGCATTTTGCACCAGGCAGGCAGTGGAGGGAAACATGTGGTCCGGGGTGACCGTGCAGACGATGATGACCTCGACTTCCGATGGATCCATGCCGCGCTGCTCCAGAGCGCAGCGGGCGGCCGCCACCGCCAGATCGGACGTCGCCACGTCCGGATCCGCAATGTGACGCTCGCGGATGCCGACACGCGTCATAATCCACTGGTCGTTGGTGTCGACCATCTTTTCCAAATCCTGATTGGTGAGGACGCGGGGAGGCGTATAGCACCCCAGCGCCGTGATTTTGGCCCTTGGCAATGTTTTTGTCCCTTTAAAGAGTTCAGGGTAACCCAATTCCGGCGCATCGCGCTCAAGCGGGATCGTGCGATACTGCACGCTGGGATAGCTTATCGCGAGGCTCGCGAGGCTTTGGCGCGAGCGGCCCGTTGGCCGGCTGCGGTCAACTCACTGGCGTGCCGTTCGGCCCACCGGCCCAGCCCGAGGATCGGTTCTTCGAGCGACCGGCCGAGCGCCGTGAGCCGGTATTCCACGCGCGGCGGCACCTCGGGATAAACCCTCCGATGGACCACGCCGATTTCCTCGAACCGCTTCAGGGTGAGCGAAAGCTCGCGCTGCGTCACGCGGCCGATGGAGCGCCGCAAAACGGTGAACCGCACCGGCCCGGCAGCGCGGAGCAGGTTATAGAGCACCGGCATGGCCCATTTCGAAGCGATCACGCCGATCAGCCGCGTCATGGGGCAATCGCCCGCGGCGCCGGCCGGCGGCCGTCCTTTGGTTGGCATTGGCATACCAGATATGGTATTCGTTCCTACTTGCAAATCATACCATGGTATGGTAACCATACCAAGAGAGAGGATACATATGGCGCAAGAGAAGTGGAATTTCGATCCCGTGCATTCCGACATCGGGTTTTCCGTGCGGCACCTGATGATCTCCAAGGTCAGGGGCCATTTTCAGAAATGGAGCGGCGCGCTCCTCGTCGATGAGGCGGACCTGGCCAATTCCAAGGTCGAGGCGAGCATCGAAGCCGCCAGTATCGACACCAAGGAGCAGCAGCGCGACGACCACCTGCGCTCGCCCGATTTCTTCGACGCCGCCAACCACCCGGCGCTCACGTTCCAAAGCACGCAGGTGAAAAAGACGAGTGAGGATGAGTACCAGGTGACCGGCAACCTGACGATTCGCGACGTCACCAGGGAGGTCACGCTCGCCGTCGAGTACCTGGGCCGGAGCAAGGACCCGTGGGGCGGCCTGCGGATGGGCTTCTCGGCCAAGGCCTCGATCGACCGCCGCGATTTCGGCCTCACCTTCAACATGCCGCTCGAAGGCGGCGGTGTGGTGGTGGGCGATCGGGTCGAAATCGCGCTCGAGATTGAGGTCGTAAAGGAAGTTGCGGCGGTGCAGGCGGCGTAGCGGCCGCGGCCACCGTCTCGCTCCGGCGATCTCAGCGGCCGTCGGCCAGGCGGTCGGCCAGGATGGCAGGCAGGTCCGCCTCGCGAATGCGCCGCTGTGCGGTTTCGACGTCGTAGGCGACGCGATGGTATTCCACCGTGGCGGCTTCGGAATCGTAGATCAGGTACGCGGCGCGCGGGTCGCGATCGCGCGGCTGGCCCACCGAGCCGGGATTTACCAGGTAGCCGCAGTCTCCGTCGACCTTTATCAGCTCCGGGCAGCTTCCCCGCCAAAAAGGGGCAATCGTTTCCACCCGCCCGTGATTCCAAATGAAGCCGCCCTGCAGATGGGTGTGGCCGAAAAAGGCGAGCCGCGTTTCCATGTACTCGAAGGCCGCCGCGGCCTCTTCGGCGGACATCATGTATTCGTCTTCGTCATAGGGCGCGCCGTGCGCCAGTTGAAAATCCTCCACCAGCAGCGGCCCTCTCGGGAGCCCGGTCACGTAGGCGGCGTTCTCGGGCGTGAGCGCTCTGCCTGTCCACAGCGCGGCGTGGCGCGCCACCGGATTGAACCATCCCAGATCTTCCTCGGCCAGCCAGGCGCGGTCGTGATTGCCGCGAATGACCACCGCGCAGTTGGCGCGCACCCAATCCACGACCGCGTTCGGATCCGCGCCGTAGCCGACCAGGTCGCCGCAGCACAGGGCGCGGTCATAGTGGCCGGCGGTGGCGGCGGCGACCGCCTCGAGGGCCTGCCAGTTGGAATGTAGATCGCTCACAATCAGATAACGCACGTCGGCCCCTGGAGTCAAGCCTTTCTCAATCGCAGCACCGCTATCTCGGGGGGCGCCCCGATGCGGGCCGGCAGCGCGATGGTGCCGATCCCGCGCGTCACCCAGACCGCCGCGCGCGGGCCGCCGTAGAGCCCGTAGACGTAAGGCGTGAAGAAGCGCGCCGCGTTGATCGACTGGTCCAGAATCTCCACCGCGACCTGGCCGCCGTGCGTGTGTCCCGCCATCACCAGATGGTAACCCTGGTGCGCCGCCACTGGAAACACGTCCGGATTGTGCGACAGCAGGACGTTCGCCGCGCCCGGCACGATGAGCCGTTCGGCGCCCTTCAGATAGAGCTTGCGCTCGCCCACCTTCTGATAGTCCACCCCGGCCAGGTTGAGGATCGCGCCGCCAAAGCGCAACTGGCGCGACCGCTGGCGGAGGAACTCGATACCCACTCGACCCGCCGCGGCCGCGGTGTAAGTCTCCCCGCCCACGTACCGCTCGTGGTTGCCCATGCAACCGAACACGCCCGCGTCGGACTTCAGCCGCGCCAGTTGCCGGATGCAGGCGTCCAGCGGATCGCCGCGGGAAGAAATCAGATCGCCGGTAACCACCGCCAGGTGAGGACGCAACTCGCGCGATGCGTCCACCACCCGGGCCAAATCGGTTTCGCTGAGGAACGGGCTCAAATGAATATCGCTCAACTGGAGCACCCGCAGCCCATCCAGGTCGCCGGGAAGAACGGCCAGCGGAACCTCCACCTCGCGCACCCGGAAGTTCAGCCGCTCGATAAACACGCCGTAACCGAGCGCGGCAAAGGGCACCGCCAGCACGGCCGATCCGCCGGCTTGGAGTATCCGCCGCCGCGTGGGGTCCGTGTCCGCGCCAAGCTGGTGGCCGATGCGGCGGAGAACTTCATAAACCGCCAGCGCTCCGGTGGCAGCCATCAGATAGGCCGTCGTCGCACCGCCCAACGGCGCCGCCAGCCAGCCGGGTATTCCGACCTGGGCCGCCCGTTCATAAAAGGTGCAGGAATAGCCGAAGGCAATCAGGCCATCGAGAGCCAACACGGCGGCCCGCAGCCACGCCAGCCGCCGCTGGCCGATCCGGCGACGCGCGGCACGCAGGCACAGCACCGAGATGCGCCACTGGACGCAAGCGAAGATCACGATCAAGCAGTAATCGAACAGCACGTCCGGTTGGCCTCGGGAATCGATGAGATAGGCGGGTATCGAGTGTTTAGCCCGGCAAGGGCTCTTCGGAAGTTGCCCCTTCCCCTGCTTCATTGTACTGAGTGCCAGCGGCGAACACCGAGGCCACCACTGCGACCGCCGCGATGGCCGCCGTCTCGGAGCGCAGCACGCGCGGCCCCAGCGACGCCGGCAACCACCCGGCGCGCGCGGCCGATTGGCGCTCGTCGTCAGTCCAGCCGCCTTCGGGGCCTACCAGCAAACTCACTTCGCCGGCTTCGGGCGCCGCTGCGAGCAGGCGCGCCAGCGGAGGCGCCGCGCCTTCCTCCAGACGGTACCGGGCGTGACCGCCTCCCGACGGGCCGGCCGCCAGACAAGCCTCGAAGTGCGCAGCCGGCAGGATTTCGGGTGCGCGCAAGCGCCGCGACTGCTCGGCGGCTTCGCGCGCAATCCGCACCCAGCGTTCGGCGCGTTTGGCGGAAGCGTGCAGCAGGCCTTTTTCACTGCGGGCGGTTTCCACCGGTTGGATGCGCTCGACGCCCAGCTCGGTGGTTTTTTCGATCATCCATTCCAGGCGGTCGAACTTGATCAGCGCCGCGCAGAGGGTAATGCGAACCGCCAGCCCGGGTGTATCCACGGGCTCGATCACGCGAAATACCACGCGCGGCCCGCGCGCTTCGACGATCTCGGCCAGCCAGGCGGCTCGGCCGTCGGAAATCTCGTACCGCTGGCCCGGCTCGACGCGCAGCACACGCGTCAGGTGGCGGGCGCCGTCGCCGACCATCTCGGCCACGTCCCCGCGGACCGCATCCACGAAAAACCTTCTGCGCGCCAAGCAACCATTGTAGGGCGGGCGTGGCTCAGTTCGAATCTTTCTTGAGATTCAGTTTGGCGTCTATCCGCGCAATCATCTCTCTGACTGATTGCGGGGAAATTGATTCCCTCCACACTTCCCGTTGTTGCCGCTTGGGCATGCTTTTGCTCAGATATGGATACTGATCTTCGAACACCTCGAGCCACGCGGCGACAGCCTCCGGGTGTGCAGGTTGGCGAGCTCGGGACCACAGCTCCACCTCGGTTAGGGTCTGCTGGACTTCATCGGTACCAGCCCTCGAAGGGACGGTGTAGGCTTCTTTTTCGTTGAGCCACAATTCAAGGCCGCTCGGCAGCTTGGCTATCCGAAGCTTATCCATGTCCACAGTCACCGTAGCTGGTTGGCGCGATGAATGATGTCCTCGACAACCTCGGCGCTGCTGTTCGTAGCCATCAACTCTTCCCGGAGCTCGGCTTCTGAAAGCGCGCGCTGGGTTGCAAGAGTGAATCTGCCGTCAGGCAGCTTTGAAATCGTAGTAGGTTCCATGACACAACGCTAGCATGCCTACCCGTCCCAGCAAACCGAAGGATCGCAACCTCGCAACGAACGCCGCCGAGGGGAGCGCCAAGGTGCCACGGGCCGTGATACTGTATCGGCATGCGGAGACTCGCCATTCTCGCCGCCTTGCTTTTGCCCGCCGCTCTGGCAGCCGCGGATTGGGGACCTGTCGAGTTCCTGGTGGGCCGGTGGACCGGCGAAGGCGGCGGCGAGCCGGGCACCGGTTCCGGGGCTTTCACCCTGGCACCCGACCTTCAGGGCAGGATCCTGGTGCGAAAGAACTTCGCCACCTATCCCGCCGCTGCGGGCCGGCCTGCTTTCCGCCACGATGACCTCATGATTGTCTACCGCGACGAACAGTCCGCTCTGCGCGCCATGTACTGGGATAACGAAGGCCACGTGATCGCCTACGCCGTGCAGCCGGCGGCCGAAGGAGGCGCAACCTTTCTCAGCGACGCGCCGCCGACGGCGATGCGCTACCGCCTGACCTACCTGCGGGCGGGCAAGGACAAGATCAAGATCCGATTCGAGATTGCGCCGCCGGGCAAGGATTTCACAACCTACCTGGAAGCGGCAGCCCATCGGGATTAAGCCTCGATGCCGGAACTGCCCGACGTCGAGGTGTACGTCGAAGCGCTGCGCGACCGCGTGGCGGGGCATGCCCTGGAGCGCGTGCTGGTGCGCAACCCGTTCCTGCTACGTTCCACCGCGCCGCCGCTCGAACTGGCCGAAGGCAGGCAAGTGCGCGAGGTGCGGCGCCTCGGCAAGCGCATCGCGATCGGTCTCGAGGGCGAATTGTGGCTGGTGCTGCACCTCATGATTGCCGGCCGTCTGCACTGGCGCAACACCGCGCCCAAAACCATTCCCAGAAACGTGCTGGCGGTGTTTCAGTTTTCGAGCGGCGTTCTCACGTTGACCGAAGCCGGCTCCGAGCGGCGCGCGGCTCTACACGTGGCGGCTGGCGAAGACGGACTCGCCGGCCTCGATGCGGGCGGCATCGATCCGATCGCCGCCGGCGAAACCGCGTTTGCCGCGACCCTGCGGTCGGCCAATCACACGCTCAAGCGCGCGCTCACCGATCCGCATCTGTTCAGTGGCATCGGCAACGCCTATTCGGACGAGATCCTGCACCGCGCGCGGCTCTCGCCGGTGGCGCTGACGCTCAGGCTTACCGATGCCGAGGCGCGGCGCCTTCACCAGGCGATCACCGGCGTTCTTACCGACTGGACCAACCGGCTTCGCGCCGAAGCCGCCGGCGGATTCCCCGAAAAAGTAACCGCCTTTCGCGAAGGCATGGCCGTCCACGGCCGCTATGGCCAGCCCTGCCCCGACTGCGGCGCGAAGATCCGGCGCATTCGCTACCGCGCTAACGAAACCAACTATTGCCCGCAGTGCCAGACCAGTGGCCGTCTGCTGGCCGACCGCGCTCTGTCCCGGCTGCTGCGCGAGGATTGGCCTCGCACAATCGAAGAGTTGGAAGCCCTCAAGCGGCGGTGATGCGGCGTGCCGGCATTCGATTAGCATCAGGTAATACATTTAAAATCATTATGATACATTGGCTACGATGAATCGTATAGTTATTTGCTAATAAAAACTTGACAAGATAGCGCGCATATTTTATTATTGTAACTGGATGAACTTTTAAAACATCCAACACATCAGTTCTATGAAGGAGCTTACCTAACATGTCTCTCACCCACTTCGACCCATTGGCCAATATCCGCCTCTTCGAGGACGCTTTCACGCGCCTGTTCAACGAGCCCCAGACCAACCGGCCCTGGACGCCCGCCGTGGACATCTATGAAACCGAGAACGACCTCGTGGTGAAAGCCGATCTGCCGGATGTCGATCTCAAGGATATCGATGTCCGGGTAGAGAACCAGACGCTCACCATCGCCGGCGAGCGCAAGTTCGAAAAGCAGGACAACGTCGCCGGTTATCACCGCATCGAGCGCAGCTACGGCAACTTCACCCGCAGCTTCGCGGTGCCCAACAGTTTCGACACCGAAAAAATCGCCGCTTCGTTCAAGAACGGCGTACTGAGCGTGTCGCTGCCCAAGAAAGAAGCAGCCAAGCCGCGCCAGATCAAGATCGAAGCTAACGCGTAACAAGCGTGGTACGGGAAGGTGGGGCGGGCTAACGAAAAAAAGAGCCCCGCAAGCGGGCGTTGGCAGGTTAAGACCTGCCCCACCAAAACTGGCAGGCCGAATCCTAGCCTAGCCAAAAAACTGGTACGTTGAGGGCAGGCGGAGGCCGCGTGGCCACCGCCTGCCGTTTTGCATTCAGGGACAGACTTAGGGGACAAATTTTATGTTTCGGTTAGACAAACTGACGCAGAAAGCGCAGGAGGCTTTGCAGCAGTCCCAAGCGCTTGCCGAATCCGGCGATAGCCAGGTGATGTTTCCGCTGCACCTGCTGATTTCGCTCGCCGATGAAAAGGAAGGCATCGTCAAGCCTCTGTTGGAAAAATGCGGCGTGCAGCCGGACGCCATTGTGGCCGAGGCCCGCCGCCTGCTTGGCAATCTGCCCAAGACTTCCGGCGGCCAGCCCGGCATTTACCTTTCGCAGCCGCTCAACCAGGTGCTCGAACGCGCCTTCGACGAAGCCGGCCGTTTCAAGGACGAATTCGTTTCCACCGAGCACTTGCTGCTCTCGCTGGCCGAGCAGCGCAGCGACCCGGCGGGCCAGCTTCTCGACCGCGCCGGCGCCACCCACGACAAACTCCTCCGCGCGCTGGTATCGGTCCGCGGCACGCAGCGCGTCACCGATCAGAATCCCGAAACCAAGTACCAGGCCCTGGAACGGTACGCCCACGATCTCACCGATTCCGCCCGCAAGGGCAAGCTCGACCCGGTGATCGGGCGAGAAGAGGAAATCCGCCGCGTGATGCAGGTGCTGAGCCGCCGCACCAAGAACAACCCGGTGCTGATCGGCGAGCCCGGCGTGGGCAAAACCGCCATCGTGGAAGGCCTGGCGCAGCGCATCGTGCGCGGCGACGTGCCCGACCAGTTGAAGAACAAGCGGCTGGCCGCCATCGACCTGGGTTCCATGATCGCCGGCACCAAGTTCCGCGGCGAATTCGAAGACCGCCTCAAGGCCGTGGTCAAGGAAATCATCGACTCCAACGGCGAGATCGTCTGCTTTATCGACGAGCTGCACACGCTGGTCGGCGCCGGCTCGGCCGAAGGCGCCATCGACGCCGCCAACCTGCTGAAGCCGGCTCTCGCCCGCGGCGAGCTCCGCTGCATCGGCGCCACCACCCTCAACGAATACAAGAAGCACGTCGAAAAAGACGCCGCCCTGGCGCGGCGTTTCCAGACCGTGCTGGTGAGCGAGCCAACCGTGGACGATACGGTCGCCATTGTGCGCGGGCTCAAGGAGAAATTCGAAATCCACCACGGCGTGCGCATCAAGGATTCCGCCATCATCGCGTCCGCCGTGCTTTCGCATCGCTACATCGCCGACCGCTTCCTGCCCGATAAGGCTATCGATCTGATCGATGAAGCCGGCGCAGCGCTGCGCCTCCAGATCGGCTCCATGCCGATTGAAATCGACGATCTGGACCGCCGCACCTCGCACCTGGAAATCGAACGGCAGGCGCTCGGGAAGGAAGATGACCCCGCTTCGCACGACCGCCTGCGGGTGGTGGAAAACGAGCTCGAGCGGCTGCGCGGCGAGGCCGCCGTCCTCAAACAACGCTGGAACCGCGAGAAGTCCGCCATTGACCGCGTGCGCCAGCTCAAGGAAGAGAAAGATTCGCTGCGCCAGCAGGAAGAAAAGGCGTCCACCGCCGGCGATTGGGAGAAGGCCGCCCAATTGCGTTACGGCCGCCTGTCGCAGATCGAAAAGGACATACAGACCGCCGAGCAGGAGCTGGAATCGGTCAAGGAGACCGCGATGCTCAAGGAAGAGATCGGCGAAGACGACATCGCCCGCATCGTGGCCAAGTGGACCGGCATTCCGGTGGCCAAGATGATGGAGGGCGAAGTCGAGAAGCTGGTGCAGATGCCGGAGCGACTCAAGGACCGCGTGGTGGGTCAGGACGAAGCCGTCCGCCTGGTCTCCAACGCCATCCTGCGCAACCGCGCCGGCCTGAGCGATCCCAACCGCCCCATCGGCAGTTTCATTTTCCTGGGACCCACCGGCGTCGGCAAGACTGAGCTGGTGCGCGCGCTCGCCGGCTACCTGTTCGACGACGACAAGGCAATGATTCGCGTCGATATGAGCGAATACCAGGAGCGGCATTCGGTGTCGCGCATGCTCGGTTCGCCGCCCGGATATGTGGGCTACGAAGAAGGCGGCCAGTTGACCGAGCAGGTTCGCCGCCGCCCATATTCGGTGATCCTGTTCGACGAAATCGAAAAGGCGCACACCGACGTCTTCAACACGCTGCTGCAAATCCTCGATGACGGCCGGCTCACCGACGGGCAGGGGCGCACGGTCAGCTTCCGCAACACGGTGATCGTGATGACCTCGAACCTGGGCACCGGCATGGTGGAAAAGAACACGATCGGCTTTTCGGTGCATGCGCGGGACGCCGCCAACGACGACACGCGCAAGCGGCTGCTGGAAGCTCTGAAGCACCAGTTCCGGCCGGAGTTTCTGAATCGGATCGACGATATTATCGTGTTCAACACCTTGAGCCGCGAGCACCTGAGCAAGATCGTGGATATCCAGTTGAGCGCGGTCGCCCGGCTTTTCGAGGCGCGCAAGATGAAGCTCGAAGTTACGCCAGCCGCCAAGGACCGCATCATCGAAGAGGGTTTCGATCCGCAGTTTGGCGCCCGGCCGATGCGCCGCGCCATTCAGCGGCTGATGCAGGACCCGCTGGCGCTCGATCTGCTCAACGGCGCGTATGCGCCCGGCGACACCGTGGTGGCGGACGCCCCGCCCGGCGGGCCGGGCCTGTCCTTCGCCAAATCCGTTCCAGTGGAAGTGCTGGCGGAGGCCCAGCCGTGAGAGCGCCGGGCCGGCAGGCGACAGGAGGTTTTGAGATGACCAACAGCACTAAGACCCTATCACGAAATGCCGAACCCTGGCGACCGACGTGGCGCACGCACTCCTGCGTGCCGTGTCGAGACTCTTCTCGACACGTCTTCGCGTACGGGAAACTAGGCGTCGGCACGAGTGCCGACGCGGCACGCACGAGTGCGTGCGCCACGTCGGAACGCGGATGAACGAAGTCCGAGTCAACCGGAAGGCGGCCGGCCGGGTCGCTTCCGGTCACCCGTGGATCTTCTCGAGTGACATCACCGACCGCGATGGCGCGCAGCCCGGCGAGGCTGTCCGGGTTGCCGATGCGCACGGGCGTACGCTGGGCACGGCCCACTACAGCTCCACTTCGCAGATCGCTTTGCGCATGCTGTCGGCCCAAGCCGAAGAGATTGGCCGCGATTTCTACCTGCGCCGGTTGCAGGCCGCGCAAGCCCATCGCTGCCGCTTGGTTCATTACAGCGACGCCTACCGCGTGGTGCATGGCGAAGCCGATTTGCTGCCCGCACTGGTGGTGGACCGGTACGGCGAATACCTCGTCGTGCAAACGCTCGATCAGGGGATGGATGCGGCCAAGCCGCTGATTGCTTCCTGCCTGGAGGAAATCTTCACGCCGCGGGCAATCGTCGCGCGCAATGACGTGGCGGTGCGCTCCAAGGAAGCGCTGCCGCTCGAAACCGCGGTGCTGGCCGGCACCGTTCCGGAAGCGGTCGCGGCGGAAATGAACGGCCTCAAACTGAGCGCGGATCTGTTGCACGGGCAGAAGACCGGCATTTATCTCGACCAGCGCGAGAATTACCGCGCGGTGGCTCGCTACGCGCTGGGAGGCAAGGCGCTCGATTGTTTCACGTCGACGGGCGGCTTCGCGCTGCACCTGGCCGCGCAGTGCGAAACCGTGGAAGGGGTAGACAGCTCGACGGCGGCGCTCGCGACGGCGCGCGCCAACGCGCAAGCCAACGGTATCGCCAATATCGAGTTTCGCCAAGCCGATGTGTTCGATCTGCTGGCCGGTTACGCTTCCGCGCGGCGCCAGTTCTCGATCGTGGTGCTCGATCCGCCGGCCTTCGCCAAGTCGCGCCGCAGCCTGGATACCGCGGCCACCGGCTACAAGGAGATCAACTTGCGCGCGCTGCGGCTGCTGGCTCCCGGCGGGATTCTGGCGACCTGCTCGTGCTCGCACCATGTCAGCGAAGCCATGCTGCTCGAGGTGGTAGCCGCCGCTTCGCTCGATGCCGGCCGCACTCTGCGCGTCCTCGAGCGGCGCACCCAAAGCCAGGATCACCCGATCCTGCTCACCGTGCCCGAAACACACTACTTGAAGTGTCTGATTTTGGAAGTGATGTAGCCTGTGGCGCAGCCTTACTCGAACAACCCGCCGCGCTCCAGACTCAGCAGGCGGCGTTTGAGCGGTAATCCGCCGCCGTAGCCGACTAGTTTGCCGCCCGCGCCGATCACGCGATGGCACGGCACCACGATGGCAATCGGGTTGGCGCCATTGGCCGCGCCCACCGCGCGCACGGCTTTCGGCGCTCCAATGGCGCAGGCCATTTCCCGGTAGCTGCGGGTTTCGCCGTACGGGATGCGGGTCAGTTCCAGCCACACCCGCCGCTGGAATTCGGTGCCGGCCAGGTCCAGCGGAAGGTCGAAGCGGCGCAACCGGCCCTCGAAATAGGCTCGCAACTGGCGTACCGCCTCGGCCAGCAGCGGGTTGCCGGCGTCGGGCCCGGCGCCGGACTCGGCGAAAGGCTCAAACTCAATGGCCCGGATTCCGGCGTCGCCGGCCGTCAGGCGCAACCGTAAGTCCCCCGCGAACATCTCTACTGTTGACTGCCACATGGTGGAACCAGCCTCGGCGGACAATGTGATCGCGAGTACACAAGTGCTTGGGGCTCAGGTATTTCAGCGGGAGCCGATACTCGCTTGTTATAATTGTACGCACGCGTCCATATGCCGTTAAAGCCTTTCGCACCTAATCTTAGCGCGGAGAAGAAGATCTTTCTGCTCAAGCCTCGCGGCTTCTGCGCCGGTGTCGTCAGGGCCATCGATGTGGTCAAAATTGCTCTCGACCTCTATGGCCCGCCGGTGTACGTCCGCAAGGAGATTGTCCACAACAAACACGTGGTCGACGAATTGCGCCAGGCGGGAGCGATCTTCGTCGAAGAGCTGGATGAAGTCCCGGCCGGCGGCCGCGCTATTTTCAGCGCGCACGGCGTCGCTCCCTCGGTGCGGAGAGAGGCCAAGGGACGGGGCCTGGACGTGATCGACGCCACCTGCCCGCTGGTCACCAAGGTTCACCTGGAAGCGGCGCGGTTCGCGCGCGACGGGTACAGCATCGTTCTGATCGGCCACAAGGATCACGACGAGGTGATCGGCACGCTGGGCGAGGTGCCGCACGCCAGCTACCTGGTGGAGACCGTCGACGATGTGGACCGCCTCGAACTGCCCGACCCGGCGCGCGTCCGCTATCTGACCCAGACCACCCTCAGTCTGGATGAAACGCGCGATATCATCGAACGCCTCAAGCAGCGCTTCCCGTTGCTCCAGGGCCCGCCCGCGCAGGACATCTGCTATGCCACCGAAAACCGCCAGATGGCGGTGAAGGCGATTGCCGAAGTGGTGGACCTGCTGTTGGTGGTCGGCTCCGAGAACAGTTCCAATTCCAAGCGCCTGGTCGAGGTCGGCACGAATTTCGGCGTGCGTTCTTACCTGGTGAACGATCGCGGCGAGGTGGACCGCGGCTGGCTGACCGGGGTTACCAACGTGGGTGTCACCGCCGGAGCCTCCGCGCCCGAGCACCTGGTCGAGGAACTGATCGCCTTCCTGCGCAATGACGGGTTCCGCGAGGTGGAAGAAATCGAGATGGTGGATGAGGACGTGCGCTTTTCGCTGCCCTCCGAGCTGATGGTCAGTCTTCGATGAATACACAGGTTGAAACGGCCAGGTCGATCGAAGCTGGTGCGGAGACCGCGGTCCGCCGCGCGCGCGCCAGGCTGGTGGGCTTGCAGGCGCGCGACGGCCACTGGTGCGCCGAGCTGACCGCCGATACAACCCTCGAATCCGATTACGTTCTTTTCCAGCTCTGGCTCCATCCTCCCGCGCAGGGCCGCTGGGATCCGCCCACCCGCCCGCTGATCGACAAGGCCGTCCGATCAATCTTCGATCGCCAGCAAGACGATGGCGGATTCAATATCTACGCCGGGGGACCAAGCGAAGTCAGCGCCTCGGTGAAGGCCTATGTCGCGCTGAAACTGGCCGGCGTCGAGACCGGCGATCCGCGCATGGCGCGGCTGCGGCGCCGCATCCTCGAACTGGGTGGCATTCAGGCCGCCAACAGCTACGTCAAGATCAATCTCGGCCTATTCAATCTTTATCCGCGGCGGTACTGCCCCAGCATTCCCGTGGAGGTCGTGCTGCTGCCGTTCCACCTGCTCTACCAGATGTCGGCGTGGACGCGCGCCATCGTGGTCTCGCTTTCGATTGTGCACGCCGCCAATCCGCGCCGTCCCGCGCCCGCCGGCTTTCACCTGGACGAGCTCTGGCTGCCCGGCGTCAGGCCGGGTTTGCATCGCGACCGCTCGCTGGTCTCCTGGCACAACACGTTTCTCGCCGCCGACACTTTCCTGAAATGGTGGGAACGGAGCGGACCGAAAGCCATTCGCCGTAGAGCCGTCAAGCGCGCCGCGGAATGGATGATCGAGCGCCTCGATCACTCAGACGGGCACTCCGATGGCTTGGGCGCCATCTACCCGCCGATGATGTATTCGGTGATGGCTCTCGATGTGCTCGGGTACGCTGCGGACCATCCGCTGCGCGCGAAAGCGCTGCGCCAGTTCAACCGCCTGATGGTGGACGATGGTGAGCGCTTCTTTTTCCAGCCGTGCTTTTCGCCGGTGTGGGACACCGCCATCAGCGCCTATGCGGTGGCGCAGAGCGATCCTGGGGCGCGCGCGGCGGTGCGTGCCGCGGACTGGCTGCTCGAACGCGAAGTGCGGCGCCACGGAGACTGGAGCCTGAAGCGCCCCGGCACCGAACCCTCCGGTTGGGCCTTCGAATACTCGAACGAGTTCTATCCCGATATCGACGACACCGCCATGGTAGTGCTGGCCCTCAGCCAGGCGCGCGGCTCGGACGCAGCCGGGCAACGGGAAACCGAGCGGCGCGCGCTGGACTGGCTGCTCGCCATGCAATCGCGCGATGGCGGCTGGGCCGCATTTGACGCCGACAACAACTGGGAGTTTCTGAGCCAGGTGCCGGTGGCCGACCACAACGCCATGCTCGACCCCACTTGCGCCGATATCACCGGCCGCGTCCTGGAAGCCCTGGCCGCGCATGGCCTGGGCCGCGATCACGCCGCCGTGGGCCGCGCGGTGGAATGGCTGGTGCGTCACCAGGAAGCCGATGGAAGCTGGTACGGCCGCTGGGGAGTGGCGTACATTTATGGCACCTGCTTCGCGCTGCGCGGGTTGGCCGCCTGCGGGGAAAGCGACCGCGAAGCCCACGTCCTGCGCGCCGGCGAATGGCTGCGCTCGATTCAGAACGCCGATGGCGGCTGGGGCGAAAGCTGCGCCAGTTACGACAATCGCGTCTTCACCGCCGCGCCCAGCACGCCGTCGCAAACCGCCTGGGCGATCCTCGGCCTGATCGCCGGCGGAGACGATTCCAGCCTCAGCGTGCGCCACGGCATCGAATATCTTCTGGAAACCCAGCGTACCGACGGAAGCTGGGACGAGGATGTGCCCACCGGCACCGGTTTCCCCAAGGTTTTCTACTTGAATTACCACTTGTACAAGGACTACTTCCCGCTACTCGCGCTGACTTCGTTCGTGAAGACCCGAGCCAACTCGAAGGACAGGTTATGAAATTTCCACTCTCGATGACCGCCGGCCTGGCCCGATACATTTTCAGGAACAAGAGGCGGCCGCGCCCGGAGTGGCAGAAGAACGCCGTCCGCGATGCCGGCTCGGCCAACCCGTTCCGCATTTTGCCGCCCAAGGCCGGGGAGAAGCGGCAGCCGCATCCGATGATCGGCAAGCGCTTCCCGATCGTCCTGATGCTCGAGCCGTTGCACGCCTGCAACCTCACCTGCACCGGCTGCGGGCGCATACGCGAGTACGAATCCACCATCACCGAGCGGGTGCCGCTCGAAGAGTGCCTGGCCGCGGTCGACGAGTGCGGCGCGCCGGTGGTTTCCATCTGCGGCGGCGAGCCCATGATGTATCCGCAGATCGGCGAGCTGACCCGCGGCATCCTCGAGCGCAACCGCCATATTTACCTCTGCACCAACGGCATGTTCATCAAGAAGCGGATCCGCGAGTTCTCCCCGGACAAGCGCTTCTACTTCAACGTCCACCTGGATGGGATGCGGAAGAACCACGACATCGCGGTCGAGCGCGAAGGCGTTTTCGATGCGGCCGTCGAGGGCATTCAAATCGCTAAGCGAGCCGGCTTCCAGGTCTGCACCAACACCACGGTCTACAAAGAGACCGACATGCGGGAAATCGAGGAGCTGTTCGAATACTTGCGGCAGTTCCACGTGGACGGTCACCAGATTGCGCCCGCCTATGGATACTCGGCCGTCGACGACCGCGAGATCTTCCTGACGCGCGACGACATTCGCGAAAAGTTCAAGGACTTCGACCGCATCGCGGCGAAATATCCGGTCCGCCAGACCCCGCTGTACATGGAATTCCTGCAAGGGCGGCGCGAGTTGCCGTGTACCGCCTGGGGCAATCCCACATACAACATCAAGGGCTGGAAAGGTCCGTGCTACCTGATCACCGACGGACAGTACAAGACCTTCGAGGACCTGATGACGCGCACGCCCTGGGAAAGTTACGGCCCCGGCAACGACCCGCGTTGCGAGCACTGCATGATGCACTGCGGCTTCGAGCCTTCGGTAGCCTACGGCATCAACGCCGGGGTGGCCGACAATCTCAAGATGCTGGCATGGATGCTGCGATAGCTGCGCTGTGGCGCACGAGTGCGCCCGCCACGCCCCGGATACTGCCATGAAGCCCGTCCTCATCACAGGCGCTTCCGGATTTCTGGGCTGGCACGTGGCGCGTGTGGCGATTGAGCGCGGTTGCGCGGTTCGCGCGCTGGTGCGGCCGGGCAGCCGCGTCGAAGAACTGCCGGTCGAAATCGTCACCGGCGATCTGCGCGATCCGCCTTCGCTTCAGCGCGCGGCTGCCGGCTGCGGCATCGTTTTTCACGTGGCTGGCGATTACCGGCTGTGGGCCCGCCATCCGCGCGAATTGTACGACTCCAATGTCGAAGGCACGCGCAATTTGCTGGAGGCGGCACGGGCGGCCGGCGTCGAGCGCGTGGTCTACACCAGCACTGTCGGCGCCATCGGCATCCCTCCCGGCGGCCTGGGAGACGAAACCACGCCGGTATCACTCAAGGATATGACGGGCGATTACAAGCGCTCCAAATTCCTCGCCGAGCAAGTGGCTCTCGAGTTTGCCCGCACCGGCATGGACATCGTCATCGCCAACCCCACCGCGCCGATGGGCGATCACGATTTCAAGCCTACCCCCACCGGCCAAATCGTCCTCGACTTTCTGAACGGCGACTTGCCGGCCTATATCGATACCGGCCTCAACGTGGTGAATGCGCGCGATGCCGCCGAGGGCCACTGGCTGGCCTGCCAGCGGGGCCGCTCCGGCGAGCGCTATATTCTTGGCTCGGAGAATCTCACGCTGGCCGAAATCCTCGGCACGTTGGCGGCTATCACCCATCGCAAACCACCACGCGTCCGTCTTCCATATTTCCTGGCGTGGTGCGCCGGCGCGTATGGCACGGCTTGGGCGAACATCTCCGGGTCGCCGCCGCGCGTCTCGCTGGAAGCAGTCCGCCTGGCTAAGAAGAAAATGTGGGTCACCCACGCCAAGGCTACCCGGGAGTTGGGCTACCAGCCGGCGCCGGCCGCGCAGGCGCTGGCCCATGCGGTGGAATGGTTCACCCGGCGGCAAGGGCCAGCGTGAAACTGCTGGTGGTGGCGGCCGAAGACAGGGAACTGCGCGGCATCCTGGCTCACGCCCAGCAAAGTGGGACAGACGCCCGGGTTACGGGTCCGACGCGGACTTTCGTTTGTCAACCCGCGCAAGTGGGCGCGGGCTGGGCCCGCTCGGCGGCGCTGGGAGAGCACCAGGTGCTGCTGGTGGCGAACGGCGCCGGCCCCGCCAGGGCCGCCGCCACAGTGGACCGGGCGGCGGCGGCTTTTCGGCCCGAGATAATCGTCTGCACCGGGTTTTGCGGCGCGCTGGAAGACACACTGGACGTGGCCTCGGTGGTGGTAGCCACCGAAGTGATGGGCGCCAACGGCCGCTTCGGCGCCTTGGCGCCCCCCGCTTCTCTGCCGCATCGCCTTGGGGTGGTGCTGACCATCGATCACGTAGCTCAATCCGCTGCGGAAAAGCGCAGCCTCCGCCAAACGGGCGCCACCGCCGTGGATATGGAAGCCGCCGCCGTGGGCGAGCGTTCAGCCGCGCTGGGCCTGCCGTTTTATTGCATTAAGGCCGTCACCGACCTGGCAGGCGAAGATATGGCGAATGACCTGAATGCAGCCATGCGCCCCGACGGACATTTCGATACAATAAAGATCTTAGGTTCTATTTTGGGTCGCCCGCTGTCCCGGGTGTCGGAGTTGCTTCGGCTGCGAAGCCGTTCCGCTCGGGCTGCGTGTGCGTTGGGTGATTTTTTTGCAGATTGCCGATTTTGAAACGAACGCCATACCTGCAACCATGCATGCCGCCGTGTATCGCGGCCAGAGCCTGGTGGAGATCGAGGAAGTCCCCACGCCCGAAATCGAGCCTGGTGAAATCCTCATCCGGGTCGAGGCCTGCGGCATCTGCCATACGGACCTGAAGAAGATCGAGCACAACCTGCTGGCGCCGCCGCGCATTTTCGGCCACGAGACCGCCGGCGTGGTAGCCGCCGTAGGGTCCGCCGTCAAGCAGTTTCGCCCGGGCGACCGCGTGGTGGCCTTCCACCACATTCCCTGCATGAATTGTTTTTACTGCCGGCGCAAGGTTTACGCCCAATGCCCCGTCTACAAAAAGGTTGGCATCACGGCTGGCTTCGAGCCCGCCGGCGGCGGCTTTGCGCAGTACGTTCGCGTAATGGACTGGATCGTGGAACGAGGGGTGGAGAAGATACCCGACGGCATTTCTTTCGAGCGCGCCACGCTGGTCGAGCCGCTGAACACCTGCCTCAAAGCGGTGGTGCAGGCCGATCCGCAGCCGGATGAGTTCGTGGTGGTGCTGGGCCAGGGCCCCATCGGCCTCATGTTCACCATGCTGGTGCGGCGCACCGGCGCGCGGGTCGCCGCCACCGATACGATTGCCGAGCGGCTCGCGCTCGCCGCCCGCTGCGGCGCTGAGTTGACCTGGAATCCGCGTAACGTGAACGTGGCCTCGGAAGTCAAACACCTTACAGGAGGGCGAGGCGCGGATTTTGTGGTGGTCGCGGTGTCCACTCCAGGGATTGTCGAGCAGGCCATCGCCTGTTCCCGGCCGGGCGCCCGCATCCTTCTTTTCGCGCAAACTTCTTCCGCCGAGCGCATCGAAGCCTCCGGCGCGGACATCTGTGTAGGAGAGCGAACAGTCTTCGGTTGTTATAGTGCATCGGTGGATTTGCAGAAAGAGTCCGCCCAGCTTGTTTTTGGCGGCGAATTGCCAGTGGAGGAATTGATTTCCCATCGTTTGCCCTTGGTTAAAATTTGTTCAGGATTCGATTTGGCATTGCATCCGGGATCTAAATCATTGAAAATAATCGTTCAGCCACAGAGGTGGTCATAGTGAATAACCACATGATGGCTGCCGTGCTTTACGGCAAGGAACACTTGCAAGTGGAGCCGGTGGCCGTTCCCAGCATTCAAAGCAGAGACATCCTGGTTCGAGTGAAAGTGGCCCTGACTTGCGGCACCGACGTGAAAGTGTTCCGCCGGGGATATCACGCTCGAATGATCGTTCCGCCTGCGGTGTTTGGGCACGAACTGGCCGGCGACGTGGTCGCGACTGGCGAGGATGTGACGAAGTTCAAGATCGGCCAACGTGTGGTGGCGGCCAATTCGGCGCCATGCACCCGTTGCTTTTATTGCCAGCGCGGTCTTGAAAACCTATGCGAGGATTTACTGTTCAATAACGGGGCGTACGCCGAGTACATCCGCATTCCGGCGCGCATCGTGGAAGGCAACACCTACCTGGTTCCGCAGCATGTCGGCTACCAGGACGCCGCGCTGATCGAGCCGCTGGCCTGCGTGGTTCGCGGCTGGGAGGAAACCGCTCCGCGTCACGGGGACGCGGTAGCCGTGATCGGCCTCGGACCGATCGGGTTGATGTTCGTCAAGCTGGCGAAGCTGCATGGCTGCCGCGTGATTGCGATCGGCCGCCGCAGGACGCAACTCGACCGCGCGGCCGCGCTGGGCGCCGACGATCTGATCGTGGGCGAGGACGGCACCGATCCGGTGAAGACCATTCGCGGCCTGACCGGCGGGCGCGGCGTGGATATCGCCATCGAAGCCGTGGGCAAGCCGCAGACCTGGCAGTGGGCCGTCAGCATGGTGCGCCGCGGCGGCGTGGTGAACTTCTTCGGCGGCTGTCCCAACGACACCACGGTCAACCTGGATACCGCCCTGCTGCATTACTCCGAAATTACCTGCAAGGCCAGTTTCCATCACACCCCGGCCCACGTCCGCAAGGCGCTGGACCTGGTTTCGGCGGGCCACATTCGGGCCTCGTTCTTCGTTAATCGCGAGGAGCCGCTGGCCAACCTGCTGGAAGTTATGCGCCACCTGATGAGCCACAACGGCCACCTGAAGACGGCGATTCTGCCCTAAAATGCCGCGCGCAGAGACTCCCGCGTTTCTGCCGCCGGCCCAGTTCGTACACACTCCCGAAGCGCTTGGCCGGGCCTGGCCGCCGGAAGATGCGCGCGCCTACACGCGCTGGCTGGCCACCCGCCATTACGAAAATTTCCACGTGGTGAGCTTTCTGCTGCCCAAGCGTCTCCACCAGGATTTCTACAACGTGTACGCCTATTGCCGTTGGGCCGACGACCTGGGGGATGAAATCGGCGACCGCGCGGAGAGTTTGCGGCTGCTGGAATGGTGGGGCGGCGAGTTGGATGGGATGTACCAGGGCCGTGCCGCGCACCCGGTCTTCGTGGCGCTCGACGAGACGGTGCGCCGCCACCAGATTCCGCGCCAGCCGTTCGCCGACCTGATCCAGGCGTTCGTGCAGGACCAGACCGTGACGCGCTACGCCAACTGGGACGAGCTGTTCGGCTACTGCCGGTGCTCGGCCAATCCGGTGGGCCGGCTGGTGCTGTACCTGTGCGGCTACTCCGACCCGGCGCGCCAGCGACTGGCCGACGCGACCTGCACGGCGCTGCAACTCGCCAATTTCTGGCAGGACGTGACCGTCGATCTGCTCAAGGATCGCGTCTACATACCGCTCGACGTGCTGGATCGGCACGCCTGCCGGATCGAGGATCTGTTCGCGCGGCGATTTACGCCCGGTTTTCGCGAGGCCATGCGCGAGATCGTGGCCAAGGCGCGCGGATTATTCCTCGAGGGCCTTCCCCTCACCGGAAAGGTGGACCGCCGGCTGGCGCTCGATCTCGACCTGTTCAGCCGCGGCGGCATGCGCGTGCTCGACAAAATCGAGCGGCAGGATTACGACGTGCTGCGGGCGCGGCCGGCGATTTCGAAGTTCGAGCGCGCGCGCCTGCTGCTGGGGTCGCTGGCGCGGCTGGCCATGCCGCGGGCGGCCTGATGAACGCGATCGACCAGTCTTACGAATATTGCCGCCGCGTGGCGCGCAGCCGCGCCAAGAATTTCTACTACTCGTTTCTCCTGCTTTCCGCCCAGCAGCGCAAAGCCATGTGCGCCATCTACGCCTTCATGCGCACCTGCGACGATTTGAGCGACGAGCCGGGCGCCAGCCGGGTGGCGCTCGAGCAGTGGCGCGCCGCCACCGAAGATGCGCTGGCCGGCCGTTTCAGCGGCCATCCCATCTGGCCCGCCTTTCATCACACCGTCCGCCGCTTCGGCATCCCGCACGAGTACTTGCGCGAAATGATCGACGGCGTGATCTCCGACCTGGAACCGCGCCGCTTCCAGACCTTCGACGAACTCTACCGCTATTGTTACCAGGTGGCGTCGGTGGTGGGCCTCACGGTGATTTACATTTTCGGTTTCGACACGCCCAGCGCGCCGCCGCTGGCGGAAAAATGCGGCATCGCCTTTCAGCTCACCAATATTCTGCGCGACATCCGCGAGGATTGCGCGCGCGGCCGCGTCTATCTGCCGCAAGAGGACTTGGCCCGCTTCGGCGTCTCCGAAGCCGACCTGGCCCAAGGCAATCGTACACCCGAGTTCCTGCGCCTGATGCAGTTCGAAACCGACCGCGCCCACGCCTACTACCGCGATTCGCAGCCGCTGCTCGACTTGATCCACCCGCGCAGCCGGCCTTCGTTGTGGGTGCTGATCGCCATCTATTCCCGCCTGCTCGACCGCATCGAAGCCGGCAATTACGATGTCTTCCGCAAGCGCGTGCGTCTGTCCACCTTCGAGAAATCCTGGATCGTCGTCAAGGCGCTGCTCGGATAGGTGGGCTTGCCCATCTGTCTATGTCTCTTCCCCCGGTTGCGTTCAATACCCGGTTTGATATATCGTACGAAAACGGCTGGAACGGGGACGGGCTGACCCTGTTCGAGCGGCGTCGGGCGAACGCGTGGGTTGACAGACGAAATCCGCCTGCCAACCGATTGCCGCGAGGTTGATCGGGGGTATCCCAGCAAGAAGTAAGGAAGCCTATTCCATGGGAATCGGGATTCGCATCGAGAATTTGCGCAAGGTTTATGATTCGCCGCCTCCCTCCGCGCTCGGCGGTCGCGGTTTTTCCTTCGGTCCCACCCGTTCCGGCGGGCGGAAGGAGAAGAAAAAGAAGATCGAAATCCTGGCGCTCGATGACGTTTCACTGGAGATTCCCGCCGGCGAAATCTTTGGTTTGCTGGGACCGAACGGGGCGGGGAAGTCGACCACCATCGGCATTTTGACGACCCGCACCGAGCCCACCAGCGGACGCGCTTTCGTCGGCGAGTTCAACGTCTGGAAGCAGCAGGTCAAAGCCAAGCGCGTGATCGGCGTGGTGCCACAGCGGCCCAACCTGGATTTTGCGTTGACCACCCGCGAGGTGCTGCTCTTCCACGGCGCCTACTTCGGTCAGAACGCCCGCGAGCGCGCGCGCCGCGCCGACGAGCAGCTCGAGAAATTCAAGCTCACCGACCGCGCCGGCCAAATGGTCCGCGAATTGTCCGGCGGCCTGATGCAGCGGCTCTCCATCGCGCGCGCCATGATGCACGATCCCGAGGTGCTGTTCCTCGACGAACCTTCGGCGGGCCTGGACCCGCAGACGCGGCTGATGCTGTGGGAGATCATCCGCGGCTACGGCAGCCTGGGCAAGACCATCGTGCTGACCACGCACTACATGGACGAAGCGGACACGCTATGCCAGCGCCTGGCGATCATCGATCACGGCAAGATCATCGCCCTGGGGACGCCGCGCGAACTGAAATCGTCGATCCCCGGCGGCTATGTGCTGCGTGTGCGTTTCGACCGCGCGCCGGAAGAACTGCTCCGCCAGCTTCGCGCACTGCCCGGTGTGACTGAGGTGCACTCGACCGATCCGGCGGCGGCCGATGTTTACGCCGACCGCGGCGGCCCGCTGGTGGGGCCGATCGTCAACGCCGCGCAATCGGTTGGCGCCGAACTGCACGACGTTCACATCCAGGAACCGAGCCTCGAAAACCTGTTTCTGCACCACACCGGAAGGAGCCTGCGCGAGTGAATTGGAAGACGTTTTACGCCCTGCTGTCGCGCGACGGTCACGTCGCCCGCCGCAGTTTGGTCATGATGCTGGTGCAGAACCTGCTCCAGCCGCTGCTGTTCACCTTCGTCTTCGGGCGCGTGCTCACCTCGGGCGGCTTGATGCGGGCCGGGTTCAAGAGCGTGCTGCTACCGGGCGTCATCGCCATCAGCATGGTGATTGCGGGCGTGCAGGCGGTGGCGATGCCGCTGATCACCGAGTTTCAATTCAGCCGCGAGATCGAAGACCGGCTGCTGGCGCCGATTGAAAACGGCTGGCTGGCGGTGGAGAAAATCATCGCCGGCATGATCCAGGCGCTGGTGGCCGGCCTAGTGGTGATCCCGGCCGCGTGGCTGACCATGGGTTCGGGCACCGGCGTCAGCTTCGCGCATCCGTTCGCGTTCGCCGCCTTCTGCCTGCTGGTGGCGTTGCTCGCCGCCGCCGGGGGCCTGGCGCTCGGTTGCAGCGTGGGCGCCACCCAGATCGGGCTCATGTTCAGCATCATCCTCGCCCCGATGTTGATGTTCGGCTGCGTCTACTACCCGTGGTCGTTCCTCCGCGCGTTCCCCGGCTTGCAATACGTGGTGCTGCTGAACCCGGTGGTGTACGCGAGCGAAGGATTGCGCGGAACCCTGGCGCCGCAGGTGCCGCACATCGCAAGGTGGATCACTGCCTCCGCACTGGCGGCGATCGATATTGGCATGATCGCGCTCGGCATCCGGAAATTCCGGAAGAAGGCGGTAAGCTGAGGCGGGGCGGACAATTCCGGTTGGAAGTAGGATTAGGGCGTGAAGGGATCAATTGCAACTGCGCTCCTCCTGATTGCGGTTTCCGCGTCGGGGCAGCAACTGTTTTCTCGCGAAGTTCAGGATTATTCGCTCGAAGCTCCCACCTTCCTGGAGGCCCTGCTGAAAGCGTCCGCCGATTTCCAGTTTCCCTTGGGAGTGGAGTGGGTGAAATCGGCCGGCACGTTGAAGCCCGTTCAGCTTTCCCGGAGCAGCGTCACGGCGGAGGAAGTCATCCAGGCCGTGGTCTCGATGCACGCCGGCTATGAATGGCGCCTGGAAGATGGTGTTGTTCACGTCTTCAACACTGCTCTAATGGGCGCTGCGCGCAATCCTCTGAATGCGAAACTGCAGTTCTTTGGGTTTACCGATTGCCAGCCGATGATCCGTCGGATTGCCGAGGTCTATCTGGAGATGAACGTCCGGGGAGCGGTCGCTCCGAAGGTCGGCGGTGGGTGGGGTTTCAGCATCGCAGGTAGCATTGACGAACCCAAGATCCAGTTCCGATGCACGGATCTTTCCGCTCGTTATGTCTTGAACAGGATCGTGGCCCTCAGTATCCAGCATGCTTGGATCGCGACCTTTCCCGAGAAGGCAGCTCTCACCCCAACCGGGTTCCTGGAAGAAGTGCCGATACTCGCCGGATCGGACTCGGACCAGCCGTTCTGGGTTCTGCGCCGGTGGGGCGATCCACCTCCGGAAAAACTCGTGAGATGAAATGGCGATGGCCGGGCAATCAGGCGATCGAACGGTACAATCATCGGAGTAAGCGATTGCGCTTTCCGGGCCGCGGAAAATGAAGACGTTTTTTCATCTCGACATGGACGCGTTCTTTGTGTCCGTGGAGGAGCTGTTCGCGCCCGAACTGAAGGGCAAGCCGGTGGTGGTCGGCGGACGGCCGAACGAGCGCGGGGTGGTTTCGGCGGCGTCTTACGCGGCGCGGCGCTTCGGCGTGCATTCGGCGATGCCGCTGCGCACGGCGTACAAAATGTGCCCGCAAGCCATCTTCGTCGACGGGCACCCGGAACGGTACTGCGAGTATTCGCACAAAGTCCACGACGTGCTGTGCGGGTTCACGCCGCTGGTGGAGATGGCCTCCATCGACGAAGCCTATCTCGACATCACCGGCACCGGGCGGCTCTACGGCCCTCCGCTGCGGGCGGCCCACCTGCTGCATGAGCGTGTCCACGCCGCCACCAGTTTGAACTGCTCGATAGGCATTGCCGCCTCCCGCCTGGTGGCCAAAATCTGCTCCGACCAGGCCAAGCCCAACGGCGTTCTGTGGGTGGTGCCGGGGCGCGAGGCAGCCTTCCTGGCGCCGCTCGATGTGCGGCGCATTCCCGGCGTGGGGAAAGTCAGCGAGAAGAATCTGCACGCGCTGGGGATTCGCAAGGTGGGCGACTTGGCCAAACTCGACGAAGCTTTCCTCGAACAACATTTCGGCAAGTTGGGCCTGGCGCTGGCCGGCAAAGCGCAGGGCCTGGACGCGGGCGGCTGGTTCGATACCGAGATCGGCGGAGAAGAGGGTCCTAAGTCGATCAGCCATGAGCACACTTTTTCCGAAGACACCGCCGATCTGGCGTCGATCGAGGCCACCCTCGCCAATTTGAGCGAGATGGTGGGGCGCCGCCTGCGCGAGCATGGCCTGAGCGCGCGCACCATCCAGCTCAAGCTGCGCTACGCGGATTTTTCGACTATTACGCGCGCCCATTCCGTCAAGCGCCCTACCGCGCTCGATACCGAATTGTTCGAAGAGATCCGCGCGCTGTTCCACCGAAACTGGAAGGCGGGCACGGCGGTGCGCCTGCTGGGCGTCCACGCTTCCGGCTGGTCGGAAGAGCAGGCGCAACTGGACCTGCTGGACGACCACGCCCACGAGCGATGGCAGCGCGCGCTGGCCGCCGCCGATCGCATGCGCGACCGGTTCGGCGAATCGGCCGTCTCGCTGGCCGCCAGCCTGCGCGGCAAGTTCCGCGAGCGCACCCACGAAAACCCGGCGGGATTACCGGGGAAGAAAAAATAGCAGGCGGGTGGGGCAGGCGCTTTCGCCTGCCAACTGTTCGTCCAGACTGGCGCTGTTGGCAGGCGGAAGCGCCTGCCCCACGATTCCTCACTCAGCTTTGACGTTGATCGTCCCGCGGCAGTTCCCGCTCTGGCAGTAACAGCGGACACGCTCGATCGTGTGCGAGAAACGGTAATCGACGGTAAGCTCCTCGCCGCGGCGGATGGGACGTTTGCTGATGTAGAGAACGTGGCCCTTGAAGACGCAGGAGCGGAGGTTCGGGTCGCAACTGTGGTTGATGATCTCGGCGCCGGAACCGCCCACCGCGCCGTCGAGAGTCCAGTAATCGTCGATGCCGAACAGGTAGGTGACCGATCCCTGGCCGCGGCGCTTGGCTTCGCGGCGGCCGATGCGCTCGCCGGTGTATTCGATCACCTTGCGGTGGGCGGGTATGGGCTCGAGCGCGTAAACGCCGCGACGGTGGATCCTCGACTCGCGAATTCCCAGCCGGAAACACGCGTGCCGCGGGTCAATCGACGGGGACTTGATCATGCGCGTGGCCATGGACGATATTTCGCAGTATAGCCAACCCCCGGCCGGGTCCGCCATTTTTCGCTTGACAAGCGACTGATTTAGTACTAATAAATTAGTATGCGACCTCGAAGCACCACTCCGACGGGCCAGGAACTGGAGATCATGAAGATCGTCTGGGAGCGCGGCACGGTGACCGTGCGGGACGTGTATGAGGCGCTGCTGGAGCACCGCAAGGTGGCCTACACGACGGTCATGACGATGATGAAGATCCTGGAGCAGAAGAAGTACCTGAAGAAGACCCAAGCCGACCGGGCCCACGTGTACCGTCCGGCGCAGCCGAAGGGCAAAGTGATCGGCGCCATGGTGCGGGAGTTCGTCAACCGGGTATTCAACGGATCGGCCGAGCCGCTGCTGGTGCATTTGGTGGAGGAGCACGATCTGTCGCGGGAAGATTTGGAGGAAATCGCGCGGCTGCGCAAGCCGGGGAGGGAGTCATGAACACCACGCTGGTCTGGAGCGACATTCTGGCCTACAGCCTGCAAGTGGGACTGCTGGTGGCGGTGGGGGCTTTCGTGCCGGCGCTGGTGCGCATGCGGGCGGCCGGCGCGCGGCTGCTGTACTGGCAACTGCTGCTGGCGGCATGCCTGCTCCTTCCCTGGGTGCGGCCATGGCACCGGGAGGTGATCGCCGCCAGCGTCTCGGTGACGACGGTGGTGACCGGCATGGCGCTGCCGGCGCCGGCGCCGCGGCACTTCCACATCTCGCCGGGCAACCTGCTGCTCTATCTGCTGGCTGCCGGCGTGGCGGCGCGCCTAGCGTGGCTGGCCGTGGGGCTCTGGCGGTTGCGCCGATACCGCCGCCACGCTGTGCCGCTCGAAAACGCGGGTGTGTGGGCCGAAGTGCTGCTCTCGGCCGAGGTTTCGAGCCCGGTGACTTTCGGTTGGCGCCGGCCGGTAATCCTGCTGCCGGAGCGATTCCCGCAACTGAGCCGGACCATGCAGGAGGCCATCCTGTGCCATGAAAACCTGCATGTGGAGCGGCACGACTGGCTGTTCACGGTGGCCGAAGAACTGGTGCGCGCCGCGCTTTGGTTTCATCCGGCCATCTGGTGGCTGCTGGGCGAAATTCAACTGGCGCGCGAACAGGCGGTGGATTGGCAAGTCGTCCGGATCACGCAGTCGCGCGATCCTTATGTGGATGCGCTGCTCGAAATGGCCGGCGCGCGGCCGGAGCTGGATCTGGCGCCGGCGCCGCTGTTCCTGCGCAAGAGACATCTGAAACAGAGAGTAGTCGAAATCATTCGGGAGGCAACTATGTCCAAGACGCGATGGATCACCGCACTGGCCGCGAGCGTAGTGTTTTTGACGGCGGCGTGCTGGTTGGTGACGGGCGCATTTCCGCTGGCGGCAGAGCCGCAGATGGTGTCTGACGCGGCGGGCGTGGCAGTGGATCTCGGCGGCGCGCAGCTCATGCACCGCTCGGCGGTGGGATATCCCGCGGCCGCGATCACCAAGGGAGTGCAAGGCACCGTGGTGGCGCTGGTCGACCTGGATTCGAATGGTGTGGTGACGAACGCCACCATTCTGAGCGGCCCCGACGAGCTGCGAAAAGCCGTCCTCGAATCGGTTTTGACCTGGCACTTCACCAAGGACGCCGGCGCGACGTGGCAGGTCAGCGTTACCTTCGAGCTGCCCAAGGAACGCGCGGCGGTCGCAACCGGCGGCGCTGGAGAGGGTGTCGTCACCGTAGCCGGGGTGGCTACGGAAGGCAGCATATCTCATATGTCGAGGGAGCAGCGCATCGCCATGATGAAGGTCGCGCAGGCGCAGATGGGCTTTCCTTTCCAGAACAGGGTGATCAAGAGCATCGTTGTGAGCGGGCTCTCCGACCAGGCGAAGGCCGATCTTCTGGCGCGCCTGCCGATCCACATAGGCGACACCTTGACTAAGGACGGGCTGATCGAAATCAGCGCCACGGTCCAGGATCTCGGCATGGGCATGGGCGTCGCAGTCCATCCGAGCGGCAACGACGTAGTATTGCAAATCGCGCTGCAGAGCTCGCCGGAGTTCGGCGTGGCCCCGAACGGCGGCACCGGAGCCAGCTCGGGTAGCGCGGTTGCCGGCGGCGCCACATCCAACGGCCCTGACGGCAGCGTGAAAGCCGATCGGCTTCTAATGAACAACGGTACCCTCTATACCCAGACGCCCAGCGTCCTCAAGAGCATCACCGTGAGCGGGCTCTCCGACCAGGCCAAGGCCGATCTCCTGGCGCGTCTGCCATACCGCGAAGGCGATACGCTGCCCGCGGACATCTCGGACGTGATGAAAAAGCTCCACCAGGCTGTCGCGGCGTTCGATGAGCATCTGCGCGCCTCAATCAGCATGGGCAATGGCCAGGCAGACCTGACGATCGCGGTCCAGGGCGGGCCGGGCCAGCCCCGTGTGAGCGTGAACAGCGGCGTGGCGCCGCAGGCTGGCGCCGTCCCCCAGCGGATTCGCGTGGGCGGCAATGTGCAAGCCGCCAGCTTGATCTCTTCGGTCAAGCCGGAATATCCGCCGCTGGCGAAACAGGCCAACATTACAGGGACCGTCGAGCTCCAGGCCATCATTGACAAGGACGGACACGTGCAGGATCTCAAGGTCATCAGAGGCCACCCGCTGCTGGTGCAGTCGGCACTGGACGCGGTTAGGAACTGGGTCTACAAGCCCACCTACCTCGCCGGCCAGCCAGTGGAAGTGTCGACCGAGATCGACATCAACTTCACGCTGGCGCAATAACGCCGGACGGGCAGGCGATGTTACCAGGCCAAAGGTACTTTGATTTACGAGACCGCCCGCAGACTTATCCCGCTATTCGCTTCGCAGCTTGGCGGCGATGGCGGCGCCGCGGGCGAACTCTTCTTGCAGTTGGCGGGTGCGCAGGTTTTCGCGCAGATGTTCCAGCTTCTGAATGTAGAAGCCGAGGGCGCGCTCGATGTGGTCGGGGTTGGTGGCCAGGATGTCGCGCCAGAGGTCGTAGGAACTGAGCGCCAGGCGGGTCATATCGAGCAGGCCGGGGCCGGCGACTTCGAGCTTCGCGCCATCGGGCAGGCGATCGGCCAGCGTGGCGGCGAGCGCGGTGGAAGCGAGCTGCGGCACATGGGAAGTAAATGCCACCAGGCGGTCATGCTGGTCGCAATCGAGCGTCACCAGGCGCGCGCCGAAGCGGCCCAGCCAGGCGATGAAGTCGCGCGCGGCGGGGGTTTCGAGCTCCGCCGGACCGTCCGGCGTCAGCACCCAGGTGCGGCCGCGGAAGAGACCGGCCTCGGCCGCTGCGGCGCCGCGCTTTTCCTTGCCGGCCATCGGGTGGCCCCCGAGAAACTGGCCGCGGGTGATGGCCTGCCGCGCCAGATCGACGATCTCGCACTTGGTGCTGCCGGCATCGGTCACCAGCGCGCCCGGCTTCAATAGCGGGTCGAGATGGCGAACAGTGTCGAGGATGCGGCCGATGGCTTGCGATAGAAAGACCAGGTCGGCCTCCGCGACGGCTTCGGCCAGCGGCGCGCCGCGGTCGACGGCGCCGGCGGCGACGGCCTCGGCGATGGCGCGCGGAGAGCTGACGCCCACGATGGGGCCGTCAAACCCGGCTTCGCGCAGGGCCAGGCCAAACGATGCGCCGATCAGGCCGGTCCCGACAATGGTTACTTGCTGCATGAAATGTTTAGTGTAGCGCCGGCGAGTGCGCGCCCGAGCCGGGCCGGGCCCCTACGAGTCGATTGTAGGGGCGAGGCATGCCTCGCCCGCGGGTTGCGCGACAAGCGGCGCAAACATCGGTTGGCAGGAGAATTCCGCCGGCGAGGGAACTACACTGGAGGACATGGGAGCCAGCCGCCTGTTGATCGCGCTCGGCGTGGTGCTGATCGCGGCCGGAGTGTTGATCCGCTTCGCCGGACGGCTGCCCTTCAAATTGGGCCGCTTGCCCGGCGACATCTTCATCCAAGGCAAGCATTCGAGCTTCTATTTTCCGTTAACCACCTGCATCCTGCTGAGCGTGGCGATCTCCCTGTTGCTGTGGGCGTGGCGCCGGTAGGCGCGCGCCGCGGGGCGGGCAGGCCTGGTCCACGCATCCCGGGGCGGAAAAAAGCCGCGATGACTCGCGACTCGGCGCGCGTGGACGCGCGCGCCACGGTCAAGGTGCCGCGCCTTAGCGAGCGATGACAGACCACCAAAGGCGATGGTCTGCCCTACCTGTCCAGCGGCTCAGCCCGCCAGCCTGGTCCTTTCCGCGCCGCCGGGCAGCAGCAGTTCCAGGAAGGCCTGTGCGGCGCGGTTGAACTTCTTGCGCCGCCGATGCACGATCCCAACCGGCCGCACCAGCCCCGGCGCCTCGAGGCCCACCGCTACCAGCCGCCCTTGCTCGATCTCCGCCTGCATGCTGCGCGCGGGCAGAATGCTGACGCCCGATCCCAGCGCCACGGCTTCCTTGATCATCTGGATGTTGTCGAAGTGCATCACCATCCGCACCGTCACTCCGCGCGCGCGCAGGAAGCGGTCGATCTCGCGGCGAATCGACAGATCTTCGTCGAAGCCGATGAAATCGATGCCGTCCAGGTCGGCTGCCCGGACCAGCCGGAGCGCCGCCAGCGCGTGCTCCGGCGGCATGGCCAGCCGCATCTCTTCTTCGCGCCACGGAATCGCGGAAATCTCGCGGCTCGATTCCGGATAGCTCACCAGCCCCAGATCCGCCTGGCCGCCGCTCACCGCGGCATACACTTTGTCCGGCCGCATGTATTCCACTTCCAGGCGCGCGGTGGGGTGGCTCAAGGAAAACTCTTCGCTCAGCCGGCTCATCTCGGAAAGCCCGACCGAGTAGATCGACGCCACTCGCACGGTGCTTTCCACTTCCAGTTTCAGCCGCTCCAGCGCGAGTTGAAACTCGTCTTCCTGGCTCATCACATCGCGGCAGAAATCGGCGTACAGCTTGCCGGCGGGCGTCAATTCCAGCGGCCGCTTCGAGCGGTCCAGCAGGGGCGCTCCCAAGCGCCGTTCCACTTCCTGCACATGTTGGCTCGCCGCAGATTGGGTTACACCGCAGAGCTTGGCTCCCTTACTCATGCTGCCCGTGACGGCTATCTCTTTGAAAAGTCGAAGCTCCCAGAAACTCACCGTTCCAGCATATCATAACCTGAGCTAATTTTGTTATAGAATCAATTTCCTATTGCCTAATAGTAGCGCTGCTGGTAAACTTGTGAGCTAAGGCAATCTTCGAAACTCCACCCAGCCGTGGCACAGACTTTCCCTCCAGGAGTCGTGGAGGACATCGGGATAAATTTATGAACGACACCGTGACGCCTCGCGGCCTACCCCAACCACAGGGCCTGTATGATCCGGCCCAAGAACGCGACTCCTGCGGTATCGGCTTCGTAGCCAATATCAAGGGCCAGAAATCGCACGACATCATCGTCAAGGGCATTCAGGTTCTGATCAACCTGACCCACCGCGGCGCTTGCGGCTGCGATCCGGAAACCGGCGACGGCGCCGGGGTGCTGATTCAGATCCCGCACAAGTTCTTCGCCCGCGAGTGTGCCAAGCGCGGCTTCACGCTGCCGGCCGCGGGCGAGTATGGAGTGGGCATGACGTTCCTTCCGGTGGAACGCCACGACCGGCTGCAATGCGAAGGCATCCTGGAGCGCATCGTCACCGAGGAGGGTCTCACCGTGCTCGGTTGGCGCGACACGCCCATCAACGGCGCCGCCATCGGCCGTGAAGCGCGCAACAGCCAGCCCTACATCCAGCAGATTTTCGTCGGCCGCGGCAAGGGGATGAACGAAGACCAGCTCGAACGCAAACTGTACCTGGTCCGCAAGCGCGCCGAAACCGAGGTGGGCAAGTCCGATCTGCCCGAGAAGAGCTTCTTCTACATGCCATCCTTCTCGTGCCGCACCATCGTCTACAAGGGCCTGCTGCTGGCGCCGCAAATCGCGAACTTTTATCCCGAGCTGAGCGACCCGGACGTGATCAGCGCGCTCTGCCTGGTGCACCAGCGCTTCTCCACCAACACCTTCCCCACCTGGCAACTGGCGCACCCCTACCGGTTCATCGCCCACAACGGCGAAATCAACACCCTGCGCGGCAATGTGAACTGGATGCACGCCCGCCAGTCGGTGCTGGAATCGCCCTTGTTCGGCGCCGATATCAAGAAGCTGTTCCCCATCATCCAGCCCGGCGGCAGCGATTCGGCTTCGTTCGACAACGCGCTCGAGCTGCTGGTGATGGCCGGCCGCGGCATCAGCCACGCCATGGCCATGCTGATCCCGGAAGCCTGGTCGGGCAACCCGGACATGAACCCGCAGAAACGCGCGTTCTACGAATATCACGCGTCGCTGATGGAGCCGTGGGACGGCCCCGCCGCGATCGCCTTCACCGACGGCCGCTCGATCGGCGCCACGCTGGACCGCAACGGCCTGCGCCCGGCGCGCTACCTGGTCACCAACGACGACCTCATCATCATGGCTTCGGAAGCCGGCGTGCTCCCCGTCAAGCCCGAGGATGTCAAACTCAAGGGCCGCTTGCAGCCGGGCAAAATGTTGCTGGTGGATACCGTGGGCGGCCGCATCATTTCCGACAAGGAACTCAAGGCCAGCCTGTATGGCCGCAACCCGTACCAGCTCTGGATCAAGGAAAACCAGGTCCATATTCACGAACTGCCCGAGCCGCCGCGCGAGTATGGCACCGAGCGCGGCACCCTGCTGCTGCGGCAGCGCGCCTTCGGCTACACCGACGAAGATTTGAAAATGATCCTGGGCCCGATGGCCGCCAAGGGCGAGGAGCCGATCGGCTCGATGGGCGCCGATACGCCGCTGGCCTGTCTTTCCGACAAGCCGCAGCCGCTGTTCAACTATTTCAAGCAGCTTTTCGCCCAGGTCACCAACCCGCCCATCGACCCCATCCGCGAAGAGATGGTGATGTCGCTGATCAGTTACATTGGCACCGAGCGCAACATCCTGGCCGAAACCCCGCAGCACTGCCACACCCTGCGCCTGCCGCATCCTATCCTCACCAACCGCGACCTGGAACGGCTGCGGCGCGTTTCGCAGGGCAGTTTCCTGGCCACCACGCTGCCCATGCTCTTCGCCGTCGAGGAAGGCAATCGCGGCCTGGAGCGCGCTCTCGATCAGCTCTGCCGCCGCGCTTCGCTCGCCATCCAGTCCGGCTATACGCTGCTGATTCTTTCCGACCGCGGCCTGGACCAGGACTACGCGCCGATTCCCAGCCTGCTTGCGCTCACCGCCGTCCACAATCACCTGGTGCGCGAGGAAACCCGCACGCAAGTGGCGCTCATCATCGAATCGGGCGAGCCGCGCGAGGTGATGCATTTCGCATTGCTGATCGGCTACGGCGCCAGTGCCGTCAATCCCTACCTGGCGCTCGAAACGCTGCAGGCCGGCCAGCTTCAGGACACCGGCGTGAAGCCGGAAAAAGCGGTGGCCCATTTCATCAAGGCCATCAACAAGGGGCTGCTCAAGACTTTTTCCAAGATGGGCATTTCCACCTTGCAGAGCTATCGCGGAGCGCAGGTGTTCGAAGCCATCGGTCTCTCCAAGCGCCTGGTCGATCGCTATTTCACCGGCACCGTTTCGCGCATCGAGGGCGTGGATCTGGACGTTCTGGCGCGCGAAGCCATCCTCAAACATCAGCACGCCTTCCAGCCGGTGCACGAATCCGATACCGACCTCGCCATCGGCGGCACCTATCAATACCGCGCGCGCGGCGAGTACCATCTCTTCAATCCGCAGACCATCGCGAAGTTGCAGCACGCCGTGCGGCAGGAAAGCTTCGCCACCTTCCAGGAATACACGGAACTGATCGACGGGCAGAACCGGCAGCTCACCACGCTACGCGGTCTGCTCGAAATCAAGAAGGCGGACGAGCCGATTCCGCTCGAAGAGGTCGAGCCGGTGGCTACCATCGTGAAACGCTTCGCCACCGGCGCCATGTCGTTCGGCTCCATTTCCAAGGAAGCTCACGAAACGCTGGCGCTGGCGATGAACCGCATTGGCGGCAAATCGAACACCGGCGAGGGCGGCGAGGACGAGGAGCGCTTCGCCGATGGGCGCCGCTCCGCCATCAAGCAGGTGGCCTCCGGCCGCTTCGGCGTCACCGCCAATTACCTGGTGAACGCCGACGAATTGCAGATTAAAATGGCGCAGGGCGCCAAACCCGGCGAAGGCGGCCAGCTTCCCGGCCATAAGGTGGATGAGACCATCGCGCGCGTGCGCCACTCGATTCCCGGTGTGGGCCTGATTTCGCCGCCGCCGCACCACGACATCTATTCCATCGAAGACCTGGCGCAGTTGATTTACGATCTCAAGAACGTCAACCCGAAAGCGCGCATTGCGGTCAAGCTGGTGGCCGAAGTGGGTGTGGGCACGGTGGCGGCCGGCGTCGCCAAGGCGCATGCCGACGTGGTGCTGATCGCCGGCGATTCCGGCGGCACCGGCGCTTCCCCGCTCTCGAGCATCCGCCATGCCGGCATACCCTGGGAGCTGGGCCTGGCCGAAACGCACCAGGTGCTGGTGCTCAACGATCTGCGCGGCCGCATTCGCGTGCAGACCGATGGCAAGCTGCAAACCGGCCGCGACGTGGTGATCGCCGCGCTGCTCGGCGCCGAGGAGTTCGGCTTCTCGACCGCGCCGCTGGTGGCCCTCGGCTGCATCATGATGCGCAAGTGCCACCTCAACACCTGTCCCGTCGGCGTGGCCACCCAGGATCCCGCGCTGCGCGCCAAGTTCCGCGGCACGCCCGAGCACGTCATCAACTTTTTCTTCTATATCGCCGAGCAGGTTCGAGCCTACATGGCGCAGATGGGCTTCCGCACCTTCGATGAAATGGTGGGCCGGGTGGACATGCTGGAAACACGCGCGGCGCTGGACCATTGGAAGGCCAAGGGACTCGACCTGTCGATGATTCTGCACAACCCGCAGGTGCCCCTGCGCATCGCCCGGCGCTGCGTCCAGGCGCAGGACCACGGGCTCGACCAGGCGCTCGATTACAAGCTGATCGATCACGCCCGCGAAGCCATCGAGGGCGGCGAGCCCATCGTCATCAAGCTCCCCATCCGCAATATTCACCGCACCGTGGGCGCTATGCTCTCGGGAGAAATCGCGCGCCGGCACGGTTCGCCCGGTTTGCCCGACGGCACCATCCACTGCCAGTTCACCGGTTCGGCCGGCCAGAGTTTCGGCGCGTTTCTGGCCCATGGCGTGACGCTCGAGCTCGAAGGCGACGCCAACGATTACGTCGGCAAGGGCCTCTCCGGCGGTAAGCTGATCGTCTATCCGCCGCGCGCCTCCAACTTCCTGCCGGAGGAAAACATCGTCATCGGCAACGTGGCCCTTTATGGCGCCACCAGCGGGGAAGCGTTCCTCAACGGCATGGCCGGCGAGCGCTTCGCCGTGCGCAACTCCGGCGCCACCGCCGTGGTGGAAGGCCTGGGCGATCACGGCTGCGAGTACATGACCAATGGCCTGGTGGTGGTGCTGGGCAAGGTCGGCCGCAATTTCGCCGCCGGCATGAGCGGAGGCATTGCCTTCGTTCTCGATGAGAAGGGCGATTTCGCCCAGAAGCGCTGCAATACCGCCGCCGTGGATCTGGAATCGGTGGGCGAAGCCGATGCCGGCCTGCTGCAAGGGCTGATCTATCGCCACGTCGAGTCGACCGCCAGCCCGCGCGGCACCTGGATATTGGAAAACTGGGAGCAGATGGTGCCCAAGTTCGTCA
Source organism: Bryobacteraceae bacterium (assembly GCA_050010695.1). Classification (GTDB taxonomy): domain Bacteria; phylum Acidobacteriota; class Terriglobia; order Bryobacterales; family Bryobacteraceae; genus Bog-375. The sequence goes on from JBEKKO010000027.1 coordinate 36,420, forward strand.
AAGTCTTCCCGCACGAATACAAACGCGTCCTGGGCATCCACCGCGAAACCACCGCGGTGGCGTAGCGCCGGTGGATTTTGCCGCCGGTGCACTTGTTAACGGAGTCGACATGGGAAAAACAACCGGGTTCATGGAATATACGCGCGAAGTGGCCGAACGCCGCCCGGCGGCCGAACGCATCAACGACTGGTTTGAAATCTATCGTCCCTTCCCCGAGCCGAACCTGCGCAGCCAGGCCGCTCGCTGCATGGATTGCGGGGTTCCGTTTTGCCACACCGGCTGCCCGCTCACCAACCTGATTCCCGATTGGAACGACTTCATTTACCATGGCCGCTGGCACGATGCCGTGCGGCAGTTGCACTCGACTAACAACTTCCCCGAATTCACCGGCCGCATCTGCCCGGCTCCCTGCGAGGCCTCCTGCGTGCTTGGCATCAATGAGCCGCCGGTGACCATCAAGCAGATCGAACGCTCGATCGTCGATCGCGGCTTTGAAGAGGGATTCATTCTGCCGGAGCCTGCCGCGGTCAAGACCGGCAAGCGCGTGGCCGTGGTTGGCTCCGGTCCAGCCGGACTGGCCGCCGCGCAGCAACTGGCGCGCGCCGGCCACGCTGTCACCGTGTTCGAAAAGAACGACCGCATCGGCGGCCTGCTGCGCTACGGCATCCCCAATTTCAAGATGGAAAAGCAGCTCATCGACCGGCGCATGGAGCAGATGCGCAGCGAAGGCGTCGAATTCCAAATCAACGCGCAAGTGGGCGGCAATGTCCCTGTCGAGGACCTGCGCAAACAGTTCGATGCCATCCTGCTCGCCGGCGGCGCCGAAAATCCGCGCGACCTCGAGGTGCCCGGCCGCAACTTGCAGGGCATTCACTTCGCCATGGAGTTCCTGCCGCAACAGAACCGGCGCTGCGAAGGCGACACGGTCCCGGATTCCGAAGCCATCTTGGCCACCGGCAAGCGGGTGATCATCATTGGCGGCGGCGACACCGGCGCCGATTGCCTGGGCACGACTCATCGCCAGGGCGCGCTCTCGGTCAACCAATTCGAGCTGCTGCCCAAACCGCCCGACGATCGCTCCCCATCCACCCCGTGGCCGCTGTGGCCCATGCAACTGCGCATCGAAAGTTCGCATGAAGAAGGCGGCACGCGCGATTGGGGCATCGCCACCACCGGTTTCACCGGCGACGAGCGCGGCCACGTGAAGCAACTCGACGCCGTGCGCGTCGGCCCGCCACCCAGGTTCGAAGCCATCGCCGGCAGCGACTTCACCATCGAGGCCGACTTGGTGCTGCTCGCGATGGGCTTTCTCGGTCCCGTCAAGAACGGCATGATCGAACAGCTCGGCGTGGCGCTGGACCCGCGCGGCAACGTGGCCGCCGACGCCAATTACATGTCGAGCGTCCCCGGCGTATTCGCCGCCGGCGACATGCGCCGCGGCCAGTCGCTGGTAGTCTGGGCCATCGCCGAAGGCCGCAAAGCCGCACAAGGCATCGACCGTTACCTCACCGGCGCCAGCAAGCTGACGTAGGAACCAGGCAGCCGCCGTGGCGAACGCACTCTTGCGTGCCGCGTCGAGACTGACTCTTCTCGACGCCTCTGCGCCCAGCGCCGACATGTCCGCCCTCACTGGCCGCAGCGTGAGCGGGGAAAACCGGCAGAATGGCCGACAGCGCCACCCCAACCCAGCTCAACAAGGCCGGCCAAAAAAGATGTGGGGCGACGGACAGTGCCCATCGCCCCGCTTCCGAAAATCCGGGGGTGGACAGACGGAAGCGTCTGTCCCACCTCGCCTCTTACTACTTGGTTTCGCTTTCGATCCGCATGCCGTAGAAGCTGCGGTAGACGAAGAACGCCGAAACCAGGAAGAAGACGGCGGACAGCACCGTGGTCAGAATGTGGCCTTGCTTGTTGCCGACATCCACGGCCAGCGATACGGCCAGCAAGCCGAACAGGGTGGTGAATTTGATGATGGGGTTCAACGCCACCGAGCAGGTATCCTTGAATGGATCGCCTACGGTGTCGCCGACCACGCAGGCGTCGTGCAGCGGCGTGCCTTTAGCGCGCAGCTCGGTTTCCACCACCTTCTTGGCATTGTCCCAGGCGCCGCCGGCGTTGGCCATGAAGATGGCTTGATACAGGCCGAATAGCGCGATTGAGATCAGGTAGCCGACGAAGAAGAACGGCTCGATGAAGGCGAACGCCAGCGTGGCGAAGAACACCGTCAGGAAGATGTTCAGCATGCCCTTCTGCGCGTACTGCGTGCAGATCGCGACCACCCTCTTCGAATCCGCGACGGAGGCTTTTTCGGAGCTCTCCAGGTTGATGTTGCGCTTGATGAACTCGACCGCGCGATAAGCGCCGGTGGTCACCGCCTGCGCGCTGGCGCCGGTAAACCAGTAAATGATGGCGCCGCCGGCGATGATGCCGAGCAGGAATGGCGCGTGCATCAGCGACAGGTTCACGATGTACTGCGGCTGCAGGCCGTGGGTGAGCGAAACGATGGTGGCGAAAGTCATCGTGGTGGCGCCCACCACCGCGGTGCCGATCAGCACGGGCTTCGAAGTAGCCTTGAAGGTGTTGCCCGCGCCATCGTTCTCTTCCAGGTTCTCCTTGGCTTTCTCGAAGTCGGGCTTGAAGCCGAAGTTCTTCTCAATATCCTCGGAGATGCCGGCCGTGGTTTCGATGGTGGAAAGTTCGTAGACCGATTGCGCGTTGTCGGTGACCGGACCGTAGCTATCCACCGCGATGGTCACCGGTCCCATGCCGAGGAAGCCGAACGCCACCAGGCCGAAAGCGAAGACCGCCGGGGCCATCATCAGCGTGTCGGGGAACGCGGTGCTGACCAGGTATCCGACGGACATCAACGCCAGCATCGCCATGCCCAGCCAGTAGGCGCTGAAGTTGCCGGCCACGAAGCCGGAGAGGATGTTGAGCGAAGCGCCGCCTTCGCGCGAGCTGGTGACGATTTCGCGCACGTGCCGCGAATTGGTGGAGGTGAACACCTTGACGAACTCCGGGATCAGCGCGCCGGCCAGCGTCCCGCAACTGATCACGGTCGCCAGTTCCCACCACAGGCTGGAGGAGCCGGCCAGACCGGGGATCATGAAATAGCTGACCACGTAAGTGAGCGCGATCGAGAGGATCGAGGTGAGCCAGACCAGCGTGGTGAGCGGCGTCTCGAAATTGAACTTGGCCGAATTGCCGAAACGCATTTTGGCGAAAAAGCCGTTGATGAAGTAGCCGGCCGCCGAGGACAGCACCATCATCACGCGCATCGAGAAGATCCAGACCAGCAGCTCGACCTTGACCATGTCGCTGTGAACCGCCAGCAGGATGAAGGTGATGAGAGCCACGCCGGTGACGCCATAGGTTTCGAAGCCGTCGGCCGAGGGCCCCACCGAATCGCCCGCGTTGTCGCCCGTGCAGTCGGCGATCACGCCGGGGTTGCGCACGTCGTCTTCCTTGATCTTGAAAACGATCTTCATCAAATCGCTGCCGATATCGGCGATCTTGGTGAAGATGCCGCCGGCCACGCGCAGGGCGGCCGCGCCGAGCGATTCGCCAATGGCGAAGCCGATGAAGCAGGGGCCGGCCAGGTCGCCCGGAATGAACAGCAGGATGAAGAGCATGATCATCAGCTCGACCGAAACCAACAGCATGCCGATGCTCATCCCGGCTTGCAGCGGGATGTTGTAACAGGGGAAGGCCTTGCCGGTGAGCGAGGCGAACGCCGTGCGCGAGTTGGCGAAGGTGTTGACCCGCATGCCGAACGCCGCCACGGCGAAGCTGCCCGAGATGCCGATCACGCTGAACAGCAGAATGATGGCGACCTTATATACCGCCAGCCCTTGCAGCAGCCCGAAGTAGAACACGATGATGACGGCGATGAAGATCTCGAGCACCATCAGGAATTTGCCCTGCGTGGCCAGGTAGGTCTTGCAGGTTTCGTAAATCAGCTCGGAGACTTCGCGCATGCAAGTGTGTACCGGCATGTTGCGCAGGCGAACGAAAATCACCAGGCCGAAGACCATGCCCAGCGCGCTGACCAGCAAGCCGCCGAGCAGCAAATTGTGGCCGTTAATGCCGCCCATGATGCCGGGCAGGAACTTGGCGACGCGCAGATCCGGCAGGTGAAGATTGGCTTCTCCGCCCGCCTGTTCCTGCGCCATCGCCGGAACGGCGCCGGCCGCCAGGGCGAGCAAAGCGAAAAAGATCCGCAACAGGGAACTGGACAGGACCCGTGCGGCTCGAAGTGGCAGGACACTACGCGTGTCCAAAGTGCTGACCATCTGGTAAATCCTCCTCGGGGATTACGGAAGAATCCGTGTGTGCAATGAACACTCAGTATAAGAGATATGCGCGTCGGATTTCAACGCGGGCCTGGCCATATCCGAACTGCCCGCACTGCATCTATGATGAACGGTTGGGGGCGCGGCGCGTGCTTCGTTACTACATCACCGATCGGCATTCGGCGGGGGGTTTGGAACCGCTGATGGGATTCGTCGCGCGCGCACTCGCAGGCGGCGTGGAACGCATCCAGATCCGCGAGAAAGATCTGCCCGCGCGCGAGCTATGTGCGCTGGTGCGGCGCGTGCTCGAGTTACCGAACCCGCACGGATCGCGCATCCTCGTGAATGGGCGCGCCGATGTGGCGCTGGCGGCGGGCGCGCACGGCGTGCACCTGCCGTCGGGGTCGGTCGCGCCGGCGGTGCTGCGCGCCATCGTGCCGGCGGGGTTCCTGATCGGGGTCTCGACCCATTCGCTTGCCGAGCTGCGCGCGGCCGAGTCCGAAGGCGCGGACCTGGCTGTCTTCGGACCGGTTTTCTCGACTCCCTCGAAGGCTGCCTACGGAGCGCCGCTGGGGCTCGAAGCGCTGCGGGGAGCCAGCCACGCCGTTTCCATCCCGGTGTTCGCGCTCGGCGGCATCACGCCGCAAAACGCCGCGTTGTGCCTGGCTGCCGGCGCGACTGGCATCGCCGGCGTCTCCTTCTTCCAAAGCTGAGGCGGCGCAACACCGTCCGCATGTCGATCGGGCCGTGCTTCAACCTGGGCAGCAACGTCGCGCGCTGACCGCGCTCGCTCGATTCCGCGGCGCGCGGCACGCCGGTTCCTGTTGCGCCACCTGGCCGGCATCGGCGCCCGATCGCTGGCGCGGGCATCGGAATCGTCGGGCTGGGTTCGCAGGCGCGTCCTGGACACGGAACTGCGCGCCGGCAAGGTGGGACTCGAACTGGAGGCCATCCGGCGGAGCGCGATCAACGGGTGGATCGAAGCTCGTCGGGATGAAATACGAGGTCACGGTCGAGGACCATTTCGAGATGGGTGCCCTGGCGCAGCACCACGTCCTGATTGCGGGAAAGCAGGACCCCGGCTATAGCGCCGGCCGCGCCGCCGACCGCCGCGCCGGGCAAGCCCCTGGTGATGGCGCCGACGGTGGCGCCCATACCGGCGCCCTCCATCACGGTACGGCCGTCGGCGGATTTGCCGTTACCCTCGACTTTGCCCTCGTCTCCGGTCGGCCGGGCGTGAAAGTCGCGCGATACGCCGTTGGGCAGAATCAGCGAGTCGAACCGGATGTATAGCTCGCCCTTGCCGGAGACGCGGCCGGCCGGCTTGGCTCGGGTGATGGTCCCGGAGACGTCGCTCCAGCGTGGGATCACCACCCGCCCGTTGGCGGCGACCGGAGCGTCCGTCCGCAGATAGACGCGGTCGCCCTCCTTGGCGTGCCTGGTACTCACTTCACTGACCAGCGCCAGCAGGACGTGCGTGCCTTTGGGAACCGTGATGTCGGGCGGCGCGGCTGGCTCGGGTCTCTTCGCCAGCGCCGGTGGCGGCACATCGCCACCCGGTTCGGATGGGCGCAAGGCGGTTGGCGGGGCGGTGTCGGCAGCGGGCGGGCGGGCGCCAGCTACGGGCGCGCCTTCGCGCCGGAACACCAGCCTGCCTTCCATTTCCGCTCCGGCGCGGACCACCTGCCGCGTAATCGTCAACCTGCCGTGGTCACGCGAGAGCTCCCACCGGTCCATCACGGTGTAGTTGCGCGGGCCGGAAACCAGCGTGTTGACCAGCAACGCCGCGCCTTCCCACTTGACGACCGAGTTCCAAAATTCCCCGCCCACACGCCGCCGCGTCTCGCTGCCATCGAGCGCATACGTCCACCCCACCGATTCCGCCGAACAGAGCATGGCGGCGTCGCTTTCGGAGACGGTGAGAGACGACTCCACTTGTCCGAGCGAGCGAATGTCGCTCGAGGCAGGGTCCAGCACCCATTTCCCGGAAAAGTCGCGATCCGGGCCGATGGCGCGCAACGGAATCGCGAGACCCGACGCTACAAGCAGCGCGGTTGCCAGATAGGACCAGCGCATGATCTGAAGTTACCACAGGATGGGGTGTATTTTTTCCGCACCCTCCTGCCACACTCTGTCACACTCCCGCAGAGGCCACCTTAACGGCCCACCGTCTGTCCGACCAGTTCCTGCGCGGCGGTTTGAATCTGGCGCAGGTGGGCTTCGCCGGCGAAGCTTTCGGCGTAAATCTTGTAAACGTTTTCGGTGCCGGAAGGGCGCGCGGCGAACCATCCGCGGCGGGTCACCACCTTGAGGCCGCCGAGCGGGGCGCCATTCGGCGCACGGTTGAGCTTGGCGTCGATCGGGTCGCCGGCGAATTCGGTGGCAGTCACCTGCTCCGGCGAGAGCGCGGCCAGCTGCGCCTTTTGCTCGGGAGTGGCGGGAGCGTCGATCCGTTCGTAGACCGGCGTGCCGAATTGTTCGGTGAGCGCGCGGTAGATCTCGCCGGGGTCGCGGCCGGTCCGCGCCAGCATTTCCGCCGCCAGCAGGCCGAGGATGAGGCCGTCCTTGTCGGTGCTCCACGGCTGGCCGTTGCGGCGCAAGAAGGATGCGCCGGCGCTCTCTTCACCGCCAAAGCCAAGCGAGCCATCGAGTAGCCCGTCGACGAACCACTTGAAACCGACCGGCACTTCGATCAGCGGGCGGCCCAGGTGAGCGGTCACGCGGTCGATCATGCTCGAGGAAACCATCGTCTTGCCCACCCCGGCGCTTTCCTTCCAGCCCGGGCGATTGAGGAACAGGTAGGAGATGGCCGCGGCCAGGTAATGATTCGGGTTCAGCAGCCCCGCGCTGCGCGTCACAATGCCATGGCGGTCGTGATCCGTGTCGCAGGCCCACGCCACATCGAACTTGTCCTTGAGGGCGATTAAGCCGGCCATGGCGTAAGGCGAGGAACAATCCATGCGGATGGCGCCATCCCAATCGAGCGTCATGAAACGGAAAGTGGCGTCCGCCCAGCCGTGCCGGATGCTCATGTGCAGGCCGTAACGCTCGGCGATGCGGCCCCAATAAGCGATGCCCGCGCCGCCCAGCGGATCGGCGCCCAGCGAGAGGCCCGCCGAGCGGACTAGGTCGAGATCCAGCACGGCGCCCAGGTCGTTGACGTAGTTCGAAACATAATCGAAGCGGTGCGTTGTGGCGGCGGCGATGGCGCGGGCGTAGGGGATGCGCCGCACCGGCTGCAAGTCGTCGGCGAGGATGGCGTTGGCGCGGTCCTGAATCTTGCCGGTAACGGCAGTATCGGCGGGCCCTCCATTGGGTGGATTGTATTTGAAACCGCCGTCGGCGGGCGGATTGTGCGAGGGCGTGATGACAATGCCGTCGGCGAATCCGGACGTGCGGCCGGCGTTGTAGGTGAGGATGGCGTGGGAGAGCGCGGGGGTGGGCGTGTAGCCAAGATCGGAATCGATCATCGCCGCCACGCCGTTCCCGGCGAGCACCTCCAGCGCCGTGGCCAATGCCGGCTCGGAGAGAGCGTGCGTATCCTTGGCCACAAAGAGCGGTCCCTCGGCGCCGTTTTCGTGGCGCAGGTCGCAGATCGCCTGGGTGATCGCCAGGATGTGGTCCTCGTTGAAAGAATTCTTGAGCGACGACCCGCGATGTCCCGACGTGCCGAAGCTGACTCTCTGCGCAGCCACCGAATTATCGGGTTTGGCCGTGTAGTAGGCCGTGACCAGGCGCGGCAGGTTTTCGAGCTCGTTTTCCTGGGGACGTTGACCAGCGTGCGGATGAATCGCCATGGACCCTAACTTACCCGTTTTGGCGGAGCCCGCGCAATGGTGGGGCATGCTTTAGCTTGCCGCTGTTCGACCCGTTCGATAATTTGCGGGCTAGCTAAAGCATGCCCCACCAGCGGCGTTTTTCGTTGGATACTGGAGCGTATGCGTCCATTCATTTGCGTGCTTCTGCTTTCGGCGTCGATGGCCTGCGCCCAGACGGGACCTCTGCTGTTGCGCCAGCCGGCGTTGAGCAAAACCCAGATCGTGTTTACCTATGCGGGCGATTTGTGGAGCGTACCGCGCGACGGAGGCGAAGCGAAGCGGCTCACCACGGGTCCGGGCGTGGAGACGTCGGCCGCGTTCTCGCCGGACGGGTCGACCATCGCGTTCACCGGCGAGTATGACGGCAACGTGGATGTGTTTACGATTCCGGCGGCGGGCGGCGTGCCGCGGCGGCTGACTTTCCATCCGGGCAGCGACGGCGCCGTGGGCTGGACGCCGGATGGCAAGCGTGTGCTGTTCCGCTCGCACCGCGCGGTTCCCAACGATGGCGACCGGCTGTACACGCTTCCGGTGGAAGGCGGCGGGCTGCCGGAGGAATTGCCGCTGCCGATCGCCGAAGAGGGCTCCTACTCGGCCGATGGTTCACACCTGGCGTACGTGCCGCTGTTCCAGTGGCAGGAAGCGTGGAAGCGGTACCGCGGCGGCCAGACGCGCAAGATCTGGATCGCCAATCTGGCCGATTCGAGCGTGGTCCCGATTCCCCGCGACAACTCGAACGACTTCACCCCGATGTGGGTGGGCGACCGCATCTATTTCCTCTCCGACCGCGAAGGGCCGGTGACGCTGTTCTTTTATGACACCAAGTCGAAGAAGGTCACCCGCGCCATCGAGAACCACGGGCTGGATTTCAAATCGGCTTCGGCGGGACCGGGCGCGATCGTTTACGAGCAGTTCGGCTCGCTGCATCTATACGACCTGAAGAGCGGGCAGACAAAGGAGGTTGCGGTCACCCTGGCCGGCGATCTGCCGGAGTTGCGGCCGCACTACGTCAACGTCGCCAAGCGGCTCACCAATCCCGACATTTCGCCCAATGGGGCGCGGGCGGTGTTCGAAGCGCGGGGCGAGATATTGACGGTACCGGCCGAAAAAGGCGACCCGCGCAACCTGACGCAAAGCCCGGCGGTGATGGAGCGCGAGCCGAAATGGTCGCCGGATGGACAGAGCATCGCGTACCTGTCGGACGAATCGGGCGATTACGCGCTGCACGTGCGCAACCAGGATGGCACCGGCGAAGTGAAGAAGATTCCGCTGGGCGACAAGGCGTTCTATTCCGCTCCGAACTGGTCGCCGGACAGCAAGAAGATCGCTTACCTGGACAACCACAGCCACCTTTTCTACATCGACCTGGAGCAGAAGAAACCGGTTCTGGTGGAGACCGACTACTACGCCAACGACAACGGACTGGCCCCCGCCTGGTCGCCGGACAGCCAGTGGCTGGCGTACTCGAAAACGTTGAAGAGCCACATGCAGGCGATTTATCTCTACTCCCTTGCGGACGGCAAAACCACGCAGGTGACCGACGGCATGAGCGACGCCGAAAGCCCGGTCTTCGACAAGAACGGCAAGTATCTGTATTTCATGGCCAGCACCAACTCGGGCGCGGCCATGCAGCCGGACATCGAGAGCTTTGCCCGGCCGGTGACGGCCAGCGTCTACGTGGTGGTGCTGTCCAAGACCGAAGCCTCGCCGCTGGCGCCGGAGAGCGACGAGGAGAAGAAGCCGGACGCCAAGAAAGACGAGCCGAAGAAGGACGACGCCAAAGACGCCAAGAAGGACGATAAAGACAAGGACAAAGACAAAGACAAGAGCGCGGACAAGGTCGAGGTGAAGGTGGATCTGGAAAACATCGGCCAGCGGATTCTGCCGCTACCGATGCCGGCGCGGCGCTACGTCGGACTCGCCACCGGCAAGGCGGGCGTGGTCTATGCGGCCGAAGGGCCGGCGCCGGGAACGCCGGGGCCAACCGCCGTGACCATCCATCGTTTCGATCTGAACAAGCGCAAGACGGATACCGTGCTGAGCGGCGTGAGGAACGTGCAGGTATCTTTCACCGGCGAAAAGCTGCTCTACCAACAGGGCGACAAGTGGACCATCGCCGACGCGCCGGCGCCGCCCGCGGATGCGCCCGACGCGCCGCCGGCCAAGCCGGGGAACGAGAAGGTGATGAAAACCGCCGACCTGGAAGTGAAGGTGGACCCGGCCGCGGAATGGAAACAGATGTTCCATGAGGCGTGGCGGATCGAACGCGATTTCTTTTACGATCCGCATTACCACGGCCTCGATCTGGCGGCCGCCGAAGAGCGTTACGGCGCTTACCTGAGCGGCCTGGCATCGCGCGACGATCTCAACTACCTGTTCACCGAAATGCTCGGCAACATGACGGTTGGGCACATGTTTCTGGGCGGCGGCGACCGTCCGGAGGTGAAGCGTATTTCGACCGGGCTGCTCGGCGCCGACTACAAAATCGAAAACGGGCGCTATCGGTTTGCCCATGTGTACAACGGCGAGAACTGGAATCCCGACACCAAGGCGCCGCTGACTTCTCCGGGCGTCAACGTGACGGCCGGGGATTACCTGCTGGCGGTGGACGGGCGGGAACTGCGCGCCACCGACAACATTTACAGCTTCTTCGAGGCGACCGCCGGCAAGACGGTGGTGCTGCGGGTGAGCGCCGACCCGGCCGGCGCCAACGCGCGCGAGGTGAAAGTGGTGCCGGTGGGCGACGACTGGCTGCTGCGGCACCTCGAGTGGATGGAAGCGAACCGGCGCAAAGTGGATGAGGCCACCAATCACCGCGTGGCCTATGTTTACATGCCCGACACCAACAGGGGCGGTTACACCAACTTCATGCGCTACTTCTTCGCGCAGGTGGACAAGGAGGCGGTGATCATCGACGAGCGGTTCAATCACGGCGGGCAGTTGGCGACCGATATCATCGAGTACCTCCAACGCAAGCCGATGAGCGTGGCAACCATGCGCGACGGCGCGGATTTTGTGCAGCCGCAGGGCGCCATTTTCGGACCGAAGGTGATGATCGTCAATGAATTCGCCGGCTCCGGCGGGGACGCCATGCCGTGGTACTTCCGGCGCGCGGGAGTGGGCAAACTGGTCGGCGAGCGCACCTGGGGCGGCCTAGTCGGGCTGAGGGGCTTCCCCGAACTGATGGATGGCGGTGTGGTGTTCGCTCCGAACGCGGCGATCTGGAATCCCAACGGAACTTACGATGTGGAGAACCACGGCGTGGCGCCGGACATCGAGGTGCAACTCGACCCGGCGGCGGTGCGGCAAGGGCACGATCCGCAGCTCGAGAAAGCCATTGAAGTGGTGATGCAGGAGCTGTCCGCCAATCCGCCGCCGCAGTTTAAGCGGCCGCCGTATCCGAACTACCAGAAGAAGTAGGGGGGCAATTGCTCCGTTTTGCATAATCATGCTAGGGTGAGGTGTAAGAATCCTGGAAGAACTTCCTGGTTAGGAGAAACAGATATGCCATTAGTGTCGCTGCGGCAGGTCCTCGATGAGGCCGCCAAGGGTGGGTACGGAGTTGGCGCGTTCAACGTCAACAATATGGAGCAGATTCAGGCGATCATGGAGGCGGCCCGTGAGACCAAGTCGCCAGTCATCATTCAGGCCAGCCGGGGCGCCCGCTCCTATTCGCAGGACCGGTTTCTGTACCACCTGATGCTGGCCGCCACCGAGTTGTATCCGGAGATTCCGACCGTGCTGCATCTGGACCACGGCAACAGCCCGGAGACGTGCCAGAGCGCCATCGACATGGGTTTCACCAGCGTCATGATGGATGGATCGTTGATGCCCGACGGCAAGACGCCTTCGAGTTTCGAGTACAACGTGGAAGCCACGCGCAAGGTGGTGGAAGCGGCGCATGCCAAAGGCGTGACGGTGGAAGGCGAAATCGGCTGCCTGGGTGGCATTGAAGACGGGCACGGCGCGGGGCTGGACGGCCTGAGCCACCTGACCGATCCCGCCCAGGCGGTGGCATTCGTCCAGGCCACCGGTTTGGACGCGCTGGCGATCGCCATCGGCACCAGCCACGGCGCTTACAAATTCTCCAGCAAGCCGACCGGCGAAACGCTCAAAATGGAGCGGCTGATCGACATTCACCGGCGGTTGCCCGGCGTCCACCTGGTGATGCACGGCTCGTCCAGCGTGCCGCAGGATCTGCAGGACATCATCAACAAGTACGGCGGCAAGCTGAAGCCGACCTGGGGTGTGCCGGTGGAAGAGATCCAGCTCGGCATCAAGAACGGCGTGCGCAAGATTAACGTGGACACCGACAGCCGGCTGGCCATCACCGGCGCGATCCGCAAAGTGTTCTTCGAGAAGCCCGAGGAATTCGATCCGCGCAGCTACCTGAAGCCGGCGCGCGAGGCCATGAAGAAGGTGGTGGCGCTGCGCATGACCCAGTTTGGCCAGGCCGGCCACGCCAACGATTACAAGCCGCTCAGCCTGGAAGCCATGGCGAGCAGTTACCTGGCGCAACCGGTGGCCGGTTAGCAGGTTCGAGCGCCTCATTTGTTCTTCTGCATCGCGGCGATGATCGCGTCCGGTACGCCGGCCTGCTGCAGCTTGAGCAGGTCGTCGTCGCCGAGGGCGAAGCGGTTGGGCTCGGAAGCGATCATCTTCAGGATGTCCGCGTCGTCCACGTTGCCCTGCACCAGCCGGATCACCAGATCGTTGGTGAAAACGATGCCCGTCCGAACCGGCTTGGCCGGTTGGGCGTCTTCTTGCACCTGCTTCTCCCAGGCCACCACGCGCCGGGCCAGCGCCTGGGCAAGCGATTTGTTCGCCTGGCACTGGGCCACCGCGTCGCTGACCAGCCGGCTGTCCCGCAGCTTGCCGGTTTTGTCGAAGGCGGCCAGCGCGTGATTGTAGTTTTGCATCACCATGTACGCGATGCCGAGGTTGTACCACGCCGCGGCGACGGTCCTTGGATTGGCGTGGCAGGACGCGGTATTGGCTAGCGCCGTCTGCAGCAGACCCTTGTAATCCGCTGCTTTGACGAGGTCGAACTCCGCGCGCAGATTGCAGTCCTTGTCGTCCATGAACGACAGCTCCTCGGTCTCGATCCACGGCTCGTACAGCCGCCGCGTCTGGCCTAGCGCCTGGAGCCTGGCGATCCCGATCAGATCGGCCGGGGCGGGATACTCGGGCCGGGTGCTCGGAGACTCATTTTGTTTTGACGGGTCGGCGCGCAGCGTCTGGGTCGCCAGTTCCTCGCCGCTCGCCCAATCCTTCACGTGCAACGTGGCCAGAAAGTGCCCCACGGTGCGGGAGATCTGCGTCGCCGGAACGCCCTCGCCGACCATCGGTTCGCTCGGCAACGCCTGGCACTCGGAAATGTCGACGGAGATTGTGACCACCGCGGTAACACCCGGATCGGCCTGCGCAACCAGCGGAATTCCGTGCGCCAGCAGATCCTGCCGCAGCAGATTCGAAAACTCTTCCGAGCACCTGCCGGTAACCTGCCCGAGAATCACGCGGGCTCCGGCCAAGCCTTCGCCAAGGATGGCTGGATGCGGCATTTTAACCTGCAGCTTCTTTTGGCCAATTGCGGGCGATGCTGCGATAAGCAACAGCAGCACAAGGAGGGAACAGCGACAGCGACGGGGCATTTCGGGTCTCCTTAGTTGGTTATTGGAGCCGGGAACACCTTCTCGGCTTCCCGGTCATCCCGTGTACGTCTGCTAAGAGTATTCTTCGACCTTACTATCCCTAATACGCACGACGGACTAGTTCAGGTACCGGCAGTAATGCCGCCTATCCCGTACCTGAATAGACGTGGCAGTACCCGGCGAACAGCCCCGAGGGTGAGAGACTTTCTCGTGTCAGACCACTAACATGGTCGGCGACCGAGCATGTTCAGATTTCAACTCCGCCCGTTCCAGTGGCTGCGCGCTGGCGTAGTGGCTGGTGTGGCGCTTTGCGGCAATCTGTGGGCGCAAGCGCCTTACTACACATCCGCTGGCATCGTGAACGCCTCCGACTACTCGCCGGGGCCATTCGCCCCAAGCTCCGTACTCTCGCTGTTCGGCACCAACCTGGCCTGGGCGACGGCGGCTGTGACGCCCGAAAACTTTGCCGCCGGCAGCCTGCCAACTCAACTGGCTGCGATCAGCGTTTACGTAGACAACCAGACGGTGCCGCTGCTGTACGCCTCTCCCACGCAGATCAATTTTCTGGTGCCCTCCGAGCAAATCCCGGGCGATGTGACGGTGACCGTGGTGCGCCAGGGCGTAAACGGTCCTTCGGCGACCATCACCCTGATCGACGCCGCTCCCGCGCTATTCGTGATGAACGGCGGCTACTCCCTCGCGCAAGACTGGAATACCAACTACGCCCTGATGACGCCGGACGCTCCGGCGCATGCGAGCGACATAGCCGTGCTATATGCCACGGGTCTGGGCCATACCAATCCGCCATGGCCGTCCGGAGTGGTGGCGCAATCCGCCGCTTACATCACAGCCTGGACCAGTCTGCAATTGCTGCTGAATGGCGCCCCTGTCGATCCCCGCCTGGTCCTCTACGCCGGCGTGACACCGGGATATTGCGGCTTGTACCAGATCAACTTCATCATCCCTGCCACTGCCGGCACCAACCCGGAGATCCGCGTCCAAATCGGACCGCAAATCAGCATCGCATCCCTGAAGCTGGCCGTGGAATAAGCCAAGCGCCGGAACAGCGGCGGATGCGTGTTCGCCTTCGAACCGGCGCGCTCGCCTGCGATATTTACCGCTGCGCCAGAGCAACGGCAGCGGTACGGCTGCCGCCGGGCGGCGGCGTCGCCAATGTCAGGGCGATCGTCGCCAGGCTGGTGCCCGCGGCCGAGATCCACTGGTCCACGCCGTGCGGGAATCCGTTGTCGAAGTATGGTTGGAATCCCGCGGCGCGCGTGCGCACGTGCCATGACCCATCCTCCAGTTGCGTGTTCAGCAAGTACTGAACGCCGCGCTGGTAAGCCGGGTCGGAAACCGGCAGGCCGGAACTCTGCAGCGCGATCATCGCCAGGCCGGTAGTGTACGCGCCGCTCTCCATCGAAGCAAGGTCGGACCATCCGCCGTCGGAGCGTTGCGCCGCCAGCAGGTCGCGCCGGGCCTTGAGGATGGTGTCTTGGCTCTTGCCGCCCCACACCAGGCCCTGTAGCCGCCAGGCCAGATCGTAATTGGTCCGCGGCCGATACTCGCCGATCCACGTTCCCGCGAGCTGAATCGATTTGGCGTACGCCGCCTTGTCCACTCGCGGGGCGTACAGTTCGAGACCGCGCATCGAAACCACGGTTTGCCCGAGAGCGTCGGCGCACAGCGGCGGCCTCGCTTCAGGACCGAAGACCCAGTGGCCGTCCGCCATCTGGTGCGTCTGGATATACATCGCAACAGCATCCGTACTGAGGTCGGGCTTGTAGCCCTCCGCATCCAGCCCCAGCAGAACATAGGCCAGAATCGCCGGACTGGCGTTGATCCCCGGGATGAAGAAGCCCTGATGCAGAAGGTCGCGGCTCCCCTGGAGCGCCCCCGCATTGACCTTCACCTGCCGGGCCGCTGTCTGTTCATCCACCTGGAAACCGTTCTTGCGCGCCAGCCCGACAGCCATGGCTGCGATGCTCTGGTTGTGGCAGGAGAAGCATCCGGCTTTGGGCACGAAGCTCGCGTCGGTGCGCTGCAGCAGCGGCAGGCTGGTCGCCACTGCGGCCTGGATGGTGTTGCCGCGCCGCATCGAGGCCGGCTGTATCGATACCGCCGGAGCTCCGCTGATGGCCCCGGATTTCAATAGCAGGTCGACCACCGCAGTGTTGCCATGGAGCTTTGCGAGATCGAGCGCCGTGAGGCCCGTATCGCCGGATCGCGGATGCTGGCTTTTGGCATTGACATCGGCTTTCTTTTCGATCAGCATCTTCACCTGCTCCACCGGAAGCAGGTCGGATACCGCGGCGTAGATCAACGCCGTGCGGCCCGTCGGATCGGGGGCGTTCACGTCGGCGCCGTGCTGGAGGACCAGCCGGACCAGATTCGGATTATCGAGAACCACCACCTGTCCGAGCGCGATGGTGTACTGCATCGCGTCCAGGTTGCGGGCCACCAGCAGATCGACGCACTTCGCGCAATCGGCTCCCGCCGCGTTCGCCAGCGCAAATCCGCCAATGTCTTTGAGATCGGCGCCGTGGTCGAGCAGCGCTTGCATGATTTCCGCGTCACCGGCCAGCGAAGCTTCCAGCAGCGGCGACGATTCCGCGCCGGGATTCGAGGTGGGATTGGGATTCGCCCCGTGGGCCAGCAGCAGTTTCACGATCGGCGCGCCGCCGGGCCGGCCTGCCGCAACCATCAGCGCCGTCCGCGCGTCATCGGACCGCGCATTCACGTCCGCGCCATGAGCCACCAAGACTCGCGTCTTCTCCAGATCGAGCGCGGCCCACATCAGTGCGGTGGCCCCGGCGTCATTGCGCTTGTTCGGATCGGCCCCCTGCTGGATCAGCCGCTCCAGCGTCGCCGCGTCGGTATAGAGCACGGCGTACAGGAACGGCGTCGAACCTTCGGGCCCGCGCGCGTTCAGAAGTTTGGGATCCTCCGCCACCATCTTGTTGAACGCCTGCCGGTCGGCCGCGCGCAGCGTCTCCACCATCGACACCGCCTTCGCATTCAACGGCGGCAACTCGATCTCGTTCGCCCAAGAGTCCGGCCATTCCGCGCCCTGCTCGATCCACGCTTTGATGATTTGAATCTGCTCCGGGTGGAGGGCGCCAGTGGGCGGCATCTGCAATCCAAAATCGGAACCAACCAACCGGTGATACAGAAAGCTGTTCTCGAGGCTGCCTGGCATCACCCGACGGGAGCCTGGCTTCATGACGGAGCTTCTGCGGTCGAGGCGCAGCCCGTTATTCTGCTTCGTCGGTCCATGACAGCCTATACAATTCTGACGAAAGATCGGCTGTACGTCGCGTGCGAAATCCACTTTGGCGGGTGTCTCGGAAAACACCGGCGGAACGAGGCAAAGGACGGCAAACGCGGAAACGGCAAATGATCGGAACATCTCACCCTCCAGGTAACCCCATACCTCCCCTTGGTCTGAGGTTTGGTTGAGTATACAACAAAAAAAGCCGTTCCTGCTTGCAATTACTGCCGCAGGCAACGTACTGGTACGCCGCTGGGAAGTGCGAGCGCTGCCGCTCAGTGCGTCTTTTGAGATGCGCGCGCGGCTTTGCCGGGCGCTGGTTTGGAGGGGGCCAGCAGAGCGTCGATCGACTTACGCAAATTCTGTTCCTCTTGATCGCCGAAGTAATCCGTCTCGGTCCCGTCGTGTTGTTCGCGCACCTGGCCCTGGCGGTCGATGAACAGCAGAATCGGCATGTGCGGCAAGCGGGTGAGCGGGTAACCGGCGAAGTTCATCACCGCAACCGCATCGTTAAAGCCAACCGGAAACAACGGGTGCATGGAGCCGATGAACCGGGGCACCGCTTCCGGCCCGTCCTGGTCGATGGCCGAGCCCAGGATCTGGAGGCCGCGCAGCGCGTACTCCGGCTGTAATTTGTTCAGCAGTTCCACCGCGTGCTGGCAATGCGGGCAGGTGGTCAGAATGAACCCGAGCAACACCGGCTTGCCCTTGTGCGCGGCCAGCGAGATCGGCTTGCCATTCGGAACCTGGATGGTCCATTCGCCCGCCTTGCGCGGGACCTGCTGAGCCCCGAGCGGCGCGCCCACCGCCAGCCACAGAGCCAGCAACGAAACCGGCAACTTGGACATGAAACCTCAGTTTAACAGCACAGGGCGGCCCGGCCGGTGCTCCAGGCTCATCGGCAGCGGTTTCGGAAATGGCGCGAAACAGGACTTTGCGCATTGGAGTGGATTTGAGCCGTGGGAGAGGCGGCGATCCTGCAGGCCGTTGAGCGACGGGGAGCCTCGATGGGGTATCACTCC
>JBEKKO010000028.1:0-52781 GCA_050010695.1 Bryobacteraceae bacterium
TCGTCCACCAAAGGACTCAGGGCATCGAAGCGTAGTTTGATTCCCGGCTCGGCGTTCACTTACTCAAGTGTACGCCAAAACATTTTTATATGAAACTGTTATTTCTAGACAGGCCCTAAGTAAAGAATCGGCGGCAAAGACCGCCGGCGTTACGGAAAGAAGGGCGTTTCTTCGTAGCGCCGGCGGTCTTTGCCGCCGGTGTTCTCCTTATGCCGCCGCTGTTTCTTCGTCATTATGCAGCGGTTACCGAAAACCCCGAATAGCTAATGTTTACGTGCGTTCGCGCACACGGTTGTCGTTGATCCGGCAAATCGGATATCAAGCCCCAATTAACGAAAATTAGTAGTGACTCCGGGAGCGGTTCGGCGCAGGATGTTTAGTTTGGAGCCTATTTGCTCCGAAGGGAGGTCCCTGTTTGCACGCCGCTATCCTCTTGATGATGAACGTTTCCGCCGCGGCCACGGCGGCATTGGTGCCGGCGTTATTAGTCGGCATAGTCGCGCTGTGGTCGATCCTGCTGTATAACGGGCTGGTGCTGGCCCGCAACCGCACGCGCGAGGCCTGGTCGGGAATCGACGTCCAGTTGAAACGCCGTTCCAGCCTGATCCCCAACCTGGTGGAGACGGTTCGCGGTTACGCCACCCACGAGCACGCGGTTTTCACCGAGGTCACCGAAGCGCGCGGCTCCCTGGCCAAAGCCGCCGGTCCGGCCGCGGTGGCGGTCGCCGACCAGTCGCTGACTTCGGCGCTGGGGCGCCTGATGGTAGTGGCGGAAAACTACCCGCAACTCCAAGCCGTGGCTTCGTTCCGGCAACTGCAGGGAGACCTCACCGATACCGAGGAAAAGGTCGCCTACGCGCGCCAGTTCTACAATCAGAACGCACTCAACTACAACACCCGCATCCAGACCTTCCCCGGCAACATATTCGCCGGCTGGTTCAGCTTTCTCCCGGTGGAGTTCTTCAATACCGACGAAACCGCCAGACAGGATGTGAAAGTCAGCTTCGCTACCCCGTAAACATGACGCCCTCCATCACAGTCAGCCAGCCGGTGCTGGTGTACACCCGCATCGCGCAGAACCGGCGCAGGACCGTGCTTCTGTTGGCGATCTCGGTCTTAGCGCTGGTGCCCTTCGTGGTGGGCATCAGCTATCTGGTCTCGCTTACCTTCATGCGCCAGTTCGTCCCCCCGACGACGGGTCTGCGTGCGCACATCGAGCGGGAAGAGGCTTACCACGAGGCGGCCCAGGCGGAGGCTACGGACGAATATCAAGCGGAGTCCGAAGCCCGTTACCAGCGGCACATCGCCAAGGAGCGCGCCTACCTGGCCAAGCACGAAGCCGAAGATCCCGAGCTGATGATGGAGATGATGGTGACCGCCGGCGTGGCGGTTACGGCCGCCCTGGCCTTGCTTTACTGGGGCATCGCCAGGTCGCCCACCGCGAAACTGTTGAGCGCGGCCGGGGCATGGCCGGCGGGGAGCGGCGAAGAAGCGGCGGTGCGCCTGGTCGAAAACCTCGCTATCGGCGCCGGCCTCCCACCGCCCAAGCTCTACGTGATCGAAACCAACACGCCCAACGCGTTTGCCGCCGGTATGAACCCGGAGCACGCCGTGGTAGCGGTGACGCGCGGCGCGCTGAAACTGCTGGATCGCCGCGAGCTGGAAGGCGTTCTCGCCCACGAACTGTCTCATATCGGCAATCGCGACATCCGGCTCAACACCATCGCCGCCTCGGTGGCCCTGTTCCTGCGCATCCCGTACCTGCTGTACCGGCGCAGGGTACGCTTCCGTGTAAGCGTTTCCGGAATTCTTGCCTTGCCGCTGCTGGTTTACATTCTGGCGGTGGCGCCCATGCTGGGGGCGCTGTTGCGCGCGGCTATTTCGCGCGAGCGCGAGTTTCTGGCCGATGCCGATGCCGCTTTGCTGACCCGTTTTCCGGAGGGCCTAATGCGCGCGCTGGCCAAGATCGGCGGCGCCGGCTCCAGCCAGCCCAATTCCAATCCGGCGTTCAGCCATTTCTATTTCGCCAATCCGGCCGTCACTACCAACTGGTTCAGCGGCAGCCTGATGGCTACCCATCCGCGAATCGAGAACCGCATCGAGCGGTTGTTGGCGTTCAGTGGCGGCTCGGTCGCGCTGCCGGCGCTCGAAGCGGCCGTGAAGGAAGGCAGGCAATACTCGAGCGCGCGCGCAGCCATGGAGGCGGCGGACCGCGCGCATGGCGTCCCCGCGCGGGACGAGCTGGACCACCTCAACAGGGGCAACCCGATGGGCCGCGTCTTTCGCGTAATCTCGTCCGAGCCGGTGCCCTTGTACGACGACGTCCACTCCGGCTACGCGCCAGCGGTGACCGCCCGCATCAAACCCGGCGCGCTGATTGTGGTCTTCGACGATCCCGGCAAAATGCGGCAGGTGAATACCGCCGACGAGACGTTCGGCTACATCGATCGCTCAGTGAAACTGGTTCAGCTCGATAATGTGATTCCGGCCGAAATCTACGACCCCAAGATCCGCGCCGCCGTGGAGGCCAAGCTTCCCCCGCTCGATGCGGTCCTCGCCGGGACCACGCCGCAAGCCGCCGTGCCCAGCCCGGACGCCCTCACGAGCAAGCACATCGTCATCGCCGTCGCAGTTTTTGTGGGCGTGATGGTAGTCGCGCTGTTAGTTCTGAAGTTCGTAATGTAGATTCGCCCTCGTCACGCCTCACGGATGCCACCACTGGAGAAGGCGAGCCTGCTAAAATATTACTTGACATGCGTTACATTACGCATTACGGTTCAGAATGATCCGATCGATACGCCACAAGGGGCTCAAACGCCTTCAGGCAGACGACGATCCGCGGGGCGGTTTCGCCGAACACGTTGTGAAGCTCCGCGATATTCTCGCGAGGCTGGATGCCGCCCGAGTTGTGGACGATATGGATATGCCCGGTTTTGGGTTGCCCCAGCTCAAGGGCGACTACAAAGGGTTTTGGGCCGTCACCGTTCGCGCAAACTGGCGGGTTGTTTTCCGCTTTGACGACGCCGACGCCTTTGATGTCGATTATGTGGACTACCACTGAGAAGGAGATCGAACCATGCCTATGAAAAATCCCCCTCACCCCGGAGGTTTTGTGTTGCGCCAGTGTATTGAGCCTTTGGGCTTGAGCATCACGAACGCCGCCGCCGCCCTTGGAGTGACGCGCACCACGCTATCGGAACTGGTGAACGAGAGGCGCGGCATCTCTCCCGAAATGGCTGTGCGATTGTCCAAGGTCTTCGGCGGCAGCGCCGAAAGCTGGCTTGTGCAGCAGGCGCAGTACGATCTTGCCCGCGTCCCCGCCGGCCGGATGAAGCTAAAACGGCTGGAACTCGCTTAAGTACGGGAACGCTGCGCCGTTCCCAGTTGAAATTCGGGCTCGAAACAAGGCGGACCAGGCCGCCTGCCCTCTACCGGTAATCCTTGTCGTCCAACTTGCTCAAATCCAAATCGTCGGGCAGCACGCCTACCGTCACAATCGCAAAAGTGAAAACCTTGGTGCCGGGCTCCAAGTGGCCGCCGAAGGCATGCTGCGGCGTGGCCAGCGTGATGTGAGGATGCAGGCGGCCGTTCATGATGTAGCCGTTCATGCCGATCAGATCGGCGGGGCCGTCCGCCATCTGCTCGAACATGATCTTCGACGGGAACGTCCCGTTGATCACCTGGTGCACCTGGAAGCCGGTCACCGACCCGGCCGCGGCCAGGATCACGCCGTTCCGAATATGGTTCTGCGTCACCATCCGCTCCAGCCCGGCCAGCAGATCGGCCTGGTACTTGAAGCGGAAGATCAGGACGCGCTCGAACTTACCGGCATCCACCGCATACACGTCGGGCACCTTGGGATCGTTCGGCTTGGCGTCGCCGGGCGTATGGTTGGTGACCACGCGGGTCTGCTGCGCGGCGGCGATCGCGAGGAAAGTCAGAAACAAGAGAATTGTCCGCATGGTGACAGCATATCCGAATGAGCCTTCAAAGTAGGACAGGCCATCGCCTTTTGTGGCCTGTCGTTTTCGCTGGAGCGTGACACATTGACAGGCGACAGAAAGAGGGTTGACAGGCGACGAAAGCCGATCGCCTGTCCCACTCACCGCGACAGGTTGAGGCCGTGGATGGCGGGGTCGGGGACGTCGTCGTACATCAGGCGGAGTTCTCCGAAGCCCTGGCGGCGAGCCGAATAGAGGCCCAGCCAGATGGCGGCCAGCACGCCGAGAATCACGGCATAAGTGATGGGGTGATACAGGCTGACCAGCAATAGTCCGTTGACCAGGGGAAACGCGCTCAGTATCCCGATACCCCAGAGCGCGAGAATCCACATGGGAATCTTGCCGGGCAGGTGGGAGCAGGTGAAGGGCAGCTTCTGCCAGTCCGTGAAGACCCACTCGTAGCAGAGCAGACCGAAGGCCACGAAGAGGCCCACTTCGGCCACCGCGCGCCAGCCCAGCAGGCGCGCCTCGAGCGGAAGCGGGATGGCCAGCATCAGTACGGCGCCCCAGAACAGGGTGAAGCGGTCTACGGCTTGCATCCAGTCCAGGCGTCCCTGGCGCTCGGCGATCTGGAAGGTCCAGTTGGCTTTCCACTCCACCGGGATGGTGAACAGGTGGCGCAGACCGATCAGCAGGAAGGTCAGCAGGATCACGTGGGCATAGACGAAGCAGGCCGCCGTGCGATTCGACTCGGAGACGGCTTCCTCGATGCCGATAATCCCGGTGAGCAGAATCGCCAGGCCGAAACCGCCGTAGCCCATCAGGATCATGCGGTGCTGGCTGCTGCGCGCCAGGGTCTTGGTCATGAAGACGAAGATGGCCTGTTGGCGCGGGTTGGGGACCAGCCACTCCACAAGCGCGCCGGCCCATTTGCGATCGCCCTTGGACGCTCCGGCAGCGCCTTCCACCAGCAGCTTACGATGGCGCCGGTAACCGGCCACGTAGCCGAGCAGGGCCACCGCTGCCGCGATGGCGAGACCGGCTTCGGCACGTTGCGCCAGGGGGGCCATCACCGGGTCGGGATCGCCCAGCAGGTGTTGCTGGAGCCCCAGGAACCAGACTGGCGGCAGCCAGGCGGAAAGCTGCGGGCGGAGCGCGGTTGGCAGAAACCGGATGTCGATCGAGAAGCTGAGCACGATCAGGATCAGCATGACGGCCACCAGCAGGCCTTGCAGGTATCCCGTGACCTGGCCGAATCGCCGCGGCGGCAGCAGGTTCAACAGCACACCCTGCAGCGCCAGCAACCCGAGCAAAAAGAAATAGCAGCCAGCCGCGAACGCGATGGCCTGGACCGCCAGGTGGGCCGCTAGCGAAGGATTGATTTGCCAGCGGCCGCGCGAGATCAGCGGGAAGATGAGGCACGGAAGCCCGGCGATCGCGATCACCGCGATGGTGGAGACGATCAGCAGCGCCAGAAACTTGGCCTGGAAGATTTGGCGTGCGCGCAGCGGCAGCGTGCCCAGCACCTGGTAATCGCGCAGGCCGGGAAACAGCGACTGCCACTTGATGGCAGTAATCAGTCCGATGGCCGACATCATGAGCGTGAGCAGCCACAACTCATCGGCGCGCACCGCCTGCCGGTATGGGCCAGGCGTGGCCAGCGCGGAAAAGTGCGCGTACTTGTGCAGCAGCGGCTGGTACAACAGCGGGAACCACGGCACCAGCACCGAAAACGCGCCGATGGCCGGCGTCTTCCATTGATCGGGCGTGGTGGAGAGCTCGCTATCGAAGAACCGCAGCACGAAGTGGCGCAGCAATTCGAAATTCGGCCCGTGCGTCTCCCGCAGCCATTCCCTCATGCCTGCATGACCTCGAGAATTTGGCCGGCTACCGCGTCGCCGTCTTCCACCTGCGCCAGTTGCGCGAAGACGCCTTCGAGCGATGGCTGGCTCATCAACTCGCGCAGGCGGTCGATGGAATCGTACGCCACCACTTCGCCCTTGCGCAGGATGACGACGCTCGAGCAGACCTTTTCCACCACCTCCAGAACGTGCGAGCTGTAGAGAATCACTTTCCCCTTCCCGGCCAGCGCGTGGAGCAGGCGGCGCAGCATCAGCGCGGAGGTGACGTCCAAGCCGGAGAAGGGCTCGTCGAGAATCAGGATTTCGGGATCGTGCAGCAGCGCGGCGGAGAGCAGGATTTTCTGGCGCATGCCTTTGGAATAGGACGACAAGGGCGCCAGACGGTCGCTCCAGAGCCCGAGCAGGCGCAGGAATTCGTCCATTTTGTATTCCAGTTGGCGCCGCGGCATGCCGCGCAGGCGCCCCACGAGTTGCAGATACTCGCGGCCGGACAGGTGCGGATAAAGATGCGGTTCTTCGGGAACGTAACCGATCTTCTTTTGGAAGGCGGTGAAATCGTCGTACACGGTACGGCCGTCGTAAAAGATCCGGCCCTCGGATGGCTCGATGAGACCGGTCAGCATCTTCACGGTGGTGCTCTTGCCCGCGCCGTTGGGGCCTAGAAGCCCGAGAATCTCGCCGGGACGGATGGTGAAGCTGACCTGTTTCACCGCCGGGGTGTGAGTGTAGAACTTGGTGAGAGCGCGCGATTCCAGCATCCCGAATGCCTCCAGGAGTTGGACTCCGCAGCGATCCGGTTAGTTCCCTGCCACCCTTCCCACTTGTGCCCCCGAAAATGGTACCCATAGTAAAGGCGCAAATCATGGGTCTCGACATCCAACAACGGGAACACGAAGGCATCGTCATTCTGGATCTCAATGGCCGCATCACGCTGGGAGCCGAGGCCAGCGCGCTGCGGGACAAGGTCAAAGAGCTGAACGATGCCGGCAGCCATAACCTGGTCCTCGACCTCGCCAAGGTCGACTATATCGACAGCACGGGCCTCGGCGCATTGGTGATGTGCGCCACCAGCCTGCGCAGATCCCAGGGCAACGTCAAATTGCTCGGCCTGAACCGGCGCACCTGCGAGCTGTTGGTGATGACCAAGCTCGCCACCGTCTTCGAGATCTTCACCGAGGAGCAGGACGCGGTGAACAGCTTTTTCCCCGACCGCAAGATCAAGAAGTTCGACGTGCTGAGCTTCGTCGAAGACATGAAGAAGGAGGCATAGCCGCCGATGGCGCTGGTTGTCGTCGGAGGCGTGGCCGCCGGCATGAGCGCGGCCGCGCGGGCGCGCCGCCTGGATCCGCAGCTTCCCATCGTGGTTCTCGAAAAAGGACCGGCCGTTTCCTACGCTGCGTGCGGGCTGCCATACCTGCTGGAAGGCCGCGTGCGCGAGCCCGCCGGCCTGATCGTCCACACGCCGGAGTACTTTCGCAAGGAGCGCAAGATCGAAGTGCGCACGGGAGCGCGCGTCGCCGCCATCACCCATCCGCGGCGCGAGGTGGTGCTGGAGTCGGGCGAGCGAATCAAATACGACCGCCTCATCGTCGCGACCGGCGCCCGCTGCGACACTTCCACCATCGCCGGCGCCGGCCAGCCGCACGTTTTCACCCTGCACACGCTCGACGATGCGGAACGGCTGCGCGCCTTCCTGCGCGACCGGCAGGCCCGCCGCGCGGTGGTGATCGGAGCCGGCTACATCGGCGTGGAAGTGGCCGATGCGCTGCGCCGCAACGGCCTGCGCGTCACCGTGCTGGAACGCGGCGCCGACGTTCTGCTGCGCGACGATGCCGCGTTTTCCTTGGCCGTCCGCAACACGCTCGAAACTCACGGAGTCGAGTTGCGCTGCGGCGTGAAAGTGGAGACGATTGAACCCGATCGCGTGGCCGGCGTTCCCTGCGATCTGGTCATCGTTGCGGCGGGCTTTAAACCGAACGTCGAACTGGCCCTCGAGGCGGGCGTGACCACCGGCCGCACCGGCGCCATCGCCGCCGACGATCGCATGGAGACCAACTTGCGCGGCATCTTCACCGCCGGCGATTGCGCCGAAACCACCCACCTGGTTACTGGCCGGCCCACCTGGATTCCGCTTGGCACCACCGCCAATAAGACCGGCCGCGTGGCGGGCGCCAATGCCGCCGGCGGCCGCGAGCGCTTTCCCGGAGTGGTGGGCACCTGCATTGTGGGAATCTTCGGGACCGCCTTCGCCGCTACCGGCCTTTCGGTGGCGCAGGCGCGCGCCGAGGGACTCGCACCGGTGAGCGCACGCATCGACGCGCTGTCGCGGCCAGGATATTACGAGGGCGTCAAAACGACCGTCGAACTGGTGGCGGATCGCGCCAGCAGCCGCTTGATCGGCGGTTCGGTGATTGGCGAAGACGGCGCCGCCGGCCGCATCAACGTCATCGCCGCAGCCTTGCACAACCGCATGCGCGTGGAAGATTTCGCGGCGATGGACCTGGCCTATTCCCCGCCCTTCTCCCCCGTCTGGGACCCCCTGCTCATCGCCGCCCAGCAGCTTGCCAAGCAGTTGTAGGTAGGACGGGCCATCGCATTTTGTGGCCAGTCGCTGCGAAGAAGCCGGACCTCGGGGTCCGGCGCGGACGAGGGCGTCCGCCCTACGGCGCTATACTGAAGACAAACCGCCGCCACCTTTTTGTTAATGGATGCGCGGCCGGCGCATCTTAACAGTAAGAGGGGGCGTGGAAACTTCCATGAATTCACACGATGGTTCAAGTGCGGCAGCGGCGGCCGAAGCTCCGGCGGCGGCGCCGTCTTCGTCATTCAAAATCTTCCATCGCGTGGTGGACTGGATCACCAGCGACCGCCTGCAGCTCATCAACATCACCGAACGGATCAACGACACCGTTCGCAAGAGCGGCGTCCGCGACGGCATCGTTCATCTGCAATCGCTGCACACGACCACGGCCGTCTTCCTCAACGAGTGGCAGGATGCGCTGCTGGCCGACATGCGCGCGCTCCTGGAAGACCTGGTGCGCCGCGACGGCAACTGGCGGCACAACGACCCGCGCTACAGCGATTGCGATCGCCGGAACGCCGATTCGCATCTGCGCGGCATGCTGATGGGCCAGGCGCTTTCGCTCCAGGTGCGCAATTCCGCCGTGCTGCTGGGCACCTGGCAGAGCATTATTCTGGCGGAATTCGACGGCCCGCGCAGCCGCACCATGTCGGTCCAGGTGTCCGGCATCTGACATGTCCAAGCGCTTCACTCTGACCGAAGCCGAGCGGCTGCTGTCGCGGGTGGAGCCGTTGCTGCGGAGCGCCATCGATCTCAAGAGCGATCTCGAACAGGCGCATGGCGAGTTGCTCGAGTATCGCGAACGGGTGGCCATCATGGGCGGCGTGAACCTGGACCGCGGCCGCGTCAGCGCGGTGCGGACGCGCAGCGAAACCGCCGCCTCGCATCTGCGCGCCGCCATCGAGCAGGTGCAGGACCTGGGATGCGTGATCAAAGACCTCGACACCGGCCTGGTGGACTTCCCTACCCTGCTGCGCGGCGACGAAGTGTACCTGTGCTGGCGGCTGGGCGAGCCAGGCATCGGCTTCTGGCACGGGGTGGATGAAGGGTTTCGCGGCCGCAAGCCGGTCGACCGCGATTTTCTGGACAACCATCGCGGCGACTGAACGGGCCGCGATTGAACCAATGCTCCGCGGAACTCAAGAGACCGAAATCAAGCTGGCGGTACCGGACGTGGCGGCTGCGCGGCGCCTGCTGCGCAAGGCCGGATTCCGCGTGGCGCGCCGCCGCGTCTTCGAAGCCAACACGGTTTTCGACACGGCGGAACGCGGCCTGCGTCAGGCGAATCTTCTGTTGCGTGTGCGCGAGACGCCCGGCGCGGACAGCTTCACCTTCAAAGGCCCGCCGCTGGCGGCCAAACACAAGACCCGCGAGGAGCTGGAGGTCACCCTGTCGAGCGCCGGCACGTGCGGCCTGATTCTTCGGCGCCTCGGGTATGTGCCGGCATTTCGCTACGAGAAGCATCGCACCGAATTCCGCCTGCCCGGCACTTCCGGCGTGGCGACGCTGGACGAAACGCCGATAGGCATCTACCTGGAACTGGAAGGCAGCCCACGCTGGATCGACCGGATGGCGCGGCGCCTGGGTTTTCGCGAGCAGGATTACATCACCGCCAGTTACGGCCGCCTCTACCTGGACTGGTGCGCCGCGCGCAAAATCGAGCCTGGCCACATGGTGTTCCGGTAGGGCCACATCAGCCAAATTGGGCCCCTCTCGCGCCGGGTACAATGAGGAATTGCGTCTCTCGTTTCTTTGGTTATTCCTCCTGGCCATCCCCGTGGTTGCGCAGCAGCCTGCTGCGCCGCAACCGCCGGCCCAGCAAGCGCCCACGGTGCAGCATGAAACGGTGGTGGTGACGGGCACCTTCGAGCCTCTCTCGCTCGATGAGATGGACCGTGCCATTACGCTGCTGCCGGCGCGCTCGAGCGAACTGGTGCTCAACGCGCTGGAGGATCTACTGCGTACCGATCCCTCGCTGGACCTCCAGGAACGCGCGCCGAACGGCGTGCAGACCGATCTTTCGATACGCGGCGGCACGTTCGCGCAGACGCTGGTGCTGCTCGACGGCCAGCGGCTGAGCGATGCGCAGACCGGCCACCACGACATGGATATCCCGGTGCCGCTCGATACCATCGAGCAGGTCGAGGTGCTGCGCGGCTCCGGCTCGACGCTGTACGGCTCGGACGCGATTGGCGGTGTGATCAACATCATCACCGCGCCGCCGGAGGATATGGAACTGCGGCTGCGCACCGCGGTTGGCAACGACGGCATCAACCAGCAGCGCGCGTCGATCGCGGACACCTTCGGTCCGCTATCCGAGCAGCTCAGCTTCGCGCGCGATTTCTCCACCGGCTTCATGCCGGACCGCGATTACCGTAACCTGAACTTCGCTTCGTGCACTCACCTGATCACTGGCTGGGGCGCCAGCGAGCTGACACTGGCTTACATGGACCACCCCTTCGGCGCCAACGACTTTTACGGACCGTATCCTTCGTGGGAAGACACCAAGACCTGGTGGATCGGCTGGCGGCAGGCGTTGGGCAAGAAGACGCAGGTGAGCTTCGCCTGGCGCCGGCATAGCGATCTGTTCGTGCTGTTCCGCGATCAGCCCGAAATCTATACCAACCATCACGCCGATGAAAGCTACCAGGCCGCGCTGCGCCGCAAGGAAACGCCCGCGCGGACCATAACGATCTCGTACGGCGTGGAGGGCCTGCACGAATCCATCGTGAGCAACAACCTGGGGACGCACGCGCGCAGCCGGGGCGCGGCCTACGCGGCGGCGGACTTCCGCGCGCTGCGGCGGTTCTCGCTCTCGGTCGCGGCGCGGGAAGAGATCTGGCGCAACCTATCGGCGACGTTGAGCCCCACCATCGCGGGCGGTGCCTGGATCAATCCGCGGTTCAAATTCCGCGGGTCGGTGAGCCGCGCTTTTCGTGTGCCCAGTTACACCGAGCTTTATTACTCCGACCCGAGCGACTTCGGTAATCCCAACCTGCGGCCGGAGAGCGCGTGGACTTATGAAGCCGGCCTCGACTGGCAGCCCAGTTCCCGCGTGCGCGGCGAGTTGACCTTATTCAATCGCCAGGTGCGCAACGGCATCGATTACTACCGCACTAACGTAGACGCCCCATGGCAGGCATTGAACATCGACAGGCTGCGATTCACCGGCGTCGAGAGCGGGCTGCACTTCGCGCTCAGCCGTTCGCAAACGCTCGATCTGCACTATGACTGGCTGATCGGCGCGCAAGATACCATACCCGGCACTTACACCAAGTACAGCTTCAATTACCCGGCCGATTCCGGCGTGGCCGCGTGGCAAGCCATGTTTGGCGAGCGCTGGATAGTGCGCAGCCGCTTAGGCGCGCTGAATCGCCGCGGTCTTTCCCCGTATGCTCTGTGGGATGTTTACGCCGCGTATGCAGCCGGCAGCATCCATCCGTTCTTACAGGTTTCCAACCTGACTAATACGAGTTATCAGGAAACATTGGGAGTACCCATGCCCAGCCGCACTATCGTCGGTGGCGTGGAGGTGCTAGTGCGACGGAAGTAGTGGCGGAGGGCCGAGTGACTTATCGAATGGCAACTCTCAATTCCAGCTATTCCTCCCCCTCTTCGCCAACATCAATCCAGCGACGCCGGCCACCAGCAAGCTCCAGGATCCTGGCTCTTGCGTTGCCGATCCACCGCTTGGCACTGGATCGGGTGCAAGCCCGTAGATCGCCACACTTGTGTGACCCGGGGTGGCAGCTCCCGTAAGGGTGTTGATCGTATCGATAGTAAGGTTGTTGACGTCCCCTCCATACAGGACGCCATTTACCGTGGTCATCCCTCCCATTTCGTAAAGGTTGGCGCCTGTGCCAAACGAGCCAACCAGCGTGACAGCTCCGGTGGCGGTGGCTATCGTGTAGAGTTCGTTTGCATCGCCAAAATAGAGCGCGCTCGAATTGGTGGAGAGACCGATATCTCCATTGTTGGAGAGCCCGGTCAACCCCACCCGCGTGGCTAGCCCCGTCGAAGGATCTACGGAATACAGCCCAAGGTCAGACGAGCTGGACCCATCGCCGGTTCCATAACCCACGGCATAGAGCCCGCTCAGGGTGGAGCCCAGGTCGGCTACATGTACGCCAAAATCGTTTTCAGCTTGCGCCAGCGATCCACTCGACGTGTTCACGGTGTAGAGCACACCGGAGTTGGCAGTGTATAACGAGCCGTTATACACACCCAGATATCTATAGGAATACTCCGTGGCAATCGTGGTGATCCCGCCGGTGGTCAGGTCGACGGTGCCGAATTGGTCGTAATAGCCACTGATCTCATAACAGGTGGAGTCTGCCTGCAGGCCGGCGGCAAATAGAAGAAAAGGCACGGCATGGTACAGACCAGCCCGATACCGTGCATGTAAGATGCCCACCTTTTGTTTCCTTCGGCCGCGGCCCTGGAGAGCTGGGCGGTCTGCAAGGGTAGTCCACACGCGCCAATAGAATCTCATTTTGTTTTTCGTGGAAGTGGCGCAGGCTGTCAAGCCGGCTTGATAGTCTGCGCCACGAAGCCAAAACGAATACAATGGAAAGTCTCACCGGCGATCTTTGGGTCGCGTCCGAACCATTGGGAACTCAACACTTGGCGGGCACGAGGATGGCCGGTGAACGGATGGTGTAGACTGAGGGCGAATTGGGGGCGGGTTTTGGGAAGCTTGCTCCACTGCGGATGCATCTCATAAACATGCCCGGCAAGCGAGCGGGCGGCCAACGATCCCACACATGCGCGATTACATCGATCTGACCAAACCGCGGATCACCTGGCTGATTCTGATGAGCACCGGAATCGGCTACTTTTTCGGACTGGCCGGGACGGCCGGCTGGAGCGAGTTCCTCCAGCACTTGGGCCTCCTGCGTTTGCTCAACACCGTGCTCGGGACGGGACTGATGGCTTCCGGCACGGCGGCGCTCAACCAGTGGATGGAACGGGAGGCCGATCGCAAGATGCGGCGCACGGCAGACCGGCCGCTGCCTTCGGGACGGCTTGCCTCGGGGCCGGCGCTCGCATTCGGCGTGGCGCTTTCGGTGGCTGGATTCGCCGATTTGTGGGCGGGCGTGAATCCGCTGGCCGCCTGGATCGGCGCATTCACGCTGGCCAGCTACCTGTTTTTCTATACCCCGCTCAAGCAGCGCACCTGGTGGTCCACCACCGTCGGCGCCATCCCGGGCGCCATGCCGCCGGTGATCGGGTATGCGGCCGCGGCGGGACGGCTTACGGCGGATTCCTGGGTGCTGTTCGCGATCCTCTTTCTTTGGCAGTTCCCCCATTTCTATTCGATCGCCTGGATGTACAAGGAAGATTACGCCCGCGCCGGCATACGGATGCTGCCGGTGGTGGAACCGGACGGGCAGTCCACGGCGCGGCAGATCGTGCTGTTCGGCCTGGCGCTGATCCCGGTCAGCCTGGTTCCAGGTATGCTGGGAATGTCGGGGCGCATCTACCTGGCGGGAGCGCTGCTGCTCGGTTTGTGGTTCCTGTACGCGGGCGTGCGGGTGGCCCGCGAGCGGACGCTTGCGCGCGCGCGCAGCGTTCTGCTGACCTCGGTGGTGTACCTGCCGGTTCTTTACGGGCTGATGCTCCTGGACAGGCCAGGCCTGTGATTCAAGTTGAAAACCTGACGCATCGGTACGGCGAGCGCACGGCCCTGCGCAACGTCAGCTTCGAGGTCGCCCAGGGCGAGATCTTCGGCCTGCTGGGGCCGAACGGCGGCGGCAAGTCCACCCTCTTCCGCATCCTGTCGACAATGATGGCGCCGAGCGAAGGGCGCGCGTTGGTGGGCGGCTGCGATGTGGTTCGCGACCGGGCGGCGGTGCGGCGCCAGGTGGGCGTGGTATTCCAGACGCAGAGCCTGGACAAGGCGCTGACGGTGGAAGAGAACCTGCGCGCGCAGGGCCATCTGCACGGGCTTTCGGGCGCGCTGTTGCGGGAACGCATGGAACACTCCCTGACGCAACTGGGTCTGGAGGATCGCCGCAAGGACGTGGTGGAGACGCTCTCGGGCGGGTTGCGCCGGCGCCTCGAGATCGCCAAAGCGCTGCTGCACCGGCCGCCGGTGCTGCTGATGGACGAAGCCTCGACCGGCCTCGATCCGGCGGCGCGGCGCGACCTGACGCGCCACATCGAGCGGCTGCGCGATCAAGAGGGGGTGACGATCCTGCTCACCACCCACGTTCTCGAAGAGGCCGACCGCTGCAACCGGCTAGTGCTGCTGCACCGCGGGCAAGCGGTGACCGAGGGCACCCCGCAAGCGCTGCGCGCGCGCATCGGCGGCGACGTGGTGGTGCTGGAGGCGGAAGACGCGAAGAGCTTGGCCGGCGCCATCGAGCAGCGGTTCGGATTGCGCTCGAGCCAGGTGGACGGGCAGGTGCGGGTCGAAATCGAAAACGGGCACCGCTTCATCGCCGAAGTGGTCGAGGCGTTTCCCGGCGCCATCCAATCGGTGGAACTGCACAAGCCGACGCTCGAAGACGTGTTCGTGCGCGAAACGGGGGCGCAAATTGAATAGCTTCGTTCTGCCGGCCGCCACCCTGTGGCAGCGCGAACTGGTCCGCTTCTGGCGCCAGAAGAGCCGCGTGCTGGGCGTGGTGGCTTCGCCGCTGGTGTTCTGGCTGCTGATCGGCTCCGGATCGAACGACCTGGCGCGCTATTACTCGGGCGCGCTGGTGCTGACGGTGATGTTCTCGGCCATCTTTTCGACCATCTCCATCATCGAAGACCGGCGCGAAGGGTTTCTGCTGTCGATGCTGGTTTCGCCGGCGCCGCGCTCGAGCATGGTGCTGGGCAAGATCCTGGGGTCGGCCACGCTGGCCTGGATTCAGGGGCTGATTTTCCTCTGCTTCGCGCCTCTGGCGGGCGTGCGTATCGGAGTGATGGAGCTGGTTCCGGTGGCGTTGGCGATCCTGCTGATTTCGTTTACCCTCACCGGGCTGGGATTCGTGATTGCGTGGCGGATGGAATCGACGGCGGGGTTTCACGCTATTATGAATTTGCTGCTGGTGCCGATGTGGATGGTCTCGGGGTCGCTGTTCCCGATGGCCACCGCGCACGGCTGGGTGCGGGTGCTGATGTGGGCCAACCCGCTGACGTATTCGATCAGTTTACTGAATCACACGCTTGAGCTGCCGAATGCGCAACCGGGAGCCGTGGAGAGCCTGCTGGTGACGCTCGGGTTCGGGTTGGTGCTGCTGGCGGCCTCCGGAATAATGGCCGCCCAGAAGACCACGCACAGCACCGCATGAAGCTTGTGGGGCAGGCGCTTTCGCCTGCCAAGGGCGCTGCAACAAATGACTGCCATCCTGCCTTCGATCAATGCATTTTTGAACTTGAGCGCGGCCATTCTGCTGGTGTGGGGTTACCTCCTAATTCGGCGCAAGCGGAGGGAGACCCACCGGCGAGTGATGACGGCGGCGTTCGTCGTCTCCTGCCTTTTCCTGGTCTGCTACCTGGTCTATCACTGGCAGGTCGGGAGTGTGCGCTTTCAAGGGACCGGGCCGCTGCGCGCCGTCTATCTGAGCATACTGGGCACGCATACGGTGCTGGCCGCCGCGGTTCCGGTGCTGGCCATCATTACCCTGCGCCGCGGCCTGTCGGCGCGCTATGACCCGCACCGCCAGATCGCGCGCTGGACCCTGCCCATCTGGCTCTACGTGAGCGTAACGGGCGTGGTGGTGTACCTGATGCTGTACCACATGTAGGAGCCCGGCGCAAAAAAAAGGTCGCGGTGCGCTGCGACCTTTTGCTGTGGGACTTTGCCATGGGCTCGCGGCTGGTGGCCCCGCGCCCGCCAAACATCAAAACACGTACGTGATGCCTACCATGGGAACCAGATTCTGCAGCACCTTGCTGTAGGTGACCTGCTGACCTGGTGGCTCCTCGGGCGGCGCGATCACGTTGGTGGGGAACGCGGAGATGAAATCGCGCACCTCGGTGCGGAGGTAAAGGCGCTCGCTCAACTTGTAGCTGATGCCGCCGCCGACGCTCAGCATCGGTTTGAGCTGGTGGGTCTGGGTGAAGTATCCGAACTGGCTGAGCGGCTGGAAAGCCTCCTGCGATCCGGTGCCATCGAAAATCTTCATACCGCCGCCGACCGCCACAAAGAACTGCACGGGCGACCCCTTATGGTTGGTATGGTAAATCAGGTCGTAGTGGATGGCGTGGGCCATGCCGCTGAACGTCGCCGAAGAGCCGGCGCCGGAAAGCTTCAGGCCGCTATCGAAAAACTCATAGCGGATCTCGCCACTCCAGTGCGCGTTGAGGTTCTGCCCGAAGAAAGCGCCGGCCACCGCGCCCGCGGCGAATCCCGCGGTAGCCGAACCGGCGCTGGTAGTGGTCACATGGACGGTATCGAGGAAACCTACGCCGCCGATGCCTCCGACCTCCCATTGCTGGGCGAAGGCACCGAAGCCGAACGCGAGGAACAGAAGCGTCTTTCCGATCGTTTTCATATCCTTCTCCGCGAAACGGCTACTTGCCCACCACCCGATAATTGAGCGTGGTGTTGGCGCCGTTGGCGCTGCCCTGGCTGATCACCAGCGGCTGATTCTCTCCCTGGGTAACGCCGGAGGGAACCACCGCGTTGATCTGGTAGACGCCGATCTCGCCCGGCGCCATGCCGGCGTATTGGATATTCAGTTCGGTACCGCCCAACGTCAACTTGGGTGCGATGGAAGCCGGGGCAAACGGGCTGGTCATGGGCGCCGGCGTGCCGGCCGTCACTCCCGGAGTGGTAAGGCCCATACCGGTCAGATAGATCACCAGCGTGTCGCCCGGGCGAATCGGGTTGGTGGGGGTCACGAGCTGGTTATTGGCGGCGCGAAGTATGGTGGCCAGGCCCGTGACCGGCCCGGCGCTGCCGGACAGAAATACGGCCGGCGCAGCCGTCTGAACCGTGAAGTTCAAGCTATTGCTGACGCCACCCGGCGTATGAATGGCGACCTTGGAAGGACCCATTACGTTGTTCGGCAACTGCGCGTTGATCTGCGCGGTCGAAACGAACAGCAGCGGCACCGGCGTGCCGTTGACGCTCAGACAGGATTGCCCCAGCGCCGTGGGCAGCGGAACTTGCGAGGCGACCACGCTGGTCGGGCTCATCCCGGCGCCCCAAACGGTGATCAAACCGCCCGGCGCAACCGGCGTTTGGTCATTGGCCGCGTTGACAATCGCGTTGAGGGTTGGCGGCGTAAAGGCGGCTCCATACTGCTGGCCCAGAACGGTGAACCCGGAGGTCGTCAGCACGACGATCTCGCCGGCGGAAGGCAACTGAGCTACCGTGCGGCTAAAATTGGTCGCCTGGCTGAGGCTGCCGCTGCCCGAGCCATTGGTCGAAGTGGTGCCCGTCGAGGTAGTCGTGCCCGAACTGGTAGCGCAACCCGCCGTCGAGGAGTTGCTGGGGCAACTGCCCAAGGTGGGCAACAGCGGCGCTTCCACCATCGGGATGGGGCTTTCGCCGTTGGATGAAAGAGATGCGCCACACCCTGGATTCGCTGCCGGATCCAAGCCGAAACACTGAATCGCGCCCGGGCTGGCGGAACTGGCGGCCGTCACAAAATAGCCGCTGGCTTGGTCGTTTCCATCGACGAAGGTGAAGCCCGAGGGATTGCCGACAGTGGCGAAAGCGCCCACCGGCACCAGGGATGCGTTCAGGATTGCGCTGCCGGCGACATAGTAGTCATAGTTCGATGCGGCATAGGAACCGGACAAGGCCGGGTAATCCTTGCGATAGACGGTAAAACTGTTGCACGAGGCCTCGTACAGCATCACCGTGCCATCGGGCGCGGTGAGCAGGACGTTGGCCCCGTTGGGCGAACCACTCAGCACACCCATATCGGAAAGCTCATTCTGCCAGGGTCCCAGGGTTGGCAACTGACTGCCGTACAGGTGGACGGGATCCAGCACGTCCACTCTTCCTTTCATGTCGGACTCGTCACGCACATACGCCAGAATGGCGCTGTTGGAGACCGCCACTGACCGGCCGTAATGCGATCCAGGCAGCGTGATGGGCGGCAACGCCTGCAGCGAGTCGAGATCAAACACGCTCACCAGGTTCGAATCGTTGTTGGCCACGAGGAGGTGTTTCTGATCCACCGTAATAGCCATTCCCGAAGGCGTGGTCGCGGTGCGCAGGCTGGCCAGCAGGTTGGACGTCGCGCCGTCGTAGACCAGCACCTTGTTGCGATCCTCGCGCGCAATATAGAAGCGGTTGCGGCTGCCGTCCGAGACAATGTCGCTCAGGACGCCCGGAACGTCGACTATCGTGCCCCGCTGGTCCGTGTCCGGGTTGCTGACCAGCACGCGGACGGGAATCGGCACGTTGACGGCCGTGGCCGAACCGATGGTCAGCGGAACCACGGTGGTGCCCAGCGCCCCGGCGTAGAGGGTCGCATCCACTGTCACCGTGATGGTGGCCGGCGTGACGCCCGCTGCGGGCGAAACCGAAACCCCGCTGCCGAAGGGAGTGCTGAGCTCGAAATCGGTATGATTTCCGCCGGGATCGGCGAGGGTGAAGGTCTGACTCACCTGGGACTGGTTGCAGAAGCTGCTCTGGATCAGCACATCCTCCTGGCCTGGCTCGACCCGGTTGTACTTGTTGAGGAATCCCACCGGAAGCACCGTTACACCGCTATCGGAAACGGCGTACATCATGGTCGCCGCCGCGTTCATCAGCCCTTTCCCGACCAGGTTCTCGTTCAGCGTCAGCCGTTCCCGGTAGGTCAGGTTGTCGGCATCCAAAACCAGGAGTGAAGGCATCAGGGTGCCCGACCCCGGCGGCGTGTTCGACGTCGGTAGAGGCGGCGTGGTCGGTTGGGTTGAATCGGGAATTTGCGCGTAGACGATGCCGTTGACCGAATCGTAGGCGTGGCCGGTAATACTCAAGGATTGGACCACGTTGGGGTAGCGCGCGGCTACGTACAGGCTGGAGTTGAAGAGCGACCAGCCGACCATGGCGCTGGTGCCGTCCCCAGACACGCTGATCCGCGGCAGCAGCACCGGCGATGTGATCCACTCCGCCGCGTTGGAACTTCCGTTCATCGCATTAAACCAGAGAATCAACTGGGTGCCCGTTCCACCGCCACATATGAACCACGCGGTCCAACCATCGGCTGAGGTCGCGCCCGCGGCTTCGGTGAAGAACCCCGGCAGGGCCGGCCCCGCCTGCGGGATCGTCTTCGACAGCTCGGCCAGCGATGCCAGGATACTGATTTCTCCGGTTTCCGGATCGAGCGTCATGATGTGCGCGGTGGTCACAATCATCGCCAGGCCACCCTGGTCGCCGCCCGCCGTGTTGACGAACGTCACCGCCAGCGGCGCCTCTCCCAGCGCGTACATGGTCTGAGCCTGCGTGCTCAGGTTGATCACCGTGACCAGATTGCCCCCTACCGGCGGCACAGCCCCGGTATTGGTGGTGGTGTTGTAGTTGGCGTAGTGGACCACT
Source organism: Bryobacteraceae bacterium (assembly GCA_050010695.1). Taxonomy (GTDB): domain Bacteria; phylum Acidobacteriota; class Terriglobia; order Bryobacterales; family Bryobacteraceae; genus Bog-375. The sequence continues at coordinate 19,858 of JBEKKO010000028.1, forward strand.
ACCAGGTATTGGCCGCTGGGCGACATGGAGATCGACGCCGGAAACGGGGCCACGTTCATCGACGTGCTAATGGTGTTGTCGCTCAGCGACATCACGTCGATGCAAGGGCAGGCAAAATCGGCGATATACAGCACGCCCCGCGGCTCGTCGAGGGCGATATCGGAAGCCGTGCCGCCGATTGGCACCACGGTTCCAAAGGTGGCACTCTGTGACCGCCCGGCTCCGGCCGTCAGAAGCGCTACTGCAATCGAAAAGCAAAGTTTTGTCCCACGCATAAAATATAGTCCTTCCGCGACTATTTCGAATTACAGAACCAAATCGGATCCGAATCAATGATCGAAATGGCTAGCAATTCCGCCATTACCAAAGTTAGTCGTGTATTTCTACGGGCTTACGCGTATACTCACGTCGGAATCGAGGCTCCTGGTGTCAGAAATGTTCGGTCGCTCCGGCGCGCAATCCGGCTTGAAAAGAAACGTCGTGGCAAGGCTTGTTCTGGCGGCGGCTGTAATCGGTTGGCTGGCGTTTACGCCACAGGCCTACGGCCAGAGCGTCATGGTGACCGTTTCGACGTCGCCGATTCTTCCGACGAACCCGTGCACCCCCACGCCGGTCATTCCGCCGACTAATCCGTCGCCGGTGGTGTGCGGATTGCGATTCGTGGTAGACGGTCAGGTCTACAACTCAACCCAGACCTTCTCTTGGGCGATCGGCAGCATGCATTCGCTCGTCGTGGCTACCGCCGTCCAACCAAACTTCACGGCTCCCACGGTGTATACGTTTCAGGACTGGAGCAGTATCCAGGGAACGTCTATCAGTCCGGAACTTTGGGTGGTAGCCAACGCCGGCGTAACCCAATATACCGCCATTTTTGCTATCGCTTACTCCTTCGGCGTGACCGTCACCGATACTTGCGGAAGCGTGCCCTGCGGCGGGGTGCCTGGCACCATCCTGTTGAACGGCACCCCCATGACATACCTGGGAGCGCAATGGTATGGCGCCGGCGCAGTGTTGGTCCTTACCGCAGTGCCCACTCTGGGGTACTCGTTCACGGGATGGACGCCCGGCGCGAACCAGGTGATCGCGGGAGGCGCCGACACCATCACACTGGGTGCCCCGGTAACGGCGATTGCCAATTTCACCAAGATCGTGCCGGTCACCATCGACTCGGCGCCCACCGGACTCAGAATGGTGATCGATTCCGTGCCGACCACGGCTCCGGTCGCGGAGACCTGGGGTTGGGGAAGCGTGCACAACGTGGCGGCGATCACACCGCAACTGGATCTGGCGGGCAATTGGTGGGCGTTCTCTTCGTGGACTAATGGCGGGGCCGCCAATCAGATTTACACGGTGCCTCAATCCTTCAACCCGGTCAACCTGATAGCCACCTTCGTGCCTGCCACCGTGATCGCTTTCCGCACCTCACCCTCCGGGCTGAATCTGACCGTGGATGGGCGGAGCAACTGGATCACGTGGAGCTTCGCCTGGGCGGCGGGCACAACCCACACATTCTCGGCGCCGGCGACGCAGACCGATGCGCAAGGCAATTTGTGGAAATTCACCGGTTGGTCCAACGGCGGAACGGCGGCGCAGACGCTGACGGTGCCGTCGAAGAGCGCGATCTACACGGCCAGCTACCAGCAGTTGGGGCAATTGACGATCGCCAGCAATCTTCCCAGCGTTTCGGTGTCGGTGAATGGAACATCCTGCCCGACGCCCTGCACGGTGAACCCCCCGGTGGGTACGCCGCTGACGATCAGCGCGCCGGCCAGCGTGCCGGCTGGCGCCAATTCGCGGCAGGACCTTCTGGGATGGTCGACCGGAGCCGGACCCGGCAACCTGACTATCGCGGCGCCGGCCAGTGCGACCACCGTGACCGCCAACTACCATTTGATGAACCGCCTGACGACGGCCATCATCCCCGCCGGCGCGGGGACCTGGAACTTGCAGCCGGGCTCGCCAGACGGATTCTACGATTACCGCACCGTAGTCAACATCGGCGTGAGCGCGGTGCCAGGCTATCAATTCAGCAACTGGAGCGGCGACCTGAATGGCATCGCGCCGTTCGGCGCAGTCCTGATGAGCCAGCCGCGCTCGGTGACGGCCCTGTTCAGAGCCGTTCCCTACCTGCCGTCTGACGCGGTGACCAACGGCGCCGGACCCACTCCCTCCAGTGCCGTGGCTCCCGGTTCGGCTATTTCGATTTTCGGCGCAAACCTGGCCGACCAGGTGCAGGTCAACACGGCCACGAGCATGCCGCAGACCTTGGACGGGGTGACGGTTTCGATCGGCGGCCGCCTGCTGCCGTTGTACTTCGTCTCGCCGGGCCAAATCAACGCCCAATTGCCGGCGGACGTGCCCCTGGGCCCCTCGATCCTGCTGGTGACCACGCCGGAACAGGTCCAGCTCACAACCAATTTCACCATCGCGCAGGACGCGCCGGGCTTGTTCACCCTCACCTCGAATGGCAAGGCGTATGCGATCGCGTTTCACCCAGACGGCACGCTGGTAACCGAAGCTTCTCCGGCCAAGGCGGGCGAAGTCCTCACCCTGTGCGGCACCGGCTTCGGCCCCACCACACCGGCGCGGCCCGAAGGCGAAGCAGTGCCCAGCTCGCCGTCGTACGGGGTGAATGACCCGGTCGGCGTTCAGGTGGGCACCGCCAGTTTCCAGCCGCAAAGTGCCTATGCCATGCCCGGTGCCGTGGGCATCGACATCGTGCAATTCGCGCTCGGGAGCGGCGCCCCCTCGGGCGGCGACTCCCAGCTCACGGTGACCGTCAATCAAGTGGTGAGCAACACCGTCCTGCTGCCGATCCAGTAGGATGAGTCGCCGGCAGCGTCTCGTAGCGCCGGCGGTCGGCCCTACGCCACCGTGGCGAAACTTACCTGTGCGCGCAGGTTCGCCACACCGGCGGTGTAACGACTGTCGGTGACCAGGAACGCCACCGCGTCCTCCAGCCATTCGTGCCAAACCCCGTCGGGGTCGTGAGAGGCCACCGTAAGCGTGTATTCCTGCGGGCACAAATCGCAGCGGAACTGAAAGCTCACCACCAGCGTGCCGCCCTGCCGCACCGGCCCCAGCCGCAACCGCTCCAGTTCCGTGTTGGTGCCGTACACGTTGAACCCGCTGCGCGTGCGAATCATCATTCCCACCACCGGAGTCGGCACCAGCGCCTGGTATCGCACCGTTATCTTGACTGCCACCTGTTCGCCGCTCCGCCACGCCATGGTGGGTTTGCCATCCTCGCCGTCCAGTTCCACAGCCATGATCTCGGCGCGCCCGTCGCCGCGGAAAAACCGCGGGCTGATCGGCGTGCTCATCGTCCCGCCCCACGCGCGCACTCGCGCCGAGATGTGCTGCCGGTAAGCCCGCAGGATTTCCTCCGGATCGCCGCGCGTCGCCAGTTTGCCCTCGTGCAACCACCACACTTCGTCCGCCAGCCGCCGCAGCAGTTCCTCTTCATGCGACACCAGCAGGATCGTGGAGCCCGCCTGCCGCAAGCGGTCCATCGCCGCCGCCGCGCGCTCCCGCACCAGCAGGTCGTGCCGGGCAAACGTGTGGTCGATCGCCAGCACCGGCGCCGGCGCCAGGTTCAGCGCGTCGTCCGGCCCCAGAAACCGCGCTCCGCCGTGGTTATCCACCTCGCCCGACACGGGCGTTTCGACTCCGCCCGCCAGGCGCGCCAGCACGCTTTTCCCGGCTCCGTTCTCCCCCACCACGCCGATTACAGCGCCGTCCGGCGCCGCCGCGTCGAATTCCACCAGCGGTGAGCTCGAGACGCGTCGAAAGACCAAGGCCATAAACGTTAGAATAGCAACTGCACCATGGATATACCCAACTTGCTCGATTCCATGCGCGCCGATTGGAATCGGCGCGCCGCCGAGGACGCCAATTATTACGTGGCCTTCGGCCGCCGCCAGCAGTCCAACGAGGAGTTCTTCTCGACCGCCGCGCCCACCGTGCAGCAGTTGCTGCCGGAGCTGAAACGCTTTATGGGCCGCCACGCCGCGCTGGAAATCGGTTGCGGTCCCGGCCGTCTGATGCTCCCGCTCAGCCGCTCCTTCAAGGAAATTCACGGCGTCGATGTCTCCGACGAGATGATCCGCCTGGCGCGCGAGCGTCTCGCCCACACCCCCAACGCCTTCGCCCAGCAATGCTCCGGTGCGGATCTGGCCATGTTCCCCGACGGCAAATTCGATTTCGTCTACTCCTACGCCGTCTTCCAGCACATCCCCAGCCGCGACGTCGTGTTCGGCTATCTGCGCGATGCCTTCCGCGTCCTCAAGCCCGGCGGCTTCCTGCGTTGCCAGTTGAACGGCCTGCCGGCGCACGCGCGCCGGTACGACACCTGGAGCGGCGTGCGCATCGCGCCCGCGGAAATCGCCGCGTTCGTCGAATCCACCGGTTTTCATCTGCTGGCGCTCGAGCAGATCTGGACTCAGTACATGTGGATCACACTGCGCAAGCCCGACCCCGACGGCGCCGGGCCGGCCAAAAACCACGGCGCGCGCCTGCGCAACATTTCCAACGCGATGACCGGAGAACCCGTCACCCCCGCGTCCGGCGCCATGGCCGCGCTGGCCTTGTGGATCGAGCACCTGCCCGCCTCCTGCCACTTATTGAACACCACTGTCACCGCCGATGGCCGCCCCTGCCGCCTCACTCACATCGGCCCGCCCGCGGCCGACGGCGTCTCCCAGATCAACGCCGTGCTCCCGGAAAACCTACGCACCGGCCTGGTGATGGTCGAAGCCGCCCACGATGGCGCCCCGCTCTGCTCCACCGCCTGGGTGCGCATCGTCCCCGCCGGCCCGTCGGTTCCCCGCGTCACCGGCATCAGCGACGGCGTCAACCTCCTGTCCGGCAACCGCATCGTCAGCGGTACCGTGAAAGTGACCATGGAAGAGGTTGCCAACGGAGCCGACTTCCGCGCCACCGTCGATAAGCTCGCCACTCCCGCCGCCGATGCCTTCTGTACCGACCCCGTTGGCCGCTGCTGGGAGTTCAACTTCACCCTTCCCGAGAATCTTCCCTCCGGCCCACACCGGGTATCCATCGCCTTGGGCCGCCGCATTTTTCCGCGGATTGCCATCGAGGTGGCCTGATTGCGCCGCTCGATTACCGCGGCCGGGGCTGCCTTCGCCGTGGCCGTCCCGTTGCTGGGCCCGCTTCCGCACCACCCGGTCCGCCAATTGCCCGCCGGCGTGATCGAACTCCACTCCGAAATGGTCGTCGATGCCGATAGCGAGCTGCGCGGCGCGCCCTCCGGTACCGTCCTGCATCTAGCCCCGGATTTCGCCGGCCGCGCCGCCATCGTCGTCGGTGGCGACCACGTCGCCCTGCGCGATTTCACCATTGACGGCAACCGCGCCGCGCTGGAGACCCGCGCCGGCCTGCCGCCTTCCGATACCTCGTTCGCGAAATTCACCCGCGCCAACGGCGTCTTTGCCGAACACGTCACCGGCCTCACCATCGAGCGCCTGGCCTGCCGGAATATCGCCGGCTTCGCCGTGCTGGCGAGCCGCGCGCGCTCGGTCGCCATTCGCCGCGTCACCGTCGCCGATAGCGGCTCGCGCAACTCGCTCGGCCGCAACAACTCGACCGGCGGCATCCTGTTCGAAGAAGGAACCACCGATTTCCGCGTCACCAATTGCGAGCTGTCGGGCATCCGCGGCAACGGCATCTGGACGCATTCCCTGTACACCTCGCCGCGCAACGCACGCGGCGTGATTTCTTTGAATCGCATCCGCGAGATCGGCCGCGACGCCATCCAGGCCGGCCACGCCACCGCCCTCTCGGTGACCGGGAACTCGGGCAGCCGGATCGGTTTTCCGCTGGAGGAAGTGGATATCGAGAACGGCGCCACGCCGGTCGCCATCGATACCGCCGGCAACGTCGACGCGTCTTCCTATGACGGCAACCGCTTCGAGGAAATCGACGGCAAGTGCATCGACCTCGACGGATTTCACGATGGCGAAGTCCGCGCCAACCAGTGCATCAATCGCGACAAGCCGGAAGCCTACCGCTTCGGCCACTACGGCATCACCATGAACAACGCCAACCCGGACATGCGTTCCCAGAATATCCGCCTGGTGGATAACCTCATCGACGGTACGCTCTACGGCGGCATCTTCGTGATCGGTTCCGGCCACACCATCGCCCGCAACCGGCTGCTCGGCATCGACGCCTCCCACTGCAACGAAAACGCCGCCCACTTCGCCTGCTATTACGGCCCCGGCGATCCCGAGATTCTCGAAGCCGGCATCTATCTGGCCCGCGGCGCCGAGCACCCCGCCCCCGCCAGCCACAACCTCATCCGGGACAACCGCATCACCGGTTTCAAAATGCAATCCCGCTGCATCCTCGCCGCTCCCGGCGTCGACCCGCATTCCAACACCATTCTCAACAACGTCTGCCGCGATCAGTAAATATCTTGTGGGGCAGGTTGGCAACGTTGGCAACCTGCGGGCCGATTGTCAATCGGCCCAGCCGGGCGCAAGCCCGGCCGCTGCGGTGTTTCTAAGCTCTCAAGCTCCAGCATCACTCCGCTCGGACATGGCGTCCCCGGCAGCCGGAACTACCGGGAGCGCAACCCGCCCCGGCTCGTGACTGCCGGACACCGAGGCCAGGCCGGCGCACCGTGCCTGCAAATCGGCGAGTTTGTCGGCCACGCGCGGAATCCGTTCCAGGCGGCGCTGGATTTCCCTCTTCGCCCGGCGCACCAGTTCCGTATCCATCTCGTTCACCCGCAGCAGGCGTTCGTACAATTCCTTGCCCCAGAGCTCTTCCCAATACTCGCGGGATTCGACCGGCGCGCGCCGCGCGGCAGGACTGACGTTTTGCGGAATATACTCGAGCCGGAGAGTGGGGAACGCGGGGCGAAGAAAGTATTCCGCAACCACCAGGCTCTCGTCGAACATCTCAACCAGCCCCGGAAAGGCCATCTCGCGTAACACCGCGGTAGCCCGTTCCAGATCCCATTCGTCCGGCGGACGCGTGAACGCTCCGGCGTTGGCTAACAGCGTCACTTGTACCTCGCTCACCAGGTGGGGAGCCTCGTCGATGAGACGCATCGCGAACTCTCGTGGACCATACGATCGCGCCCAACCGGCAAGGAGAGAGTCCGGGGCACTGCGCCGGAAGTGGTTGTAAGTCGAACACAGCCGGGCCAGCGGATCCCGCAGAAAGCAGCAATCGAAGAATACCGTCTGACGGCTAACTGGCTTCGGATAACGTAAGTGGTGGCTGGAGACCGCGGCAATGCCCGGGTGCTGTCCCAGAAACTCCACCAGGTGCTCGGTGTCCAGCGTGGCATCCGGGCCGCGGCCGTGCACCGTCGCAAACCGCCCCTGAAACTCGCGCTCCAGAATGTGCTCAATGGTACTCCCGCCATTCTTGAATATGTGGTAATGAACGATTACATACCTGGTGCGGACGACAGGCACAGTTATTTTCACAGCAACCCTCAATCTAATAAACGCGAGATCCGGAAAATAGTTACGGGCTGTTGGGGCCGGGTACGCATGGCGCAAGCCCGGCCGCTGCGGCGCGCTTCACCGCAATGGCAGTGACGGGGCGGCGGAATCCATCGGGAATCCCAGGTATCCGGCGATCGTACCGGCCACCTGGGTGATGCGCACGGGGACGTCCGTGTGACCGCCCTCCACGCCGGGTGCGGATACCACCATCGGAATCTCCAGGTCGTCGTGGTACGGGCTCCCGTGCTGGGAGCCGGCGCCGCTGTTGTCGAAGTAGTGCCCCACCCGCAAGACCACGATCAAATCGCCCGCACGCGCGCAGTCCTCCGAACTGCGCGCGCGCACGAGTGCCACGGCGGGCGACGCGGCTGCCAGCGTGGCTGCCAACTTCGTCAGGTCCTCCTGCTCCGGATGCTCCAGGTACACAAACCCCATGCCGCCGTTCTTCGCGATCTGCGAGTGAGCCGGCAGGGCCGCCAGCAGATCCGCGGCCAGGGTCAAATCTTCGGGGTGCGCCTGCACCTCGGTGCGGCCGTGATCCGACGTCATCACGAACATGGTGTCCGCCGCCCACTCCGGATCGAGTGCCTGGTAGGTGTCGAGAATGCGCCCCAGCAGCGGGTCGATGATGTTCGTCAGATACGCCACTTGGGCCACCACCCCTTGTTTGTGTCCGGCCGTGTCCGAGCCGGCGAAATACACCGTGAGGATGGACGGCACGCCGCGCGCTCTGAGACCGGCGATGGCGCGGGCGGCCATTTCGCGGTCGAACGAGGGCCAGTCGATGGTGTTGCCGCGGATGAAGAGGAGCGCTTCCGGTTCGGTGGGAGGCAGCGGCTGGGTGGCGCCCTTCCAATACTGGCTGTACACCACCGTGCTGGTGAGGCCGGCCCGCGTGGCGGCTTCATATACCGTGGGCGCGCGCAGGTGCAGGTTCCCCAGCCCGCCCGCGCAACGCATGCCCACTACCGTGGCAAAGCCGTAGGTGCACGCCAGACCGGATGGGCTGACGTAGTCGTAGAGGCGTCCCTCCTCGCGGTCGAACCACTGGTTGCCCGGGATGTCGTGCCGCGCCGGCAATACGCCGGTGAACAGCGCCGCCTGCGCGGGCATGGTGACCGAAGGCAGCACCGTCGAAGCCCGGTCGAACCATCGGGCGTTGGCGAAGATGCGCTGGAAATTGGGCAGGCGGCCGCTCTCGTAGAGTTGCTGCACGGTGTCGCGGCGAACCCCATCCACATCGATGATCACGGCGTGCCGGGCGGCCTGCGCCACCAGCCCGCTAGCGAGCAGGGCACAGGCCGCTCCGAATCGGCGCAAGTGGACCATGTTCATTTCACCTGCACGCTCTCGAGCAACATGGTGCTCTGGAAAACGTAGGCCGTATCGAGCCCCGTGGCGGTGAACTTCTGCGGGTTGGTCATCGGCAATGGCATCAACCCCAGCACGCCGAGTTGGCTGGACGCGTCCCCGCTGACCGGGGCGGTGGGATTCACCGGAACCAGGTCGGCCAGCACGTTGGGCGGAACCGTAAAGGTCCCGGCACTCACTGGCACCAGGCAACTGAATCCACCCGACAACAGGGTATTGGGGTCGGAAGAAGCGCCAATCACCAGCATGGTCGCGGTCTGGTCTCCGCCCGTCCACGTCAGCGTGAGCGGCTGAGACCGGTCAATCGCGGCGATCTGCGTCTCGTTGGTCCAGGTGATCGCCGGAGATTCGTTCACCGTGACCGAGAAGGCCCCCACATCGGCGCCTCCCGTGCCTTTGATGGTGAATGGGCCGGTGTCCAGGAACGGCTCCATTTGCGAACTGTCCACCGATACGCTGCTGCCCGCCGCCAGGCTGCCGCCCAGCGCCCCCACATACGGGCTGGCCGAACTGATCTGGCTGATCGTGCCGGACCCCTTCGGCCCGGTTACCGCCAGCGACGCCCCCGCATCCAGCATTTTCGACAGGCTGGGATCGAGACTCGACCCTCCCGTCCCCATCGCGGAACCGAGGTCGAGCGAGCGGTTGGTCGCCTTGCACGAACCCGCCGGCGGCAGGTTCATGAACGGACTGAAGGCCAGATCGCCGCCGGCCGTGACTTGCGCGAAATCGCCGATCCCCAGATCGATGATCGAATTCGATGGCGGCTTAGTAGGATCCAGTTGGCCATAATAATTCAGGCGCACAAGTCCCAGAATGCCTAACTTGCCGCCCGTCGAACTCATGTTGCTCAGTGGGTTGCCGGTGTCCTTGCAGTGGCTCCCGTCGGCAGTGAGGGAGATGGTTACGGTGTTGCTCCAGGCGCCCGCGGCGTTCACCTGCACGGGGACGTAGCAGCCCAGAGGGGCATTCGCCGGCACCGTAACGTAAACGTTGTCCACGCCTGCGAAATAGGGAGCGCGCCCGCTGTATAACAGCGGGGCCTGCTGACCGCCCACCAGCACCTGCACCGGGACCGACATATTCCCGCCCGGCGGCGGCGTGTTGTCACCGGTGGTAATGGGGCCGAGCCCGGTAGCCCAGATGATCAGAATCTGGCTTGGCTTGGCCGTGACCGAAACCGTGTTCAGCGGATAGCTGGTGGCCGAAACGTAACTCTGCATAACTGCCGGTCCCCTGCCTCCCGCCACGCTGAAAATGCCGAATGCCGTAGCCACAATATTGATGGTGGCCGGCGCGCTGGGAGCACCCAGGTAACTGACCGTGAGCTGATCGTTGCCGAGCGGCGTGTTGGAGGGCAGTATCGCATTGATCTGCGTCGCCGAGACGTATTTCAAATAGGCTTGCAGGGTGGTCGAGCCCTGCGTCACACTCACTGTCACGTTGCCCAGGGTGGCCGGAATCGGATAGGCGAGTGCCTGTACCGGAGTGGCCGGGCCGAGGTTGCTGCCGTAAATCGTAATCAGCGATCCCTGCGCGATGGATCCGCCGCGGTTATTGGCCGCGTTGACAATGCCCCCTGGCGTAATATTGGGTTCGAAAGTCGAGGCGCCTCCAGCCTGTGTCACGGTTAGGGTCTGGTCGGCGAGGGCGATGGTGCCGCTGCGCGACAGGGTGGTGGCGTTCTGATCCACCGTGAAGTTGATCGAGAGCGCCCCCGTGCCGGAAGTGGGCGAAGTGACGTGCAGCCACGAACTGGCGCCGGAGCCGACGGCGACCGACCACGGACAGGAACTCGGGTTAGCCGAGAGCAGCACGCTGCTGGCGCCGCCGATGGCTTGCATCGTACTGCTGGTGGGACTGATCGAGTAGGCGCACTTGGCCGCCGCCGCTTGATTCACCGTCACCGTTTGCCCGGCGATGGCTACGGTGCCGCTGCGGGTCGCGGTAGCCGTGTTGGGACTCACCTGGTAGGTAACCACGCCGCTTCCGCTGCCTGGCGTCCCGTTCGTGATGGTGATCCAGGAGTTGTCGCTGACGGCGGTCCACGCGCAGCCCGCGCCGGCGTTGACCTGGATCGATCCGGTGATATTCCCCGAGGTCAGGCTGGACGGCTGGTTCTGCGTCAAGCCGTTCACCAGATATGTGCAGGGCAGTTGCGGCGTATTCGAAAACGTCCAATTCACGATGTCGTGATTCTCCCATCCCGCGCCTGTGCCGGACGTAAGGCCGACGTACGCGGTGTTTTGGCCGAGCGCCGACGCAAGATTGATGGGATAGCTGTTGATAGCGGTAAAACTCGCCGGCTCGGCCGGATCGGTGAGTGTCACCGTCAGGTTCGAACCGTCATAGACGATATTGGCCGTCCACAGGTCTCCGTTCGACATGCAACCGGCCACTGTGTGGGGATTCTGGGGCGGGGTGCCGTTCGCAAAACCGCAGGACCCGTTGTTGTAAACGTTGGTAAGGTCGGTGTTCGTCAGAACGCCATTAGTGTCGATGGACACATGATTGCTGCTATTGCCATCGTTGTCGCCAATGCCGAGGGCGGCATTATTATAAGTGTCGAACTCGATTCCGACGCTCTTGCCGCCAACGCCCTGGTAACCCATGCCAACGCCGCCGGCCCCCAAGCCGGTTGTGCTTGTCCCCAGCACGAAAGTAATTCCGTCAGCCGGATTCCAACCGCCCGGATTCGTGAAACGGAACTGGAACTGGGTGCTGAAAGCGGCATTGTTTCCGAGCGTGACCGGCGTCGTGCTATATGCGGCGCCGCTCTGGTTGCCAGTTGCGGGAGTCAGCCGCAGCACCTTCCCATCGCTGGTCGAAGTTGTGGCTGCGTTGCCCACCAGCGTGAGTCCAGCCGTGCTCGCAAACCCGCTATAGGTAAACTGGGCGCTTGTGCCCGTGCTTGTGCCTGCCGACGTTGCCGTCAGCCGCACATTGTCGAAATCGCCCTGCGGCGCGGTCGCGCCCAAAACGATTTTCAGGGTCTGTCCGGCCAGCGGATCCGACGCGCTCGATTGATAGGTCCCCGTCCAGGTGGTCCAACCTCCCAGCGGCGGCTCCGAACCCATAGCCGAGGCGATCAGGGTGCTGCCAGCAAAGAGCTGCGCGGTAGGGGGTGATGAGGGATAATTGCCGTCCAGTCGCCGGCCCACGTCCACCTGCAGCGTGTACGACGTCGATGGCTGCAGTGTCGCACCCAATGTCTGAGAGAGCGTGCCGGTGTTGATCCACGCAACCGTCTGTCCCTCGGCGGTCGGCAAGGGGAGCGTGAAATAATTCGCACCCGGTTGAAGAATTCCCATGGTCCCGCCGCTGGAGGCAGTCCAGCCGGGTACGTTACCGTCATTGGTGTAGCGGCAACCGGTGCCCGGACAGGTGAGCCAGAAGGGGTTGGATGGGAACGTCTCGAAGCCGGGGTTGGCAATCGCCGTCGATGGGCCTTCCACCGCCGTCAGCCGCACGTTGTCGAAATCGCCCTGAGACGCGGTCGTCCCCAGTACGATCTTCAAGGCCTGTCCGGCCAGCGGATCGGACGCGGCCGATTGGTAGGTGCCCGTCCAGGTGGTCCAACCTCCCAGGGGCGGCTGGGAACCCGTGGCCGACGCGATCAGGGTGCTGCCGGCAAAGAGCTGGGCGGTCGGAGGCGTCGAGGGATAGAGATTGTCCAGGCGCCGGCCGACGTCCACTTGAAGCGTGTATAACGTCGATGGCTGCAGTGTCGCGCTCAAAGTCTGAGAGAGGGTGCCGCTGTTGATCTGCAAAACTGTGGTTTCTTCGGCAGCGGGCAGGGGAAGCGTGAAGAGGTTCGGACCTGGCTGAAAAAGCCCGATTGTACTGGTGCTGGAGGCAGTCCAGCCCGGCACGATTCCATTCAGGGTATCCTGGCAGCCGGCCCCTCCGCTGCCGACCGCTCCGGTGCCGGAGCAACTGATCCAACCCGGGTTGGCTGGGATCGTCTCGAAGCCGGGGTTGGTAATCGCAATCGATGTCGATGCCGATGCGCTTCCCGTAGAGGTTGCCGACCCAGCCTGGAAGACCGTGTACTGCTGCCCGCCGATGATGAGCGTGCCGCTGCGCGGGCCGCCGGTGTTGGGGTCGGCGGTGAACGTCACGGTGGTGTTGCCGGTGCCGCTGACGGACGAGGTGACATGGATCCAGCTATCCGGGGCGATCACGGTCCAGGAGGAGGTGGCCGTGACGCCGACGCTGCCGGTGCCGCCGGTAGCGCCGAGATTCTGGCCCGGCGAAGCCAGCGTGCAGGTGCCGCCACAGGTTCCCATGGCCTCCGGAACCCATTGGTAAACGTAGCTCCATATATGATCGCCGGTGTAATAGGAACCCATGTCGGTGATGATGCTCATCAGCCCGTTCGAGTCCCCGTCACCCCTGCCCGTGATGTATCCAATACTATTCGGAGCGGGCGGCGCTTGCGCCAGCGCGTTGTTGTGAGTGATCACGGTTCCCACCGGGCTGTAGCCATATAAACCATCAGCCATCCCCAGGGAAAGGAAGTTCTCGGGCGTCCATTGCGGCGCGCAGACCGATGCGGTAGCCAGGTTGCTTACCTGCGCGTACGGGCACCTTGCGGCCGTCCAGGTGAAGGCGAGGCTGTTCGGATTTACAACCGAGGTGATCGTGGCGGAGACCGGCCAATAGAGCGCCGTACCGGGAATCAGAATAGAGGGTGGGCGGCTCCAGGAAAAGGTGATCCCCAACTCCGTAATAGGATAGGGGGAGCCAACCCCACACGTATTTGTAATGGTGTAGTTCCCTTCCCCACCTGAGGTGGTAGAGACAGGGCAACTGGTGCTGTCAGTGGGCTGAATGCCGGATTCGGTCCGCAGGTACTGCCAGTACCCGCTTTGCGCTGAACCGGTGGCTGCCGCACCGAGTAGCAGAATGACTGCACACAACAAGTACGTCACGCGTGTTCGACTCATGATTCGACCTCCTGCGAAGGCTGAGTGTAGTCCACACTCCGCACCTGGACCAGTGAGTCACTGTGACAAATGCGATTTTCGGAGCCTCTTGGGTACCTTGCACCGCAAACCGCAATCCACCTATACTCACGGTGTAACGTGGGAATCACCTTACCGGCGCGCGAAGCTTCCCCCGAGGCCATCGGAGAAGCCCTCGCGCGCGTGCTGGCGAGCGAAGAGTTCGGCAAATCCAAGCGCTTGCGACGCTTTCTCTGCTACATCGTTGAAAAAACCGTCGCAGAAGAACTCAACGTCGTCAAAGAATACAACATCGCCCTGGCCGTGTTTGATCGCGAAGCCGCCTTCGATCCCGCCACCGATACCATCGTGCGTGTCGAGGCGCGGAGGCTCCGCCACCAACTTGCCGCCTACTACCGCGGAGCCGGGCAGTTCGATCCGCTGGTCATCGAGATTCCTAAGGGCGGGTACGTACCGGTCTTCCGCAGCCAGCGCGGCGAAGGCTCAGACGCGCCTCCCCGCCGGCCCAGCCCCTTCCTCGGTAGGCGTATGTGGTTGGGGTTCGCCGCAGCGGCGCTCATCGTCGCGCTGCTGGGAATCGTTCTCTGGCGGGCGGCCATCGTGGCGGGCTATGGCGTTCCCAAGGCGTGGACGTTGGACGGCACCACGCTGCGGATTCTGGACGCCCATAACCGGCTCTGTTGGGAAAAGACCTTCGGACCTTTTGACACGGGTTATTCCCTGCTGGTTGCCGACAAGGCGCTGATCGCCGATATCGATGGCGACGGACGGCAGGAAGTGTTGTTCAACCACTTGCCACAGAACTCGCACCTGACTGGCGGATCGCTTCTCTGTTTCGAGCAAAGCGGCGCCCTGCGGTGGCAACTTCACTACGGCGCCGGGAAGACTTTCGGGGCCAGGACCTTCGACTCCGCCTACCGCGGCCGGCTGATCCGGCCGGTGAAGGCCGGAGGCAAGCCGCTGCTGCTCACCGTGGCCAACCACTACCTCTGGTATCCCTCGCAAGTGGCGCTGATCGATCCGCGCACCGGGCGGGTCGTCGAGGAGTACTGGCATCCGGGCTCCATCTATGACTGCGCCCTGCACGATATCGATGCGGATGGGGAAGAGGAAGCCATCTTCGCGGCCATCAACAACCCCGGAGAAGGGCTGGGGCATCCCGCGGTGGGCGTGCTGGCCCTTCCTTTCTCGAAAGCTCCGCGGCGCGTTGTTGCACCCGGCGATCCGTTCCCGCCGCTGACCGGCGGAGGAGAACTGGCGTATGCGCTGCTCCCGCTTCCCGACGTCGACCGGGTGATGGGCGTGCTGCCGCAGCCCGTCAATTTCAAGATCGACCGCGCCCGCATCACGGTGGAAACGCCGATGCCCGAGTCGGGGGGCATTGTGTATGATCTGGATTTCAACCTGAACGTGCTCGAGTACCGTTTCTCGGACAA
Source organism: Bryobacteraceae bacterium (assembly GCA_050010695.1). Lineage (GTDB taxonomy): Bacteria > Acidobacteriota > Terriglobia > Bryobacterales > Bryobacteraceae > Bog-375. The sequence goes on from JBEKKO010000028.1 coordinate 35,113, forward strand.
CTTCGCCCTGCTCCACCACCGGCTGACTCTGCTGCGCCTGTTGGATCATCCTCTGACTGCCCAAGAGAGCGAGTCTCTCGGGAAGGTGGTCCGTTTCCCGGCAGCGCCCGATGGGAACAGCCCGGAATTGAAGCGCTTCTGGAAATTCTAGCAGCGGGCGGAGAAACACCAAGACACCACGAGCCACAGATGAACACGGATAAGTAAAACAAGGTTCTCTCTGCTATTCTGTGGCTCATCCGTCTTTGTCCGCGGTTCGAAACTGCCGTGTCGCGGCCTGTCAGGCGTTCACCCCCAACCCGGTCACCGTCACTCAGACTTTTTTCTGGCGCGCGTTACCAGTTACTTACCTCACATTCGCGCGCGCCATCCGAACCGCGCCCAGGTTACATTCGAATCGGATAGAGGCAGCGCGGCCCACCCCCGCTGCCGCAACAGCTCAAAAAGTCCGAAAAAGGATTTTGGCGCCACTGACGAACACAGACAGGCCAATTCTCTTTCACTGTGTTTATCTGTGGCTCGCCGGCTTTTTTTGTCTTTCGGCAAGCTCCTAGTGTTTGTCCCGCGCGGAGCGGGGAATCTCCATGAAGACGGTACAGGAAGTGTTTATCTGCGCCCTGTTGGCGGCGCTCACCACGCTCGCGGTTGCGGCCACGGTTTTCGTGCGGGCCGCCACTGCCACGGTGGCGGCGGTTCCGGCCGAGATCCGGTTGACGCGCGCAGCGCTCGTTCAGGAAGCCGGCGCGGCGCGGCAGGATCTCACGCGCCAGGTTGCCGCGGCGCGCGTCGCTGCGCTCGAGCTTTCCGACCGCCAGGCTACCGCGTTGCGCACCGGCATTCTGGCGCAAGCCGTCGATTTTGGCGACGCCGCCAACCGCCGCATCGGCGGTACGCTGTCACAAATCGACGCTGCCGTTGCCACTGTGCCCTCGCTCGAACGCGACCTCCGGCCTGCCCTCCAACACTCCGCCGCCATCGCCGCGCAAATCGACGATTCCCTCCCCCTGTTCCTCGATTGCGACCACAACCCCGATTGCATTTTCAACCGTTACGTCGGTGTCTCCCGCGGCATCGAGACCGCCGCTATCGACGTCTCCGGCATGAGCCGCGATTTCCGCCGCGACTGGCCGGCCTATCTCAAAACCTGGCAGGATATCGGCGTCCAGACCGACGGCTTCGTCGCCAACGTCAACCGCCTCACCAAGCCGCGCTGGTACGACCGGCTGATCGGCTACGGCCTCAACGGCGCCGTCATCTATCGCAGCTTGAGTCCGGTGGGAGCCGCCGTCACCGGCGCCCGGATCCTCTCCTCGCGCCCGTAAGCCTTGTGCATTCCACAGAACCCGCCCAGGCACCGAAAGGTCCGGATAGCCCGCGTCTCCCTCCATCCGCCGCAAACTGCCGCGACCTTAGCCGGCGAGTGGGGCAGGCGCTTCCGCCTGCCAATCCTTTTTCTCGCGAGACAGAAGAGCTCGCCTTGGGTGGCGGCTTAAGACTCCCATCCTGGAGGACCACGTTGACGAAGTCACCGCCTTTCCGCTGGGTTCTTCCGGGCTGATGGGTTTTTCTTCCGTCCGGGATTCAGCGATGGCGGCCAGATTGCGCTCCGGCTGGCTTTCACTCATCCGGAGCTGGTGCGGCGGGTAGTCGTGTCCGGCGTCGGACTCGGCGACCTCAGCGCGCAGCAGCGGGCGGCGATGCGGACGCTTTCCGCCGGCTTCCTCCCGAAGGCATTTCGGGATGAGTACGAACGTGTTTCTCCCGACGGGCCCGAGCACTGGCCCGCATTCTTCGAAAAGGTCAAAGCCATGTGGTCAAAGCCAGGCTGGGGCATCTCGAAGCCGGAGTTGGCGACCATCAAAGCGCCGGTACTCCTGGTTTTCGGAGATCGCGACTTTACCAGTCTCGAGGAAGCGACCACGGTTTTTCACGCTATTTCGGGCGCACAACTCTGCATCCTGCCCGGTGTCGGTCACGCCACATTTCGGGAGCGGCCGGAGTGGCTGAACCCGATCATTCTCGATTTTCTGGATCGGAAGTGAAACGGAGCCAGCCCGAGCCCGCCGCCTCTCACAACGAGTCTGCTCCGACGCCGTTGCCCGTTACTTGATCTCGACCTCGTCGATGAAGAACTCGAATCTTCCTTCGCCAGGGGGACTCAAGAATGCCAGGCCGGAGAGGTCGTGGCCGTCGGTCTTGAGGCTCTCGAAGGAGAAACTATATTGCTTCCACTCGGGGCTTGCGACGAAGGTACGGAAGGTCGGTTGCTGGCCGTTGGTTTCGGTGAAGATGAGCAGGCGGCAGGTTTTGCCATCGCCTTTGGCCCAGAAGCTGATGTTCTTTTTGTCGGAGAGATCCGCGCCCTGCATCATGCCGGGGCCGGGCGAGTAAACCGCTCCCCCGAAGATGAAGCCGGCGCCTTTGACATTCTCGCCGGCGATGCGCATGGCTCCCTTGGTCCCGTTGGCGCCGCCGGCAACGGCGTCCATGGTCGCCGTCGATTTGCCGCCCATCACGGAATCGGTCATCAGCGTCCAGGAGCCGAAATTCGCGGAGACTTTGAGATCGTCGAAGTTGCTGACCACGCCGGATTCCGATCCTCTGGGCTTCAGCGTGGCGGGCGTGCCGGCCTGGCCGTTCTGGTCCACCACCTTGAGCGCAACCTGCTTCGTGTCGGCCGAGCTGCGGCCGACCATCACGTCGAAGATTCCCGGCTCCACCACGCGATGCATGTCGGTGTTCAACATCGAGAGCATTGCAGAGTTAATGGTGAACTCGACGGTGCGCTTTTCTCCCGGCTTTAGCGTGATGCGCTCGAAGCCAATCAGCTTCATGACCGGCTGCGTGACCGAGGCCACACGCTGGTGCAGGTATAGTTGTGGAACCTCGTCGCCTTCGCGCGAGCCGGTGTTGGTGACTTCCACGCTCGCTTTGGCAACTCCGCCTATCTCGATTTTCGCCGGCTCGACGCGCAGGTTTTCGAACTTGAACGTGGTATAACTCAGGCCGTAGCCGAACGCAAAAAGCGGCTTTCTGGTACTGAATGCATAAGTGCGGTCGTCCGACGGTTTGTGGTTATAGAAATCGGGCAGGGCGCCAACAGTGTGCGGAAACGTGATAGGCAGTTTGCCGCCCGGGTTGATATCTCCGAATAACACGTTAGCCGCCGCAGTGCCGCCTTCCTGTCCGAGATACCAGCCTTCTAAGATGGCCGGTACGTGTTCGGCAATGTAGTTGATAGAGAGCGGCCGGCCGTTGATCAGAAAGACGACGGTGGGAGTGCCGGTTTCAACAACAGCCTTGACCAGATCGTTCTGCGCGCTGAGCAGCTCGAGCGAATCGCGATCGCCCAAATGGTATTCGCCCCAGGCTTCGCGATTGGTGCTTTCGTTTTCGCCGACCACCAGGATGGCGACGTCGGCTTTGCGCGCCAGTTCCGTGGCGGCAGCGATCTTTTCCACCTGCGCCTGCGGATCGGCCAGCTTGACGTTGTTCTCATACCATCCGCGCCAGCCCTGCTTGGCGGTGGTGATCTGGCAGCCCTCCGCGTAAACCACTTTGGCCGAGGTGCCGACCCGCGCGCGAATGCCATCCAGAATGCTGACGCCATGCCCCGGTTCGCGGGCGTATCCGCCGATGTGAACGTCGGCGGCATTGGGTCCGATCACGGCGATGGTCTTGAGCTTGCCGAGATCGAGCGGCAGTAGGTTCTTTTCGTTCTTCAGCAGCACGACGGCCTTCTGCGCAGCCTCGACGGCCAGTTGGCGATGCTCCGGGCCGCTGGTGATCTTCTCGGTGTAGTCCGGATCGGTGTAGGGATCCTCGAACAGGCCGAGGCGGAACTTGGCGGCGAGCAGGCGCCCCGCGGCGCGGTCCACTTCGCTCTCCGGCACGGCGCCATCCTTGACCTGATCGATCAAGGTGCGATACACGGAGCCGTCGGAGAGATCGAAATCCACTCCCGCCGACAGCGCCAGGCGCGCAGCTTCGGACATGTTGGCCGCCACGTGGTGGGTTTGCACCAGCATTTGCAGGCCGTCACCGTCGGAGGTGACGTAACCGCGGAAACCCCACTCCTGGCGCAGCACGCGGTCGAGCAGCCAGTGATTGATGTGCGACGGGATACCGTCGATCTCGTTATAGGAAGCCATGATGCTCCCCACGTGGCCCTCCTGGACGGCAGCCTGGAACGGCACCAGGAAGTTTTCGCGGATGACGCGTTCCGAATAATTGCCGGGCGCTGTGTTGGTGCCGCCCTCCGGTTGGCCGTGGACCGCGAAGTGTTTGGCGGTGGCCATCACGTGGTGGTTATTGATGGAGAACTGGTCGCCCTGCAGGCCGGTGACGGCGGCCACGGCCATCCGCGATGCCAGGTACGGGTCTTCTCCGTAAGTCTCTTCGGTGCGGCCCCAGCGCGGATCGCGGGCGAGGTCGAGCACCGGAGTGAACACCTGGCCGACGCCGGCGGAACGAGCCTCATCGCCGGCGGCCGTGAAGACGCGGCGGACCAGCGCCGGATCAAACGTGCTGGCCAGCCCGAGCGCTTGCGGGAAACTGGTGCTGCCGTTGCTCATGAAACCGTGCAGCGCTTCGCTCATGAACAGCCACGGAATGCCGAGCCGGGTCTTCTCGCGCAGATACCGCTGTACGGCATTGCGCAGAATCGCGCTCTGCCGCGGCGTGTAGGTCGCGTTTTCGTCATAGAGGCCGCGGAAGGCCAGGCTGGCCTGATCGGGTTTGTAAGTGCCCGTGGTATCGATCAAGGAGGCGTTCGCAGGGTCACCGCCGCAGATTTCGGCCACCTTCTCCTCCAGTGTCATGCGCCCCAGCAGGTCCGCCACGCGCTCATCGATGGGCAGCTTCGGATCGCGATACTTCGGCGTGGCCTGCCCGGTGGGCGCCGGCTGGCTCAACGCATTCAACGCGAAGAGCAAGGCAAGAATCGGAAAAGCGAGGATGAAGAGGTTTCGATAGCGACGTGGCATTTCGTTTCTCCTGTTGGCGGCGTGGCATTTGGGCAGACGAATCTGCCGCGCGGTGGCCGGGCACACTCGAATGGTTACGCATCTTTCCGCGGAAAGTTCCGAACGGAACATGCAGTTGAGCGACCAGCGACGGCCGCTCGGAACTCCCTATGGTACAACCGGGCGGGTGCACGGAACTGAGAGGCTGCGTTCGTTTTCGAGATCGCGCATCCCGGAATCGCACAGTGTCCCGGCGCTATGATTGTGGCTGATATGAGCACCGGAACGGCCATTCGCGCGCCGCGAGGCAGCGCACTTACCTGCAAGGGCTGGCACCAGGAAGCCGCCCTGCGCATGCTGCATAATAATCTGGATCCGGAGGTTGCGGAGAAGCCGGACCAGTTGATCGTGTACGGCGGCACGGGCCGCGCCGCGCGAAGCTGGGAGGCGTTTCACGCGATTGTGCGCGCGCTCCAATCGCTCGAAAACGACGAGACGCTGCTGGTGCAATCGGGGCGGCCGGTGGGCATTTTCCGCACCCAGCCAGAAGCGCCGCGGGTGCTGATCGCCAATTCCAACCTGGTGGGCCACTGGTCGAACTGGGACGAATTCAACCGCCTCGAGCGGCTGGGCCTCACCATGTACGGGCAGATGACGGCGGGCTCGTGGATTTACATCGGCAGCCAGGGCATCGTGCAGGGAACCTTCGAGACCTTCGCGGCGGTGGCGCGCAAGCACTTCGGCGGATCGCTGGCGGGCAAGCTGGTGGTCTCGGGCGGCATGGGCGGGATGGGCGGCGCGCAGCCGCTGGCCGCGGTGATGAACGGCGCCTGCTTCCTGGGCATCGATGTCGACCCGGACCGCATCCACCGCCGGCTGGACACGGGCTATTGCGACCGCATGGAACGCAACCTCGATACCGCGCTGGCGGCGCTCGGCGAGGCGCAGGCGCGCGGCGAAGCGATCTCGGTCGGCCTGGTGGGCAACTGCGCCGAGGTGGTGCCGGAGCTGGCGCGGCGCGGAATCGTCCCCGACGTTCTCACCGACCAGACCAGCGCGCACGATCCGCTCAACGGCTACGTGCCGCATGGTATGACGCTCGCCGAAGCGGCCACGCTACGAGCCGCCGATCCGGCCGCGTATGTGGAGCGCTCCACCGCATCGATGGGCGTGCACGTCACCGCCATGCTCGAGCTGCAGAGGCGCGGCGCGGTGACCTTCGACTACGGCAACAACATCCGCACCCACGCTAAGAAGGCCGGCGTCGAGCGCGCGTTCGAAATCCCCGGCTTCGTGCCCGAATATATACGCCCGCTGTTCTGCCACGGCCGCGGCCCGTTCCGCTGGGTGGCACTCTCGGGCGACCCGGCCGACATCCATCGCACGGACCGGCTGGCACTCGAATTGTTTCCGCGCGACGAAACCCTGGCGCGGTGGCTGCCGCTGGCGCAGAAGCGCATCCAGTTCCAAGGGCTGCCGGCGCGCATCTGCTGGCTGGGTTACGGCGAGCGCGCCGAATTCGGTGTGGCCATCAACCGCCTGGTGCGGTCGGGCGAATTGAAGGCGCCGATCGTGATTGGCCGCGATCATCTGGACGCCGGCTCGGTGGCATCGCCTTTCCGCGAAACGGAAGCTATGCGCGACGGCTCGGACGCGATCGCCGATTGGCCGCTGCTCAACGCGATGGTCAATATCGCCGCCGGGGCGAGCTGGGTGTCGATCCACAACGGCGGCGGCGTCGGCATCGGTTACTCACAGCATGCCGGCATGGTGGTAGTGGCCGATGGGACCCTGGAAACCGAGCGGCGCCTCGAGCGCGTGCTCACCACCGATCCGGGCACCGGCGTGATGCGCCACGCCGACGCGGGTTACGATGAAGCCGTGCGGTTCGCCAAAGAACACGGCATGAAGATTCCGATGCAGCCGTAGCGCCGCCGCGCCCAAAACGTATGCCCCGACAACTCGTAGAGTGCGTTCCGAATTTTTCCGAAGGCCGCGACGCGGCCAAGATGGAGGCCATCGTAGCGGCGATCGCCGCGGTGCCCGAAGTGACGCTGCTCGATCGCGAAGCCGATGCCGATCACAACCGCTCGGTGCTCACCTTCGTGGGACCGCCGGCGGCGGTGGCCGACGCGGCCTTGCGCGCGGTGGAAAAGGCCGTCGAGCTGATCGACCTCACCCAACACCACGGCGCGCATCCGCGCATCGGCGCGGCCGACGTGGTGCCGTTCATCCCGATTGAAGGCGTCACCGTGGAAGAGTGCGTGCGCCTGGCCGAGCGCGTGGGCGGCGAAATCTGGAACCGGCTCAAGGTGCCGGTTTACCTGTATGAGGCCGCCGCGCGGCGCCCGGAGCGCGTCAACCTGGAGAACATTCGCCGCGGGCAATTCGAAGCGCTGCTAAAAGAGATGGGCACGGAAGCCGGCCGCGCGCCCGACATCGGCGAGCCGGTGTGCCATCCCACGGCCGGCGCCATCGTGCTGGGGGCGCGCAAATTCCTCATCGCTTACAACGTCAACCTGGGCACGGCGGATGTGGACATCGCCAAGCGCATCGCCAGGACCATCCGCTTCTCGAGCGGCGGTTTCCGCTTCGTCAAATCGATGGGCGTGATGCTGGCTTCGCGCAACCTGGCGCAGGTTTCGATCAACTTGACCGATTTCGAGCAGACCCCGCTGCACCTGGTTTTCGAAACCGTGCGGCGCGAGGCCGAGCGGTATGGCGTGCCGGTGGTGGGCAGCGAAATCGTGGGGCTGATTCCGCGCAAGGCGATTGAGATGGCGGCCGAATATTTTCTGCGCGCCGAAAATTTTCGTCCGGAGCTGGTGCTGGAAAACCGCATCGCGGAGGCGATTGCGAAACGCAGCGGCCTGCCCGAGTTTCTGGATGCGCTGGCGGCGGCCACGGCCACGCCCGGCGGCGGCAGCGCCGCAGCCGCCGCAGCCGCCATGGGAGCGGCGTTGGGCGCCATGGTTTCGCGGCTGGCCAAGCTCGATCCGGCCGGGTATGAAGACGATCGCGGCTTCTTCACCGCGGCGGTCGAGCGCGACGCCGCAGCCTTCCAGCAGGTGATGGCGGCTTACAAGCGGCCCAAGGTCGAGCGCGCGCCGTTCGTGGAAGAGGCGCTGCACGGCGCCGCGCTGGTGCCGCTCGAAGTGCTGGAGCGCGCCGCGGCCATGAACGCGCGCCTGGAAAATCTCGACGTGCCGGCGCGCTTTTCCTCCGACCTGGCGGTGGCCAAGGCGCTGACCGCAGCCGCCAAAACCGGCGGGCTGGAAAACGTGCGCATCAACCTCGAAAGCATCGAGGACGCCGCATTCAAGGCTGCCGTGGAAGCGCGGCTGCGCCGATTGACGGAGCCTGCGCAATAAAACCAAAACGTGGCTAGCCGCGGATGAACCAGGAAGCATGATTGGTGGTCCCATCGGTATGGCTCAGCATTGCCGCCGGTGCGAGAATGGGATGGGATGACTCTTGCTGAATTAGGCGAAGACAAACGCGCCGCCATCCTGGCCATCGCGGCCAGGCACGGCGTTCGGCATGTGCGTGTGTTCGGTTCCTTCGCCCGCGGCGACGCACGCGAGGACAGCGATCTCGATCTGCTGATCGAGGCCGGTCCGCGCACGCCGCCGTGGTTCCCCGGTGGGTTGCTCGTCGATCTGGAAGAGGAACTGGGGCGGCGAGTGGACGTCGCCGAAGAGAGCGCTCTTCATCCCCTCATCCGGGACCGCGTGCTGCATGAGGCGATTCCGTTGTGAAGGACGATCGCCTTTATATCCATCACGTCCTCGATTGCATCCGGCGCATAGATCGGTATTGCCAGGGCAGTGCGGAAGCATTTGGCGAGTCGGAACTGATTCAAGACGCTGTGCTGCGCAATCTCCAAACCCTTGCCGAATCTACGCAGCGGATCAGCGATCACTTAAAAGCCCTTCATCCTGAGGTTGACTGGCGGGCCATTGCGGGTTTCAGAAACGTTCTGGTCCATGATTACCTGGGAGTGAACGTCGAGCGCATCTGGGAGATTGTCTCGGTCCATCTGCCGGTGCTACGGTCACAAATGGAGGCTATCCGGCACGAGGCAAATCTGCGCGAGTGACGCTTGCTTCGCACCCGGGACCTCAGGTTCGAGTCCTGTCGCGCCCACTCTCAACAGCCTTCGCTTCCCCGCCCCTCCAGCACCTTCCACGCCCTCCGCGCCACGATCAGTTCTTCGTTGGTGGCGACGGCCAGCACGGTGACTGGCGAATCGGCGGTGGAGACGGCGCGGTCGCCGGTGCCGGTCTCGTTGCGCTCGCGGTCAAGATGGATGCCGAGGAATTCGAGGCCCTCGCAGCACGCGGCGCGCAAGCGGGCGGAGTTTTCGCCGATGCCGCCGGTGAATGCGACAGCCTCGATGCCGCCCATCGCGGCGGCATATGCGCCGATGCTCTTCTTCACCTGGTAAACGAAGACCGCCAGGGCGAGCGCGGCGTTGCGGTTGCCGGCCGCGGCGGCCGCTTCCAGGTCGCGCACGTCGCCGCCGGCGATGCCGGAAAGCCCGGCCAGGCCGCTCGCCTGCGCCAGTTGGCGGCGCACTTCTTCCACGCTCCAGCCGCGCCGTTCCATCATGTAGAGCACGGCGAACACGTCCACGTCGCCGGAGCGAGTTGCGTTTTCCAAACCCGATTGCGGCGAAAATCCCATCGTGGTGTCGATCGAGTGACCGCCCACGATGGCGCAGATGGAAGAACTGCCGCCCAGGTGGCAACTCACCAGCTTCGGATTTCGCCCCAGCATCTCGCGGACCCGGCCCGAGATGAACTGGTGCGAGGCGCCGTGAAACCCATACTTGACGACGCCCTCCTCCCGCCAGTCCGCGGGGACGCCGTAAAGACGGGCATGCTCCGGCATGGTCGCATGAAACTCCGGCTCGAAGGCGCACACGATGGGCAGCCCTGGCATGGCTTTCTCGAACCCCTCGATGGCGGCCAGGTAGATCGCGTTGTGAAGGGCCGCCGCCGCCAGGTAGCGCCGCATGGCAGCCAGCACGCCCGCATCCACCAGGAACGTCCCGCGGTAATCCGGCCCGCCGTGCACGGCTTTGAGCGCGATGGCATCGATCGGGATACCCGCCGTGGCGATGCGCTCGAGCGCGCCCGAGTAGTCCGTCACGCGTTCCAGTTTGCCCTTGGCCAGCACTGCTTCGCCGGGCATTTCAAGAATCCGATATTTGAGCGATGTCGAGCCGAGATTCGGTACCAGCAGGTTCATGCCATTTCAGTTTAAGGCACGTCGGAGACCTCCGGCCGCGCAGGATGATGGCCGTCGCGCGCGTCCCCCACCGCACCGCGCGCTGATTTACCATCTTCGGCGGTGATTAACCCATGGGAATCAAAACGGTATGCGCGGGCCTGGCGGTTGCGCTTTCGCTCGCGGCGCAGACGCCCATCGGCGTTCAGGTTCTGAACCAGACCAATCTCAACGCCGGGCTGCCGCCTGGCCGGTTTCAGTCTTTTCTCTCTACCGCATTTCAGCCCGACGCATACGACGATGCCTTCTTCACCAACCTCCCCGGCGCCGGCGGTTTGCTCTGGCAACTCGCGCCCCAGCACATACGTTTGCAGCCAATCCAGCAGGCCGTCCCCATGAGTCAGTCGAATGGGATCCTCGGGCTTTCGCCGTACCAGTGGGACTTCACCACGCTCAATGACATACTCCTCCCCGTGCTGAACTCGGGCGATCACAGTCCGGAATTGCAACTCGCCACCGCGCCCGCGTTCATGGACGATTCGAACGGGTATCTGCTGCCGGCGAACTTCCAGGCCTTCGCCAATTACTGCGCCAACATGGTGCGCTATTACAACACCGGCGGCTTCGCGGCCGGCGGAATAGGGCCCGGCGGAGTGCACTACCAGTCGCCGAGCCCCTACCACATCACCTGGTGGGGCATTTTCAACGAGCCGAATGGCAACGGCCTGACCGCATCCCAATACACTACCCTTTACAACCTGGTGGTGCCGGCCATGCACGCGGCCGATCCCACCATCAAGTTCGTGGCCATCGAGGAGTCCGACTACGGTACCCAGTCGCAGCTCTACGTTCCGACTTTTGTCCAGGGAGTGACGGCGCAGGTGGATGCGGTCGCCTTGCACTACTACTCCACCTGCAACCAGAAGGACACCGATCAAACGTTGATGGGAACCATCCCGGGGTTTTTAAAAGACCTGAAGTACGTGCAGAGCCAGTTGCAGACCAACCCCGCGCTGCACAACGTGCCGATTTGGGTGACGGAGAACAACGTCAACGCCGACTATAATGCAGGCAACGGAATGAGCGCCTGCAATCCGACACAGACGTACGTCACCGACCTCCGCGCCACCGACGCCTTCTTCGCGGCCTGGCGTCCTTATCTGTTCTCGCAACTGGCGCAAGGCGGCAATCAGTCCCTCTACCACTGGGATTTCGACGCCGATGCGGAGTTCGGCGAGGTCGACTACACGTCCGGCAACACCTACCTCAGCTACTGGACGGATTACGAGCTGGCGCACCTGTTTCCCTCGCCGCCCGGCGCGACCATTCTGCAGGTGACGAACTCCGACCCGGGCGCGCTCGAAGCGCTCGCCGTGCGCAACGATGACGGCTCGGTGGCGATTCTGCTGGCCAACCACGCGGTGCGCAACCCTAACGACAATAACGGCCCGGGCGTGCCCGCCACCGTCACCCTGGATGTCTCCGCGTTGGGCTCGTTCTCGCTCGCCACCGTCACCGCCATCAACGCCAATACCGATCCCTCCGCGGTCCCTCCAACGCAATCGGTCGCGCCGCAAGGACCCATTTCGATTTCCTTCCCAAGTTACGGCGTGGCGTTCGTGCGCCTGGCCCAGGCGCAGCCGCAAATCGCCGCCGGCGGCATCGTCAACGCAGCCACCTATGCGGGCGGCGGCGTCGCACCCGGAGAGTTGCTCACCATCTTTGGGCAGAACCTGGGGCCCGCGCCGGGCTCCGTCAATCAGGTCAGCGCGGGCATCGTGCCCAATTCGCTCGACGGCGTTCGTGTGTGGTTCGACGGCATTGCAGCGCCCATCCTGTATGCCGGCGCCGGTCAGGTCAACGTGGTGGCGCCCTATGCGATTGCGGGTGAGGCCAGCACCAGCGTGCAGGTCGAGTACCTGGGCGCGTTTTCGCCGTCCGTCAGCGTGCCGGTGCTGCCGGCGCAACCGGGCATCTTCAGTTTGAATGCCTCCGGCGCCGGACCGGCCGCGGTTTTGAACCAGGATTACTCGGTGAATTCCGCCACGCATCCGGCGGCGCCCGGAAACGCCATCATGATCTTCGCCACCGGCGAGGGCGCCACGTCGCCCGCCAACACAGATGGACTGGTAGCGTTGGCCGCTTCACCGGGTCAGCCGCCACCGTCCGTCACGGTCGAGATCGGCGGCCAGGCAGCCACGGTTTCTTATGCCGGAAACGCACCCGGCCTGGTGGAGGGGGCGCTGCAAGTCAATGCCACGGTGCCCGCCACCGTAACACCCGGAAGCGCGGTCTCGCTGGTCGTCACGGTGGGCACGACAGCCAGCCCCGCGGTGGCGACCATCGCCGTCCAGTAGGCCCCGCCTGCGCTGTTGCGTCAGATCTCGTAGTGCGCGCTGTCCGGGCTTTCCCGCGCCGGACGGTTGCTCTCCGCCTTGCGCAGCAAATCGGCGAGCGTGGTGCGGTCCAGAACGTCGGAAATGGCATCGCGCACCTCCCGCATTATGATGCGCGTCCCACAGCCTTCCACGTCCTTGCACTCGGCGCACGGCCGGTAGGCGGTTTCGCTCGCGCACGGGATCGGCGCCAGCGGTCCCTCCATCATGCGAATGATCGACCCCACCGTCACCGCCGATGGCGGCCGGCTCAAGCGGTAGCCTCCCTTGCGCCCCAGCTTGCTCTCCAGCAGCCCGTGGCTCTTGAGATCCAGCAGAATCGCTTCCAGGAATTTCAGCGGGATCGACTCTTCCCGCGCAATCGACCCGATCATGACCGGTCCCTCCCGGTACCGCCGGGCCAGGATCTGCATCGCCTTCAGGCCATACTGGGTCCGTTTCGAAATGGTGCGCATCGCCTCTATCTAGAGTACCCCCGAAGCAGCCAGCCTGACATCGAAACGGGAATCAACGCGCTGGCGTCGGCTCTGGCTGGGCGTAGTACCCGGATCGCGTGCGGGCGGTTAGTCCGGGCTTGTCGATCTTAATCTCGAGCGCATGGTACTCGCTTGGACCATTCCCGGCAAGGCCGTCGAAGGAGAGGACGTAGAAGGCATTGGCATCCGCGATGCACGTTGCGATCTCGCCCGCCACATCGTTGCTGGAATTGAGAACTTGGCCTCCGCTTTGAACCGCAAGAACCTGCAGTGTCAGGTTTGCAATCTGCACCTGTTTTGCTGTCTTCGCTCCTTTTGCGAACCCCTCGTAATATGACGTTCGCCATCCGCCCGCGTCCGTCATCCCCAACGGATCGATATTGTAGAGAGTAATGCGAGCCCGTCGCAGCCCGTCCGAAACAGCCACAATGGAGTTGAAAATCTCCTGCTGATCCTTGGAGGTCAACTCCACCTCCGGGCCGGTGAGAAAGGGCCAGCCCGGACTTACCCAGACCACAAGTTTTCGTCCTGGCCTTGCCGCTCCATAATCCACGAGCTGCCTGAGCGCGTGAAGGGACAACTGTTGACGGTCAACGGCGCCGTAAAATCCTTGTGACCTGCCAATCGTGCGCAGAGCGTTCTTGCTTTTGTCGATGCCTGCAATTAAGGCGTTTCCATCTCGCGAAGCCTCATCCATCGTCATGCCCGAATCCGCAAGGTAGGCCACCGATACTGGGAAGGGAAGTTCTCCGCCGCTTCGCAGCAGAAACTTCTTCATTTCCTCTCGGGCGTACGTGACCTTTGAGAAGGAAATGTTGACTTCGTCGACGATCAAGATGACTTCCACGGGCGGGTCAGTCGTCGCGGCCCCACCCTCCACGGCATGAAACGACCCGATCTTCAGCGGCTGTTTGTTGTCCAGGAGTGTGAAGTCCTGCTGTTGCAGGCCGGGAAGCGGCCTTCCGGATTTGTCGGTGACGACCACATCGAGCGTGATGCGACGATTCGCATTCTCAGGCGGGACAGATGCCGTAGGTGCGGACTGCCCCGCAGGTCCATTCTGCTGTGCAAATCCCAAAAGGAGCGAAAAGCAGAATAGACAGATCCAACCGGCGCGCCGAATACTCATGCAATTCACCTCACTAACTTCATAACTTCAGTCTGACCGATATACGCTCTCCGTGCCAGACTCTTTCGAGCCATCCCACGATCGCCCGGCGGCCTTCTTGCGAGACCAAAACGTGATAGGTTGAAGGGGCCATGGGACAGATCAAGGGCAGTATTGTGTTCCTAATTGCCGTGGCCTTGTTGGCCCTTCTTCTCTTCCGCCGCTGGGTGGCCGACGCGCTGATCGAAGCCATTAACAACTTCCGGGGCGGCGGTCCTCCCACTCCGATGCACCCCTCCCCGGCGGACGACGCCGCTCTGCTTCGGAGGGGAGCCAGGAAGGTTGAGAATTGAGTCACTCCTCGCACGTCTCGCAAAGGACCCTTGCGATCTGCAGGTTGGCCCGCCGGGGCGTCCGTCTGGGTCCATCTACCCACTTCACGCTATGAAGCCACGCGCAAAGCGCGTTGGAGTTCGATCGGCAAACGCGAGTTTCCGGAAGAGACGGGCCGGGTACAGATAGTCCTCACCCGATTCGTCGATCACGCGGATGAGATCGTTCGCCGCTGCATCCGGGTCGCTCAGTACCGGATACAACTTTCGGACCTCGATCGACGCGGCATAGCCGCGATTCCGGAGGCACACCGCGAAACCCTCGGCTCTCGCCCCATGAATCCGCATGGCTGTAGGGATTTGGCTGGGACGCAGGGATTCGAACCCCGATACGCAGATCCAGAGTCTGCAGTCTTACCGTTAGACGACGTCCCAACTGGCAAACTCATTTTAGCACCGCGAGCGAGCGTAATTCATCCGCCGCGCGTAGTACACTGGATCTTCAACATGCGGAACTGGTTGCGGGCGGGCCTGGCGCTGGTGGCGGGTGCGGCGGCGGCTCAAGCGGTGGATTGGAAGACGCTCCAGCCGCAGGGTTATGTCAGCGACTTCGCGAGCGTCATCCCGGATTCCAGCCGCGCGCCGCTCGAAGCCTACTGCGGCGTGGTCGAGCGGTCAACCGGAGCGCAAATGGCGCTGGTCGTCATTCCATCGCTCGAAGGCGAGCCCATCGAGGACGTTGCCAACACCATTGCCCGCGCGTGGGGTGTGGGGCAGAAGGGCAAGAACGAAGGCATTTTGATGCTGCTGGCGGTCCAGGACCGTCGCAGCCGGCTCGAAGTCGGTTATGGGCTGGAGCCGATTCTGCCCGACGGCCTCAGCGGCAGCATCCTGCGCCAGATGCGCCCGGCGCTGCGCCAGGCCGATTACGGCGATGCCATGCTGGCGGCCGCCGAAACCATCGGCAACGCCATCGCGCAAGCCAAGCACGTTACGCTTACCGCCAGCCTGCACCGGCGTTACCGGCCCAGCGCCTCGGATTCCATCCCCTGGCCGATGATCCTGGGTGGAATTTGCCTGCTGTTCTGGCTGCTGCGCGCCGGCGCGCCGCGCGGCTACGGCGGACACGGCGGTGGCGGCATTCTGCCGGCGCTGATTTTGGGTAACCTGATGGGACGCTCCACGTGGGGCGGCCGCGGCAGCGGTGGATTCGGCGGGTCCGATTCCGGCGACGGCGGTTTTGGCGGATTTGGCGGCGGCGATTTCGGAGGCGGCGGCGCCTCCAGCGACTGGTAGGTGCGGCATGGACAAGCGACTCGATCAACTGGTCGAAAAACTGAAGAAGGCCTACGGCGAGCGGCTGGTATCGGTGGTGCTCTACGGCTCGGCCGCCGCCGGCGATCATCACGCCGGCTTTTCCGATTTCAACGTTCTGTGCGTGCTCAGTGTGTTGACGCCGCGCGAGCTGGCCGCGGCCGCCGAGCCGTTCCGCTGGTGGCGCGAACAGGGCAGCCCGGCGCCCCTGCTGCTCACCGAACACGAGCTCGCCACTTCCGCCGACTGCTTCGCCATCGAGTTCCACGACATGCAAAGCCATCACCGGCTGCTCTTCGGCAAAGACGTCATCCCGGCGCTGGTGGTGGAGGATACTTTTTACCGCGCGCAGGTGGAGCACGACCTGCGCGCCAAGCTGTTGCGGCTGCGCCAGAAGGCTTCCGGAATGCTGGCCGACGAAAACCTGCTGCGCCGCCTGCTGCTCGATTCGGTGTCCACTTTCTGCGTGCTTTTCCGCCACGCGCTGCGGCTCCATGGAGTAGATGTGCCACCGCAGAAACGCGAGGTGGTGCGGCTGGCGAGGGAGCATTTCAGAATCGATCCGGCGCCGTTTGAAAAACTGCTGGATGTGCGCGAGGCCCGCATCAAGCCAAAGGAGATGGACCCGATCGCCGTGCTGGCCGCTTACCTGCGCGCCATCGATACGGTGATCGATGCGGTGGACCGCCTGGAGAAATAGGAGAGACCAAGTGAAAATTGCCCTGATTGCGATTGTGGTGCTGGCGGCGCTAGGGCTGATTGTGGGCGGCAAGTTCGTGGGCACCCGCAACGACCTGGTGACCCAGCGCGAAGCGGTGACCAGTCAATGGTCCGACGTGGACGTTGCGCTGCAGCGCCGCGCCGACCTGATTCCCAACCTGGTCAACACCGTGAAAGCCTTCGCCGCACACGAAACGGAAGTGTTCAAGGATATTGCCGATGCCCGCGCCAGGCTCGCCGGCGGCCGCACGCCGGGGGAGAAAATCCAGGCCAACCAGCAGCTCGATACCGCCATCTCGAGGCTGTTGGTGATCGCCGAGAATTATCCGCAGCTCAAGTCCAACGAAAATTTTCTGCGCTTGCAGGACGAGCTCGCCGGGACCGAAAACCGCATCGCGGTGGAGCGCCGCAAGTACAACGAGGCGCTCCAGCGTTACAATACTTCCATCGCGCTGTTCCCCAACAACCTGGTGGCGGGGATGTCGGGCATCACGCGTAACGACGCGTATTTCCAGACCGAACCCGGAGCCCGCACCGCGCCGAAAGTGCAGTTTTGATTTCATTGTGGCAGCCCGGCGGCGCTTCCGCACCAGCCGTGGCCGCGCGCCGCAGCCACGCTGGAGCGCCATTGACCATCGGAGAAGTATCATGCGTTTGGGACAAGTAAAAGTAGAAGGCCGGTTGATCGCCGCGGTTTGGGAAGGAGATCTGGCGCGGCCCATCCCCAGCCACACCACGCTGGATCTGATCAAGCGCGCGCAGACGGAGAATCGGCAGCTGTCCGCTGTGGCCGCGGAACTGGCCAGCCGCCACGCGGAAAAACTTGCCGCCGCTTTGCCCGTGCAGCCTCCCGAAGTCTGGGCCTGCGGGTGTACTTACGAAGCCAGCTCGAGCTTTCGCGACGCCGAGCACGGCACCCGCGAGGGCATGTACGACTATGTGTATCGCGAGCCGCGGCCGGAAATCTTCTTCAAGGGCACGGCGCGCGTTTGCGTGCCTTCGGGTCAGCCCATCGGCATTCGCGCCGATTCGCGCTTCACCGCGCCCGAGCCGGAGCTGGCCGTGGTGCTGGGCAACCGCGGCAGCATCGCGGGCTACACCCTGGCCAACGACGTTTCGGCCTGGGA
>JBEKKO010000029.1:0-66745 GCA_050010695.1 Bryobacteraceae bacterium
CCGCACCCATTTGGTGCGGCCCAGGCTGCCCGGTCCCGCCAGCGGAACTCAATAAATGCTGCCTTGCCTATAACCTGCAGAACCCGGCGAAAAACGTGGTTCGCCTACGGACGGATTACGGAGGGCGGAGTGAAAGTTCTGGCGCCGCGGCGGTGACCGACGCCGCGGCGCCACGCTACCATAAGGGTTGGACCCTTTGAAACCGGCTTCTACTCCCTGGCCTCAGGTTTACCTGTGTGTCGCGTTGACCACCCTGGCCACCCTGTTGCTCGAGCTCTCGCTGACGCGCATCTTCTCGGTGGTGTTCTATTACCACTTCGCGTTTCTGGCGATTTCAATCGCGCTGTTCGGCCTCGGCGCCGGCGGCATCTTCTCGTACGTGGTGGCGGGTTGGAAGGCGCCGCTGTGGACCAGCCTGGGCCGGCTCAGCATGCTGAACGGCCTGCTGGTGGTGGGCGCGCTGATCGTTCTGCTGGCGCAGAATAACAACCCCACCAACTGGGACCTGGCGCTGATCTATTTCAGCACCGCGCTGCCGTTTTTCGTTTCCGGCGCCATCGTCTCGCTGGCCATCGGCGAGACCATTGCGCATGTCAACCGGGTCTACTTCTTCGACCTGATGGGAGCCGCCGCCGGATGCCTGTTGTTATACCCGCTGCTCAACGGCCTCGGCGGAGTCAGCGCGGTGCTGGGCGCGGCCATCACCTTCGCCGTCGCGGCCGCCATCTGGCACAGCGTTTCCGGTTCGGTGCGCGGCCGCGTGGGATCGGTGGCGCTGGCGCTCGGGCTGGTGGCGTTTCTGATCCTGAATCAGCGCTATCACACGATCGACATCCGCCACGCCAAGGGGCAGACCATCGAGCACGAAATCTTCCAGCACTGGAACGTTTTTTCGCGCATCGGGCTGGTGGACCGCTCGAGCCAGGGCCGCTACAGCATCGTGATCGACGCCGATGCCGCCACCGACATCGCCACTTTCGATTTCGACCACCTCACCGCCGGCCAGCGCCACGACCTGATGGACCAGGGCCCGGCGCTGCCCTACGCGCTCCGCCCCGGCGCCAAGACCCTGATCATCGGACCCGGCGGCGGCTGGGACGTGGCGCGTGCGCTGGCGTACGGCAGCCACGATATCACCGGGGTGGAAATCAATCCCATCATCGCCACCACCATCATGCAGGAGCGCTTTCCCGCCCTCAGCCACGGCCTCTACCTGCGGCCCGACGTCCACATTTATGTGGAAGACGGACGCAGCTTCGTGCGCCGCAGCACCGCGAAGTACCAGGTGTTGCAGGCGACCCTGGTGGATACCTGGGCTTCCACCGCCGCCGGAGCGTTCGCCCTTTCGGAGAACAATCTCTACACGGTGGATGCTTTCCGCGATTACCTGCGGCATCTCACCGACGATGGAGTGGTGGCGTTCACGCGCTGGGGCTTCGATCCGCCGCGCGAAAGCCTGCGCCTGATTGCCCTGGCCCGCGAAGCGCTGTCGGAATTGGGCGAGAACCAGGCCTGGCGCCACGTGATCGTGGGCCGCTCCGGCTCGGTCGAGGGATGGGGCGCGCAGGATACCGCCATCATCAGCCGCAAACCGCTCACCGCCGCCGATTGCGACCGCGCACGCGCCCTGTTTGCCGCCGCCAACATGCAGGCCATCTACCTGCCCGACGCCGCCATTCAAAACCCCTTCTACGAGCTGCTGCACACGCCGGATCCGGCCGGCTTCGAGCGCCACTTCGTCTTCGATATTCGCCCGGTCACCGACAACCGGCCCTTCTTCTTCTATACCGTGCAGCCGCGCGACCTGCTGGTGTTTCTGAAGACCGCCTCCCACGATACCGCGGACTACAAGGTGAATAAGGCCGTGCCGCTGCTGTTCGGGCTGGCGCTGATTTCGGTGATGGCCACGCTGCTGATCATGCTGTTGCCGCCGCTGGTGCTGGGCACGCGCCTGCCGCGCCAGCCGGGCGTGCTGAAATTCCTGCTCTACTTCCTGTTCATCGGCGCCGGCTACATCCTGATCGAAGTGGCGCTGATCCAAAGGTTCGTGCTCTTCCTCGGCCACCCCACGCCGGCTCTCACGGTGGTCATTTTTTCGCTGCTGGTCTCGAGCGGCCTGGGCAGCGCCGCCGCCGGCCGCTTGACGGCGCACCGGGAAAGCCGCCTCATCAAGATCCTGGGATGCGTGGCCATGCTGGCTGCGCTGATCGGGCTGGTGCTTGCCTCGCTGCTCACCGCCCTGGTCTGGCTGCCGCTGCCGCTCAAGGCGATGATGACGGTGGCGTTGATCGCTCCGCTGGGATTCGCGATGGGGATGCCCTTCCCCAGCGGGCTCCGCCGCCTGGAGCAATGGCACGCGCCTTCGGTTCGCTGGGCGTGGGCGCTCAACGCAGCGGCCAGCGTGCTCGGATCGGTGTGCGCGCTGGTCTCGGCGATCTATCTGGGCCTGGTCGAAACCATGATCATCGGCAGCCTGTTCTATCTCGCCGCCCTGGCGGTGGTGGCTCGCGTCCACACCGGCGAATCCTCCGCGCCCCAACCCGGCGCCAATCGAGTCGTGCTGGCAAGCTGAATCCGCCGCGTGGCGAGCCGCCTATGGCGTTGTGGGCGTACGCTCTGCGCGGTCCGCCTCTTCGCGGTGCATGCGGAATGAGCTGCGAAGGATCTTCACGGCAGTGCAGGCACCCTGGCTCCGCACCGTCTGCCCCATCACATGGAGTGCCATTTTGACGGCCTTGGCAGGCCAATCAATACCGAGTTCGATCCTGGTTCCCGGAGGGATGGCCTGATCGCATTCGAACAGCAGCCCGCCACGCGAGATATTCACCAGGCGGCCGGCTCCCGTCCGTACCACCCTTCGTCCCAAGATGAGTTTGTACTCTAGCCCGGAGTGAATCGGATAGCGGCAGTCGGCGCGGCGTTCCGCCGTGAACATCGGACTCGGAGAGATAATCGCTTCCACTACCGAAGCCTCTGATTGCTCTGAAATGCGGAGTGTCCGCACACTGGGGACACATCCAGTCGCCTTACAAGCCAGATAGGTATATTAGCACTCCGGCCGGGGCACGGGCGCGGAAATCGGAGGTCTCGCTCTTGAATTGAGCCTTCGGCGAGAACGCGTCAGCAGTGGGACATCGAGGCGAGAGAGTTGCGGTCAAGGCCGTGAATCAAGTCCAGCCACTCGGACCTCGCCGATTCATCCCTGTGCGGTAGCTTACGTTTCCAAATAACCCCGGGCGGCGCCATGGCCCACGCCGGATCGTTCTCGCTCGCCAAAGCGACCACCTGGAGATCCGGAGAGCTGAAACGGAGCCTCTCCACAAACTCGCGAACGCCGCGCTCGGCCGGCGATGCGATCAGCACGTCGACCGGCAGGCGGAGCATAGCCACGATCTCGGCCGCGTCGGCGATCCCTCTCGCGGGTACGGCGACGGATCCGGCGGCATCCAGGATTTGGCCGAGCCAGAAGACAAATCCGAGATCCCTATCGACGATGAGGATCGTTTTCACCTGCATCAACCCACTCCACCATTTGCAATTTACGCGCCACAAATGACCGATTGATTTCACAAGGGTTAAGAAATTAGCACTCCAGTAATGTGGGAAAAAATCCCCGGACTTCCGGATCGAGGGCTTCCACTTTACCTGCCGTCGCCACCGGCGGCCGATGCTTGTAAACACTGATTGCGAACGGCGGACCTTGCCTCCAGACCGCCCGCGGCCGAATGATCGGCAATGGCCAACCTGTTTCGCAGCTCGCCGATACCCGGCGCGGCATGATACCTCCGCCGCCTGGAGGTGGCGGAGATGGGCCGGACGCCAACCCGCCCGCATCGAAACGGCCATGAGATGTCCGGTTGGGACCGTCCGCGTTACCATGGCTCGGTGGAGCAATTCGCGCTCGAATTCGACCTGACGCCGGAGCGGCGCATCTACTCGGTGAGCGAGATCAACGCCGCCATCCGCGCCATGCTGGACGCCGAGTTCCCGGACATTTGGGTTTCGGGCGAGATCTCCGGTCTCAAGCTGGCCACCAGCGGCCACTACTACTTCACCCTCAAGGAGCGCGCCGCCGTGCTCAAATGCGTGGCGTACCGCTCCGCGCACCGCTACTGGAAGTTCCGGCCGGCCGATGGCCTGGCGGTGCTGGCGCGCGGGCGCATCGACGTTTATGAGGTTCGCGGCGAATACCAGTTGCAGGTGGAGTTGCTGGAGCCGCAGGGCTTGGGCGCGCTGCAACTGGCCTTCGAGCAACTCAAGAAAAAGCTGGCCGCCGAGGGGTTGTTCGCGGCCGAGCGCAAGCGCCGGCTGCCGCGGTTTCCGCGCCGCATCGGGATTGTCACGTCTCCGCGCGGCGCCGCCATCGCCGACATGATCAACATCCTCCGGCGCCGCTTCCCCGGCCTCGCCATCCGTCTCTTCCCGGCGCTGGTGCAGGGTCCGGAATCGGTGGAGGAGGTCTGCCGCGGGATCGAATATTTCAGCCGCAGCGGATGGGCCGAGGTGGTGATCGTGGGCCGCGGCGGCGGGTCGCTCGAAGATTTGTGGACGTTTAACGAAGAGGCGGTGGCGCGCTCGATCGCCGCCTGTGCGGTGCCGGTGGTCTCGGCGGTGGGCCACGAGACCGATGTCACCATCGCCGATTTCGTGGCCGATCTGCGCGCGCCCACCCCATCGGCAGCCGCCGAGCTGGTGGTGCCCACCCGCGAGTCGGTGCAGGACCGGATCGCCGCGGCGAAAGCCAAAGCCCTGCAAGCCGTGCGCTACCGGCTGGCGATGCTCGACCGCCGGCTGCGCCAGCAGGGGGTGGACCGCGCCCTCGGCGTGCTTCACCGCCGCGTGGGCCGCGGCCTGCAACGCGTGGATGAGCGGGAATACCGTCTGCGCGAACGCCTGCGCTCAATCTTCGATGCGCGGGAACGCGCCGGCCGGGCGCTCGAGATGCGGCTGCGCCGTTTCGATATGCGGCCCCGGCTGGCCGCCGGCCGGCGCCGCCTGGAGACCGCCCGGTCGCTCTCCGTGGAATCCATCCGCCGGCGCCTGGCGCGACGCCGCAGCGCGTTCGAACAGCTCAATACCCGCCTCGACGCGCTCAGCCCGCTCAAGGTGCTGGAGCGAGGCTACGCCATCGTTTCCAACCAATCGGGAATCGTCAAGGATGCCGCCGCCGCTCCACCCGCTTCCCGCATTCACGTGCGCCTGGCCAAAGGCGACCTGGACGCCGTGGTGGGCGACTAAGCGCCGAAACCGGGCTTTTCCCCAAACGCCCGGGGGCGGGCGTAACATTTGACACAAGCCCGTTCCTTTTGGCGGCTGGCAGGCGCATAATTGTATCAATTGCGCTTGGAGGCCGTATGAATTATCGAATTTGTGCATTGGCGGTGGTGATATTGGCCGGCGTGGCGCACTCCCAGTCCCTGCCGCCGCCGAGCCAGCTAGCGACAAACCAGAGCAGCGAGAAGGCCGTTTTCTTCTCGGGCGAGGTGAAGCTCGATGACTCATCCCCGCCCCCCGAGCCGGTTGCCATCAACCGGGTATGCAATGGCCAATCTCATTTTGAAACCATGACCGATGCCAAGGGACGCTTCAATTTTGAGGTGACCGCCGGCAGGTATGGCGCCGGGCAAAGCGATGCATCCGAAAACAGCGCGCCTCCCGCGGGCGTCTTGAAGCCCATCAGCGCAGGGAGCCAGGACCTGACACCGGTGATCGCCAAGCTGCGCGACTGCGAACTGCAGGCCGTGTTGGCCGGCTATCGGTCGGATTTGGTCAGTATCGCCGTGAAGAGCCGCTCCGACGATGGCCGCCTCGGCGTCATCACGCTGCATCCACTGTCCCGTGCCAGCGTCTTGATCGTGAGCGCGACCACGCTGGAGGCCCCGGCCAACGCTCGCAAGGCTTACGACCGGGGAGTCGATGCGCTGGCGAAGCAGAAATGGGATGCCGCGGCGGACGAATTCACCAAAGCGGTGAAGGCGTACCCGAAGTTCGCCATCGCCTGGTATCAGCTTGGCCTGTTGCGCCAGAAACGCAACGACGCCGCCGGAGCCAATGACGCCTGGAAGCAAGCGCTCGCGGCCGATCCCAAGTACATCAGGCCCTATGAGAGCCTGACCACGCTGGCCGACCACAGCCAGGATTGGGCGTCTTCCGAAGCGTATTCACGGACTTGGATCGAGCTCGATCCCGAAGACTTCCCCGGGGCATACCTATATAACGCGGTCGCCAACGCGAGGCTGAATCGCACGGAGGTTGCCGAGCGCTCGGCGCGCGACGGGCTGCACATCGATAAAGAACACAAGATTCCGAGGCTCAACGTTGTGCTGGCTCTGATTTTGATAGGGAAGAACCAGAATGCCGAAGCGGCCGGGTACTTGCGCCAATATCTGGCTCTGATGCCCAACGCGAACGACGCAGCCGCCGTGCGGCAGCAACTCGCTCAACTGGATGCGGCCGTGGCGGCGCGGCAGCAGTAGGCGAGCGGCCGTAGAGCCTGTCAAGGAATAATCGTGCCATTCCGGCGTGGCGCACGCACTCGTGCGTGCCGCGTCGGCATTCGTGCCGACGCCCGGCTTCCCGTGCGCAAGGAGGTGTCGAGAAGAGTCTCAACACGGCACGCACGAGTGCGTGCGCCACGTCGGAGCCGCGACCGTAAGGGAGCGTCTGACCGAGGTTAACTGAAGCGGCCCTTACTTACTCCCGCGGAAAGTGATGCCCAGCTCGCGTAACTGCCGCTCGGGCACCGGCGCGGGGGCCTCGCACATCAAATCGGTTCCGCGCGCGGTCTTGGGGAACGGGATGACATCGCGGATGGAGCTCTCGCCCGCCAGAATCATCACCAGGCGGTCGAGGCCGAGAGCGATGCCGCCGTGCGGCGGTGCGCCGTATTCCAGCGCGTCCAACAGGAAACCGAAGCGGCGGCGCGCCTCTTCGTCGCTGAAGCCCAACGCGGCGAACACTTTCGACTGCACGTCGCGGCGGTGGATACGAATCGAGCCGGAGCCAAGCTCGGTGCCGTTCAACACCACGTCATAGGACTTGGCGCGGCAGCGGGCCGGGTCGGCGACCAGCTTGTCCAGGTCTTCATCGTGCACGGAAGTGAAGGGATGGTGCGCGGCGTTCCAGCGATTCTCTTCGTCGTCCCATTCGAACATGGGAAAATCGACCACCCACAAGAACTTAAAATTCTTCGGATCGAGAAGCTTGTGGCGGTCGTTGAAGCGCTGCGCGCAATAGAGCCGCAGTTGGCCGCAGGCCTGGTAGACGGTGCGTTCGGGGAGCTGGCCCTTCGGCTCGCCGGCCCAGGTGGCCAGCACCAGCAGGTCGTTTTCCCGCGCTCCCGTGCGCTCGCGCACTTGCGCCATGGGCGCGGGGTAGTCCCGTTCCAGGCGCTTGAAATCGTCGTAGACGCGGAGGCCGAGTTGCTGGCCGAAGGCTTTCAGCTCGTCGCGTTCCTTGCGGCTGGCGGCGCCGGTGGAGGGAATGTGGATGGCGACCAGCGGCAAGCCATTGGCCGCCAGCTCCGGCGCCAGGTCCTCGACGGGGTGCATGGGCGGAATGCGGCAGTCGGGCTTGTCGCTGCCGTAGCTGCGCATGGCTTCCGCGTAGGTGATGCGCGGGAACGGCGTCGAAATCTCGAATCCGGCCACCGCGCACGCAGTCTTGAGCATGGGCTCGATGACCTCGAAAATGCGTTCCTGCTGCGGGAACGACATTTCCAGGTCGATCTGCGTAAACTCCGGCTGGCGATCGGCGCGCAGGTCTTCGTCGCGGAAGCAGCGCACGATCTGAAAATACTTTTCGTAGCCGCCCACCATCAGAAGCTGCTTGAAAATCTGCGGCGATTGGGGCAGCGCGTAGAACGTGCCGGGCTGCACGCGGCTGGGCACCAGGTAATCGCGCGCGCCCTCCGGCGTGGAGCGGGTCATGAAAGGCGTCTCGATCTCCAGGAACCCGGCCGAGTGCAGGTACTCGCGAACGGCGAAGGCGATCTTCGAGCGCAGAATGATATTGCGCTGCATCCGCGGCCGGCGCAAATCCACGAAGCGGTACTTGAGGCGGGCGTCTTCGGCGACGTCCACCTGCTCTTCCATGGGGAAGGGCGGCGTGCGGGATTCGTTCAACAGCCAGATGCTGGCAGCCACAACTTCGATTTCGCCGGTGGGCAGGTTCGGATTCACCGCGCCAGCGCCGCGCAGCGTCACTTTGCCTTCGACGGCGATCACGTACTCCGGGCGCACCTGTTCGGCGCGGCTGTGCACGGCGGGTTCGACATCCTCATGAAAGACCACCTGGGTGATGCCGTCGCGGTCGCGCAAATCGACGAAGATGACGCCGCCATGGTCGCGGCGGCGATGCACCCAGCCCATCAGGACCACGGTCTTGCCTTGGTCTGCGGCGCGCAACGCTCCGCAGTAATGCGTGCGGCGAAGCTCGCCCAGAAAATCCAGGGTTACGGAGGTTTCCATATCGATGCTCAATTCCGCGCGGCGGCGAGCTTGGGAGCGATCTCGTCGCGCGTGACTTCTTCCTGCCGGCCGGTGGCCATTTCCTTCAGCGCATAACGCCCGGCGTCGATTTCGTTTTCGCCCACGATCAGGGTGAAGCGGGCGCCCAGTTTGTTGGCCAGCTCGAGGATGCGCTTGAGCTTGCCCTCGGCGATCTCGACGACCATGCCGCCGCGGCGCAAATCGCGCGCCAGCAGCGCGGCGTGGCGCAGCGCCGGCTCGCCGAGCGGGGCGATGCACAGATCGAGCGCGCTGGCTTCCCTGCCCGCCACGCTCATCACCAGCCGGTCTTCGCCGATCGAGAAGCCGATGCCCGGCGAGTGCACCTTCGAGCCGAGCGATTCGGCGAGCCCGTCATAGCGCCCGCCGCCCAGCACGGAATTCTGCGCGCCCAACCCGCCGTGCACCACCTCGAAGGTCGTTCGCATGTAGTAATCCAGGCCGCGCACCATGCGCGGGCGGACGGTGTACGCGAGGCCGCGGCCGTCCAGGTACCGCTTCACCGCGTCGAAGTGGACGCGGCAGGGCTCGCACAAGTGGTCGAGAATGCCGGGCAGCTTGTCGATGATGGGCTGGTCGGCTTCCACTTTGCAATCGAGCACGCGCAGCGGATTGGTCAGCGCGCGGCGCTGGCAATCGCCGCACAGGCTGGCCGCCACTGGTTCGAGCGCGGTACGCAGCTTCTCGACGTATTGCGGCCGGCAATTGTGGTCGCCCACCGAGTTGATCAGCAGCTCGAAACCGGTGAGCCCGGCGCGCCCGAGGATCTCGATCACCATCTCGATCACTTCCGCATCCACCGCGGGCGATTCCGAGCCGATGGCTTCGGCGCCGATTTGATAGAACTGGCGGTAGCGGCCCGCCTGCGGACGTTCGCGCCGGAACATGGGGCCGATGTAGTAGAGCTTCTGCACGCCCGGCCGCTGGTCGAGCCGGTGCTCGATATAGGCCCGAATCACCGGGGCCGTGTTTTCCGGACGCAGCGTCAGCGAAGATCCGTCGCGATCGTCGAAGGTGTACATCTCCTTGTTGACGATATCGGTGTCGGCGCCCACGCCGCGCGCGAACAACTCGGTCTCTTCGAGGATGGGCGTGCGGATCTCGCCATAGTTGTAAGCGCGGAACACGGCTCTGGCCTCGCGCTCCACGGCATTCCAGTTTTCCGTGAATGGGGGCAGTAAGTCCCTGGTTCCTTTGACGGCTTTGATCAAGGTAGTTGGAAAAACCATGCTAACATGGCGCGGTTGGTGGGGCATGCTTTGGCTTGCCCGGACCAGGAAAAGGAAAAAAGAAAACAACGGGCAAGCTAGTCATGCCCCACCATGTGATAGGTTGCTTCTCATGGGCGATTTTACGGTGCTCGTTTTGGCGAATCCCACCGAGCGGCAGCTTGCCATGCTGGAACAACTGCCGGCGGAAACCAACATCGCGGTGGGCGAACAGGCGGAAGCGTTCGAGCGGACGGCGCCCGACGCGGACATCATCTTCAACTGGTCGGGCAGCGGGGACCTGCTGCGCGACGTCTTCCGGCTGTGCCCGCGCGTGCGCTGGGTTCATACGCGGTCGGCCGGGCTGGATGGGCTGCTGTTTCCGGAGCTGGTGGAAAGCGCGGCGGCGCTCACCAACGCCTCGGGCGTGTTCAGCGAATCGCTGGGAGAGTTCGCGCTGGCCGGCATTTTGTTTTTCGCCAAAGACCTGCGGCGGATGGTCCGCAACCAGGCCGCGGGAAAGTGGGAGCAGTTTGACATTGTCGAAATCGCCGGCCTGACGCTGGGCATCGTCGGCTACGGCGATATCGGCCGTGCGGTGGCGGCGCGCGCGCGAGCGATGGGGATGCGCGTGGTCGCGGTGAAGCGGCATGCGCCACCGGCCGGCGCCGCGGACCCATACGCCGAGCGAATCTACACGCCGGAGCAGATGCCGGAGATGGTCGCGACGGCGGACTACATTGTGGCGGCGGCGCCGCTCACCGCGGAAACGCGCGGCATGATCGGCCAGCGGGAGTTCGCGGCGATGAAGCCGACGGCAGTGGTGATCAACATCGGGCGCGGACCGGTGATCGACGAAGCCGCCATGGTGCGCGCGCTCGTCCGACGGCGCATCGGCGGCGCGGTGCTGGATGTGTTCGACACCGAGCCGCTGCCGGAGGGTCACCCGTTCTACCGCCTGGACAACGTGCTGCTTTCGCCGCACTCGGCCGACCACACCGCGGACTGGCTGGAGCGGGCCATGCAACTTTTCCTCGACAATTTCGAGCGTTTCCGGAAAGGCCAGCCGCTCAACAATTTAGTGAATAAGAAACTGGGTTACTAAGCAGGGCCGGGCTCCGGGCATGCCCGGCTCCTACAGGCGGTGCGGGAATACGTTAGCGAATTCGCGGGATTATTTATTCGGCGGCGGCATGATAAACTTGAGGCGTCCCACCGATGGATTTCCTCAAAGGGCTCAACGCGCAGCAGCGTGAGGCGGTGAGTTGTACGGAAGGGCCGCTGCTGATCCTCGCGGGAGCGGGCAGCGGCAAAACGCGGGTTATCACGCACCGCATCGCGCATATCGTTGTTTCCCGGCATGTGCCGCCGTCCGCCATTCTGGCCGTAACTTTCACTAACAAGGCGGCCGGCGAGATGCGGGAACGGGTAGCGTCCCTGCTGGCCGACACACGGCTCGAATCCCAGCCGCGCGTATCCACGTTTCATTCCTTCTGTGTACGGATGCTGCGCAGCGATGGCGAACCGCTCGGGCGCATCCGGCCCGGCTTCACCCGCCGCTTCAGCATCTACGACGACGATGACCAGTTGGCGATCGTCAAATCGGCTTACCGCTCGCTGGGGCTGGACGAGAAGGAGTTCATGCAGTACCGCTCCGCGCTGGCGCGCATCAGCCACTCGAAGAACACCAACCAGAGCCCGGAAGATCTCTATAAGCAATCGGTGAACAAGGAGACCGAGACGCTGGCGGCGGTGTTCAAGGACTACGAAAAGACGCTGCACAATTCCAACGCGCTCGATTTCGACGACCTGCTGCTGGAGGCGGTGCGTCTGCTGCGGCACGACGAGGCCACGCGCCGGACCTGGAACCGGCGCCTGAGCTACATGATGGTGGACGAATACCAGGACACCAATCGGAGCCAGTACGAACTGATGCGGCTGCTGACCGAAGAGCATCGCAACGTGTGCGTGGTGGGCGACGAAGACCAGTCCATCTATAGCTGGCGCGGAGCGGACATCCGCAACATTCTCGATTTCGAGCGCGACTATCCCAACGCGCGGGTGATCCGGCTGGAGCAGAATTACCGGTCGACCAAGAACATCCTGGCGGCGGCATCGCGGGTGGTGGAGAACAACAAGGAGCGCAAAGGCAAGAAGCTGTGGACGGACGCGGCGGCCGGCGAACTGTTGGGCCTGTACGCGGGATTCGACTCGGAGAACGAAGCCCTGTTCGTGGCCGACACGATCGAAAAGCACCTGGTGGCCAACCCCGACGACCGCGTGGCCGTGCTCTACCGCACCAATTTCCAATCGCGGCAACTCGAGGAAGCGCTGCGGCGTTACGGGCGCGCCTACAAGGTGGTCGGCGGTTTCAGCTTTTACCAGCGCGCGGAAATCCGCGACATGGTGGCGTACCTGCGGCTGGCGAGTTCCACGACCGATTCCACCAGCCTGCTGCGCATCGTCAATACTCCGGCGCGGGGAATTGGCCGAACCACCGTGGAACAGATCGAGCACCACGCGCGCGACCGCGGGCTGAGCCTGTGGGACGCCATCCAGGGAGTGATCGACGACCGCGGGCTTTCCACCCGTTCGCAATCCTCGCTGGTGTTGTTCCGCAACCTCATGCAGGACATTTCGCTGGTGGCCAGCGCGTCGCCTCTGCCGGAGGTGATCCGCTTCGTGCTGGAGCGCACCGGCTACCGCAAGATGCTGGAGCAGGAACGGACACCGGATTCCGAAGCGCGCCTGGAGAACCTGGACGAACTCATCGGCGCGGCCGTCGAAGCCGAATCGCGCGGCGAATCGCTGTCCGATTTTCTGGATCACGCCGCGCTCGTGGCGGAAGCCGACACTTACGACGAAAGCGCGCCCGTCACCCTGATGACGCTGCACAACGCCAAAGGGCTGGAGTTTCCGGTGGTGTTCCTGACCGGCATGGAACTGGGTTTGTTTCCGCACAGCCGGTCGATGAATTCCGAGCAAGCGCTCGAGGAGGAGCGGCGGCTCTGCTACGTGGGAATGACGCGGGCGCGGCGGCGGCTGATTCTGACCTGGGCCAGGTACCGCCGGCGGTACGGAGGCGGCGAACAGGAGCGTTCGACGCCATCCTGGTTCTTGAGCGAGGTTCCCGAGGAGTTGCTGGTGAACCTGGGACCGCAGGACGAGGCGGGCGAAGTGGACCTGACCGCCGAGCGCTTCGACGCCCGGCAAACCGCGCGGCGCAGCACGTTCACCGGCAAGACTTACAACTCGGTGTCCAACATTTCGCAATTCTTCGAGCAGCGCGGGATGCCGTTCGGGGCGTCGAAAACGGCGGCGCCGGCAGGTCCGCCGCAACCGCGGCCGCCGGTGCCCGACAAGCCGCTGCCCGCCGCTCCCCCACCGGTTCGCCGAGGGGCGCGCGCGGGGATGGTGGTCGAGCATCCCAAGTACGGCACCGGTACCGTGGTGCGCCGCGAAGGCGATGGCGATAATGCTAAGATCACAGTTAATTTCCCTCGCTACGGACTAAAAAAACTGGTGGAAAAGTACGCGGGATTGAAAAGGAACGGATGAATACCACGAACGTAACCGACAAGCTGGAACGGAAGAAAATAAAGCGGACGGCCCGCAAGAAAGCGGCTCCCAAGGCCAAGCGCGCCGCCGGCGTGGCGCGCGGGTCGCTCAAGAAGAAGATCCGCCGCCAGGTGCAGGGCCAGCGCAAGCGTTAAAGGGATTGCGCATCGGGCGGACGAGCGCGGACAAGGAAAAGCCGCCACGCGCCCGCCTAGGTCCGCCGCCCGGCAAGGCGGTCAGATCGAAACACACCGGTTCGTTCTACTGCCCAGGCCGGGAGATCCTCGAGTGAGCCTTTTTCGAACCAAGAGCATCGATGCTTTAATCGCGGCGTCGGAGGATCCCGACAAGCACCTGCGGCGCACACTCGGCCCGTGGAGCCTGACCGCGCTCGGCATCGGCGCCGTGATCGGCTCCGGCATCTTCACGCTTACCGGCACTGCGGCGGCGGGCAAAACGGTGGCCGTCAAATCGATTCTCAACGCCACCGTGATCGACCTGGTGGTGTACGGCTCGCACGCCGGATCGCAACTGGGGCGGCCGGGCGCGGGACCGGCCATCACGCTGTCGTTCGCGCTGGTGGCGATCGCCTGCCTCTTCGCCGGGCTGTGCTATGCCGAGATGGCCTCCATGATCCCGGTGGCCGGCAGCGCGTACACGTATTCCTACGCGATCCTCGGCGAAATCGTGGCCTGGATCATCGGCTGGGACCTGATCCTCGAATACGCGGTTTCCAATATGTCCGTGGCGGTGGGCTTTTCGGCCTATCTGCAGGATCTGTGCGACAACCTGTTGGGCGTGCATCTGCCGACGAAACTGGCGTTTCCGCCGTTCCCGGCGTCCGGCGGACCGGCGGGCTGGTTCAACATCCCCGCCCTGCTGATCACCATGCTGGTGACGCTGGTGCTGGTGCGCGGCGTGCGCGAAAGCGCCAAAACCAACACCGTCATGGTGCTGATCAAGATAGCCGCCATTCTGATTTTTTGCCTGGGAGCGGCCGGCGCCATCAAAACCAGCAACTGGCATCCCTTTGCGCCGCACGGTTTTTCCGGAGTGCTCACCGGCGCGTCGATCGTCTTCTTCACTTACATCGGTTTCGATTCGGTCTCGACGGCGGCCGAGGAATGCAAACACCCGCAGCGCGACCTGCCCATCGGCATCATCGCCACGCTGATCGTCTGCACCATTCTGTATGGCTCGGTTTCGCTGGTGCTCACCGGCATCGCCAATTACCAGACTCTCAATACCGATTCGCCGGTGGCCGACGCGTTGAAGGCGCTGGGCTACAACCGGCTGCGGCTGGTGGTGACGGCGGGAGCGCTGATGGGGATGCTCTCTTCGCTGCTGGTGTATCAGTACGGGCAAGCGCGCATCTGGTTCGCCATGTCGCGCGACCGCCTGCTGCCGGACCTGTTTTCGAAGGTGCACAAGCGGTTCCAGACGCCGCACGTGAGCACCTGGATTGCGGGATTCGTGGTGGGCATTCCGGCCGGCATCTGGGACATCGACACCTTCGCCGAGCTTTCCAACATCGGCACCCTGTTCGCATTCGTGCTGGTCTCGGCCAGCGTGATCGTGCTGCGGCGCAAGCAGCCGGAGCGGCCGCGATCGTTCCGCGTGCCACTGGTGCCACTCTTCCCGCTGATATCCATCGTGTGTTGCCTGGTGTTGATGATGGGACTGCCGCTGCTCACCTGGATCCGGTTCTTTGTCTGGCTGGCGATCGGCTTCGCGATCTACTTCCCCTTCAGCCGCAAACGCAGCACGCTGGCCGGGCAGTAAGGGCGGTCGGGAGACAGCTACACCAGAAGGTTCGCGTCTTTGTCGGCCTTGGCGGGACGCATCCTCTTGCCCTCTCGTTCCGGGCTACAATAGATGTATAAGTGTTTATCTGCCTAACTGCCTAGGTGTTATATGGAAGAAGCCGTTCGCTGGAACATCAAGGTCTCGAAAGAGACCGACCTCACCCTGCGCACCTTTCTGGGCTCGCAAGGCGCCAAAAAGGGCGACCTCTCGAAATTCATCGAGGAGGCCGTCCGCTGGCGCGTGTTTCATCGCACCGTGCAGGACATTCGGGAGCGCAACGCCGATACCGACCCGGACGAGTTGCAGCGCATCATCGACGAAGCCGTGAGCGAGGTCCGCGCCGAGCGCTATGCCAAACGGAAGGCTGACAAAGCCTGATGCGCGTGGTGCTCGATACCAACATCCTGGTTTCCGCCCTCATGATTCAACTGGGAAACCCGGCCGCCATCTATCGCGCCTGGCAGGAGGGACGCTTCACCCTCCTGACCTGCG
This sequence comes from Bryobacteraceae bacterium, assembly GCA_050010695.1. Lineage (GTDB taxonomy): Bacteria > Acidobacteriota > Terriglobia > Bryobacterales > Bryobacteraceae > Bog-375. The sequence continues at coordinate 15,572 of JBEKKO010000029.1, forward strand.
CCGAGCATCTCGACGAACTGCGCGCCACGCTGCGCAAGCCCGCGGTCGCCGAGCGCATCAGACCCTACAAGGCCGGCGGCCTGGTGAACGAACTGAAGAAACTTGCCGACGCCGTGGAGGCGCTGCCGCGCGTCCGCCGCTCTCCCGATCCCACCGACGATTTTCTGCTGGCTTTGTCCGAAGCGGGCAGGGCCGATTATCTGGTGACAGGCGACAAGAGCGGGTTGCTGGCGCTCAAACAGCACAAAGGCACGCGGATCGTCTCTGCGCGCGCATTCGCCGCGTTGTTCGCATGAGCGCCCAGGAGGCCTGGGGTCTCCGTCCCTGTCTCCCCATGAAACGCCCGCCTTACTCGGCTGGCTCGTTACCGCTCAGGAGGATGGATCAAGGGGATGGCCTCGCGGCGGCCGCGGCGGTAAACCCGGAAGTCGTTCAGGTCCGTGGTGATCACCGGGTACCGCGGATGCAATTCGCTAAGACGAATCAGGCAAAGGTCCGCCAGATCCGGCTTGCGGTCCGCATAGCGCACCGCTAACTCCGCCAGCCGCGAAACGTGCTCGCTCAAGACCAATGCGGACCGCACCAGGCCGTCGTGCAAGAACGCCAGAACCAGAGCGCTGCTGCCGAGGTGAAACGCCGTTTCGGCCAGCACTGCTTCACAAGTCAATAGCGGTTCTGTTACCCGTTCGGCAATCCCGACCGCCCAGTCATGGTGGTAGTCTCTCCGGTTCCCGAACGCGACCAGAAAACCAGTGTCCGCGATCGCCTTCATTTACGGGAGAAGCCTTTGCGCATCGAGAGGCCAGATGGACCGTCAATCGCACCGGCCAGGCGAAGAAACGGACGATTGGCGGAGTTTCGGGCTCTCTCGAGTTCTTCTCGAACGATGCGGCCCTTCGGCAAACCCGCTTTGCGTGCGGCTAGCTCCAGCCACTGCGCCAGGTCCTCCGGCAGCCGAACGGTGATTGTATTACTCATCTGCTCGAAGTGTAACACAGGCACTGGTCGGAAGGGCGCTGCGATACGCGGGCCGGGCGTGCCCAGCCCCTACAGAATGGATCGCCCGCAAGCGGGCGTTGGCAGGTTGAAACCCGCCCCACCTTGTTACTCTCTGCGCAGTATCCCGCGCTGTTGCATCTCCAGCAGAAGGCCGGCAGACTCTGCGGCGCCGCCGGAGAATTCGAGGAAGCGATCGGGGCCAGCCGTTTCGATAAGTTGCGCGGGCGGCGCGGGGCTATCGGCGGAGGCGGCGCAGAGCACGATCAGGCCGGCAGACAAGGCGGTTTCCACCAGGCGCGGCAGCAGGTCGCCTTCGTGGGCGGCGTCCAGCATCAGCACCATGGCGCCGGAATCGAACAGGGCTCGTTCCAGGCGGTTGGCGGCCTCGGAGCCTCGGGTTACCCACACGGCGGCGGCCCTGTGCCCGGTGCGGGCGTGGCGTTCGGCGGGAGTGACGCGGCCGGCAGCCAACATTGTGGGCTGGCCGGCTTCGTGAGCCGGCCGGCCGGTGATCATGCCCGCCGCGACGGTTTCGTTCGACAGCGGATCGATCAAAATGAACGCACCGGTGGCCCGGTTGCGGCGGTAGGGATCGACAAACAGCGGCTTGCGCGTCTCGATCACGGCCGCGCCGATATCGTTGAGGCAAAGTTCGGTAGCGGCTTGTTTTTCGAGCGTGTTGACGTCCACCCGGTAGCGGATGGCGCGGACGCGCGCGGCGACTTCCTGGGTGGTGTGTTTGACGATGTATTCGCGGCGCTGGTCGAGCGGCGTCTGGCTCATCCACACCAGCCGCGCGTCCACCGTGCGGGTGACCTGTGGCGCGTGCGAGGGATGCACCAGCATGTCGCCGCGGCTGATATCCAGCTCGTCCTCCAGACACACGGTCACCGAGAGGGGCGCGAACGCCTTGGGCAGGTCGCCATCGAAGGTGCCGATGGATTTGATGCGCGAGGTGCGGCCGGAAGGCAACACCATGACCGGGTCGCCCGGTGTCAGCGTTCCCGACGCCACCTGCCCGGCGTAGCCGCGGAAGTTCTGATCCGGACGGATGACGCACTGAACCGGGAAGCGCATTTCCATCAGGTTGCGGTCGCTGGCGATGTGGACGTTTTCGAGGTGATGGAGCAGGCTCTCGCCCTCGAACCACGGCATGTGCGGGCTCTTCTCCACCACGTTGTCGCCGCGCAGGGCGCTGATGGGAATGAAGTGCAGGTCGCACGCGGGCAACTGGGCGGCGAAGCGCGTGAAGTCCTCCTCGATGGCCTCGAACACCCGCTGCCGCCAGTCCACCAGGTCCATCTTGTTGACCGCGACCACGATGTGCGGGGTGCCCAGCAGGGAGGCGATGAAGGCGTGGCGGCGGGTCTGCGGCAGCACGCCGTGGCGCGCATCCACCAGCACGATGGCCAGGTTGGCGGTGGAAGCGCCGGTGGCCATGTTGCGCGTGTACTGCTCATGGCCGGGCGTATCGGCGATGATGAACTTGCGTTTGGGGGTGGCGAAATAGCGGTAGGCGACGTCGATGGTGATGCCCTGCTCGCGTTCGGCGCGCAGCCCGTCGGTGAGCAGCGCGAAGTCGAGCGTGCCGGCGCCCTGGCTGGAGCGGGCCTTCCGCACGGAAGCCAGTTGATCTTCGTAGACGCCCTTGGAATCGAACAGCAGCCTGCCGATGAGGGTGCTCTTGCCATCGTCCACGCTGCCGGCGGTGGAAAAGCGCAGCAGCTCCTTCTCTTCGTCGCGGCGCAGGAAAGTCGCAAAATCCTCCGTGCGCGCCGCCTTCCGCGGCTTCCCGGCAGCCGCCAGCGGTCCGACTCCTCCCATTAGAAGTAACCTTCCCGCTTCTTGATTTCCATGGAGCCTTCCTGGTCGTGGTCGATCACCCGGTTTTCCCGCTCCGACCGCCGGAACAGCATCATCTCCTGAATGATCTTGGGAACGGTATCGGCTTGCGAGCGAATGGCGCCGGTGCAATACGTGCAGCCGAGCGAGCGCATGCGGCACATCACGATCTGCGGCTGTTCGCCGGGCAGCATGGGCATGCCGTGCTCGATCGGAATCAAGGTTTCGCCGCGCACCAGCATGGGCCGCCTCCGGGCGAAATACAGGGGCACGATGGGAATCCTCTCGAGGTCGATGTACTCCCACACGTCGAGCTCGGTCCAGTTGGAAAGCGGAAACACGCGGATGCTCTCGCCCTTGTCGACGTGGCTGTTGAACAGGTTCCACAGCTCGGGGCGCTGGTTCTTGGGATCCCACTGGCCGAAGGTGTCGCGGAAGGAATAAACGCGTTCCTTGGCGCGGGACTTTTCCTCGTCGCGGCGCGCGCCGCCAAAAGCCGCGTCATAGCCGCCGGCAGCGAGCGCGTCGAGCAGGGCGCGGGTTTTCAATTGCCCGCAACACTTCTGCGTCCCCAGCTTGAAGGGGCTGGCGCCGTCTTCGATGGCCTGCCGGTTGGTGTGCACGATCAACTGGGCGCCGATGGAAGCGCAGAAGCGATCGCGAAACTCGATCATCTCGCCGAACTTGTAAGTGGTGTCGATGTGCAGCAGCGGGAACGGGATCTTGCCGGGATGAAAAGCCTTCTGCGCCAGACGCACCATCACCGAAGAGTCCTTGCCGATGGAATACAGCATCACCGGCTTCTGAAACTCGGCAGCCACCTCCCGAATGATGTGAATGCTCTCGGCTTCGAGCGCCCGCAGATGAGTCAGAAACAAATCGGCGCTCATGAAGCCTTCCGAACGTGCTCGTCAGTGACTAGACTCATCCTGCCCCAAGAATTGCGGATAAAAGGCTCCCCGCTCCCCGTAAGGTGCTGTCGTGCGTTTACTCAATTATAAACAAGAGGAGTGGGGAAAGGGGCGCACACGGCGCCTGGCCACGAACCAGGGGCTAAAGTCTTAGGCTCCCGATGTGTTGCGGCACGGCTGAAGCCGGCTGAAGCCGTGCCCTGACACAAGGCCAGCCGCCGAGTTCCACTTCCATGTCGGACACCCGCCTCGGTAGGGCATGCTTTTAGCTTGCCCGTTTTTCCCCTGAATCCCGCGCTCAGCGGTGCGCTTCGCCCACCACGGCGTCAAACGCCGGTTTGGGCTTTCCCTCGCGATCGAACAACAGGGGATAGTTGGTCCTGCCCCTCGCTGGAAAGTTATTCAACCAGGAATCCTTGTCGGTAACGCCCCAGAAGGTTACCCGTGTGATGGCGTCGTGGTGCTTCAGAAAGACGCCAAACAACGCCGCATAGCGGTCCGCAAGCGCCTGTTGCCGCGGGGCCGGCAACCCGGCTGTATATGGGTTGGAATCCGCGCCGCCCTCGGCCTTGGCGGAGACATCGGCGGTATGGGTGCGCGTTACCTGCGGCAGCACATCCACGTCGAGCTCGGTGATGTTCACCTTAACGCCGAGCGCGCGGAACGCGGCGATGGTCGCATCCACCTTTTCGACATCCGGCCAATCCATGTGGTAGTGCCCCTGCAGGCCGACGGCCGCGACCGGTATGCCCTGCGCCAGCAGTTTGCGGATCAGCTCGACGCCGCCGTTCCGTTTGGCCTCGTTTTCGAGCGAGTATTCGTTGTAGTACAGCTCGGCCTTGGGATCGGCTTCGTGCGCGTATTCGAAAGCCTTGGCGATGTAGTCGTCGCCGATGATGCGCTGCCATTGAGACCGCCGCAGCGTGCCGTCCTCGTTCAGCGCTTCGTTGACCACATCCCAACCGTTGACGCGCCCCCGATAGCGGCCAACCACGGCGGCGATATGGTCGTGCATGCGGCGCAGCAACTCCTCGCGGCTGACGGCGTTCCCCTTGTCGTCCTCAAACACCCAGCGCGGCGTCTGGCTGTGCCACACCAGGCAGTGCCCGACGATGAACATGTGATTCTTCTCGCCGAACTCGACGTAGCGGTCGGCCGGCCCGAAGTCGAAACCCTGCGGCGTGGGATGGATCCGCTCCCATTTCAGATCGTTCTCCGGCGAGATGGAATCGAACTGAGCTTTGACGATGGCCGCTCCGGCCTCGTCGCCGCCGGTATAGATTGCATGGCTGAGCGCCGCGCCAATCTTGAATGAGCCGTGGAACGCGTCCTTCAGCGTGGTCTGCGCGGCGAGCGGCAGGCACAATCGGCCCGCCACCAGGGTCGCCAGGACAATCGATTTCGAAGACATGATTTCTCCTTTCGTGGAGGCGGTCACGTTCCCGGCAGTTACCGGGGAGCGTATGTCTTGCGCCGCGCTATCAGATCATCCGCAATTTTACGGTTCAATTCCCGGTTGATCGGGTAGAAGAAGAGGCACACGGCCGCGGCGGCGAACGTCAGTGCTGGAAACACGCTCGCAATCAGCCGGATGCCCAGCAAGGCCTGCGCGGTCTGGGCGGCGTTGGACACGTAACCATAGGCCGAGAGCAGCCAGCCGGCCATTGCCCCGCCCAGTGCCAGTCCGGCCCACAGCGCAAACACCACCGCCGAAGTCACGGCCGCGGTGGCCCGGCGTCCCGTCCTCCACTCGCCGTAGTCCGCGACATCGCCAATCATGGCCCACAGCAGCGGACCCGACCAGCCAAACGCGAACTGGCGGAGGATCTCCGAACCGATGATGAGAGTGGTCGCCGTCGCCGGGAGGAACAGCAGCACGGCGCTCAGCACGGCCACCAGCGCCATGCTCACGATGAACAGGGTCCGCTTGCCGATTCGCACTGACAATGAACTGGATACAGCGACGCCGATCAGTAGTGCAGCCAACCCGAAGCCGTTGAACCAGCTAAACAGTGTTTCGTGCCCGGCGAAGTATTTGAAAAAGGGCAACATCACGTTGCCGCGCATCACGATCGCAATGAAGTAGAAGAGGGTCACCAGAAAGAGCGCGATCAGCGGTCCGTTCCGGAAAAGATCCTTCAGGTCCGTCCCCACCGAACTCTTCTGCCCGGGATCGGGCTGAATCCGCTCCTTCGTCGCGAGGAAGGCGATCACGAAGAAAAGGACGCTTAGCACGGAGAAAAGCCCCATCGTCATCTGCCAGCCCTTCGCACTGCTGCCTTGCCCGAAGTAGTTGCGTAGCGGAATGGCCAGGCTCTGAATTATGAAGCCAGCGCTATTGGCAAAGATCTGCCGGTAGGTTGCGATACTGGTCCGCTCGTCCGGATCGTCCGTCATGACACCCGTGAGCGCCGCGTACGGAACGTTGTTGATCGTATAGATCAGTCTCAGCAGGAAGTAAGTCACGTAAGCGTAGAGGACCTTACCGCCCATGCCGATGTTCGGAGTGGTAAAGGTCAGAATCCCGATGATTCCGAACGGCACTGCCGTCCACAGTAGCCAGGGACGGAACTTGCCCCACCGCGTGCTGGTCCTGTCCGCGATAAAGCCCATCACCGGATTGAGCACGGCGGAGATCAGACCAACCACGAGAAAGAGCGTTCCCGCCTGTGCCGGCGTCAGCCCGAACGTATCGGTGTAAAAGCTCAAAACCAGTGCGATCATCGCCTGGAAGATAAAGTTCGCCGCCAGGTCTCCAAGGCCGTAACCTACCTTTTCCCCGAACGATATCTTTTGCGTCATAGCAGCCTCGTTTCTCTCCGCCCGCTCATAACGGCGTTGCCGCCCGTCGACTGTCCGGGGGAACTACTTTGTCGCCTGCAGAACCAGCTTCTGAAGATCGGCATCCCGCGACGAGGTTCCGACCATGATTGCGAAGTCTCCGGGTTCCACCCGGTACTTCATATTCACGTCCCAGAACGCGAGCGACTCGGGCGTGATCTCGAATCGGACGGTCTCAGTTTGCCCCGGTGCCAGGTCGACCCTGCGGAACCCTTTCAACTCTTTCACCGGCCGGGTAACCGAGCTGACCAGGTCGCGGATATACATCTGCACCACTTCGCTGCCCGCCCGCGCGCCGGTGTTAGTAACATCGGCCATAACTTCCGCCGATCCGGTAGATGTTATCCGCCGCTTCGACAGCCGAACGTTACCGACGCTGAATGTCGTATAACTCAAGCCGAAGCCGAAGGGGTAAAGCGGCGTAACATCGTCGAACAGATAGCCGCGGCGGGCGGATGGTTTGTAGTTATAGAACACGGGCAGATGGCCCGCCGAGCGCGGTACCGAGATCGGCAGCTTCCCGCCTGGGTTATAACTCCCAAATAGAACGTCCGCCGTGGCGCGGCCGGTTTCCTGGCCGAGATACCAACACTCGAAAATTGCCGCCGCTTTCTCCTCCACGCGCTGGATCGAGTTAGGCCGGCCATGGAACAGAAACACAATCATCGGCTTGCCCGTGGCGGCGATCGCATCCACCAGTTCCTGCTGCCTGCCGATCAGGTCGAGGCTGGCGCGGTCGCCCATATGTTTCAAATTCCAAGCCTCGCGCGAGGTTTGCTCATTGCCGCCGATGGCCAGCACCACAACCTCGGCCTTGCGCGCCACCTTGACCGCTTCGGCGATCAGCCGGCGGTCTTCCACCGGGTCGCTGGCCACCACTTCGTCCTGATTCCACGAGCCGGGCTGGGTGATCTTACAGCCTTGCGCGTAGAGCACCCTCGCCTGCGTACCAACTTTGGCGCGGATGCCATCGAGCACGGTTACCTGGGCTTTGGGCACGCCGCTGTAGCCGCCCAACAGGCTGCGGTTGGCGTTGGGGCCGATCACGGCGATGGTCTTAACCGAGTTCGGATCGAGCGGCGCGATGCCGCCTTCGTTCTTGAGCAGCGTAATCGAGCGGCGCGCCGCATCCAGGGCCAGCGCGCGGTGCGCGTCGCAGCCCACCACGCGGTCCGCTTCGTCCGGGTCCACATACGGATCGTCGAACAGGCCCAGGCGGAACTTCCAGAGCAACATCGGCTCGACCAGTTCGTCGAGCTCCGCTTCCCGCAGCACGCCCTTGCGGACGAGCTCGGCCAGGTGCAGGTAACAATCCGGTTCCGGCAGTTCGATGTTGACGCCGGCCCGCACCGCCAGCGCGCACGATTCCTTCTTATCCTTGGCGACAAAGTGACCGTGCGTGTCGGGGCGGTAACCGAGCTCCCAAATCGCGTAGTAATCGGATACCACGAAGCCTTTGAAGCCCCACTCCTTGCGCAGAATGTCGCGCAGCAGCCAGCGGTTCGCGTGGCTCGGCACGCCATCCACCTCGTTGTAGGATGCCATCACGCTGATGGCTCCGCTCTTGTGCAGCGCCTGCTCGAAGGGGAACAGGAAGGTCCCCCGCAGAACGCGCTCGGAGATGTCCGCCGGAGCGCAGTTCATGCCGGATTCCGGCTGGCCGTGGCCGGTCATGTGTTTCAGTGTGGCGATGACGCGCGTTTTGTCCTGGAAGGAGGCGTCGCCCTGAAACCCACGCACGGCCGCAATGCCCATCCGCGAGGCGACGTACGGATCCTCGCCGTAAGTCTCCTCGACGCGGCCCCAGCGCGGGTCGCGCGCCACATCCACCACCGGCGTCAGCGCCTGGTGGGCCCCGCGCAGCCGTGCCTCCAGAGCGGTCATCGTGAACAACGCTTCAACCAACTCCGGGTCGAAGCTGGCGCCCAACGCGATCGGTTGCGGGAAGCTGGTGCCGCCGATGGCGGCGTGGCCGTGGAGGCACTCTTCGTGAAAGATCACCGGAATGCCGAGCCGGCTGTTCTCGACGAAGAATTTCTGGATGGCGTTGGTCAGCTCCGCCATCCCGCGCGCGTCCTTGCCCGCGCCCGCGTCGCTCGGCCGGCCCACCTGGCCGATGCCGCGCCCGTGCCGGAAGGCCTTGCGCGCCTTGGCGAAATCGAAGTTGCCCTCGGCGTCCACCAGCTTCGCGGCCTTCTCCTGCCAGACGCACATCATCTGGGCGGCCTTCTCTTCCAGCGTCATTCGCGACAACAGGTCGCGCACGCGCTTCGCGGCCGGCACATCGCGCTTCCGGTAAAGGGGTTCGCTCGCGCTCTTTTTCTTAGTCGGTTTCTTCATAAATGCGGCCTCGTTGCAGGTGTCTTGCCGTGAATTTGTTCTAGCCTCAAACTATAATCGGATGGCCGAATCGAAAATGCAAGTCGGGGCGCCGGGGGCGCCCGTTCACGAGCACACGCCGAAGTCTTTCTCGAGCACCAGCGCCACCGTGCCGCGCAGCCGCGCCACACCGCCTTCGCGCGCTGGAATTAACTGGGGGGCTATGCCGCCGGGCAGCACCTGTTCCAAAATCTCCGGCTGAATCACCGCTTCAAAACGTTTCCACGACCGGGTGAGGTCGCCCACCACCACGATCCGCTCGGGCGCAAATCCGGCTACCAGCATGCGCATGCCGCGGCCCAGGTAATAGGCCATCGTCTTCAGCGCATCCTCGGCTCGCCTGTCGCCCTGATCCGCCAGACTCAGCAGGTCGAGGAAGTTCAATCCGGCGGCCTCGGAACCGGATTCGGATTCGCGGTAGTACCGCAGCGCCGCTCGATTGGACGCGAACACCTCCCAGCAGCCGCGGCGGCCGCACCCGCAGAGCGGACCCTGCGGATCGAGCGGCACGTGGCCGAACTCTCCAGCCATTCCATTCAGACCCCGCACGATCTGGCCATTGAGCAGGAACCCCGTGCCGACGCCCTCGGAGACGGTGACCACCACCAGGTTGCGAACCTGCTCCATGTGGTCGAACCAGACCGCCGCCAGCGCGCAGGCCGTGGCGGCGTTCTCGATTTCCACTTCCAGGCCGGTCGCCTTCGTCAGCGGTGTGCGCAGATCCACGTCGCGCCATCCCAGATTGGGCGCGAACACCAGCCGGTTCGACCCGGGGATGTAACGGCCCGGCACGCTGACCCCGATGCCTTCGATCTTCCTGCCCCGGCACGACGCGACGATGCGCCGGATCACTTCGATCAGACGGCCCAGCGTGAACTCCGGGTCCGGCGTGGTGACGATCGCCTCCTGCGAAATGAACCTCCCGTTAGCGTCCGCCACGGCGACCGTGATCTGCGCCGGGCGGATGTCCACGCCGATCATCACCCGCTCGTCATTCAGGCGCAAAAAGGTAGGCCGCCGGCCCCTGGGCAACCGGCCAGTCGGCCCCGTCAGCACCCAATCCTCCTCGATCAGTTGTTCGACGATCAGCGATATGGTGCTGCGTTGCATCCCGGAAACCCGCGCCAGGTCCGCGCGCGAAATGGGCTGGCGCTTGCGGATCAGGTTGAGGACAATCCGCCGGTTGATACCGCGGACGTCCTCGCTCGAAGCGCCCTGGGGCCGACTTGTGTCAGTTACCGGCATTCCCGGCGGTTCACTGAACCTTCTTGCCGGTCCATTCAATGGACTGCCCGCCTCCCTCGCCGGCTCTTTCGGAGGTCAGGTGCAGGTCGGCGCCGCCGACTTTCCCTTTGTAATTCAGCTTCAGTTCCGTTCCCTGCAGGTCGGCGGTGATGGTGAACGACAGGTTGTCCCCATCCACTTTCCCGTCCGCGATGGTGGACTTGCCCAACATCGTGCTGGTGGTCTCCCCGGTGAGCTTGTTTCCGTCCACTTTGAAGACGAAGGTTCGCTCCATGGTTCCGTTAGGACCCTCCGCCGTCGCTTTCCAGGTGCCGGCGATATCGGCGGCCATGGCTGCCACCGCGAACGCTGCCATCAGAATCAAAAGACGCTTCATAGCGCCACCTCTTTCCCCATCATTCTTGCATCTTTCGCGCTTCCGGCGGCGGGCGCGCCGTCAGAGCTTAACCGCCAGGGCCAGGCCGTCGCCCATGGTGGCCATGCTGAGTGCGATGCGCCCATCGGATTGCAGGTGACTGTTGAATTCGCGGATGGCCACAGTGTCGGGATCGCGGTTGGCCGGATCGTCCACCGTGCCGTGGAACAGAACGTTGTCGGCGGCCACCAGCCCGCCCGGCCGCAGCAGCCGCAGCCCGCGCTCATAGTATTCGATGTAGTTCCCCTTGTCGGCGTCGATGAAAATGAAATCGAAGCTGCCGGCCTGGCCCTCCGCTAACAACCCATCCAGCGAATCGAGCGCCGGGGCGAGCCGCACATCGATGCGATCCTCCACGCCGGCCTCGCGCCAGGTTTGCCGGGCGATCCGAGAATGCTCTTCGCTCTTATCGCAGGCGATCAGCCTCCCGCCCGGCCGCAAGCCGAGCGCGATCCAGGTCGAGCTGTAGCCCATGAAAATGCCGACTTCGAGAGCTTGGCGCCCGCCGGTCACCCGTGTCAGCAGGTGCAGGAACTGGCCCTGTTCGGGCGCCACCTGCCACGAAGCGTGCGGATGGTTTTCGGTGGATTCGCGCAACTTTCGCAGCGCCTCCGGCTCGCGCAACGTGACATCGCGGACGTAAGCCAGTATCGAATCGGTGAGCGCCGTTTGAGTGCGGGACATGCGGCCATTCTACCGCTACCGGACCTCTTACGAAAATGCAGAAACTCGACGTGTACGGTATAACCGTACATAGACGAACGCCGCCAACGATATTGACTTGATCGATTACCATTAGGAGGCCCGCAATGCCCATGAAGAATCCGCCCCATCCGGGCGACCTGATCAAGACCGAGATCGTCGAAGCCCTCGGCCTTAACGTGTCAAAGGCGGCGGAGATTTTGAAAGTGCGCCGCGCCACCCTCTCCGATCTTCTTCACGGCAAGGCCACGCTGACGCCGGAAATGGCCCTGCGCATCGAAAAGGCATTCGGCCCGGACATGGACCACCTTCTGCGCATGCAACTCGCCTACGACGTGGCGCAGACGCGCCGGCATTCCAGAGACATCGCCGTCAAGCGGTACGTCCCGGCGTGAAGCCCGAAGCCTCACCGCGGCGTCACGTTGAAGCCCTCCACCACCACGCTCGGTTTCTCGCCGCGTGCATCGGCACCGTCGAGATCGGTGACGATCGTGCGGCGCTCGCCGGGCATTAGCGCCACGTAGTTGTCGCTGTACAGCGCGGGCAGAATCCGGTCGCCGGTCTTTTCGCGCACTGCCCTGACTCGAACCATCAGCGCCGGCGTCGCAGAATCGTTATGCAGGACGGTCGAAAGATGCCAGCGCCCGTCGCGCTGGTCCACGCTCGTGGTGGCTTCGACAGTCGCCTTGGCCAACGTGCGCAGTGCGCGATAGTCGCCTTCCTCCAACCCGCGCCAGTAGAAGTTCTCCGAAACTGTTTCACTCTGCCGCAACAATTTCAGCCGTAGGAAATGCACCGCGGTCAGCCCTTCGGGGTATTCCATCTTGATGCACGTGACCGTGCTGTCCTCGGTGCTATCCACCGGTGCGGTCTTTGCCCAACGCACCGAGCCATCCAGGTTCAGCACTTCCACGCTCGCCGTCAGCCCGCGCGCGTCGCCGCCCGAGTAGTTGACGACTTCGATGGTTTCGTCCGCCGCGTTCCATTGGATGTGCAGCGGCTCGGCGCCCTTCTTGCTACCGAAGTACCCGGCGCCGGGATCGAAATAATAGTCGTAAGTCTGCCACAGCAGCGACGGCCATGCCGAATGGCTCATCCAGATCAGCATGCCCATCCGGTAATGGCTCTGCGATTCGAACATGGCGCGATAGATTTCGTAATCGAGAAACTGCGCCAGCGCGACGAACTCCTCCACATTCTTGGCCCCGCCGTAACTCTTTTCGATGTGCCTGAAAACCGAGCCGGCGGCCTCCGGTTCCCTGGGGCCGAGATCGTGCTCGCCCCAAGTGCGGTTGGGCGGCCAGAGCGCGTCTTCGGGCATCATGGCGCGCATGCTTTCCATGGCGGGAATGTTGGGCGAGCCCATTTCGCTGTGCAGCTTCGACTTCGCCAGAGTGCCGAAATACGCCTTCAGCGGCATCACTTGATACGGGCCGCCGCCGCCCACCACGCCGTCCGCCGAATTGGAAATGTAGTGGCTGCCGGGAGCCAGCTCGCCAAGCGCCTGGCGAATGCCGTCGTCCAGTGCGGCCGGCGGGTACCCTTCGTTGCGGCCGCAATAAAGGCCGATCGAAGGATGGTTGCGAATCCGCAGCACGGTGTCGCGGACGTTAAGCAGGAACATCGCCGGATCGTCCGGATCGGGGCCGTCCCACGGGTTCGCCAGCCAGAACTCCTGCCACACCACGATCCCGTAGCGGTCGCAGGCCTCGTAAAATGCGTCGTCGAAGGTTTGCCCCACCCAGTTGCGAATCATGGTGAAGTTCATGTCGCGGTGATAGCGCACCGCCGCGTCGTATTCGCGGGCGCGGTAGCGCAGCAGGTCCTCGCTGAAGCCCCAATTCCCGCCGCGCGGCACGAAGCGCCGTCCGTTAATAAAGATCCGCAGCGCGCCGCCTTCTTCGCTGTACGTGAACTGGCGCACGCCGGTCTGGAACCGCTTCGTATCGGACGCCTGCCCATCCGCGGTTTCGAATTGCAACTCCACCGCGTAGAGGTTCGGATCGCCATAGCCATTGGGCCACCACAATTTCGGATTCCGCAGCCGCAGCTCCGGATGCGCGGCGGCATCCAGCTTCACCGCCTTCGCCGTCGACGGGCCCACCGTGACGGGCATTTCGAACGTGGCTTCCCCGAAGCGCACGCGCAGCTTGCCCGCCACCGGCCGCGGTTCGTGGTTGCGCAGCGTGAGCTCCAAGCCAACGTCTGCGCGCGAGGTATCCGGTAGCGGCAGGCTGGTCGAAACCAGCGGATCTTCGATGGTGACCGGGCCGCTCGCCGTCAGGTACACGCTGTTCCAGATGCCGGTGTCGCGCCCGCGCACGGCCGGCATCCAGTCCCAGCCGATCGAGGAGTGAAAGGTCGGATTGTCCGCGCCCAGCGCGCCGCCGTTGCTGCCGAAGCCCATCACCGTCTTCTCTTTGGTCGATCCCGGCGTGCGGTTCTTTTCGATGCGAACCGCCAGCACGTTCGCCTCGCCGGGGTAGAGCTTGCCCGTGACGTCGAAACGGCCGCGCATGAATGCGCCTTCGATCCGCCCCAGCTTCTTGCCATTCAGATAAACGTCGGCTTTCCAGTTGATGCCGTCGAAGTTCAGCCAGACGCGCCGGCCGGCGGGCACAGCCGGAGCGAAGAATACATCGCGATACCAGAAGTCCGCGCAGAAGAACGAATCCGAAATCAGGTTTTGGTTGTCGCCATAATTCGGATCGGGGACAGCGCCCGCGTTCAGGTAACTGGTGAGCACGGTGCCGGGAACGGTTGCAATCAGCCAGTTGCTGTCCGAAAAGCCGGATTGCGAGATCGCCTCGCCAGCCGCACCAACCAGCCAGGCGCGTTCCACCCGCCATCGTCCGCCGGCGAGATCCAGGCGTCCACCGGTGTCGATGGCCGCAGCCGGATGCGCCACCGGCACCGGCCCGCCGCGCCCGAACACCGCCATTTCGCTGAGGATGTACCCCTCGGGCGAGGCCGGCTTGGTCATCAGCAGCCGCACGTAGCGCGCCTGCGCCGCCTGTGGCAGATCGATTACGTCGATAGTGCCAGCCGCGTTTGGGAGCGGCGCCAGCGTCCGCCAGTGAACCGCGTCATCGGACGCCTCGACGGAACCTTCGGCCGCGCGGCGAATCCAATCCAGCCTGACGCGGTCGAACGTGCAGGTTGCACCGAGGTCGACATAGACCCACTCCTCGCCGCTGCCGGCTCCCATCCACGCGCTCGTGAAATCGTACGGCCCACCGAGATCGAGCCGCCGCCCGCCGCGAAAGAACGCAACTTCGCCGACATGCCAGGCCAGCCGTCGCCCGCAGCGCAGCTCGATGCGGTAATACCGGCTGCGAACCGGCGCCGGCAACGCAATCGACGGCTTAAACTCGCCGGTTGGCCGCAAGCTTCCCTCGCCGCGCCGCAGTTCGCGCCATACCTTCCCGTCCTCGGAACCGGAGAGGATCAGACTCCACTCCTGGTTGTCCGACGATTGCGCCGATGCGTCCACGTCCACCCGGTCGATTTCCGGCGCCGCGTCGCCGCCCAGGAATCCGATGTCCACCCAGACGTCGGTGCCTCGCAGTTCGGCCCTGGTGGTCCAGTTGTGATCCAGCACATTCTCGCGCTCGTGCTTCGGCAACACGCCTTGGCCGCTGGTCGAGACCGTCACCCAACGCGGCAGCCTGGTCTCGACAATGCCGTCGGTGATGAGTTGCGCGGTCAGATTGTAGTCGTAGCTGCTCGACTGATACGCCGCGCGGTGCAATGCCAGGTTGCGATACGTGGCGGTATCCATGCGGAAGGTGGGTGCGAAATTCTGCTGCGGATCGCCCGGATAGACGCCGACCCCAAGCGTCTGCTGCTGCGCGCCCAGCGCCACCACCGCCGCCAGGAAAGAAAGAGCAAGCCTGAACATTTTCACCGGGACTCCTCGCCCGGAATGTTTACGAAACGCCAGTATATAGCCGCGCAGGTGGGGCATGCTTTAAGAGCTTGCCGGTATTTGCCCGCGTTGCGGAATGCGTGGCAATTCGTTAACCTCTCGACATGTCCAGATGTCTCGGTCTGATTCTGTTTTTCTTCGGCATCGTGGCGCTCGCGGCCGATTGGCCCCAATGGCGCGGTCCGAATCGCGATGGAAAGTCGGCTGAGACGGGCTTGCTGGACTGGTGGCCCAAAGACGGGCCGCGCCTGCTCTGGAAGGCCCAGGATCTGGGGGAGGGTTATTCCGGGCCCGCCATCGTGGGCGATCGTCTTTACATTCAGGGCCAGCAGGGTGGGCGGCAGTTGGTTATGGCCTACGACGTTCATAACGGCAAACAGCTTTGGAAGACACCGGCCGGCAAGGCCTTCAACGGGGACCGCGGGTATGGTCCCCGGGGTACGCCTACGGTGGACGGTGCGCGCCTGTATGCCTCGTCCGCCGATGGCACGCTGGTGTGCCTGGAAACCGCCAACGGCAGACGCGTTTGGGAGTTGAACCTCGTCGATCGATTCAGCGGCCGGCCGCCGAACTGGGGTTACAGCGAATCGCCCCTGGTGGATGGCGACCGCCTCGTCGTCACGCCCGGCGGTCCCGCGGCGGCTGTGGTGGCCCTGAACAAGAACACCGGCAACCTCGTGTGGAAGTCGCAGAACGATCGAGCCGGCTATTCCTCGGCGATTGCGCTCGATATCGGCGGCACCCACGCTCTGGCCCTGCTCACCGCGGAAGCCGCCATCGGCCTCGATGCCAAGGATGGCGCGCTGCTCTGGCGATACCCCCGAGTCGCCAACCGGACCGCGAACATTGCCACACCAATCGCCAACGACGGATACGTCTTTTTTTCGACCGACTACGGCACCGGTTGCGTGCTGCTGAAGCCCACCCCGGACGGCAAGACCGCCGAGGTCTATTTCAACCGGGACATGCGCAACCACTACACCACCTCCGTGCTGGTGGGGGACTACCTGTACGGGTTTTCGAGTGAAATCCTCACCGCCATGGAATTCAAGACGGGGAAGGTTGCATGGCGCGATCGCAGCGTCGGCAAAGGCAATTGCATCTATGCGAGCCAGCGCCTCTATTGCATGGGCGAGGACGGCGTAGTCGGGCTGATCGACCCCACGCCCGCCGCCTACAAGGAAGTCTCCCGGTTCGAGATCCCGCGCGGCGCCTTCAACACATGGACCCCGCCGGCAATCGCCAACGGCCAACTCTATCTGCGGGAGCAGAACAATCTTTACTGCTACGACATCAAGCGGTGACCGAATGCACAGAATCGTAATCCTCATTTTCGCGGCATCCCTCGGCTTCGGTGCCGGGGACGTTAACGAGGACTTGCTCGAAGCCGCGCGCATGGGCGACCTGTCCGCCGTCCAGGCGCTGATCGGGAAGGGTGCGGCGCTGGAGACGAAGACGGCGTATGGCCAAACGCCGCTGTATCTGGCGGCCATGAACGGCCGCGAAGAAGTGGTCCGCTTTCTCCTGGATAAGGGCGCCAATCCGGACGTTCACGACAGTTTCTACCACGCGTCGATGCTCGATTTTGTCCTCATGCGCAAGCACTACGGCGTGGCGAAAACGCTGATCCGCAAGGGAACCGCGAATCCCGACGCGGTTCTGGCATCGGTGGCGGCAACCGGCAATGCCGACCTGGTGGAAGCCCTTCTGGAGGCCGGCAAGCCAAGCCAACCGGCATTGGACAGGACCTATGAGGCGGCGCTCGGCAGCAATCATACGGAGGTCGCCGCCCTGCTGAAAAAGGCGGGCGCGCACGAACCCGCGCCGGCGTTCGTGGTGGATGCGAAGACGCTCGAGGCGTATGCGGGCACCTACAAATCGGATAAGATTCCGCTCGACATCAAGGTTTCTTCGAAAGAAGGCAAACTGTACATGCAGGCCACCGGCCAATCCGAGTTTGCGCTTAGCCCCAAGAGCGCAACCCACTTCGAATTCGCGCAGGCCCAGATAGAAGTGGATTTCGATTCCCCTGCGAGCTTCACGCTGAAGCAGGGCGGCGCCAGCTACGGCTTCAAGAAAGCGGTGACCCAATGAAACGGCACGGACGCGCTTGCTGGCGCTGGCTCGCTCTCGGCACGATGGCTGCGGTCGGCCTTGCCATGGCGGCGGATTGGCCGCAATTCCGCGGGCCAGCGGCGTCGGGCGTTGGCTCAGGCGCCAAGCCGCCCATCCATTGGGACGCGGCGAAAGGAACCAATATCGTCTGGAAGACCGAGATCCCGGGCCTGTCCGTGTCGTCGCCGATAGTCTGGGGCGATCGCGTGTACGTTACCACGGCCATCTCGAGCGACCCCACGCAAAGGTTCCGCACCGGCCTCTACGGCGACACCGATTCGGCAAACGACCGCAGCCCGCACCAGTGGAAAGTGATGGCGCTGGACAAGCTCACCGGCAAACTGTTATGGCAACAGACCGCGCATGAGGGAGTGCCCAAGACCAAGCGCCACCCAAAATCGTCGCAGGCCTCGCCGTCTCCCGCGACCAACGGCAGCGTGGTGGTCGCCTATTTCGGTTCCGAAGGGCTGTACGCCTATTCGTCCGATGGGAAGCTCCTCTGGCAGAAAGACTTGGGGCTACAAAATGCGGGATGGTTCTTCGACCCCGATTCGGAATGGGGAGCGGCCAGCTCGCCGGTGCTCTACAAGAATTCCGTCATCGTGCTGTGCGACCGCCAGAAAGACTCGTTTATCGCCGCTTTCGATTTGAAGGACGGTAAGGAACTCTGGCGCACGGCGCGGGCGGAGCTTCCGACCTGGGGCACGCCGACCATCGTCGAAGGCAAGGACCGTACGGAAGTGGTTACCAACGGAGCCAAGGCGATTCGCGGCTACGATGCGGATACCGGGAAAGAGCTGTGGACGCTGGGTCCCAATTCCGAGATCCCTTGCACAACCCCCGTCTCGGGCCGGGGATTGATCTTCGTGACCTCAGGCTATGCGCCAATCCAACCGATCTATGCGATCAGGATCGGATCCACGGGCGACCTCACGCTTCCTGCCGGCAAGGATTCAAGCGACGCGATCGCCTGGAGCAAGCAGCGCGGCGGCACCTATCTGCCCTCGCCGATTCTATACGGCGATCGGCTTTACGCGCTCAATAACAACGGCATATTGACGGCCTATGATGCCAAGACCGGAAACCGCGTGTACCAGCAACGGATCGAAGGAGACTCGTTTGTCGCGTCACCCGTCGCGGCGGCGGGGAACCTGTATCTGGCGAGCGAGGATGGGGATGTCTTCGTCGTCAAAGCGGGGCCGCAGTATGAACTGGTCGCCAAGAATCCGATTGGCGAGCCTGTTCTGGCCACCCCGGCATGGGCGGACGATATGCTGATCGTGCGCGGTGCCAGCCATCTGTTCGCCATCGCAAACAGGGAAGGTAGCCAGTGAAGCGCGCCCTTTTCATGTGTCTCGTGGTCTCCGGCTGCCTGTTGCTCGGGTCCAATTCCGGCGGCGATTGGCCGATGTGGGGCGGCACAGCGGACCGCAACATGGTCTCCTCCGTGCAGGGCATTCCGGCTTCCTGGGACATCCAAACCAAGAAGAACGTGAAGTGGGTGGCGAAACTCGGATCGCTAACCTATGGCAATCCGGTGGTGGCGGGCGGGCAGGTGTACGTCGGCACCAACAACTCACTGGTACGTAACCCGCAGGAAGGCGGCGACCGCGGCGTGTTGATGTGTTTCCGCGAATCCGACGGCCGCTTTCTGTGGCAGCACACCAGCCAGAAGCTCCCGGAATCGAGCAAGGACTGGCCCGAAACCGGAGTCTGCTCCGCGCCGCTGGTCGAAGGCGACCGGCTGTACTATGTGACCAACCGCTACGAGTTGGTGTGCCTGGATGTGCATGGCGACGCGAAAGGGAACGCCAAGTCGATCTGGAAATTCGACATGATTAAGGAGCTCGGCGTGTCGCCGCACTTTAAGGCCGCTACCTCACCCGCGTCCTACGGCGGGCTGGTTTTTGCCGGCACCTCCAACGGCCGGAGCGAGCACGGCGAACGCGTGCCCGCGCCGAAAGCGCCATCCATGATCGCGGTCGATCAAAAGACCGGCAAATTGGTCTGGCAGGTGAACGACGTGGGCGATCGAATCCTGGACGGCCAGTGGACTTCTCCGGCCGTCGGCGACATCGGCGGCGTGGTGCAGGTAGTGATGGGCGACGGCGATGGCTGGGTGCGCGGTTATGAGGCTCTCATTGGCAAGAAGCTGTGGGAGTTCGACACCAACCCCAAGGATTCCGTCTGGCCGAAGACGCGCAACGAGATCGTCTCCACGCCGGTGATCTGGCAGAACAAGGTGTTCATCGCCAACGGTCAGGACCCCGCGGGCGGCCAGGGTCCCGGGCATCTCTATGCCATCGACGCCACCAGGCGGGGCGACATCACGGTCAGCGGCCGGCTCTGGCGTTACGACAAGATCAAGCGCTCGATTTCGACTGGCGCCATTGCGAACGGGCTGCTGTTCTATGCCGATCTCACCGGCTATCTCCACTGCCTGGATGTGAACACCGGCCAGCCCTACTGGACGCACGACACGCTCTCCGCCGTCTGGGGCTCGCCCATGGTGATCGAGGGACGAGTGTACCTGGGAGACGAAGACGGCGATGTGCTGGTGATGGAAGCGGGCAAACAGGAAAAGCTGATCGCCACTATAAGCATGGGGGGCAACGTCTACTCCACGCCGGTTCCCGCCAATGGAACCCTGTTTGTCACCAGCCGTGACCAACTTTTCGCGATTGCCCGGAAGCCCTGAGTGCACCGTTTCATGAATGCAGTTTCGAATTCCGAAGGCAAGCTAAAGCATGCTCCACCAGGCAGTCCGATTTCTTTATTGGTGGGGCATGCTTTAGCTTGCCCGTTGATCCTATTCCTGGCTGTGGGCCTCCTGGGCGCGGCGGACGATTGGCCGCAGTTCCGCGGCAACCCGCAACTGACCGGCGTCGCCACCGGTTCCGTTCCGGCGGATTTGAGGCTGCTCTGGACTTATGACGCCGGTGACTCGATCGAATCTTCCGCCGCGATTTCGGGCGGAACGGTCTACGTGGGGTCGCAATCGAAGGATCTGCTGGCCGTCGACCTCCAAACCGGGAAGCTGCGCTGGAAGTACCGCGCCACCGATTCCATCGGCGAATCCTCCCCGGCCGTGTACGACGGAATCGTCTATGTCGGCGATCTGAACGGCGTCCTGCATGCCGTGAATGCGGCCAATGGCAAGGCACTGTGGACATGCAAGACCGAGGCCGAAATCCGCTCGTCGCCGGTGATCGCCGGAGACCGGCTGCTGATCGGCTCCTACGACGGCAACCTGTACTGCCTCTCGCGGCGCGATGGCAAGCTCGTCTGGAAGTTCACGACCGGCAGCTACCTGCACGGGACGCCGGCGCTCGAGGGCGGCGTCGCGTATGTCTCCGGCTGCGATGAAGTCTTCCACGGAATCCGCCTGGCGGACGGCCAGGAAGTGGTGCGTTTCCCCGCCGGCGGCCCCTCCGGCGCTTCTCCTGCGATGCTGGGCGACTGGGCCTGGTTCGGCAATTTCAATAATGAGGTGGTCGGCGCCAGCGTGCGACAGAAACGCATTCTCTGGCGATACCTGCGCCCGGCCGCCCGGTTTCCGTTCTACTCCTCGGCGGCCGCGGCCGGCGACCGCATCGTTGTCGGCGGCCGGGACAAGCTGGTGCATTGCCTGAACGCAACCACCGGCAAGCCAATTTGGACATTCCCGACCAGGGCCCGCGTCGATTCCTCTCCCGCCATCGCGGACGGCCGCGTGTACATCGGTTCCAACGATGGCCACTTCTACGTGCTGGATCTGGCCGCCGGAACGAAGCTTTGGGATTTCGAAGCCGGCGCGCCGCTTTCGGCTTCTCCGGCGATAGCCGCAGGCCGTGTAGTGATCGGTTCGCAGGATGGCCGGCTATACTGCTTCGGGCGATAAGGAAACCCGGTCACAACACCGGCCAGGTATTTCCGCACCTTCCAAGCCGCCAGTCCCACAAGACTTACACGCGTCCCCCGCGCCCCGCGCCCCCTCCTCGTGCAGCCTCCCATGCCACAGTAATTACAGGAAGCCCTTCGTGGCGCACGCACTCCTGCGTGCCGCGTCGGCACTCGTGCCGACGCTTCTTGTGTTTGCTGGGCTTTCTTGTGTCTGGCTATGCTTTACCGTCAAGAAAACCGCCAAATGGGACAACTTGTCCCACGAGCCACCAGCCGAATCGTTTGTTTTGAGCAAGCTAACTAATCAGCCGTGGGACAACTTGTCCCACGGCGCGCCAACAACGTGGAAAAGTCGCCTCCTACACCGGACGTCGCCGACCTGCTGAACTTGGGTTCCGTCCTCGGCCAGAGCCAGGCCTTCGATCTCGTGGCCGGCCGCTGTTCCGCCGCCCAGGCTGCCTGCCTTCATCGCCTGCGCCAGACCAACGAGTTTCAGCTCGTCACCCCGCGCTGGCGCGAGTTCTGCTCCCAGCACCTCGGAATCGACGGCCGAAACGCCGACAGAATCGTCCGCCTGTGGGAGGAGTTCGGCGCCCCCTACTTCCAGCTCGCCCAATTCACCCGCATCCCCGCCAACGCCTACCGCGCTCTCGCTCCCTCCATCCACGATGGCGCGCTCCACTGCAACGGCGAAGTCATCGAGTTGATCCCGGAAAACTCCCGCCTCCTGGCCGCTGCCATCGCCCGCTTCCGCCGAAGCGCCCCTCCTGCCAAACCGCCGCGCCAGCTTTCCCCGCACGAACAACTCGCCGCTCTCGATCAACGTTCGGCCGCGCTCGTCGCCGAGCTCCACCAGTTCTCCAAAAAAGAACGCTGCGGCGAGAACTGGCTTCAGTTCGCCGCCATCCTCCAGCGCCTTTCCGCCGCCCTCACCCGCCTCGCACGCGAAAACGGCCTGCGCTAGTCACCGGTCTTTACCGCTTTTTTTTGGTTTTGCCGGCGACTAACTAACCAACCAAGTGGATCTACTGCGAGGACACAAGGTGGTGCGGGCGGATGGGTTAGCTGGGTTTTCTTACTTCTTGCGTTCGGTTGCTCGGTACCTGCTAGCTACACGCGCCAATGGATGCCTGAACTCGAGTCGCGAGCCATGCGAAGTCTTTATGCCCCGGTGATTCGATGGGATTCGGATAGTCCGCCGCGCACGCCAGCAACAGCCGCATCGCCCAATTGATTCCGAGACCGATCGCCACCTTGCGATCCTCCTTGTTGAGAAGGCTGGTACGATCGATGAAGCCGGCCTGTTCAATGGCAGCGTCGAGTTCCGCCTTGAACCGGTAGCCGGGCGTACCCAAAGGCAGGCCGAACGCCTCAAGTCCGGGAAGTTGCTGTGACTGGCACAGGCTTTCCAATGCCGCTCGCCAATGGCCGGTACCCAAACGCGCCCCTAGGTGCCGGCAGGCGGCCGTGAGAAAGAAACAGAGCGGCGAGTAGAGCTTACCCTCTCTGTCCAATTCCGCACGATAAATCATCCGGGCATTCCGGATCATCGAGTCGACCACGACCGCATCCCGATGCGGCCCCTCCGGTGCGATGCCAAAAAGGCTTCTTTGCGTCAGGTCGAAGACGCTATCAAACCACTCGGTCAATTCCGCTGCTAGATAGTCGAATTGCGGCTCCATTTCAGGATGCTCCCGCGGACAGTATCGTCTGCGCCGCGGAGTCGAAGCCCTCGTACGCCCAAGCTTCCGGCTCGGCTATCCACCGGGCGTCGGCGAATTGCGGCGGCAGCGCCGAAGGATCCATGGGCCAACAGCGCGGCCCTTCCGCTCGCAAGATGGCCTGTTCCCGCTCCGAGAGTTGCATCCACGTCCTGTCCATTTCATCGAGAACCTCATCCTCCTCGACAGACTCGTCTCCCGCATTCCGCCAACGGATCAGCCAAAGACGGCGTTCCAACTGGCGGTAGCGCACGAATTCTCTTGTCATGTTGGCTGCCTCAGTCACACGTTGCTCCACGAGAGACGAGTTCCCCAGAGGTTCTTCTCGTACTGCTCGAATAGACAGACTGCCGCGGGCTCTACCAAGGCGTGAGGGTATCGGTCGGGGCGAACCAACAGGCTGGCAGGCAGCGCCGCGGACGACATCCTGAACACCGGATCGCGGCCTTCGCCTCCGAGTGACTTCGGAAGACGAGGCTTTGGCAGGTTCTGCGCGGCATCGAGCGCCACGGACATTCCGCCGGCCGCCGGAGATACGGTTCCATCCAGTCCAACGAGAATATCGCGACTCGGTCCATCGATTCGCACGCCTAATGTGCGGCTGGAAGGGCCCGTGGCAGGATAGCCGTCACGGTCCGCCTTCATGGCGCGGAACATGGGCTGCGCGCCAACAGCAGCTTCCATTCGGGCAGACGACGCTTGCTGGACCGGCACACAAAAATGTTACCAGAACGAGAAACCGGCTGCCGAGATCACATCGCGGCCCGGGTCGTACTTGATCGGCCGACCGAGCGAGGGCTCCTGTGAGTCCGGCTCACGCTAACTGGCCGAAAAACGCGCAGCCCGCTGAACTGGGTTGCACGAGATCGGGTTATTTGACGACGATGTTTACCAGCTTGTCCGGCACGGAGACGATCCGCAGCACCTGTTTGCCGGCGATGGATTGCTGGACTTTGGGGTCGGCCAGGGCGAGGCTTTCGAGCTCGGCTTTGGACGTACCGAACGGGGCGTAGACGCGGCTGCGGAGCTTGCCGTTGACCTGCACCACGATCTCGGCTTCCTCGGGTTTGGCGAGTTCGGGATCGAAAGGCGGCCAGGGGTGGCGGAAGACCGGGCCAGCGTGCCCGAGTTCGTCCCAGATCTCCTGCGCCAGGTACGGCGCGAAGGGCGCCAGCATCAGGGCAAGCTTCTCCAGAACGTCGTTGATCACCGCCGTGCCGATATACTCTTCCTCGGCGTACAGCACGTTCACCAGCTCCATGATGCTGGCGATGCAGGTGTTGAAGTGCCAGCGCGACTCGAAATCCTCGGTGATCTTCTGCAGGCACTGGTGGAGCTTGCGCAGCACCTTGCGGTCGGCGGCGCCGGACTCGGGCCCGGCGGCTCCCACGTGGCGGGTGGCGAAGCGGTACACGCGGCCCAGGAAGCGGTAAATGCCGTCGGCGCCCTCCCAGCGCCAATCGACTTCCTTTTCGGGCGGCGCGGCGAAGAGCACGAACAGGCGCGCGGTGTCGGCGCCATATTTTTCGGCCAGCATGTCGGCGCCCACCACGTTGCCTTTGGACTTCGACATTTTGGCGCCTTCGGCGATCACCATGCCCTGCGTGAAGAGGCGCCGGACGGGTTCGCTGTTGGGGATCAAACCGATATCGCGCATCACCTTGGTGAAGAAGCGCGAATAAATCAGGTGCAGGATGGCGTGCTCCACACCGCCAATGTATTGATCGATCTCGAACCAATAGGCGATCTTGGCGGGGTCGAACGGAGCCTGGTCGTTGTGCGGATCGCAATAGCGGTAGAAATACCAGGACGAATCGATAAACGTGTCCATGGTGTCGGTCTCGCGCCGCGCCGCGCCGCCGCATTTCGGGCAGGCCACGTTGACGAACTCGGGCACGTTCTCGAGCGGCGACCGGCCGGCGCCGGTGATTTCCACCCGATCGGGCAGCCGCACCGGGAGCTGATCTTCGGGCACCGCAACCGCGCCGCAGGCAGGGCAGTAAATCACCGGGATGGGCGTGCCCCAGTAGCGCTGGCGCGAGATGCCCCAGTCCTTGATGCGGAAGGTAACGGCCGCATCGCCAAAGCCATGCTCCCTGGCATGAGCGGCCATTTTGTCGCGGGCCTCCTCACTCGAAAGGCCGGACCAGTTGCCGGTGTGTTCCACGATGCCATCCTCGGTGAACGCGGCCGTCAAGCCCGGCTCGACGCCAAGCTCGCCATCCACCGGGCGGATCACCGGGCGGATGGCGATCGAATATTTGCGGCAGAATTCGAAGTCGCGGTCGTCATGCGCGGGCACGGCCATGATGGCGCCCGTGCCGTAACCCATCAACACGAAATTGCCGATCCAGATCGGCACGTTCTCGCCGCTATACGGGTTGACGGCGTAGCTGCCGGAGAAGAAGCCTTCCTTTTCGATATCGCCCGGATCCTGGCCGGCGCGCGAATCCACCATGGCCTTGACGCGGGCCTGGCCCGCCGCATCGAGCAGTTGCGCATTGAGCGGATGCTCGGGCGCCAGGATCACGCAGGTGGCGCCGTAGATGGTGTCGACCCGGGTGGTAAAGACGCGAATCTTTTCGCCCGTTCCGGCCAGGGTGAAATCGACCTCGGCGCCTTCGGAGCGGCCAATCCAGTTGCGCTGCATGACGAGCACGCGCTCCGGCCAGCCTTCTTCGAGTTGCCGCATGTCGGCCAGCAACTGGTCGGCATAAGAGGTAATTTTGAGGAACCACTGTTCGAGGGCGCGCTGCTCGACGGGCGTACCGTCGTGACGCCAGCAGCAGCCCTCCACCACCTGTTCGTTGGCCAGCACGGTGGCGCACTGGGGGCACCAGTTGACGAGCGCCTTCTTGCGATAGGCCAGGCCGCGCTCCAGCATCTTGAGGAAGAACCATTGATTCCAGCGGTAATACTCGGGCTCGCAGGTGGAGATTTCGCGGTCCCAGTCATAGCTGAAAGCGAAGCGGCGGTGGGTCTTCCGCATCGCCTCGATATTCTGCAGCGTCCACTGGCGCGGCGGTTGCCGGTTGGCGATGGCGGCGTTTTCGGCGGGTAAGCCAAACGCATCCCAACCCATCGGATGGAGCACGTTGAAACCGCGCATCCATTTGTAGCGGGCCAGGGCGTCGCCAATCGAATAGTTGCGAATGTGGCCTATGTGCAGCGTGCCGCTGGGATACGGCAGCATTTCTAAGACATAGAACTTAGGTTTAGCGGAATTCTCTTCCGCCCGGTAGAAATCGGCGTCCTGCCAACGCTGGTACCATTTGAGTTCGATTTGGGCGTGGTCGTAAGGCTTTTCGGGCATAGAATACTGTTCAGGGAGTTGAAACTTATGGTAACAGGCGGAGAAACCGGGCGCGGTTTTCCGGAAGTTGCTCCCGGACGCAGGAAATTCTTGCAACTGGCGTCGGCGGCCGTGGTTGCCGCGCGCGCTCAACCGGCTGCCAAGCCGTTTCGCCTGGGTGTGGTCGCCAACTGCGAAGACCCGGACGCGGGGATCCGCCGCGTCAAGGAACTTGGTTTCCCCACCTGCCAGGTCTCGGTGACCTCTTACGATGGAGCCGCCGCGAAGAGCTTGCGGGCGGCTCTGGACCGTTATGGGATCGAGGGCACCTCGTTGATCGTGACCGGCCCCGGGCCGGAGGTGTACACGTTTCGCGAGGGTCCGCGCACGGTGGGACTGGTGCCCCCGAAAACCCGCGAGGCGCGGCTGAACGCGCTGCGCAAGGCCTCCGACTTCGCCAAGACGGCCGGCATTCCCGCCGTGCAGCGCCATCTCGGGTTCCTCCCCGAGGATCCGGAAGACCCGCTGTTCAAGGGGTGCGTCGATGTGTTGTGGCATGTGGCGGACTATTGCAAGCGCAACGGCCAGACCTTCCGCTGCGAGACGGGCCAGGAAACACCGATCGCGCTGCTGCGCGTGATCGGCGCGGCCGGGTTCCCCAACATCGGGGTGAACTTCGATTGCGCCAACCTGATTCTCTATGGCAAGGCCAACCCGGTGGACGCGCTCGACACGCTGGGCCCGCTGGTGATGGGCGTGCATGCCAAGGACGGCCGCTACCCGACCGATCCGGAGAAACTGGGGGAGGAAACGCCGATCGGCCAGGGACGAGTGGACTTTCCGCGTTTCCTCGCACGGCTCAAGGAAGTTGGTTACAGCGGCCCAATCACCATCGAGCGCGAAATCTCCGGCCCGCGGCAGACCGCCGACATCCTGGCGGCGAAGCGTTACCTGGAAGGTCTGATCGGCTGACGAGCGCTGGCAACCTCCTTAATTAGTTCGGGTTGAGAACTTGGGGTAAAGGTTTCCGCCAGACACGCCGATAGTGGTAGGTGAGTCTGGCCTATGCTCTCCGTCCGTAACGACATTACCGAATTGGAGCGGCTTGCCGCGGAACGCGACACTGCCGTCGACTGCTATCGCGACGCAGTCCAGAACGTAGCAACCTACGCGGTGGAACTGGACGATCAGGTTACCGCTCAGCATCGCCGTTACGTAACGGCGGTGGCGGAAGACCTGTCCTCCGCTCCCGAGTCCCTGCGCGAAGCCAGCGCCACGTTGCGGGCGCTGTTGCGCGACTACCGGGCCAAAGCGGCTAAGTACCTGAACAACATTCGCGAGCAACTGGCGTCCACCACCCGCGCCATCCAGGACGTAATGGAATCGCTGGCGCAGTCCGACGGCGATTGCGACACCCAAATGCGCAGCGCTCTAGCCGGTCTGCGGGAACTTGCGCAGCAGCCGGCGGCCGCGCCCATACGCGCCTTGCTGCTGTCGGCGACGAACGAGGTCGGGCGCAGCGTGGAGGAGATGCGGAGACAGCACCAGGCCCACGTGGCGCAATTCATGACGGAGATTCGCATGCTGCATAGCCGGATCGGCCAACTGGAATCGGCCGCTTCCATCGACTGGGTTACTCAATTGCTGACTCGCGCGGAAATCGAGAGACACATCCGGAGCCTGGAACGAAGCGACGTCAGCCTGCTGCTGATGGTCACCTCCGGTCTCCGGCTGTCGGAGGTGCGTTTTAACGGCGACGTGGCGGCGGAACTGGCGGGCGCGTTTACCAAGCGGCTGCGCAACGTGCTTCCATCGAACACGGTGGCCGCACGCTGGAGCACTGAGGAGTTCGTAGCCATCCTGAGCGTGCCTGTGTCGGATGCCATCAAAGTCGCCAGGGCCGTTGGCGAGCAACTCTCCGGCACATACGCCTGTTTGCTGGACGGGAAGGTCATCCGCCCCGAACTGCAGGTTCGGGTGGCGGTGGTTGAGCCAGCCGAGGGGGGCCCTGAACCGCTGCTGCTGCGGGTGCGCGAATTCATGGCTCGGACGATGGCGTCACCGGGCTAGCGTAATGACTCTGAAGTTCGTTGACGAAACCCCCGCGGGGCTATCATCCTGGGTCGGATTTTGATTTAAGCGGAATGCGCCGCAAGCGGCAAACCGCATTGTCGATCACTGCCAGCGAGGTTCTGTCTCAGTGATGAAAGCCTGCGCCGTCCACCGTCGGTTTGAAACCGGGTTGCGTGGCGAACCAGTCGAGATGGCGGCGGATGTCGCGCAGCAGCATGCCGGCCAGATCGTGGGTGAACCCATTGCGCACCACAATGCGCTGCACCACCAGGTCCTGCCGGTTGGCCGGCATGCGATAGGCGGGTACCTGCCAGCCGCGATCGCGGAGCCTGTCCGCCAGATCGTACAGCGACCAATGCGCGGCGCCCTTCAGAGTCCACGCGAATACCGGCAAATCCCGTCCGTGACTCAGCAGCTCGAACGGACCTAACTCGCCGATTTGTCCGGCCAGGCGGACGGCCACCTCCCGACACTCCTGGTGGATGGCACGATAACCCGACTTACCAAACCGGATCAGGTTGTAATACTGCGCCACCACCTGGCTGGCCGGGCGTGAGAAGTTGATCGCCAGCGTGGGCATGGTGCCGCCGAGGTAATCCACCTTGAAGATCAGGTCCGGATCGAGATCCGACGCTTCGCGCCAGACAATCCAGCCCACGCCCGGGTAGACTAACCCGTACTTATGCCCGGATGTGTTGATGGATTTCACGCGCGGCAGCCGAAAATCCCACACTAAGTCCGGCTGTAGGAAGGGCGCCACGAAAGCGCCGCTCGCACCATCGACGTGGATGGGAATGTCCAGGCCGGTTCTTTCCTGTAAGTGGTCGAGCGCGGCACTTAGCGCGCCGGCATCCTCGTATTCGCCGGTGAAGGTGCTGCCCAGCACACTGACCACGCCGATGGTGTTCTCGTCACAGGCCGCCGCGGCGCGTTCCGGATCGGTGACATAGTGGTTGCCTTCGAGCGGCACGGACCTCTCCTCCACGTCCCAGTACCGCGTGAACTTATGCCAGCAGACCTGGGTGTTGGTACCAAGCACCAGGTTCGGCCGGTCCACTGGCTTTCCCAGCTTACGCATCTTTTCGCGCCAGCGCCACTTCAGCGCCAGGCCGCCCAGCATGCACGCTTCGCTGGATCCGATGGTGGAGGTGCCCAGCGTATCGGCGGGACGGGGAGAATGCCACACCTCGGCCAGCATATTTACGCAACGCATCTCGAGCTCGGCCGTCTGCGGGTACTCGTCCTTGTCGATCATGTTCTTGTCGAAGGTCTCGGACATCAGGCGCCGGGCTTCCGGCTCCATCCAGGTGCCGCAGAAGGTGGCGAGATTGAAGCGCGAGCTGCCGTCGAGAATCAGCTCGTCGTGGACCAACTGGTAGGCGGTGCCGGGCGGCATTCCCTCGTCGGGCATGGCGTGGCGCGGGGTCGGCCCCAGCAGCCATTGGCGCGCGTACATGGGGCGCATCACCCGCGTCAGCTCGTGTCCCCGCTGGGTGTGATGGATGGCATCGTCGTGGCTCATCGGTGTAACGGTTTCCTCCCGGACTACCTTATGATAGCCCGGCGCCGGTCGCCCGCCACCGAAAGAACGCGACGCGGCGGACTCGAAGGCGATGGCGGGCCGGGTGTATCCTGACAGTAGCGCCTCCTCAGTGGCTGTTATCGCCGCCACGGGTGTAGTTACAATTAATAACTCCGTCATCGCGAACAGGCAGAGGCGCGACCGCGGGCAGCGCGGATTTGCTATGATCGCACTGCAACCGCCGATGGGCGGGGCTTTCGAATCCGAGTCAAGAGAATGGGGGGCCGTCTATGTCAAAACAAAGAGAAGCAGATCTGATCCTCAAGCTTTACGATTTGCGCCGCGAGGCGACCATGCGCAAGGCGCGCGACTGGTACTTTGTCAATTTCAATCCCGAATCCACGGAGGACGTCACCAAGGTGATGTTCACCGAGCATGGCGCCTATGTGCGGATGGTGTGGAGCTATTGGGACATGGCCGCGGCGCTGGTCAACCACGGCGCCATCAGTCTCGATCTGTTCACCGACACCAACGGCGAGTACATCGGGGTGTTCGCCAAAGTGGAGCCCTTGCTGGCCGAACTGCGGGCCAGCGTCGGGCCGAAATACCTGATCAACCTGGAACGGCTGATCGACGCCTCCCCAAACGGTCGCCAGCAGGTGGCCGCTATGCGAGAGCGTATGAAAGCCATGCGTGCGCGGATGGCCGCACAGGCCGCCGCCAGCAGCGCCAACTGACGGCGGCGCCAAAGAAAAAACACCGGCGGCAAAGGCCGCCGGCGCTACGGAAAACACCGGCGCTACCAGGCATGCCCGGCCCTTACCGCGATGAGACGTCTTTCGGTGTGGCCAGGTAGCCGACGATCTGGTCTTTGGTGATCTGGTTGATCACCAGCTCGTAGGGAATGTGGCCGCTCTTCGTCGTGTAGAACTGCACCGGTTCGTTGACGCTCTTGTCCTTCTTTTCGGACCTCTTGTCGTCCACCAGCAAGCTGACGGTGTACTTGTTGTGCTTGGGGTCGGCGCTCTCCAACTTCAGCATGATGTCGCCGACGCGCACCGGCTGTTTGGTCTTGCCCAGCTTGATATCGAAATAGTTGCGCTCGCCCCTCAGCTTCAGCGCCTGCAACTCGTGGCCGTTGGTGGCGACCAGCCCGCTTTGCACACCCAGGTCGCCGGTGACGGATTTGAGATCGGCGATGGTCTTTTCAAGCTGACTCTGCGTCATGGCGGCCTGCGACTTGACGGTGCCCACGTCGGTGGAAACGTCGGCGATCTTGGCATTGGCCGCCGTCACCGACTGGTTGACCTCGTTGATCTGGCCCGACATCTGCTGCTGTAACTTGGCTTCTTCCGCCTGGAGTTGCTTGGCCAACTGGTCGGCGTGAGCTTCCGCCTCCACCTTTGCCTCGCTGGACATGCTGCGCTCCTGCGCTCTTGCGTTCGCTAACTCCGCCTTCAATGCTTCGATGTGCCGCGCCTGGGCTGCCGTGTTGACCGAGGAGGCATCGCGCATGCCGGCCACCGTCGCCGTCAGCTTATCGATCTTCTGCGTAACATCGGTTTGGAGGTTGTCCAGCTTCACGTAAAGGTAAATGTTGACTGCCAGCAGGGCGATCAGGCCTCCGGCCAGCAGGGGAATTGCCAAGCCCGATCGCTGCGGCGGGGGCGGCGCATAAGTTGAGGTTAGGCTCACGTCTTGAACTCCTTGATCCTTTAGTATAGATGGGACTGAATCGGATACGGTTTCATCCCGGTAACCCACTCGATCCGGCTGCAGGGCACGATCTCACCGGTTGTCGACAGTGCTTTGGTCGGGCGCCGGAAGGGGCACCGGGAGCGGTTCCGGCCGGGCCTCGGCGGACTCGTGCTTGGGGCCCAGGCCCAAGGCGATCAGCGAAAGCGAATCGATCTTGCCGGTCGATTGCAGTTTCTGGTCGCTCTGAAAGCGCTTGAGCGAATCGCCGCACTCCTGGTCCCACACTCCGCTTGCCGCTTCGGGTTTGAGATAGCCCCTGGACACCAGCGCCTGCTGAATTTCTTTGTACCGCTCGGGGGCTGGAACCAACTGCCGCACCTGGCGGGGCCGTGCCGGCGTCCGCCTGCCGCGCCTGGCGGAGGCAGATCCGGAAGCCGCCTTGGCATGGGGCGCTGTTGCCGCGCCGGTTTTGGCGGGTACGCCTTTACCGGCCGCCGCGGTGACGGCCGCGGGCTTACGCGCTGCGCTGGTTGTCGCCGGCCGATGGCTGGAAGCGGATTTCGACGCGACCGTCCTGGCGGGTTTGGCGGTCGGTTTTGCCGCCACCGCTGCGGGTTTCGCAACGGGCGCCGTTGGTTTCCCGGATTGCGTTTGCGCCCACGCAACGGTGGCACACACGATTACCGCCATCAAGGCGCACGGAATCCTTCTCATAACTAATGCTTTGATTCTAACAGGGAACCGCGGAGCGGGGTTGGCAGGCGAAAGCGCCTGCCCCACAGCCGCTTAAACAAGCTGCCGGCCGACTGCATCGGCCGTGGGGCGGACGCCCCACGCGCCTGCCCCACCCGCTTTGCGTTACTGCTGCTTGGCCGGCAGGAATCCGGCGAGGAACATGTAGTCCCACTTGTTCGAATTCGCCGCAGCACGGCGCAAGATACGGAACTGCACTGCGTCGCCGGGCTTCAGCGTGGCTTGCACCTTCTTCACGTCTTCGAGGTTGTTGACAGGATGCCCGGCGATGGCGACGATCACATCGTCCTTCTGCAGCCTGATGTCTTCGGCAAAGGAGCTCGGTTCGACCTCCACTACTTGCACGCCGCCCTTTTCTTTGATGCCCAGCGTCTCGAGCTGCCGTTCGGTCATGTTCGTGATCGCCATGCCGAAGCTCACGGTGGTGCCTTCCCGCTTGTCCGGCGCGGCTTCGTTGCCATTGCCGAACCGGTCGGGGAAAATCTGCGCCAGGTCGGCCACTTGCACCTTGTAGTCCTGCCGCTTGCCTTCCCGCACCACGCTTACATCGAGCGAACTGCCGACCGGCGTGGCGGTCACCATGCCCACCAGTTGATTGCCGTCGTGAATCGGTTTTCCGTTGATGGCGACCACCACGTCGCCACCCTTGATGCCGGCCTTCTCCGACGGCCCGCCCGGTTCCACCCTCTGCACGAATACTCCCTCGCCGACGCCGCTGGCCTTCAGTTCCGCCGCCGTTTGCGCGTCCTCCGACTGGCCGAACGTGATGCCGATGCCGCCGCGCGTCACCTTGCCGTCCTTGATGATGGAGTTATACACCATCACCGCCGTGTTGATGGGCAGTGCGAAACCGATGCCTTCATACCCGCCCGAGCGCGAGGCGATGGCGGTATTGATGCCGACCACTTCGCCGCGCAGGTTCAACAGCGGGCCGCCGCTGTTGCCGGGGTTGATGGCGGCGTCGGTCTGCAGAAAATGCTGGAACTGCATGCTCGAATCCACCTCGCGGTCCTTGGCGCTGATGATGCCGGCGGTCACCGTCTCCTGATAACTGAACGGCGAGCCGATCGCCACCGCCCAGTCGCCCACCTGCACCGCGTCGGAGTTGCCGATCCGCGCCGGTTCCAGGCCGCTCTTGCCGGTCACCTTGATCACCGCCAGGTCGGTCGGCGCGTCCACGCCCACCAGCTTGGCATCGTATTCGGCCGCGTCGCCGTGAAACTTCACCTGGATGCGGTCGGCCTTGTCCACCACATGGTTGTTGGTGAGGATGTAGCCGGCCCGGTCCACCACCACGCCCGAGCCCAGCGCCTCGCTGCGCCGCGGTCCCATGTTGGGGCCTTCCCCGAACGGGTTGCCGAAGAAGCGGTATAGGAATTCGTCCATCCCGCCGTTGCCGTTGCCGTTGCCATTGCCGTTGCCTTCGCCCTGGTCCCCTTCGTCGGGCTGCATCTGGCGCCGCCGCCGGGGGGTCTGCGTCACTTTGGGGTTGTAAGTGGTCGAAATGTTGACGACCGACGGTTCCACCTGCCTGGCGATTTGGGTGAACTGGGACGGCAACTCAACCGCATTCGGAATGGTCAGCGGTGTCGCGTCCGGCGCGAAGTTGCCCTGGTTGGATCGGGCTGCCTTCACTCCCGTGCTGATCAGGGTGCCGATCACTACGCCGATTGCCAGCGTGAACACAATCAAAGTGAACGAAAGCAGCTTCTCGGTTCGTAACCTGTCGAAGAATCTCATGGGTTATCCTACTCCTACTCTCCACGTCAGCCGGTCGCAAAACGCACCGGTCTGCCGGCGAATCTAATCAAGATGGATGTGGCCGCGGAGCCCATGGTTTCACCTCCACCAGCACCACTCCTCCCAGGATCAGGCCAGCGCCCGCCGCAGCCCGTCCGGAAAGGCCCTCCCCAGTGAGGAAGTACGAAGTCAGCCAGGCCGTCACCGGTTCGAGCATGTAAATCAGTGCCGTACGGGTAGAAGTAGTATACCGCTGAGCCCACGCCTGGATGGTAAACGCCAGTGCCGTGGCCAACAATCCTGTCACTAGTATCGCGCAGACCACGGACGGGCGCCACTCACGCCCACGCGGCCGAGGTCGCGACCTGCGTCACCGACAGCAGTGCGAAGCTCACGGACCCCGCGTAGTGACCCAGCGCGACGATGTGCGCGGCGAAGCCGAAAGCGCACAACAGCGTCAGCAGGTCGCCCCGGCTGATGGTCCCTAAGCCGCCGTGGAGCGTCATCAGCCCCATCCCGGCAGTGGCTGCCAGCAAGCCGGCGACCTCCGACACCCGCGGCCTGATCTTGTAGACCACCGCCGCCAGCACCGGCACCAGGACCGCGTTCAGCCCGGTAATAAACGCCGATTTGGGCGCGCTGGTGAGCCGCAGGCCGAGCGTCTGCGTCAGGTAGCCGGCAAACAGCAGGCTGCCGACGATGACCCCGGCGCCCACCGATTTCCAATCGCGCGCGCCTTTGCCCGTCCCCCGGAACAGCACCAGCAGCGCGACGGTGGCCAGGGAAAACCTCAGCGCCAGAAAATACAGCGGAGTGATGCCCGCCAGCGCCGATTTCACGAGCACGAAGGTGGCGCCCCAAATCAGCGTGTTCCAGACCAGCAGGGCCTCCGCCGCGCGCTCCCGGCTCACCGGCCAAGGCTCCCGGGCTCGGGCAGTTGAGGCCCGAGCAACAGCAGCAGCAGCAGGAAGATGCGCTTGAGACCGAGGTCGCGCCCTTCCGGCCGGAACCATTCCTGCGAGGTGTGCGCTCCGCCGCCCACTCCGCCGGCGCCGATGGCGATAGCGGGCGTGCCCAGCGAGAGTGGAATATTGGCGTCGGTCGAGGCGCAATCCAGGCGGGACCGAATGCCCAGGTGCGCGTCCACCGCACGGATATATTTGAGGATGGGCGCGTCGTCAGCCAGCGCCGCGGCCGGCCGCGAGCCGATCTCCTTGAGACGCGAAGTGACCGGACCGCCGCTGGCGCGCTGGTTCTCGGTCTCCCGGGCGCGCTCCACCGCCTGCTCCAGCACGCCAACGAGATGGTCCATCTTCTGATTGCTTTCCGAGCGGATGTCGATTTTGGCGCGCGCCGCCTGGGCGATCGCATTCACGCCCGCGCCGCCTTCGATCATTCCCACGTTGATGGCGGATTTGGGCGAACCCTCGAGCTCGGTTTCCGCGAACAGAGCCACCGCGCGGCAC
Source organism: Bryobacteraceae bacterium (assembly GCA_050010695.1). Lineage (GTDB taxonomy): Bacteria > Acidobacteriota > Terriglobia > Bryobacterales > Bryobacteraceae > Bog-375. The sequence goes on from JBEKKO010000029.1 coordinate 51,096, forward strand.
AGCGCATGCACCGGATTGCCGACGCCAAAGTCGCTCCAGCTATGGCCGCCCGGGCCATTGAACACGGCTTCAAAGCGCCGGCTGCCCAGCGCCCGGCTGGTGATGTGATCGGTGTTGGCGCCATCCGCCACCACGAACGCCGCGATCCGCTTGGCCAGCCCCGATTGCTTGCACAGATAGCGCATGCCGAGCAGATTGCCTTCGCCCTCCTCGCCCACATTGGCCACCAGCAGCGGGCTGAGCGCGAATTCGGGCAGGCTGGTGCCGCACTTCCAGGCGCGGGCGAAGCCGAGCAGCGAGGCCAGGCCGGCGCCGTTGTCGCATACGCCGGGGCCGTGGAACCGCCCGTCGGCGTCCACCTCGATTTCGTCCTTCGACCGCGCCGGAATCACCGTGTCCAGGTGCGCCGTGAGCGCCACGTACGGCCCATCGCCAGCCGCCGCGATCACGTTGCCCACGCGGTCGATCGAGGCCTCCCAACCGAGCGCGCGGAACTGCTCCAGAAACCAGGCTGCCCGCTCGGCCTCCTGAAACGTCGGCGCCGGCACGCGGCATAGCTCCAGGTGCCTTTCGTTGATCCACTGCTTCTCGCGCGTGAACCATTGCAGGCACTCCTTCACCCCGCGATGATCGGTCAATTGGTTGAGATTCGCCCCGTCTGCCGCGCCGACAGCCATCTGTTCGAGTGTAGCAGCCGTGCCCTTCGCATCGCGTTACCCGACCAACGGCGCGATCATAGCACCACCACCGGATGGTAGAGATTTGGCAGCACGGCTTCGCCGATGGCAACCAGATCGTTGTTGCGAGTCACGGCCTTGACGTAGCGCGAGGCCGGCTGCGAACGAAATGGAGAAGCCGGAAAATTGCGCCCGTTGCGGATCTGGCTGGCGGTCAGATCGTCGACAAAAACGGCGGCCATGCCGGGCAGCATTTGCGCGGCGGGAACCAGCGCATCGATCAGGCGTTCTTCGGCGGCAAGCGATTCCAGTTGCGGGATGGTGCTCGCCTGGGCGATTTCGAATTCGCCGCTCGAGAGGCGGCGCAGGTTTTCCAGGTGCGCGCCGCAGCCGAGCAGTTGGCCCAAATCGTGGGCGATCGCGCGCAGGTAGGTGCCGCCGGTACAGTGCGCGCGCACACGCGCCAGCGGGCCTTCCAGATCGAGCAGGGTAAGCTCGTAAACCTCCACCGGCACCGGCGTCAGTTCGACGGCGATGGACTGGCGCGCCAGTTGGTAGGCGCGGCGGCCCTCCACCTTCTTGGCGGAGACCGGCGGCGGGGTCTGCAGAAACTCGCCGCGGAAGCGTTCGAGCGCCTGTTCAAGCGCGGCCGGATCGAGTTGCGGCTCGGTCTTCTCGCTGGTTCGCTCGCCGGCGCGGTCGTAGGTGCGGGTGGACCAGCCGAAGCGGATCACGCCCTCGTAAACCTTGTCGCTGCGGGTGTAGAACTGCGCCAGACGCGTGGCGCGGCCGAGCACCAGCGGCAGCACGCCGGTGGCGATCGGGTCGAGCGTGCCCAGGTGGCCGATCTTTTTGATGCCGGTGATCCGGCGCGCCTTGCCCACCACATCGTGCGAGGTCCAGCCTTCCGGTTTGTCGATGACGATGGCTCCGTCCAAGCTTGTCCTTTCGGTACCGGTTGGGAGGCGCAGTGCCTGCCCCATTGCCCAAACACTAGCGCTTGCGCGCCATGCACACGTGCCCGAGCGTAAAATTGCGGTCGCGGTCCAGACCGTCCAGAAACGGCAGGATCAGGGCAGGCGGGACCACCAGGATCGCCGCCGGAATGAAGCCGAGCCAGCGAATGCCGCCTGTAAAGAATTGTAAGCCGTTGAGCAGCCGCCGCGCGAGCAGGCGGAAGTAGCCACCATGGGCGCGCATCTCGACCACTTCGAAACCGGCCTGCTCCAACAGCCATCGCAGGCCGTAGCGGGTGTAACGGAAGTAGTCGTGCGGCGCCTGGTGTGTCTCCCACTCCTGGGGCACGGCAACCAGCAACGGCGCGCCGCGGGCCAGCACGCGTCCGATTTCGGCCAGCGCGCGGGCGGGTTCGGCCAGGTGTTCGAGGGTGACGATGTTCAGCGCGGCATCGAAGGTGCCTTCGCGAAAAGGGAGGGCCGCCAAGTCGGCGATGGCATCGAGCCGGCTATAATCCCACTGGGCGTCTCCCACCGCCAGATCCACGCCGCAATAACGCTGCTGCGCGAAGTGGTGCTTGTACTGGCTCTCACCGGCGCCGGCATCGAGGACGCGCACGCCGGGCGGAAGGCTGCGCGCCAGAGCGGCCACGGCGTCTTCGATTTCGGCCTCGACCAATAGAACGTGCCGCCGCAGCGGGCCGGGCAGGCGGTAGGCGATGTCCTGGTATCTCATGGCTTGCGAGCCTCGATCGTCACCGTCGCGCCGGCACCCGCGGCGGCTTCCACAAGTGTAAATGGAACGGCGGCGGCCACCAGTGCGAAATACGCCAGGTCCTTGGCGATGCGCGCGGCGGAGCTTTCCTTCACGCGGCGGGTGCGGCGCCCCATCGGGTCCAGGCCCGGCGCCAGGCTGCTGGCCAGAGACGCCGGGTTGTCGCGCCAGGAAAAATATTTGCGCCGCAGAACCGTGAAGCCGCCGGATTCGAGCAGCCGCTCGAGGTCGCTCGAGCGGAAATCGAAGATGTGGCGCGGCACGTCCAGGCCGCTCCAGGCGCGGCCCAGCAGGCGGAACTGCCAGCAGGCGGCGTTGGGGGTCTGCGCAATCAACCGGCCACCCGGCGCCAACAGGTGATACGCCGCGGCTATGTAGGCGCGCGGGTCGTGGACGTGCTCGAGCACGTGAAACATGGTGACAGCGGCAAAGCCGCCGGCGCGCAGCGGGGCGTGCTCCAGCACGCCGCAAACGGCGGGCACTCGCTGGCGGCTCCAGGCGATGGCGGCGGCGGCGGCGGAATTGTCGAGCCCCACCACGCGAAATCCGCGCTCCCGCAGCATCCCCAACAACAGCCCGCCGCCGCAACCGACGTCGAGCAAGGGGCCGCGCACGCCGGAATCGCCCAGGGCGCGCTCGACGAAGTGCGCGTGATCGCGCAACACCAGGCGGCGGTAGGCCTCTTCCAGGCGGCCCGCGGCGGTTTGGTCGGGTGCGAACCAGTAATTTTCGGGATGATATTGGCGCGATTCGGCCGGGTCCGGCCGCGGGTCCAGACGCATCAGGCCGCATTGGCCGCAGCGGAGGATGGTGAAGCTGCGCGGGGTGGTTCGATGCTGGCGGTCGGTGGCGGGGAACAGCGCGGCGGCGCATTCGGAGCCGCACAGCAGGCAGGCGCTCATGCCACGTCCCTCAGGCGCAGCCGGTGGTCCCAGATCAGCCGCCGCACCTGGGCGGACGTGAGACGGCGGATGCGGCGCAGGCCGGTGCGTTTGCGGAGCATGCGCGGCGCCATGCCTAAAGCTTCGAGCTGGCCGGCCACTAATCCCCGCACCAGGCGCCATTTGCCGGCCAGCCCGGGAAAGTAAGCGGTGTCGCCCGCGCCGCGGCAGGCGGCCACCGCGCCGGCGGCCAAACGCGCCGCGAAGAATAGCGGATTCAGCAGCAGCAGGCTCCACGGAAAAAGTTTGATGGCCAGCAGCAGGCGGTTTCTTTCGATCAGTTGGAGGCGCCGCACCGAGTCCTTGCCCAATGTCGAGCCGCGGTGGTGGCGCACCACGGCTTGCGGCGTGTAGACGCATCTCCAGCCGGCGATGCGCGCGCGCAGGCCGAGTTCGGCATCGTCGCCATAAGCGAAGAAGTCCTCGTCGAATCCGCCAATCTCGTCCAACATGGCTTTGCGGTAGATGGCCGCGCAGCCGTCCGGCCAGAGCACTTCCTCTTCGCGATCGTACTGGCCATGGTCGACCGAGCCGCTGCCGCGTCCGCGATTCTGGCCGTCCGGGAAGATCAGATGGCCGGCCTTGTCGATGCGGCTCGAGTCTTCCCAAACCAGCACCTTGCTGGCGGCCATGCCGATATCCGGCGCGCCGGAGCAGGCCCGGTGAAGCGCGGCCAACCATCCCCGGCCGGCTTCGGCATCGTTGTTGATCAGCGCGATAAAGTCGCCCTGCGCGGCTGCGATGCCCTGGTTGTTTCCGGCGCAGAAGCCCCGGTTTTCGCGGTTGCGGATCACCCGAACGCCGAATTCCGCCGCCGCCATTTCCGCCGAGCCGTCCGCCGAGCCGTTGTCCACCACGATGACCTCGAATGCCACCTCGCCCTGCCTCGCGAGCGAGTCCAGACAGGCGCGCAGCAACTCCTTGCGGTTCCAGTTCACCACGACGACGGAGATCAACCGACTATGCTAGCAGGCGCCGCGCCACGCCGATCCGCCGCGGAAAAAACGGCGAGCTAAAGCATGCCCCACCAATAGATAAGCCGGCAAGCTAGAAGCATGTTCCAGCAAAACAGCGCCCGGTAAGGCACCGCGTTGTATCATGAAGAATAAGTGCAGGTTTCTGATTATGATGTCGGTCGGCGAGACTTTGCGGCAGGAGCGGCTACGGCGTAAGGTCCAGTTACAGGAGGTTTCCGAGGAGCTGAAGATCTCATCGCGCATGCTGGAGGCGATCGAGGCCGACGAATACGACAAGCTACCGGGCGGCGTTTTCGCCAAGAGTTTCGTGCGCCAATATGCGGGCGTGCTGGGTCTGGACGAGCAGGAGGTGGGCGCCCAATTCGAGCAGGCCGTGCAATCTCCCGAGTTGTCGCGTTTGGCGGATCTCAGGCAGCCTCGCGTCGCGGCTCGGCTGCCCAGGATGGATGACCAACGCTTCCGCAGCGGCCATCCGCGCAACGTCTTGCCATCGCTGATTGGGGTGGTGGTGGTGATGCTGATCTGCTCGGGAGTGTACGGGTGGTGGCAGCGGAATCGTCAACTCGCAGCGACCCGGCAGGAGATTCCGCGGGCAGTGGAAGCCCGTCGCGCGGCACCGGCGCCGGTCGCCCCAACCCAGCAGCCGAGCGCGCAAACGCCGCAGCCGCCGGCCGCCCCAACCCCCGCTGCTCCAACGCCCGCCGCCGACAACGCCCCCTCGGCGTCCGCGAGCGTCGCGACCGTCCCTCCACCGCCGGCATTCCAGCCGGGCGTTCCGCAGCCGCTGGCGCCGGACACCGAACCGCCCGGGACCGCGGCCGTGCGCGTCGAGTTGGTGGTCACCGAGCCGGTCTGGGTGAGCGTGCAGCGGGACGGCCGCTCCATCTATTCAGGCGAGCTCAAGCCAAAAGAAATCCGCACCGTGTCGGCCAACACCGAAGTCACGGTGAGGCTGGGCAACGCAGGAGGTCTGACGATTGTCCTGAATGGCAAACCGATTCCTCAGGCCGGGCCGGAAGGGCAGGTACGAACGGTTCAACTGACTTCGGGCGGTTTCCAGATCGTGGCGCCGGAGGCCCCGGACCCGGCTTCGGCTCCGCGCGCGCCGGCTCTCCTGGAACCTCTCTGACGCATCGATTCCCGCTGGCGTTTTCGCTCCAGCAGCAGCAACTCGCGGCGCCGGCGCAGCTTCACATGCTCATCCACTTTGCGCCAGAACTTGCGGAAATAGCTGACCGCCGAAAGCAGCGCGAAGAAGATCACGCCCCACATCATCCAGATCCCCGGCTGGTGCAGGGCGGGATGGCGGGTGCTGACCAGCAGGCACGAAATCGCCACCACCTGCGACAGCATTTTGGTCTTTCCCAGATCGCTCGCTTTGATGGTGTAGCTTTCCGCCGCCGCGATGGAGCGCAAGCCGGAAACGGCGAACTCGCGGCCAATCACCAGAATCGCCATCCAGCCCGGCAGAACACGCACCTGCACCAGCGAGATCAGCGCCGCCGAGACCAGCAACTTGTCGGCGATGGGATCGAGCAAGGTGCCAATCGTGGTCACCTGTTTCCAGCGGCGGGCCAGATAGCCGTCCAGCAGATCGGTGGCGGCGGCCGAAAGGAAAATGGCCAGCGCCAGCCATTCGTTGGTGACTGGCCAGTGCCCGATCGTGAAGCCGACGTTTTCCTCCAACAGCACCGCTACCAGCAGCGGCACGAAGAAAATTCGCAGAATGGTCAGCGCGTTTGGAAGATTCATCCGCCCACACCATTATGCCTCACGCGAGCCGCGCCGGGCTCTTAGGGCCGGTTGCGAAATAGCCGGTCCAATCGCCGGCGGAGCGCGACTGTGCAAGCCCATGAGCCGGCCCATCGCGAATTTGCGGACTTTTCCAAATAAAGTACAGCGGCCCCCGGAACAATCGGGGGGTGTCGCCCGTCTTAGCTTTAGTGCCCCGGCGCAGAATTCATTGGAACGCCTCCCTCTGGGAGGCCGCCCGCATCGCTCTCGATTCATTGCGCAAAAATAAGCTGCGCAGTTTTCTGACGCTGCTGGGAATCATTCTGGCCACCACCACGCTGATCGCCGTCACGGCGCTGATTCACGGCATGAACCAGTACATCGCCGACAAAGTTTCCAACATGGGGGCGGACGGCTTTCGCATCGTGCGCATGGCGTGGTTCGGCGAGTGGAATCCAAAGAAATTCTACGAAATGGACAAGCGCAACCCGCAAATCCGGGTGGACGAGTACGAGTTCATCCGGGAGAAGGCCACCCTGCTCAAAGACATCGGCATGATGACGCAGCGGCAGGCGCGGGTGGCTTTCAAGGGCAACTCGGTGGAGGGCGTGACGGTCAACGGCATCACCGACAACATTCCAGCTATCAATAACGTGCAGGTGGGAATCGGGCGCGGCATCACTTATGACGAAGTGCGGCGGCACATGCCGGTGGCGTTTATCGGCAACGACATTTTCACGCGCTTCTTCGGGGGGCAGGATCCGCTGGGGAAAACCATCTCGATTGAAGGCGACCCTTACGAAGTGGTCGGCGTGGCGCAGGCCCTGGGCAGCGTGTTCGGCCAGTCGCAGGACAACTTCGTGATGATTCCCGTGGAGAGCTATTTCAAGACCTACGGAGCGCGCAACGGGATTCGGCTGGTGGCCAAAGCGATGGACCAGCAACACCTGGCCGAGGCGCAGGACGAGGCGCGCGTGCTGCTGCGTTCTTATCGCCACCTGGGCCCCGCGTTGGACGACAACTTCGTGGTCTTCGCTTCGGAGACCTTCGTGACCCTTTGGGAGCGGCTCACCAAAACCATCGCGGCGATGGCGGTGGGCGTGGTTTCCGTGTTCATGGTGGTGGGCGGAATCGTAATCATGAACATCATGCTGGCGGTGGTGACGGAGCGCACGCGCGAGATTGGCATTCGCAAATCGCTGGGTGCGCGGCGGCGCGACATCCTGAATCAATACCTGGTGGAATCCGCGGTGCTCGCCGGGGCGGGCGGGTTGCTGGGGGTCGGAACGGCGTGGTTGATTGCGGTGGTGGTGCGCAGCTTTACCTCGGTGCCGATGTCGCTGCCCGCGTCGTCGATCGCCATCGGCGTGGGACTGTCGTCGGTGGTGGGGCTGTTCTTCGGCATCTATCCGGCGCGCAAAGCGTCCAAACTGGACCCCATCGAAGCGCTGAGGGCGGAGCACTGACCGTGCGGAAACTCGCTTTACTCAACGGCCTGAAGCTGGCGCTCGATACGATCTGGGGCCACAAGCTGCGCGCCTTTCTCACCGTGCTCGGCGTGATCATCGGCACCGGCACCATTATCGGCGTCAGCGCCATCCTCACCGGATTCGATTCTTCCATCGCCAACGTGCTCAGCAGTTTCGGCCCGAATTCGATTATCGTCTTCAAATTCGCGGTGGGCCCGCACGTTGGCAACCGGACCCCGGAAGAACGCACTCGCAAGGACCTGACCTACGAAAACGCCGTCGACATCAAGGAACGCTGCAAGGCGATCCAGGACGTTTCGCCCATGATCTTCCCCAGCGACACCGTCAACGTCCGCTACAAGGGTAACGACATGTACGACGTCAACCTGATGGGCGTCGAGGAGGCTTACGCGCGCGGCGGACAGGTGGACATTCATCTCGGGCGCTTCTTCGGCGACGAAGAGGGCCGGCGCCGCATGCCGGTGGCGGTGCTGGGCGCCGACATCGAAAAGGGGCTCTACGCCAACATGGACCCGATCGGCAAGACCATCCTGGTGGACGGCCACGAGTTTCTGGTGGTCGGCACCATGCTGCGCCCGGCCGCGTCCTTTTTTGGCGACACCGATAACCGCGTGCTGGTCCCCTATGGCATGATGCGCAAGATGTACCCCAACGCCAAGGAGATGGCCATCATAGCGACAGCTTACGATGGCCGGCTGCCGGAAGCGCTGGACCAGGTGCGCACCGTGTTGCGCATCGACCGCCACGTGCCCTACAGCAAGCCCGACAACTTCGCGCTCTCCACCGCCGAGCAGATGGTCGCCGATTTCCGCCAGATCACCTCCGTGACGTTTCTGGTGATGGCCGTGTTGAGTTCCATCGGCCTGCTGGTGGGCGGCATCGGCGTAATGAACATCATGCTGGTATCGGTGACCGAGCGCACTCACGAGATCGGCGTTCGCAAGGCGGTCGGCGCGCGGACCACCGACATCCTGATCCAGTTTCTGCTCGAAGCCGCCGTGCTCACCGGCCTGGGCGGCGTTGCCGGGATAGTGTTCGGCTGGGTCATTTCGCTGATCGCCAAGCTGCTGTTCACCTCGATACCGGCCAGCGTTCCACTCTGGGCCGCCGTCACCGGCGTGGTGGTCTCGGTGGCGACCGGCCTCTTCTTCGGCATCTGGCCCGCCAACAAAGCGGCCCGCCTGGACCCGGTGGAAGCGCTGAGGTATGAGTGAGCTACCTCATTCGGAGCGGCCGATCGGCAGCCGATGACACGTTATCTTGTTCGCCTTCGCTGTGACCAGCGCCTCAGATCGTCTCCGAACCCGGCGAGTATCTTCTGAACCAGTTCAACCACCGGACTTACTCATCCCGATTTCCCCGACATGCACACGCTCATACCCGAGGCCACGGAGGTTGAGTCGCGGCGTCTCGTTGGACTCCCTGATCGAGGACCAGACGAACCGCCGTGCCGCCGGTCAAGCGGCGTTACTCTCCGCAGCGCTGTCCTCAAGATTGGCGGCGGCGAATTCGAGTGCCTGCTGAACGTCGTCCGGCTCAAGCTCGGGATAGTTCCGGAAGAGATCGTCCCGGTTCGGATAGAGTGCCAGAGCCTCCACAACTCTTCGCACCGTCAGCCTCATGCCACGGATGCACGGCTGGCCGTTCATCTGGTTCGGGTTCCACGTTATGCGATCGAAGTGCTGCACGCTTCCTATTCTGATACATTTCGACGCGCGGATGTGCCGACAACGTTGGATTAGAACGCCGCCTTCGCCCTCCGCTCACTCCTCTGCTATCATTCTGGAAACCGCGCATTGCTATCGAACCGCGGCGTATCCGATGCCTTCGAACCCTCCCCCGCAGCCGGACCCCACCCGTTACTTGCCGGCGCTGCTGCTGCTATTCGGCTTGAGCGGCTGCTCGGCGTTGATCTATGAAATCGTCTGGTACCAGTTGCTGCAACTGGTGATCGGGTCGACTGCGGTTTCGCTCGGCGTGCTGCTGGCCACTTTCATGGGTGGGCTCTGCCTGGGCACCCTGGCCTTGCCGAGGGTGGGCCTGGCGCGGTCCGTGCACCCTTTGCGCGTGTACGCGTACCTCGAGTTGGGCATCGGCGCCGCAGCCGTGCTGGTGCTGCTGGTGATGCCGCTCGCGAACTATGCCTACGTGGCGGGCGTGGGTCACGGCATGCCGGCGATTCTGTTGCGCGCGGCTGTAGCTTCGCTGTGCCTGCTGCCGCCGACTCTTTTGATGGGAGCTTCGCTGCCCGCCGCTTCGCGGTGGCTCGAATCCACCCCCGAGGGCATTTCGCGAATGGGGCTGCTCTACGGCGCGAACACCGCCGGCGCCGTGCTGGGCTGTCTGCTGGCCGGGTTCTGCCTGCTGCGGTTCGCCGATATGACCACGGCAACCCTGTGCGCGGTGGCGATCAACGTCGCTGTGGCAATCGCCAGCCTCGCGCTCGCCCGGCGTGCCGGCGGCCGCTCCGGCGCGCCGACACCACCGCCAACCACCAAAGGCTACTGGCCGGCTCACGTCACCATCGCGATCTCGGGCGCCTGCGCGCTGGGCGCCGAAGTGGTGTGGACGCGGTTGCTCGGCCTGCTGCTGGGCGCCACCGTCTACACGTTCTCCATCATTCTCGCCGTGTTCCTGGCCGGCCTGGGAATCGGCGGCGCGGCAGGCGCGCTGATTTCGCGCGCAGTCCGGCCGCGCCTGGCGCTTGGGGTTGCGCAAGCGCTGTTGGTAGCGGCCATCGCCTGGACGGCATTTCAGATTTCCCTATCGCTGCCGTGGTGGCCGGTGAACCCGCTGCTGGCCACCGGCGCGGCGTACATGTTTCAAACCGACCTGGTGCGCGTCTTGTGGGCGATTCTGCCTGCCACGCTCCTGTGGGGCGCGAGTTTTCCGCTGGCGCTGGCGGCGGCCGCTGCGCCGGGCGAGGATCCGGGACGCCTGGTGGCGGGAGTTTACGCGGCCAACACGCTGGGTGCGATCTTCGGCGCGCTTGGCTTCAGCATCGTTTTGATTCCGTGGATCGGCACCGCCGGCGCCGAGCGCGCGCTCATCCTGCTGGCCGGCGCGGGCGCCCTGTTCATGCTGGCGCCGGCGATTCGCGCGAAATCCGGCGCGACAGCGGCGCTGGTGGCAGTTGCCGCCGTGGCTGGCGCATTCTATCTCGCCGCCCGGGTACAGCCGCCCCCGCCCATGCTGATCGCTTTCGGACGCCGTATCATGACTTCCGCCAGCCGGGCGAAAATCCTCTACTGGGGCGAGGGCATCAACTCGTCGATCGCCATTTCGCAGTGGGACGACGGCGCCGTGCAGTTCCACGTGAGCGGGAAGGTGGAAGCCTCCACCGAAAGTTACGACATGCGGCTGCAGCGCATGCTCGGCCACTTGCCGGCGCTGCTCCATCCCAACCCGCAATCGGTGCTGGTGGTCGGTTTCGGCGCGGGCGTCACGGCGGGAACTTTCGTGGTGCATCCGGAGGTGCGGCGCATCGTCATCTGCGAAATGGAGCCGCTGGTTCCCCCCATCGCCGCCCACTATTTCGGCCGCGAGAACTTCGACGTCATCCAGGATCCGCGCACCCGCATCGTCTATGACGACGCTCGCCACTTCGTGCTCACCACGCCGGAGAAGTTCGACATCATCACTTCCGATCCCATCCATCCCTGGGTGAAAGGCAGCGCCACGCTTTATTCGCGCGAGTATTTCGAGCTGGTCAAGCAACACCTGAATCCGGGCGGCATCGTCACCCAGTGGGTGCCGCTGTATGAGAGCGACGCGGATACGGTGAAAAGCGAGATCGCCACTTTTTTCGAAGCCTTCCCGCATGGAACGGTGTGGGCGAACGAGTTGAACGGCGGCGGTTACGACCTTTTTCTGCTGGGCCAGGTCGAACCGATGCGGATCAACCTGGATCGACTCGAGGCCCGCCTGGCGCGGCCGGATCATGCGCGTGTGGTGGCCTCTTTGCGCCAGGCCGGCTTCCATTCCCTGCCGGACCTGCTGTCGGTTTACGCCGGGCAGGCAGCCGAGTTGCGGCCGTGGCTCGATGGCGCCCAGATCAACCGCGACGGCAACCTACGCTTGCAATACCTGGCCGGGTTGGCCCTGAATCATAGCCAGGAGAATTCGATCTACAACGAGATCGGGAGTTACCGGCGTTTTCCCGGCAACCTGTTCGCCGGCTCGTCGGAGGCCGAGCTGGCCGCCCTGTTCACCGCCATGGCCACCGGCCAGCATCGCTGACGCCGAACGGCTGGGTAGCGCAGTGGGGCGGGCGCTTTCGCCTGCCAACCGGTTTTCGCAACTTCCGATGCGCGCCGATGCACCGCGCGCGTGGTACAAAGTGCGTATGCCTTCTTTTCGCGTCGAGACGCCGCAGGGGTGTTATGACGCCATCGTAGAACGCGGCATCATTGGCCGCGCCGCTGAATTCGTGCCCGCCCGCGCCGGCAAGGTATTCGTGGTTTCGACCGATGACGTGTGGCGGCATCAGGGCGCGGCGCTGACCACGGGCCTGCGCGATGTGGCGCACGAAGTTCTCTACCTGCCCGGCGGCGAAGAAAACAAGCGGATGGCGCCGCTCGAGGACCTGGCGGAGCGGATGGTGCTGGCGGGCGGCGACCGATCGAGCGTCGTGGCCGCCTTCGGCGGCGGCATTGTCACCGACATGGGCGGCTTCCTGGCGGCCATCTTCATGCGCGGCATTCCCGTGATTCAGATTCCCACTACGCTGCTGGCGCAAGTGGATGCGGCGGTGGGCGGCAAGACCGGAGTCAACCTGGAGAGCGGCAAGAACCTGGTGGGCAGCTTCCACCAGCCAATCGCGGTGTTGATCGATCCCGCCGCGCTCGACACTTTACCCGAGCGCGAATATCGCGCGGGGTTGTGGGAAATCGTCAAGGCCGGGATCATTCGCGAGCCCGAGCTGTTTGATTTCCTCTCCCGGCGCAGTGAGGATGTGCTGGCGCGGAGACCGGAGGCGGTGGACCGCATCATCGCCGATTCGGTCCGCATGAAATGCGAAGTGGTTTCGGCCGACGAGCGCGAGGGCGACCTGCGCCGCATTCTGAATCTCGGCCACACCTTCGGACACGCGCTCGAGGCGGAAACCGGCTACCGCCGTTTCCTCCACGGCGAGGCAGTGGCCTTCGGCATGCGCGCGGCCGTGCGCCTGGGCGAAAGCGCGGGGCGCCTGTCCGCCGCCGATGCCGCGCAAATGCTCGAAGTCATCGCGCGATACGGGCCGATTCCCTCGCTCGACGGAATTGCCGCGGAGCGCTTGCTCAAGCGCCTGGTGCACGACAAGAAGACCGTGCGCGGCAAAGTCCATTTCGTGCTGCCGGTGCGCGTCGGCGCGGCGGAGGTGGTCGCCGGGATCGACGAACCTCTGGTGCTTGAGGCGATCAGGTTCGCTCTTTCATGAAGGGTACTACGCCGGAAGGCGCGCGCGATGAGCGGGAGGCCGCGCTCTGGGTGCGGGACATGTTCGGCCGCGTGGCGCACCGCTACGACCTGGCCAATCATCTGCTGTCCTTCAACATCGACCGGTACTGGCGCGCCCACACGGTGAAGCGGGTGCGGCACATCCTGGAGCGGCCCCAAGCGCGCGTGCTGGATATCTGCTGCGGAACCGGCGACCTGGCGCTCACGCTCGCCCGTGCCCGCCGCGGGCTGGTGCTGGGCTCGGATTTCTGTCATCCCATGCTGCTGGCGGCGCGGCAAAAGGCCGACGCGCGGCAGGCACGCACAGCCTTCTTTGAAGCCGATGCCTTGCGCCTGCCGCTGGCCGGCGGCTCGGTCGATCTGCTGACGGTCGGATTCGGCTTTCGCAACCTGGCCAACTACCCGGCCGGTCTTGCCGAAATGCGCCGCGTGCTGGCGGCGGGAGGCATGGCCGCCATCCTCGAGTTTTCGCAGCCGCCCAACCCAGCCTTCGCCGCGCTCTACAACTTCTACTCGCGGCGCATTCTGCCGATCGCCGGTGGCGCGCTTTCCGGGTCGCGCGACGCTTACGCTTATCTGCCGGAATCGGTGCGCAAGTTTCCCGCCGCCGCGGAACTGGCCGACCAGATGCGCCGCGCCGGCTTCGGCGAAGTCAGCTACGAATATCTCACCGGAGGCATTGTCGCCCTGCACCTCGGCGTGGCCGCCTGAGCATAGCTCTTTTTGGCTAGCAACTTGCGGGCCGGCCGGCGGGTCGAGACAGTTATAATGCGAACCAGTGGGCCGGGCGTCGAGCGCCCTCGCTCAAAAATCCGCGCCGCCGGGTTTCTCGCAGGAGAGTATCATGCGCTCTTGGTCTTTCTTTCTACTTGTTGCCGCGCTGGCCGCGCAGACCCAGACCAGCGAGGTAACCACCCGCGAAGTAGTGCCCACCTTTCAATCGACGGTCAACCTGGTGCGCGTGCCCGCGGTGGTTCGCGACAAGCAGGGAAACCCCGTCGGCAATTTGCAAAAGCAAGACTTTCATCTTACCGATCGCGGCAAGCCGCAGGAGGTTGTGCAGTTCGCCGTCGAGGGCAGCGCCGTCCCAAAACCGGCCCCGCCAGCGGCCGCCCAATTGGAGATCCCGCGCGAGTCCGCCGGCGAAGGCCCCAAACGCGTGGCTCCCGCTCGCTTCGTCGCCTTTGTCTTCGATGACGTCCATCTCAGCCTCGGTGACTTGACGACCGTGCGCGCGGCCGCCTGGAAGCACATCGAACCGGGAATCCCGCCGCAGGAACGGGTGGCCTTGCTCACGCTCTCCGGCAAAACATCGCTCGAATTCACCAATGACGTTGCGAAGTTCCGCGAGGCGCTGATGAAGGTCATGCCCGTGCCGCCCCGCGTGCATTTCCCTCCCGCCAGCTTCTTCGTGGCGGACTGGTGGGTGAATCGCGAATCCGAGAACCAGAATGCCGCCGCGTCCCAGGCGCTGACGTTGCAGATCGGCATTACCAACGATTGCCTCAACAATCCCCCTAATGCCGCCGAAATAGCCAAGAACAGTCTCCACGAGGCGATCAATGAGGGCCGGGGCGATGCCATCAATGCCTTCCACATCCTCGGCAACGCGGTGCGGCTGCTCGGCGCGATGCCGGGTGAACGGGTGATGATTCTGGCATCGCCCGGCATGCACCTGCCATCCGAGTTGCAGAAGGACCTCGACGAATCGATCGAGCGCGCCACGCACCTGGGCGTGGTCATCAACACGCTCGACGCGCGCGGGGTGTATACGGTCGAAGCGGGCGCCGAGGTTCAAGGCTGCCACACGACGACCCCCCAGACACAAGAGCTCCTCGCCAGGTTCAACCATGACGAGGTCAGATCGCAGGGGATGATTCTGGGCGACCTGGCTTATGGGACCGGCGGCACCGCCCTCGCCCAGAACGATTTCGTGGCCGAATTCGACCGGCTCTCCAACCCGCCCGAGTACGTCTATTATCTGGGCTTCTATCCGAGAGACCTCAAACCAGACGGAAAGTACCACGAGATCAAAGTGACGCTGCCGAACGGCAAGGGCCTGTCCGTCGAGGCGCGCAAGGGTTACTGGGCGCCATCCCATCTGGAGGACGCCGCCGCAACCGCTACCCGGGAAGTCGGCGAGAGCGTGTTCTCCCACGATGAAGTGCGCGACTTCCCCATCGACATTCACACCCAGTTTTACAAGACCAGCCCCGAGGAAGCCAGGGTGAAAGTCGCCGCCCATTTCGATATCGCACAGCTTCCGTTGCGCAAGCAGGACGAGCGGAACCGCGACGATCTGACCCTGGTGTGTGCGCTCTTTGACGCCAACGGCAATTACATCAAAGGAACCCAGAAGATGGTGGAGCTTCGGCTGAAGGACGAAAACCTCGAGCGGCGGCGCAAGGCCGGCATCACCGTGAACAGCGAGCTTGACGTCAAGAGCGGCCCTTACATGATTCGCGTGGTCGTCCGCGACGCCGAAGGCCACCTGATGGCCGCCGCCAACGGAGCGGTGGAAATCCCATGAAGACCTGGCCGCAAATGTGGCGCACGCACTCGTGCGTGCCGCGTCGGCACTCCTGCCGACGCCCGCTGCCCCAAGGCGCATAAGCGTCGAGAAGAATCTCGACGCGGCACGCACGAGTGCGTGCGCCACGG
>JBEKKO010000030.1:0-49109 GCA_050010695.1 Bryobacteraceae bacterium
CGACAGGTGCTGGTCAGTGCGATCAACGAAGATCTGGACCGGATGGCCGCCCGGCACGGCTTTCAGGTGCTCTGGCTGGGGTTCCTGGCGCGCGCCGACGCTTACGAAATGGGCGTGCCCGCGGTGCCGCTGGCGCAACTCTACGGAACCGGCGCCTGGCAAAGCCTGCCGGCGGTGCGGATGCATCTTCGCGCGCCGGTGGAAGCCATCGACGCGGGCGGCTTCGTAGTGGCGGGCGAGCGCCGCACCGCCGATTACTACATCTCCGCGCTGCCGTTCGATCGGCTGCCGGCGGTCGGTCTTCCCGCTCCCCCTTTCGAGCATTCGCCCATCACCGGCGTCCACCTTTGGTTCGACCGCGAAATCACCACCCTGCCCCACGCCGCGCTGCTCGACCGCACCATGCAATGGATGTTCAACAAGGAGGGCGGGCGCTACCTGCAACTGGTGGTGAGCGCTTCGCGCGATCTGACTAATGTATCGCGCGAGGACATCATCGACATCGCGGTGGGCGATCTACGCCTGTACTTCCCCCGCGTGCGCGAAGCCACCCTCATGCGGGCGCACGTCGTCAAAGAGCAGCGCGCCACCTTTTCCGCCGCGCCCGGCACCGAGGCCTTGCGCCCACCCGCGGCAACCGCCATTGGCAACTTATTCCTGGCCGGCGATTGGACCCGCACCGGCTGGCCCGCCACCATGGAAGGCGCCGTCCGCAGCGGCTACATCGCGGCCGGCGCCGTGGCGCGCGCCGCCGGCAAGCCAGCCGAATTCCTGCTGCCGGACATCGCGTAGGCGCGCATCACTCCCGACCACGCGTCGGGCGTTCCCGTCCAAGTGGCGATCCAGCGTTTGCCGTCCCTGAATGCCGACCGACTTATCAATACTAATCCGGCAGGCCGTCAACCAGCGCAGGATGGGTTGCAACTATCCAAGAACAACGCCGTCCTTGGGGGGCGTTGCTTCAAACCTGAAATCGCTTGATATCCTGGGTGGAATGCGGGAAGCGCCTCAACATTGGGTTCGCGTGAAGCAGGTGCTCAATCTCGCGATGGACGCCAGCCCTGCAGAACGGGCAACGGTTCTGCGAGAAGCCTGCGACGGGGATTCCGTTCTAGAGAGCGATGTCGAATCGCTGCTCTTGTACGCGAACGAAACCGGCAAGCTGGACGACTGTTTGCACGAGACCGTGTCCAGCATGATCTGGAGCGCCGAAGCGCCCGTCCGCATCGGACCGTACCGCATCGAGCGCGTCCTCGGCAGCGGAGGCATGGGGACGGTCTATCTCGGGGTTCGCGATGACGATGAACTGCCCGCCCAGGTAGCGCTGAAAGTCATTCAGGCCGGAAGCAGCGGAGCCCTCCTCGAACGCTTCCGTCGCGAACGCAAGATTCTGTCAGGCCTGATCCATCCCTACATTGCGCGCTTACTGGACGGCGGAAAGCTCGACGACGGACGGCCGTACTTCGTGATGGAGTATGTGGACGGGCAGACTATTGACCAGTACGTGGCCTCGCATCAACTAGGGATCCTCGAACTTTTCCTTAAAGTCTGTTCGGCTGTGCAATTCGCTCACCAGAGTCTGGTGATCCATCGCGATATCAAACCCGGGAACATCCTGGTGACGGCCAGCGGTGAACCACGCCTGCTGGACTTTGGGATCGCCAGACTGCTCGCCGGAGACGGTCCATCGGCCGAGTCGGAAATGACGCAGCCGCGGGAACGGATGTTGACGCCCCTCAGCGCCAGTCCGGAGCAGGCCGGCGGCGAAGCCGTCACCATGGCGAGCGATGTCTATTCATTGGGCGTCTTGCTGTATCGCTTGTTGACCGGCGTTTCGCCCTACGCCGGAGCAAGAAACTTAGGCACCGATCCCGTTCGCGTCATTCGCGAATTCGAGCCCCCGCTCGCCAGCACCGCCGCCAACCTTACGCGGCGAGCCCGTGCCTTACTCGAAGGCGACCTCGACAACATCCTCCGAAAAGCGCTGGAGAAAGATCCCAGCCGGCGTTTCCAGACGGCGCATGAGTTCTCGGCGGATATCGAGCGTCACTTGAAAGGTCTGCCCGTCGAGGCCTGCCCCGCTTCTTTCGCCTATCGAGCGGCGAAGTTCATCCGGCGCAACCGCGTGGCCGTCGGCGCCGCCGCGCTGGTGGGCTTGGCGCTCACCGGGGGACTGCTGGGAACATCGCTCTACGCGCATCGAGCGCGCCAGGAACAGATGCGCGCCCAGCGTGAGTTGTCCGCGCTGCGGAAACTGACGCAGTCGTTTTTGTTTGAATTCGACGACGCCATCAAGGACCTTCCCGGCTCCTCGGCGGCCCAGGAACTGGTGGTGCACCGAGCCGAGGAGTATGTGGACAAGATCGCATCGGAAGCCGGCGACGATCCGGTTCTCTTGAACGACCTCGCGGACGCTTACACCCACATCGTCCGCCTGATCGGCAGGTTCCAGGAAGCTCGCGGGGGCAGTTCGCCGCGCAGTGGACTTGAAAACGCGCTCAAGGCCCTCGCGATCCGCCGCCGTTTGTACGCACTCAGTCCCAACGATGAGAAGGTTCGGGTACAACTCGAAGACAGCATCTGGTACACCGCTGGGCTGTACTCCACTATCGACGACTTACCGCATGCGAGCGAACTCTACCAGGAGCACCTTCGCATGTGCGAGAACGCCTTGAAGCACCCCAGTTTCGTCGACGAACTTTACGGCCTGGGAACGTCACTGACTTCGAACGGCAGGGTTGAGCGGGCGCTCGGGCATTACGATACGTCGTTGGCGTATCAGCGCCGCGGACTGGCGGTGCGGGAAGGCCTGTTAAAGGCGGACCCGACCAGCGCACGTGCCCGGCGCGTCGTGGCGATCTCGCATCAGTTTCTCGGTTACACGATGAGTTCGCAACGCGATTACGCCGGGGCCGCCGAGGAGCATCGTCGCGCCGTGGAACTGATAGAGCCGCTTGCCAGGGCTGCGCCCCGGAACGCCGACCTGCAGCGTATCGCCGCGGAGGCGAGGGAAGATCTTTGCGAGTCGCGAGCTCTGGGCGGCGCGGCGAAGGAGGCTCTCGGCGACTGCCAGGTAGCTCTTGCGCTCTACCGCGGCATGACCGCCGCCGATCCGACAAACCTGCAGGCATTTGAGGATCTGGCCTCCGGAGAGAACACGATGAGCGTTGCGCTCGACCTCGCGCATTCGCCGCACGAGGCGTTCGAGCACCAGCGACAGGCGCGGGAATTGTTCGAGTCGGCGATCAACAGAGATCCGGACGGGCCGGATTTGATGCGGGAGAACGCCACCAGTTTGATGGAACTGGCGAAACTGAAGAAGCAACTGCACATCGACGGCGCCAGGAGTTCGGCGGAAGAGGCGGTGCGGGATCTGGAACGTTTGGCGGCACGGTCACCGCAAAGCCGCGTGATCGGAGATTTACTCCAGGAGGCTAAGGATCTGTACGCGTCGATACGATAGCGCCCGGACATTCAAGGTCGCGTTTTCATTCGCCTGTGTAGCCAGTCGCCGCGCTACCCGATTATCGTTGCGCGCCCACCTGTTCTCCCGTCTTGTCCCCTCCGCCCCCGAGCCGTCGCATAAGCCACACCCGTGCAGTCCGCAGCTCGCGCTCCACTGTAGCCGTCGAAATCCCCGCGGCTGAGGAAATCTCTTCCGTGGACATGCCGCTGAAAAAGCGCATTTCCACCAACCGCGCCTGCCGCTCATCGAACCTCGCTAACGCATCGAGAGCCGAGTTCAAATCGATGAAATCGACTCCTGTGGAACCCTGGGCGACAACCTCGGAGAGCGGGATGCGGACACCGCTGCCGGGACGTTTCGCGGCTTTTCGCGACTCGGCGTAGTCGAGCAGAATACGCCGCATCATGCATGCCGCCAGCGCCATCACCTGAGCCCGATTCTCCCAATCCAGGCTGTGCTGAGCCGCTAACCGGAGATAGGCTTCATGAACCAGAGCCGTTGGTTGGAGGGTGTGATCGCTCCGCTCCCGGCAGAGGTAAAACTTGGCGAGTCGCCGCAACTCCTCGTAAATCAGCGGCAGCATCTGGCTGGCTGCCGCCGACAGGTTGTCTTTGCCGGTTCCGTCTGAACGTTCCAAGTCCGATTCTAGCCGGTTTCAGGGCTGTGATGGACTGTGGCGACTTTTCCCGCGTATTGAAATAGACGGCTCTGACTTCAAGTGCTCGGACTTCAAGTAAGGGCCGCTCAGGGAGGGTTCTTTGAAGAAGCTTTGGCGTGTCGTACCCACGGATTCGATGGGGAAGTGTGTCTTATCGATTGGTTTGTTGAGCCTGCTGTGCCTGCCGGGCTCGGTGTGGGCAAGCGGCATCACTCAGTACACCTATACGGGCGCTCAATATGGCCTGAGTGGCTGCGTCGGCACCTACTGTAGCGGTGGACCGGACGACCTGGTAGTAACGTTCGATGTGGCCGCGGGCATCCCACTGGACAGTTTGTTTGGTGGCAACATGGCGGATAACGCCCCCAAAATCCTGTGAGGAACTCTTGAAAACACAACATGCGACAAAATCCGCGCTCACGATTGGCTTCTTGGGCCTGCTGTGCCTCTTGCTGCCGGGCTCTCTGCGAGCGGGCGAGATCCTCACGTACACCGGATCACCCTACTCCACATGCGGAGGCGGATACACCTCCGCATGCACAACCTACAGCCTCGACATAACGATTGATACTACATTGTCGTTGGCTCAACTGGAGAATTTGACCCTCGGCAGCACAGGTGACATACCATCGGCCGACATCACGTCGTACAGCTTCACTGACGGCTTTGGTGTGGATATCACCCCAGCCAACGGCTATGATCTCACCGTGGAGTTGACCACGAACGGGAGCGGAACGCCTACTGCATGGGTGGTAGCCGCCGGCGGTTTCACCAATCAGGCGAGCCCCACTTTCTTCGGCTGCACTGAATCGACCCCGGGTGCCTTGCCCGCTTGCGGCGGTTTTAACGACGTATCCTCCGATTACGTAAGCGGCGAGGGCTACGGCGAGTTTGGTTACGCCACAAACTACGGCGGAGACGGCACACTCGGCACGTGGCAAATCTCCGGCAGCAACGCAGCGGTCCCGGAACCATCCAGCCTGCTCCTGCTCGGTATTGGACTATTGGGTCTTGTGGCGATGGCGCGAAGCAAACGCCAAGCGCCTCCGACCTCATTCTGATCGAGATCGCTTGGCGCGATTCAGCCTCGACTAACAGACACGCGCCAGTGTCTGCCGCGCAGCCTTCGTTCTTGTCGGGTTGAGCTATAAGCGCCGGAGCGAAAATAGACCAGTAAACGCCGCGTGAGCGGCGTTGCTGGCGGAGCAAAACCAGGCCGCCAGGAGACTGGTTCCATCGAACATTTCCATATTAAGGTCGCTTGCTCAGAATATATCGGTTGGCCATTTACTGTTCCATAGCTCACCTGTTCGATATCGGTGATCACCATTTGAACAGTGTCGATATCACCGCCGACGTTTCGAGCTTTTCTTTTAGCGACGGATCGGGCTTTGTCATCACCAACGCAGACACCACTTTTTCGGATCAGTTTGTCATTTCGACCGACAGCAGCGGAGACATCACCGTATGGTCTCTCAACGTCTGCACCACGCCTACTTAGCCCAGGGGTGTCTGTGACTTTAACCATATTCTTGCCGCGAATAAACCATAACCTTGCCGCCGTGGGGCCGCCAAGCCGTTGATTTCCGGCGAACTCCCGGCCAGCGATACCGAGCCCATAAACCATAACCTTGCCGGAAGTACAAGCTGGCGGGCGAGTTTCCCAGGCAAAACGTAGAGGCAAAATTTTGTTCTTGTGTCGCCAGTGTATGTGTGCTAGTATGCACCTGTACTATGACACGTACTGAAACCCCGGAGCAGGTGAAACTCTGGTTTCAGGCCGCAGTCCGGGATCTCTGGCCGGTCGCCATAGGTTCCATCTCGTTGCGGAAGAGCCCTTGTATTCGAAAGCGTTGCCAGCTTTGCGAATCGGGGCAAGGGCATTCCAGCTACGCGTTGTACGGACGCAGCGGGAAGGGCCGGTTTTCCATCTACGTTCCAGACGAGCTCGCCGCGGTTGTAGAAAAGGCCGTCCAGAACGGCCGCGATCTTCAGAAGCTGATGACTGAAGCTGGCCGGAGGTACACGGTGGCGCTCAAGAACGAACGACACGCACGAAGCGGAAAGTAGCGGAGCTTAAAGCGGGCCGCGAGGTGACAGGTTGCTCAACGAAACCGACTTTCTCCTCTGGTGTAGGCGTCTGGCTTTGACCGAGAAGGCGAAGGCAGCGGTCGCTGAAGTACGGCTTCGCAATCCTGCGCGCCGTGTTGGTGGCGGGCGCAAGAACGTTTCGGGGCGTTATCCCAGCCGGAAGATGGGTGTGACCGTCCAGTTCGAAAGCCACCGCGTGGAGTTGCCATTCGTTTACGAACTGGAGCGCGACACCACTGTTCTGGAGTACTATGACCAGCCGCCGTCGATTCCGCTCTCCTACGCGGCGTCAACCGGGAGAGCCCTCTCGGTCATCCACACACCGGACTACTTCGTGGTTCGCCGAGACTCGGCCGGATGGGAGGAATGCAAAACCTCAGAGGACCTCGATAAACTTACCATCAAGAGCCCGAACCGCTACTGCCGTGACAGCGAAGGCAAGTGGTGCTGCCCGCCCGGTCAGGCATACGCCTTGGCGACAGGGCTGTACTATCGAGTGCGAAGCTCAGACGAGATCAATTGGGTCCTGCAGCGAAACCTGCAGTTCCTGGAGGACTATCTCCGGTTCGACCGCGGGAGCGTGGCCAGATTCGTAGATCAAGCTGTCAAAGCCGCTGTGCAGTCGGAGCAGGGAATCCTTCTGAGCAATCTCTTGGAGCGGGTCAAAGACGTTGCGAAACGTGACGACGTCTTTCTGCTGATCGCGTGCGGAGAAATTTATGTGGACCTCGGTGCCGCGGCGATAGTTGAGCCAGAGCGGGTTTTCGTCTTCGCTAATCCGGAGACCGCCACTGCTTACCAGCATGCCTGCCCGGCCTTGCAGCAATCCAGCGGGGCCAGCAGAATCACAGCGGTTCCTACCGAGGCGCACAGCGAAGCTTTCCGACTTCTGACAGCAGCCAGCGAGCAGGACTTAAAGACTGCGAATGAGCGCTTCGAGCTTGTGAAACGCTACATGGAGGCCAAGGCCGTCCCTACCGTCGTTCCTGCACGGACACTTCGTTTGTGGTCGGCCCAGTATCGCCTCGCCAGCGAAAAATACGGCAACGGATATGTCGGCCTGCTGCCGAAAACAGGCGCCCGGGGCAACCGAAATCTCCGGCTACCAGAGACTTCACGCAATCTGCTTGCCGAGTTTGTCGCCAATGACTACGAGAATCTCAAGCAGAAGACGCGGGTGGCCTCATGGGTGGCGCTGAAGCGAGCCTGCGAGGAGCGCGCCATTGTGGCGCCAAGCTACGTCTCATTCTGCCTTGCCGTTCGCGAGCGCCCGGCGTTCGAGCAGACACTGAAGCGGCAGGGAAGGCGAGCCGCCTATGCTCACAAGGAATTCTATTTCGAGTTGCAGCCCACCACGCCGCGTCATGGGGATCGCCCCCTTGAAATCGGCCACATCGATCATACTGAGTTGGACGTTGAAGTCGTCTGCTCGCTTACGGGCCGTCCACTCGGGCGACCGTGGATGACGATTCTCACCGATGCCTTCTCCCGCCGCGGCCTTTCTGTGTACCTGACATTCGACGCGCCAAGCTACAGGTCCTGCATGATGATCCTGCGGGAATGTGTGCGGCGGCATGCGCGCCTGCCCCAGATCCTGGTCATTGATGGCGGCCCCGAGTTTCATAGCACCTATTTCGAAACCCTCCTGGCGCGGTACGAAGTCACCAAGAAGACTCGGCCACCAGCGCAGGCCCGCTTCGGCTCGGTTTGTGAACGGCTATTTGGCACCACGAACACCCAGTTCATCCATAATCTCCGCGGCAACACGCAAATCACTCGCAACGTGCGTCAGGTGACGAAGTCCGTTAACCCGCAAGGGCAAGCAGTGTGGACCCTGGGCGCGCTCGAAGAACGGCTGGGCGAATACGTTTTTGAGATTTACGATACTGCGGTCCATCCTGCGTTGAGCCTCAGCCCACGCGATGCGTTCACTACGGGGCTGGAATCGTCTGGTTTTCGTCTACAGCGGACGATCCCGTATGACAAGGACTTTTTGATGGCAACGTTGCCGACGACTGCGAAAGGCGTCGCAAAGGTCGCCGTGGGTCGAGGCGTGAAGGTGAATCAGATCTACTATTGGTCGGATCGCTTTCGGAACCCGGCTGTGGAAGGCACTGGCGTGCCAGTGCGTTACGACCCCTTCGACGCCGGCGCAGCGTATGCTTTCGTGGATCGGCAATGGGTGCGCTGCTATTCGGAGCACCATACGATATTTCAGGGAAAGTCGGAGAAGGAGATCCTCCTGGCAAGCCACGAGTTGCGTCGCCGTAACCAGGTCTGTGCCGGAGGGAAGGCGACCACAACCAGAAAGTTGGCAGACTTCCTGCAATCCGTGGAGTGCGAAGAACTTCTTCTGGAACAACGAATGCGGGACCGGGAGGGCCAGTCGGCGCGCCGAGGCTCTCTAACGAATGCACCCGATCGGCCTGATAACGGCGGCGCCGAACTACAGAACCAACGGTCGACGGACCCAAGCACATGCGGGGCGGCGTACGAGCTCTATGGAGAATTCTGAATGACCGCCGCGACCGGGTTTCCACGCGAACTACTGGCAAGGCCGTCTGAGGAGAGGCTGGCTTATTTTCGGGCGTTTACGGTAGCCCACCCACTGCTGGCCGAGGCGAAAGAGAAGTTGATGGCCTCCATCTCCGAGTCGGAGCCAAACTCGCTGGTATTCGTGTTTGGGCCGACGGGCGTCGGAAAGACAACGCTCCGACTCAAGGCCGAGCAAGTCATCAGCAATGAGCTTCTTTCCGATCTGGAACAGGATTGCGGCCGGATTCCCGTAGTTGGCGTGGAGGCGATCGCACCTGAATCCGGCCGGTTCTGCTGGACTGATCACTTCAGGAGACTGTTGGTGGCCATGAACGAGCCGTTGATGGAATGTAAGCGCGATGCGGAAACGCTTTACGTGAGGCATAACTCAAGGTTCGGATCGAAATCGACCACGGCCGAGTATCGCCATGCGGTCGAGCAGGCATTGCGATTCAGACGACCCGCAGCCGTCATGATCGATGAGGCACAGCACTTGTCGAAGATGGCATCCGGCCGCCGGCTACTGGATCAACTTGATGTCGTTAAATCGATAGCCAATCAGACGCGAATCGTCCACGTGTTGTTCGGCACATACGATCTCCTCTCCTTCAGGAATCTCAACGGGCAACTCAGCAGGCGAAGTGTGGATGTCCACTTCCCGCGGTACCGGGCGGAGTCGGCCTCTGAGCGGCAGGTATTCGTCAACGTGCTGGGATCGTTCGCCCATCACATGCCTCTGCCCGAGCAACCGGATCTCGCCGCGGAATGGGAGTTCCTCTATGAGAGGAGCATTGGCTGTGTCGGCATTCTCAAACAGTGGCTCACGAGGGCGTTGCACTCGGTGTTGCGGCGTGGAGGGAGTAGAATCGTCAGGAAGGATTTGGAGGCTCAAGCCCTGTCCGTTCTGCAATGCGAGAAGATCCTTTCAGAAACGGCTGAGGGGGAGTTGCGGGCGGCGGAACCGACAGAAGCGCGAGGCGCGCTTCAAATCCGGTTGGGGCTCCGAACCGGCGCTGCACACAGGAACGGCGACGTGACTAATCCAGCGATCCGGCGAAACACGAGGCGGCCGGGAATGCGCCTGCCACGGCGCGACCGGATAGGAGTGGCGGCCAATGCAGCCCACCCTTGATTCCTGGGATCTATTACCAGTCGCGATTCCGGCCCGAAGCCGCCTGCATTCGATTGAGCCGATCGGCGTCGGTACGCCATTCGTCGAAAGCTTGACCGGCTACATGATCCGCCTTGCCGCCGCACACGCGGTGCGCGTAAGCGACCTGATTGAACACGAACTTCGGACGAGTATTCCGCACTTTCACGCAGCAGCGGCGATTCCCAACGCAATCAACGGCGTTAACGAAAGCGCGCGGAACTGGGTTTCCGCACTTGAAAGTTTTACGCTTCGCGAGAATCTCCAACTGCTGACGCTGCTGTCGTTTGCGTCGCTTCTCAAAACACCTTTCCTCGTTAGACAGGAACGCGCGTGGTGCCCCCGGTGTTATGAATCTCGAAGGGTGCAGGGACTGGAGGTGTATGAGCAGTTGCTCTGGTCTTTGAGACTCGTTGAGGTCTGCCCCTTGCACAACACGCCCCTGGAGACTTCATGCCCCACATGTCATCGAAGACTGCGGCCGCTACGTGCGGTATCGCGGCCCGGATTGTGCTCTCGGTGTCATCAGTGGCTGGGACTCCCGCACCCCCAGACACACGGGGCACCCCAAACCGACTACCAGACCTGGGTTGCAAAACAGTTTGGACAACTTCTGGAAATCGCTCCACATGCCCAGCCAGTCGGAATTGAGAACATCCAGAAGGTTCTCGTCGGCTATGTCGATTCATTCTCTCAAGGGAACAGGTCGGCCATCGCCGACGCTGCCGGCTGCCGCCGGAGTTCCTTCTGCAAGTGGTACAACGGCGCATCGACCGTGCGTGTCGACCTGTTGCTGCGAATGTGTCACGCGTTGAGGATTCCGCTGACGTCCCTGGTTACGGGGACCGTCGCCACAGAGCCGGAGACCGCGGCGCGCGCTGTGGTAGCAATGCAGGCAAGGCGGCGGCGCGGTGTTTTTTCCCAGCGGAACACGGATCAGATTCGTGCGGCACTCCTACTGGCTTCTGAAGAGCAGACCGCGCCCAGCATTAGCGAGGTAGCACACCAGCTCGGGTATACGACTTCATCTCGACTCTATGTCGCGGATAGCGGTCTCTGCAAACTGATCGTTCGGAACTTCAATAAATCCGGACGCAATCATTGGTGGAAGAGGCGTGGTGCCAAGTTTCTCGACGATTCCGTTATCCGGAAGGCGCTCGAAGAATCCTTGGAACTCGAAATGCCCGTCCCGGTCAGCCGGAGCGCGAGAGCGCTTGGATTTGAGACAGAATGCCCACTGACAGCGAGATTCCCGGGACTCTGCCGGGCGATCAAAGCGAAGCGCGCGAATGTCCAGGCGGCACGACGAATCACAGTCGCGTCAGCCCTTAAAGCAGCGCTCAGCGAGGACCCGCCCCCGACCGTGGAGCAGGTCGCCGACCGGCTGGGCTACGCCAACGAGAACACCATACGTATTTGGGCACCACGCTTATGTGCAAGGCTGATCGCTAGACGGCGGGGGTTTGCGGAACAATCCAAGAAGGCGTTGAAGAACCGTCTGAAGGGTATGCTGAAGGAGAATCCGCCGCCGTCATTGCAAGAGGTATATGCGCAGCTCGGCATCACGAAGGCTATTTCGTACGGCAGTTTTCCCGAGATTCACCGCGCCATTTCAGCGAGATATCGAGCGTTTCCGCGGCGCCATTGCGCATCACACCAACCTGCCGCTGGGCTGCTACTGCCGGAACGAGAGCCGCTGCCGCAGGTCCTTGTTGCGAAACGTCTAACGGAGCGCGGCGCGGAGGTCGGTTGAGATAGCTGACCATTGCAAGCCACTCCTCCTCGATGCTCTCACCGGAAGGACACACCGTGGGCGTCACGAACAACCCACCCTCACGCTGCAAATCTCCGGTATAATCGCTTTCGTGCCGATACACCGAATCGCATTGGCGTCCGCCCTCCTGTTTAGCGGCGGCGGCGCGGTCGCGGCCGGCGGTGACCTTCCGCCCGCGGAGACCATCCTGGACCGTTTCATCGAAGTTACAGGGGGCCGCGCCGCTTATGAGAAGCGGCACTCAGAGTACACGGTGGCGGATATCGAGATCGCGAATACGCCGATCAAAGGCACCGTCACAACTTACAGGCGGGCGCCCAACAAGCGAACCATGGAAATGGATCTCCCCATGATCGGTAAGTTCCGCCAGGGATCGGATGGCACGATCGCGTGGAGCATCACGCCTTCGGAAGGAGCCAAGCTGCTCGAAGGCGAACAACTGGAGCAGGCGCTCAGGGCTGGGCTGTACAACAACGATCTGTACTGGCGCGAGCTTTGCAAACGGGTCGAGACTGTGGGCACGGAAGACGTGGATGGCAGACCGGCCTACATCGTAACGAGAACATATAAGGTGGGCAAGCCGATTACCGATTACTACGATGCCGCCAGTGGCCTCCTGGTGAAAGGTATTGCGAAGCAACAGATGCCAAGCGGTGAGGTTCGCACGGAAATTCTGGTGAGCGACTATCGCAATGAGAGCGGCGTTTTGATCCCGCACAAGGTCGTGATGAAGTCTCCCAGCGACGAGCGCATCATGACATTTCGCACCGTCACCGTCAACCAGGAGGCTCCGCCGGGAACGTTCGATATCCCGGACGCCGTGAAGGCCCTACTTAAGAAACAGTAAGTCATTCGTCGTCGCTGTCTTCGCCGCGCTCTTGCTTCGTAGGATGAGAGGGCATCAGCAGACCGATGTTCCGAGTCGCCTGGACCGACACTGCCTCGTGCGCTTCCACGCTATCCGAGTGATACGTCAGGCGGATCAGACGTGTGACCGGTTCGTCTTTCCCGCGCCAGTTTACGCGTGGAAAGGCTGCCCGCGCAGCATCGCGCGCGGCCCGCTCCTGGAGCGCCGTGTCGGGATCCAGCAGCGTGCAGGCTTGCGCCACGCCGGCTGGCGAAACCGTGCAAGCCAGCAACAACTGGCGCTCCGGCATCGCGCGCACTTCCGCCGCCGGGCCGAGCGTCAGCCGCTTCCATCCATCGGCATCGATCATCGGCTTGGCCCGTTCCACGGCTTGTGCAATGGCGGCCGGCACCTCGATCGAGCGCTCGCCCGCAAGCGCCTGCGCGTCCACCTGCGCCTGCGCCGCACCCGGCAAGTCGCCGAGTGCAATCGCGGCGTCGCGCAGGCCCACCAGCAAATCCTCGTCCGCCACCAGCATCGCGGCCGTCCGCAACGCGTCGGCCGCGGGCTGAAACTGCTTCATGCGAAGCTGCACGCGGCCAATCGCCGCAAGAGTTGCGGCCAGCACCTGCTGGGCAGCCACCGCGGTCGGCCAATCGGCGAGTTCGCGAGTGGCGTCGAACGCCTCTCCGTCACTGCTCAGCGCCCCTTGCGCGATGAACCGGGCGTAGTCGAGAGCCGCCCCGCAATTGGCCAGTTCCCAGGCGATCGAGGTCGCCGCCTGCGGACAGTACTGGTAGACTCGCAGGAACTGCTGCTTGGCTCCCTCGACGTCGCCCCGGCATGCCTTCGTCAGTCCCTGGTCCTCCATAACCTCCCAGGACTGGGGCTGGAGTTGCAACGCGTGCGAAAGGTAGGGTTCCGCCTCTGCCCAGTTCCCAAGTTCCACATAGCTGTGCCCCAAGTCGCGCAGTGCCTCGGAATCCTCTGGATCAATCGCGAGCTGCCGCTGAAACCAGTCGATCGCTTCCCGGTCGCGCTTGGTGGCGCTCAACAGCTTGCCACGATTCTCGTACGCCCACTGATCCTTGGGATTCACTTCGATCTGGCGATTGTAGGCGCGCAGCGCTTCGTCCCACATCCCGTACCTTTCGTAGACGAGGTTGTTCCAGGAATACTTGGTGCCGGGGAACTTCTTGGTGGCGTACTCCAGAATCACTCGCGCTAACGGCACGTCGCCTTGCGTGGCGTCATACCCCTCCCGATCCAGTTCCCATTCTTCTTTGTTCTTCAGTGCCGAGTCCACGTCGATAGTCCCGGTGCGCTCGAATACCTGGTCCCTCTGCGAATCGAACGCAATGGCCGTGTCCAGGCTCTCGGGGTCGGCATTTGACACGGCGCGCCGCTCGATGGTCCGGCGGATCCGCAGCACGTTGTCCTCTGCCGTGGTGGATGCCTCGATGCTTCCCGCCGGCAGCTTCCGCTCAACCGCCGGCGGCAAGATGGGCCGGATCTCTGGGGGCAGTCGCAGTTCGAAGCTCTCTTCTCCGCGCAGCGGTGGATTCAGCAGCGCCGGCTGCCCAGGCGTCGAGCACTGGCAATCCGGCCCGTAATTGAGCGTGTGAAAGTTCGCCGACCCGCGCCGAGTGATCGTTGGTAGCATATTCCGCACAGTCTGCGGCATTTCGATCGCCAGAGGCCCGCGCAGGTCATAGGCCCCAATCAGGGCGCGAGCCACTCCGGATTCGTATCGTGAGGCGCGCGGCAGCAGTGTGCGCACCGGTCCGGCCGCAGCGCCCAGCAGAAACGCCTGGCGCAGCGCTACCTCCGCGTCTCCCTTCACTTCCACCCGCAGTTTGGCGTAAGCAGTTCCGCTGGGCTGCAACTCGCCCTTCCAGGTGGCGCGCGCCCAGTTGAGGCCGGCGGGCGCCGCTGGAATCTGCGCGATGCGGCTGCCGTGGTCCGATACCAGCAGCGCGCTTCGCCCGCGCAGTTCCGGCGGCAGAGCATCGGGCCGCGCCACGCCCCAGCTTGCATCAAGCCAAGTCCACCCACCGGCCTTCGGAACCGCCGCGATCACGCGCTCGAACTGGCCGGGGCTGGGGAACTCGACATCGAAAGGCGATGCGGCTACGAACGCCAGGTCGCATGGGATGCTCTGGGTTTCGAGCAGGGCTGCGAGCAGCGCGTGTTTGGAAAACGCATTACCTTCGCTCGCGGTCAAGGTCTGGCGCGGCGTGGCAGCGCGGAAACCGGAGGCGGCGAGCGGCTCGTCCAACAGGTTCACGCCCTGCGCCACGCCCGTGTACAGGGCCCCGAGAACATCCGCTTTGGCGTCCTTGGCCAGCAGGTTCCGGGCTTGCTCGCGCAGCCACGCGGAGTCGGCAGCCGCTGGCCGGCCGCGCAGCCAATCCCCCACTTCACTCCAGGAGTTGAATGTGCTCAGGCCGAACCACGGCGCCGGATTCGCCTGGGCCGCCATGTGAGCAAGTTGCCAGACGTGCACGCCAGGTTGCGTTTCGCGATGGTCCGCCGTGTGCCACAGATCGAAGTCGATCTCGCTCGTTTCCGGAAACCGCACGGTCCATTGCCCGGCGATCACCGGCAAATCGAATACCGGCGCCAGGTTCGCCCACCACTTGGCCTGCTCCGCGGCCGGATAGCGGACGCGCACTTCCGAACAGATGCGGTCCCCGGAATGAAGACCGGGCACCGCGTACACGCGAAACAACGAGCCGTTGCGCGGCAACTCCTGGAGCTGCGCCGCGTCCAGGTCCCTTTCGGTGCCGCTCTCTCCGGCGCGCGCCGAGCTGATCTGAACCTCCGCATCTTCCCGCCGGAGCGGAACCAGAATCTGGTTGGCCCACTGAGCGCCGGTCTCCGATTGAATGCGCACGCACGCGCGCCGTGTCTCTTCGATGCCACCGTTGGCGGCCAACCGCTGTTCGATCTCCAGATTCTCGTAAACCGCCGGGAAGGATGCAAACTCGTCCGCCGCCTGCGCGGTTCCCAGCGCCATACAGGCCAGCATCCACGCCAGTCTCATCGTTCCTCCTTCGGCAAACGGATATCGAGAGTGCGGCCCGGCCCCACGTCCGCAGTCAGCGAATAGATGCGCCCGCGCTCGCTGAGCAATTCGAACAGCAGCCGTCCCGCACCGCCGGCCGGCAATTCGGCTTTACCGTTGCGCACCGACACCAGAGTTTGCGGCATCGGCTCGGGATCGCTGAACATAGCTGGCCCGGACATCCAATGTCCCATCGCCGGGACGTCCACATACAGCAGTGCATCCGGCACGGGCCGCCCATCGGCGCCGGTGACGCGGATCTTCAGCGGCGGGCCGGCGTAGCGCGGCGGATCTTTCCACGCGAGTGTACGGCCCGCTTCCAGCACCACGGGAATGCCACTCAATCCGCCCGGCGATTTGGGATCGAGAACCGGCCTCCACGCGTAATACTTGCCTGGAGGCAGACCACGAGAATCATGGTGCTGGCCTTCATCCGGCCCGATTTCACCGAGCACCACACTCCAGCCGCCTGGTTCGGCTGGCTGCAAGATCAGCAGCCCGGAGCTCCCTTCTCCCGTGCCCGAATCGACGCTGGTGATCGAGGCCGTGATCGGCGGTATGGTCATCGCCACGCCGCCTTCGGGTACGTCGATCTCGCGCTTCAGCCACTGGCCGGCGTCTCGACTCGCCCGCACACTGTAACGTCCCGCCATGCGCACCGGCATCACCGTAACGCCCCGATCGGTCTGCGCTTCTACCATTTCCTCCGGGGTGGTATCCGCGACCGGCGACGCAATCACATTCCAGGCACGATCCGGGTCTGGAACCGTGACCCGGATTTCCGCGCTGCGGCTCCCGCCGAGTGCGACGCGCGTGGTCTGTCCAGCGATGGCAGTGGCGTGCGCTGCGCTGGTCACGCCGCCGGCTTCGTCGAGCGCCAGTACTTCATACTGCGCCGGAGCTACCGTTACTGCGGCCGGCCTCTGCTCGACAACCATTGCAGCCAGCGCCGAATCGCCCGGATCGTGCCTCACGCGCATTTTCTCTCCGCGCGTCAGGCCCGCCACCTCCAGCACGGCCGATTCCGGCATGAGGTCGATCACCAATGGCGCGCCGGCGCTCCAGAGAGCACGGCCTGTTCGATAACCCCGCGCGTAAACCAACA
This sequence comes from Bryobacteraceae bacterium, assembly GCA_050010695.1. Taxonomy (GTDB): domain Bacteria; phylum Acidobacteriota; class Terriglobia; order Bryobacterales; family Bryobacteraceae; genus Bog-375. The sequence continues at coordinate 16,694 of JBEKKO010000030.1, forward strand.
CACCGTAGTGCCCTTCCACAACGCCAGCCAGCCGCAGCGTCCCGTCGGGGCCGGTCTTGTAGCTCACCGGCAGAGTCTGTTCCGGTTCGGTCGGATCTCCGATCCGCACGACCTCCACCGTGGCGCCCGGTAGCGCCTTCCCCGCTGCGCGCACTGCGAGCGTGCGCATCGGCCCGCGCTGGAAATGGAACCGCTCGGCCACGGGCGGCGGCACCGCCGGGGGTTCCGGAAGTTCGACGTGTGAAAAGATCGGGAAGTAGCCGGGAAGATCGGCGACGAACTGGACCGTGGCGGCCGCGCCGGCCGGAAACGGAGCGATCCACGTTCGCCCGCGGCCCAGCGTTCTCCAGCCCATCGGGCCACTCCACCGCACCCGTGCCTGCGCCGGCGCCGTTCGGTCCGGCCCTTCCACCACCGCTTCCACTGAAAGAGCGAGCCCAGTTTGGATGTCCGTTGCCGAAGATGGTTTGTCGTCTCCTGGAAGCTGAACTGTCGTGGTCGTGCCGCGCGGCACTTCGGCGTGGTACTGCCCCACTGCATCCGTGACGACGATCTGCGTGGGTCCAGAGCCGATGCGTCCCATGCTGATCTGGATCACCACCTCCGCGCCGTCGATGGGTGAGCCATCCGGCGTGCGCACCGTGCCCTGAATCGTCTGCGGCGGCGGAGCTTCCCACGGGCGAATCATCTGCACGATTTCGAGTTTGCGGTTCTCGTCCGGACTCGAGGGAAGACGCGCCACGATCACCCGATGCCGAGTGCCCGCATCCAGCGCGAGCCGCGCCGTGTAACTGGTCTCCTTGTATTCGATCTCGAGTTTCGCTCTGCCGCAAGGGATGCGGTCAATGGTGAAGACCCCGTCGGCGTATGACGTTACCGCAGGCAGCGACTCGAACGCATCCGGCGTTACGGACAGCCGAAGCTCTGTTGGATCGCCGCGGAAGATCTGCCCCGGCGCCGTTTCGAACACCACCCGCAACGCTGCGCTGGGCTTGAGGCGGATCTCGCCCGCCTGGAACACGCCGCATACTTCCGCGATCTGGAACGTCGCGGGAAGCCACCCCGCCGGTGGATCGACCATGCCCTGCAGGGCGCCATCGTAACTCACATCGGGGAATTCGAAATCGCCGTGCGGGCCGGTGCGCGTTTCGTAAAGCGCGATCGCAGTGAATGGCGAGGCTGCCAGCCGCACGGAAGCGCCGGCCATTGCCGCGCCATGCGCATTCACTACGCGGCCTTCGACTCGCGTGTGGTGGATGCCCGGAATCCCCCAATCCCTGACGCTCACTATCCGGACCTGCGCCAACCCAAGCAACGGAATTAGAACAAGCGCAAACGTGAGCCTCACCATGCCAGGTAGAGTACCGCAATTTCACCCCGCGCGCCCCGAAACTAGGAACCTATGGCCGCCCCGGGGTCGTCGAGGCCAGTTTCAGTCTGCGTTCCCTCGGCTGAGGGGATGCTAGCAGGCAACCATGACAGTCCGCGCAGCCAGTTCGATTCGCAAGGTCAAACGCCACGGTTAAGTCGGGTTTGTGGGAGACTTTGCCGGATTAGGCAATGATAAACGCGCTGCCGACTGATGATCATTTTCTAGACGAACATGCCCCGTCTTGGGAAATCCAGCCTCGAAAGGTGGGCTGCAAAGCGAAGCCACAATATCAGCGGATTGCGGAGACGGAAAAGCTCAAATAAACCATAACCTTGCCGAACGGCAAAGTAATGGTTTAAGTCCAGGGGTCCTCGGCCGGCGGGGCCTGTATGGACACTTACTGGGCCCCTGCCGATCCCCAGGTCCTCGACCGAACCAACTGGACCGATGGTAGCGAGCAGGGCCAGTGTTTCGCGTACGGATCCGGCGCTATAGCAAGCTCTACTTGCCTCGGCACCTTTGCGATGGCCTCCCCGGGTTCCACGGTCCCGGAACTGTCCAGTCTGCTCCTCCTTGCAATTGGACTACTGGGTCTCTTGGCGATGGCGAGAGGCAGGCGTCACGCACCAAAGGCCTTTCTCTGACCGTTATGAATTCCTCGTACGACTCTTCGTCACATCCCGGGGACGACGTTTCAGGGGCTATGCGGAGTATCATTCCTCTCCTCCGAAGCGGTCCGAGCGGATTGGGAACGAGAAACGCTTGGGTCCGGCAACACGCATGAACGGGTGGTCGCCATCGCGGACTCTCGGCTCAGCAGGCAGGAATGCCCGCGCCACGATGCTCTACCGCGCCGCTTTTTTCGCCAGTCTGATCTCGAACACCTTGGGCCACAGCTTGCCGGTGACGAACAGGCGGCCGGTAGCGGCGTCATACGCGATTCCGTTGAGCACCGCACCTTCGCCTCCCACCTGGTCGCTCGGGCTGAGCAGCCCGGCGCAATCGATCCACCCCACCACGTGGCCGGTCTTCGGATCGATGCGCGCGATGCGGTCGGTCTGCCACACGTTGGCGTAGACTTCGCCCTTGACCCACTCCAGTTCGTTGAGGTCCTTCACCGGTTGCCCGTCGGCGGTGACCGTGATGCGGCCCGTCTCCGCCAGTGTTTCCGGATCCCAGAAGCGAAGCTGCGGACTCCCGTCGCTCATGATGATGCGTTTGCCGTCCTGCGTGAGGCCCCAGCCTTCACCCGGATAATGATAATTGCCGCGCAACTCGAACGTGCCGAGGTCGTAAATGAATCCCTCCTGCGCCTGCCATGTGAGTTCGATCAGCCGGTCTTTCCAATTCACGATGCCTTCGCCGAAATACTGTCCGGGCACGTCCCGCTTCTCGACCACCTCGCCCGTTTCCAGCTTCACCTTACGGATCGAGGACTGGTTGTTCAGCCCCGTCCCTTCATACAGGAAGCCGTTGAGGTAGAACAGCCCTTGCGTGAACGCGGCATTGTCATGCGGGTAGCTGTGAACGACCTGGCAGGCGTACTCGGGGATGCCGCCGGCCTCGGTGGCCGGCCCGCAAGCTGTCGCGGCCAGGGCGGTAGCCAGGATCAGGAAGCGCATATGAACTCAGCGTACCGCAGTGGGGCAGGCGCTTTCGCCTGTGAAATGTTCTGGTAGTTGCAGTTGGCGTTATGGAATCAGCCACACGGCCTAAAACGGAAACTCGTTGCGCACGGCTTGCTGATAGAGCCCCGACTTGGCCAAATGATAGCGGTAGGGATTGACGGGCGCGCCGGCGATGCGCACTTCGTAATGCAGGTGCGGCGCCGTGGTGCGTCCCGTAGCGCCGACCGCGCCCACGATCTGGCCCAGCCGCACAGCCTGTCCGGTCTGCACGAAGCAGCGCGAGAGGTGGGCGTAGTAGGTCCGAACGCCGCCGCCATGATCGACCGCGACCATCAGACCGTAGCCGCCCTCCCACGAGGCCCCTATCACGACGCCGTCGGCCGTGGCGCGGACCGAAGCGCCGGGCGGAGCGGAGATATCGACGCCGGTGTGAAACGCACCTTCACCGGAGAACGGGTCCATGCGCCCGCCGAAGGCGCCCGTCAACCGGCCCGCCACCGGCCAGATGCTTGGCCGTGCGCTGGCCGGCTGAATCCACCGGGTGCGGTCGCTGTGCAACTCCATCGCATTGGCGCTGCGCAGGAAGTTGTACTCTTCCACACTTTCGGCGAAGCTCGGGGTCAGCTTGCCTTCGCCGGAAATATCCGAGGGCCCTTCCAACTTCTGTTTAATGCCGTAGGCGATCGACACTTCCTGGGCGTAGATTTCCAGACTGGCCAATTGCTGGTCGGTCTGATTCACCACTCTCTGGAGATTCTGGTAGCGCGTGCGCAAAGTGTCCGCTTCGCGCCTCAGGGCATTGTAATTGGCCACCTTCCACGCCATGCGCGCGTAGCTGGCGACGAAACCGAAAGCCGAAAAACAGCCGAGCAGGGCCAACCCAAGAATGGCATAAACAGCCTGATGCGGAACATGAATACGGCGAAGTCTGCCGCGGAGCGAGTGGGCCACTACCACGACAAAATATTCCTGCCTCATAGTCTTCTCCGGCCGGACCTTGTGAGATTCGGAGGGTTATCCGCAAGGCCCAGTGGGGCTACTCGGACACACTATCTTAAGAAAGCGAAGGCCCTACTGTAACAACCACCCACATCATTGTCAAGGCGCAGTCGGCGCCTGGCGCAAGCCCGGCTGGCTTTGTTTTTGCCTGTCGGGCAGACCCGTTGGGGCGGGTCCAGACCTGCCAACCGCGCAACGCAGGCCGGGGACCTGCGCCGCTATGGCAATTCCCCCAGCATCCGGTCAATATCTCCTGGGCTGATGTAGAAATGCGGGGACGTGCGCACCCAACCGGCGCGTGGAGCGCAGGAGATTCCGGCCGCGCGCAGCCGTCGCACGATGCTCCCAGCTTCCAGGCCAGACTTTCGGAAACTGACGATGCCAGCTCCACTGGCGGGCGTCCGCTCCCCCAGCACCTGGTAGCCGAGCGTCTCCACCCCGGCCGCGATCCGGTCGCCGAGATTTTGGACAACCGGGGCCATTTCTCCGGGGCCGACTTCAAGCAAAAATTCAATTGCTGCCCGTAAACCAAAGCATCCAATAGTATTTAACGTACCGCATTCGTATCGGCCAGCATCTGTGCGCAAAGTCATGTCGCGGGAGGCGTAATCGGCATAGCCGGCGACGTTGGTCCAGCCGAATTCCACCGGATCGATCCGGTCTTGCAGCACTTGCCGAATATAGAGAATGCCGCAGCCCTCCGGGCCCAACAGCCATTTGTGCCCATCCGCAGCCAGGGCGTCGATATGGCAGTCCCGCACATCAATCGGAAATGCGCCCAATCCTTGAATCGCATCCACCAGGAAAATGCATTGGTTACGTTGGCAAATCTCACCAATTACTTGAAGTGGAGCCCGATACCCTGTCAGAAACTGGACAAAGCTGATGGCCAGCAGGCGCGCACCGCGGCAGGCTGCCTCAATCCGCTCCGGAGGGTCGGTAACGCTCAGCCAGGTGACGGTCACCCCTTTGGCTTCCAATCGCTTCCATGGGTAAAAGTTGGCGGGGAACTCCTCGCGGAAGCCGACCATGCGATCGCCGGGTTTCCAATCGAGGCCCAGCGCCACCGTCGCAATTCCCTCCGACGTGTTCTTCACCAGCGCGATCTCCGACCGGTCGGCGTTGATCAACCGCGCGGCCGCAACGCGCAGGCCTTCATAAGCGCTCATCCATTGGTCGTAATGCAAGCTGCCGAAGCGGGTGCAGTCGGCGGCCAGGTTCTGCATGGCCTCCGCGGCCGGTTTTGACAGCGGCGCCACCGCGGCATGGTTGAGGTAGATCAGATTCTGGCGAACCGGAAACTGGTCCGCATAGCGTTCCCAAAGCGGGAGCCGCTGTTCCTCCACAGTCGCGTTGGTCATGGGTTTGAAGAATCGAGTCCTTTCATGATACCGGAGGGGCAGCTATTGCAGCTCCTCAATCGCATTCACCAGTTGCCGGCGAAACGCGGCCCAGTCGTCCACTCCGAACAGGCGGTCATGATCGCGGTCCTCCAAATGGAAAGCCGCCATCCGCGTGGCGATCAGCCGCTGGGCCACCTTCGCGCCCCGCGTACCGGGTTTCGCCTGCGCCAGCCGCGCCAGCGTGACCAGCGACCGGTAATCGTCGAGGCCGGCGCTAATGCGGGCGAATTCTACCGACGGCACAAGTTCACCATCCGGCGATGCGTTGGCCCAGGCAAAATCGTCCTCGCGGCAATCGAGCGCGTAATAAGGATCGCCCGCTATCGCGTTCCAGTGCCAGGCCAGGCGGAACTGTAAGCCGAACTCCCGGGCGGCTTTGTACAGGTGCACGCCATAGGTCCAGCGATTGCCGTCGTTGTAAAACGCCCAGTTGCCGCCGCGCTTCCGCAAAAGCTCAAGTTCCCGCTCGCTGTACGAAGCCAGCGCGGCAACGTGCAGCGTGCGCGCCAGAATGAAATCCGGGTCGCTCTCGCCGCGTCCCGCCAAGCTCAAAGCCGCAGTGAAGAAGGGAGGGCCCTCAGGGAACGCGCGGCGGTAAGCCTTGGCATTGTCGATCGATTGCCGGAGCCCATCGCCGCCCGGCTCGTCGCCCAGGTTCCAGTACACCGGAAGCCAGCCATTCTCCCGTGCGTGGCGCTCGATAGCCGCGTAGACCGCCTTGATAAAGTCGCTGTAATCTGTGAAGCCCGCTTCGGTCATTTTCGCGGTGTCCTGATCGTAGGGGTCCAAACCTATCACGCCGGCGCCATAGGAATTCACCGCCATGAACCCGTCACTCTTCGCGTCCCGCATCTCCTCATCCGCCACGCGGAAATCGAGCACCGGTTCGCCACCCGCGAATCCCCGGTACGCCACATGCGGAATGCCGGTGAACATCGTGAAACCACGCGCGCGCAGGCAGCGCAGGCTCTTGGCGGTCATCTCCGAGCCGAAGGCTCTAGTGGCCGGATCGTCGCCGAACCAGGGTATGCCGATGCCGCCGCCAAATGGACCTACCGGTATGTCTGCCGCGTCCAGCGCACCTCTGCGGACGGTGAATCGCAACGGAATCCGCACCGGCGCGCCCTTTTGCGGTGTGAAGATCACCTGGCCGGTGTAATCGCCCGGGCTGGCGATGGCCGGCGTGCGCACGGTCAACCAGAACGTCCGCGCCAAGGACTGCGGCATGTCGACGGTGTTTCGCGGGAGAATCAGCCGCGGCGTAATTGTGTAAACGGCGCCATCCATCGTCACGCGGCTGAGACGGTAAGAGACATACCCGGCGTCGATCGCGGTGGCTGGAATGGCGGCGCGCGGCCCGCTCAATGCGCTCACGGTGACAGCGCCTCGGCCCAGGTCCCGGAGCGGCAGAATCGACACCGTGACCGGCGCGTCCTGGCCTGCGAGAGCTTCGGCGGTCAGCGCATTCACCAATTCGCCGCGGAAGGGCGTGTCGCTATAGTACACGTCCTTCATGAAATCGCGATGGAACAGCACGTACCCGCGCGCGGCATCCTCGGCGGTTGGCTGGAGCGCATCGCCGGCCGGGCGGTGCAGCACGCGCTTGCAGGCGTTGTCGAAATAAAAGCGCCGCTTTTCCCGCACAAAGTCGAGGAAGCGCGCGCCCTGGGCGGCTTGCGCCACCGGAAAGACGACGATGGCGGAAACGCTGCACGCCCATTTCTCGCCGGTGAATTCCAGGTAGAGTTGGCCGTTGTTCACGGTCACGTCGAATACCTTCTCGTGAAAGTGGGCGCGATCGTGTTTGTCGAAAGTGTTATCGGCTGGCAAATCGTCCCGGTCCAAGAATTGAAAATATCTTTTCCTGAACGAAGTGAAATCCTGGTGCTCGGAAACCACCACTTTCCCCTGCGCGCGGATCGAGCGGTCGCGATAGGTCTGGTATTCGCCCCAGTATCCCGCGGGGCTGTCCAGGTTGACGAAGACGCGGTACTTCCCGTTCGGCAGATCCACCGCCAGGCCGCCCGATTCGATGGCCAGAGAATCGCGGTACAGCGGATCCGGCCCCAGCGCGTCCATCGCCCGCCAGACGTGCGCGTCCTTCAGCCCGTAACCGCGGCCCGGATTGTAGAGCGTGGCGGGGGTGATGGCGGTGAAGCCATCCATCACCGGTCCGGTGCCGAGATCGAAAGCAAACAGCCCGTCGAACTGGGCTTGCTGGCCGGCCAGGTCGCGTTCCAAGCGGAGCCTGTCGATGAAGAGCGGCGCGGTGGCGGGGCCGTCGATAGCCACCACCACTCGAGTGATGGCGTTGAGCATCAGGTTGCGGCCGGGGCGGTTCCGCTCGCCGACGGCCAACCCCTGCAAGGGAACGGTCAGCGTGCTCTGGCCCGTCGGCGCCACCGCGTTGTAATTGACTCTGGTCCAGTAGCCGGTCGTGTCCCGGTCCCAGAATTCGAGCCGCACCGGCAGCGGCTCGGGCGCGTCCGTGTACAGGTCCATCTGGAACAGGTCGTAGCCGGACCAGTCCTGCGGCTGCCGCATCGCGACGTAGTGCTTGTCGATCCGCAGCGCCTTTCGGCCGTCGGTCGCATGCTCCTCGACCACCACGCCGCCGGTGAACGGATTACTCTGTTCAAAGGAAGCGATCAGCCTCTCCGGCCGCCCGGTAGTTTCCGCCGGCGTGCTCGAAAGAGCCGCGCCGCACGCATAGCATCGCTTCCAGGCGGGCATGTTCCGGTAGCGGCATTTGGGACAGCGGACTTCGCCGCGGCCAAGCGTGCCCGGCGGCGCGATGGGCTCTTCCGCGTCGCCCCACTCGGCCGCGCCGGTCATCGGGACATCCTTGCCCACACGCTCGATCGAAACGTCGTCAATCCACAGCAACCCCGGCGCAAGCAACCCGAATGATGGTCCAGTCCGGGTTCGTTTCGTCAGCTCGGCGACGTAGGTAAACCGCTTCCATCCGAAAGTCCCGGTTTTGCCGATGTCGATGGAGTGGCCGTTGAACGTGAACTCGGTGGCGGGATTTCCGTCGCCGCTCGAAACGTCGAGCCCGCGCAGGTAAGCGCCGATCGAATACCGGCCCGGCGCAAGCTCCCGTTGCTGGCCGAGGCGGATTTCGCCGGCCGACGCGCAATCGAGCAGCGCCGAAGTGCGGCCGGTGTGCGCCACCAGCCCAACCGCGAACGAACAGCCGCCTGCGGATTTCGAGTCGTCCCAGTCCGCGAACACGCCGCCGGCCGCGTCTCGTTCCTTGAGGATTTCAAACGATGGATTGGCGGCCAGGTTACCCGCGCTGTCCGAGTCGGTGTTTTCGGTGGCTAGCGGCGCCCAGAGGATGACGATCCAGGCCAGCAGCAGAATACGCAGAGCGGCCAGCGCTCTGCGGGCGAGAGACATGCTTCGATTATAAAGGGAGGCAGTTGCCGCACCCGCGATCAAGACCAGCCGCGGAGAAACCGAATCCCCCCACTACCTTCTGCCACCACCACCAGAGCTGTGCGAGCCACCACCAGAGCTGTGCGAGCCACCACCGGAGCTGTGCGAGCCACCGCCGGAGCTGTGCGAGCCACCGCCGGAGGAGCTGTGGTAGCTTCCGCCACCGCCGGAGCTGCGGGAACCTCCGCCGTAGCTCCTCACGCCTCCACCACCGCCGCGGTAGCTGGGACTCGACATCCGAGGCGTTGACTGATACGAGCGCTGCGCCGGGGCTCGATAGCTTTGCGCGGAACCCCGATAGCTTTGCGCGGAACCCCGGTAGCTCTGCGCTGAACCCCCATAACTTTGCCGGCCCTGGAAGTGCTGCCAGCCCGAAGAGCCTGGCGTGCCCTGGAAGCTTCGCGCGCCTGCCTGCGCCGTGGTGCCCCGGTACGAGTTGCTGTTCCTGGCGTTACCCGCACCGAAACGCTGCCAGTTTCCGCTCCGCCCGGCCGCCATTCTCGAAGCTTGCGACGCCGCGCCGAACCGGCTGTTGAGCCGGCTGTTCGAATAGGCTACTCCCACCCGATGAGCGGGATCGTGCATCCACGCCGATCTCCCTTGGAATCCCCCGCCAAAACCGTAACCATGGAATCCATAGCGATTGAAGAAGCCGGCGTTGATGAACAAGCCGCCGCCGAACCAGTTCGGACCCCAACCCCAACCGCCCAGACCCCAGCCACCCCAGCCGCCGAAACAGAATCCCATGTCGATTCCGGGTCCGAACCAATATCCATAGCCCGGATAAGAGAGCGGCGGATAGATTCCCCAAACCGGAGGCCCCCAAACATAGGAGGGGTCATAGGACGGAACGTACATCTCTTGCGGATCGGCCGGTTGAATTTCGATGGCCGACTGATCGCCCTGGTTCTCGGTGGTTACCGTCTCCTCGGTGGTGGACCGCAGTTTGCCGTTGGCCTTCGCTCGCGCCCGCATCCGCTGCACGGCGCCCATCACATCGGCCTGCTGCGCCAGGAAGGCGTTGCCCAGATCGGTAGTCCAGTGAATATCCTGCGTCAGCTTCGCCAGCACGTCCGGCATGGCCACCAGCGCTTGCACGCTGGCATCCCAATCCTGTTGCCGCGCGGCGTCCATCAACTCCTGGCCTTGCAGGTTGTTGTTGTTCTGCAGCCACTGTTGCGCCTCCACCAGTTCCACCGGGTATGTACTGGCGGCCAGCACCTGTCCCAACAACGGATCCGGATAGAGCGCGATGGGCGCAACCAGGTTATTCAGTTGCTGCGGAGCCAAAGCCGCCGCCTGGGCTTGACCTGGAGGAGGAGCTGCCGGCCCCTGTGCCAGCGCAACTGTTCCAAACCCCGTCATGACCAAGACACAGGTCAACGACATCGCCCGCCGAAACCACCGTCTCACCGAGTAGCGTTCCATTCGCCACCTCCCTGCCAGGATGTACCAGCGGCACCGCCGCCGCCGGCCCCCTGGCCTTCACTTAATTGGACGCGCGAAAGCGTTGCAAGGTTGTTGGCTCTTTTGAGCCAATGGGAGCCAGGCCATTAAGCAACTTTAATTCCAATTCTTACCGCTCCGCGGCCTGTTCTTCAGTGGCGTTGCACTGGGGCTTCGCTAGCCCGATGCCCTCTTCAATACACACCTCGGACTCATCGCGCCCCCCGGTGGGGCATGCTCTAGTTTAAGGAGAGACCGAAAAAGAACGCAAGGCACCGATAAACACCGATGAAAACCGATGAAAACAAAATCTGCCGGTTCTTTGCGGTTTCTTATCTGCGTGTATTTGTGTTCATCCGTGGCTAAGAATTGTTTTTCTTACGCCTTCGCGAACCCGTCGCGCGCCAGCCCCTACACTTCCGCAGGCGCGCCTGCCTTGGCCATGGCCAGCAGCTTGTCGTCGAAGTCGAATCCGGCGGTGCGCGGTTTATGGTTGCGTGCGTACCAGCGGTAGGTCTCTTTCAGCCCCGCCTCGAACGGCGTGCCCTTCACTTTCAACATGCGGGCGACCTTGCCGATGTTCATCGTGATGGGCGGCACATCCAGGTATTCGCCGAAATAGTAAGGTTCCTCGAAGGCGTTGCCGCCGGCCTGTTGAATCAGGTCCCTGGGCACCCGCGCCATGGTGGCCTCGGTGTTGGCGGCCCTCGCCAGCCGCTCCACCATCTCCACCTGGGTGAGCGCCTTCGAATCGCCGATGTTGAAGGCTTCGCCCACGGCCCGCGGTTCGACCATCGCCCGCAGCAGGGCCGCCACCAGGTCGTCCACGTAAACGAACTGCATCAGCCGGTAGCCGTCGCCGGGGATGACGATGGGGCGACCGGCACGCAGCCGGTCCCAGAAGAACTGCTCGCGGTAGAACGGATTGTTGGGTCCGTAGACGAACGGCGGGCGGAAAGTCACCACCGGCAAGCCGTGCCGCGCGTGCATGCGGAACAGCAGCCGCTCGGTGGAGGCCTTGTACCGGATGTACGGGTTCGAATGCGAATCCGGCGCCAGCGGGTCGCTTTCCTTGTGGTTGAGCCCGTCGCCGTACGCCGCCACGCTGGACATGAAAATGTAGCGGCTCAGCCGGTCGCCGCAGGCGCGCACGGTGGCTTCCACCTGCGCCGCGGTGGTGCCCCGCTCCCAATCGTAGGCGTTGTCGAACACCACTTCGAAGCGGCGCCCGCTCAGCGCCTCCCGCACGGATTCCGCGTCGTTGCGGTCGGCCACCATGTTCTCCACCCGCCGCCCAAAATCGTGCTTGGGCTTGCGGTGCAGAACCGCCACGTCATGCCCCGCCTTGACCAGCTCCTCGACCAGGGAACGGCCGATGAAGAGCGTGCCGCCGATGACCAGTACTTTCATACTCTCCCAAAGATATTAGACGCAACCGCCCGCCCAAACGCTTCCGTGGGCGCTGCGCGCCGACTTTCCCTGATTTATTAAGATACTGCGATCAGTCGTAGTATTCCAGACCCAAGTGGGTGATCAGGTCCTCGCCCCGCATCCAGCGCAGCGTGTTCTTCAGTTTCATGAGCTGGATGAACACGTCGTGCTCCGGGTAGACCTCGGGCGCGTGCATCGGGGCTTTGAAATAGAACGACAGCCATTCCTGGATACCGCGCATCCCGGCGCGCTGGGCCAGGTCCATGAACAGCACGATGTCGAGCACCAGCGGCGCGGCCAGGATGGAATCGCGGCACAGGAAGTTCACCTTGATCTGCATCGGGTAGCCCAGCCAGCCGAAAATGTCGATGTTGTCCCAGCCTTCCTTGGCGTCGCCGCGGGGCGGGTAATACTCGATCCGCACCTTGTGATACACGTTCCCGTACAGGTCCGGGTACAGTTGCTTCTGCAAAATGTATTCGAGCGCCGAGGATTTGCTCACTTCCTTGGACCGGAACGAGCCTGGGTCGTCCAGCACCTCGCCGTCGCGGTTGCCCAGAATGTTGGTCGAGAACCAGCCGTTGACGCCCAGCAGCCGCGATTTCAAACCCGGCGCGATCAGCGTCTTCATAAACGTCTGCCCGCTCTTGTAATCCTTACCCGCCAGCGGCAGGCTGCGCTCGCGCGCCAGTTCGAGCAGCGCCGGCATGTCGGTGGTCATATGTGGCGCCCCGTTGGCATAGGGAACGCCCGATTTCAGCGCCGCGTAGGCGTAAATCTGGCTCGGCGAAATCTCCGGATCGTTCTCCCGCAAACCGCGCTCGAAACGCTCCAGGCTCGAATGAACCTCCGCCGCTTCGTGGTAAACCTCGGTCGACCCGCACCAGATCATCGTCATGCGGGAGACTTTGGTCCGTTTCTGGAACTGGCGGATATCGTCCATCACCGCCTCGGCGTAATCCATTTTGCTGCCGCCCGCCTTGACGTTGGGGCCGTTCAGGCGCTTGACGAATTTCTGGTCGAATACCGCCTGCATCGGTTCAATCGCTTCGAGCGGCTGTTTCAGCGATTCGAGCAGCGGCATCTCCAGCACCCCGGCCTTGACCGCGGCTTCATAGGCGTTATCTTCGAAAATATCCCAGGTGGCGATTTCCAGGTCTTCCACGTTGGCCAGTGGCACGAAATCGCGGATGGCGGGACTGCGCCCCTCGGTCCGCTTCCCGAGCCGTACCGTGCCGAGTTGGGTCAGGGATCCAATTGGCTTCCCCAAGCCCCGTTTGATGGCTTCCAGACCGGCGATGAACGTCGTCGTCACGGCGCCCATGCCGGGAATCAGCACACCGAGTTTACCCTCGGCGGGCGCGATGCGGACGTCTTGATTAGGCAAGTTTAAGTCTCCTTGAATGGGTGAAATGCTATAATACCAACTCGATGCGCGAACGTGCGACGGCCACTTTGGCGACCATTGTCGTCGACGACGAGCAACTGGCCCGCGATGAGCTTGCTTTCCTCCTCAAGGATTTTCCGGAAATCGACGTTATCGGCACTGGTTCCAATGGGTTAGAGGCACTGAACCTGATCGAGAAGCTGGATCCGGAAGTGGTTTTCTTGGACGTCCACATGCCCGGATTGGACGGTCTTGGGGTGGCGCAGCGGCTGCGCGAAAAAGGCATCGACCCGCCGCATTTCATTTTTGTTACAGCTTACGACCAGTATGCGGTGGAAGCTTTCCGGCTGGAAGCCATGGACTACCTGCTGAAGCCGCTTGATCGCGGCCGGCTGGCCGAAACCATCGACCGCGCCCGGCGGGTCGTTCTCGAGAAGAAATCCAGCGATCCGGTCCCCGCCCGCGCCGCCGCCCCGGCCCCCGCCCCTCGCACCAAGCTGATGGTCAAGGCCGCCAACCGGAATTTCATCGTGGATGCCAGCGACGTGATCTACGCCACCATCGACAGCGGCCTGATCACGCTCGTCACCACCTCCTTCGAGGGCCAGTCGAACTACCGCACCATCGAGGACCTGCAGGCCAGCCTGGACCGCGAAATTTTCTGGCGTGTCCACCGCTCCTACCTGGTGAACATCAACCGCATCAAGGAAGTCGTGCCGTGGTTCAAATCGAGCTACCAGCTCCGCATGGATGACAAGAAGCACACCGAAATCCCCGTCAGCCGTGTGCAAACCCGCCGCCTCCGCGAGTTATTCAAACTGTAGCGGTAGGACGGGAAGCTGTGAAAAAATCGGCCGGACGGGGCGGGTTGACAGACGTAAGCGTCTGTCCCACTTTGCTGTCGAAGGACTCGCCGATTTTTTCATATCTTCCAGACGATCGGTTCTCGTCGTCCGGCGAGTCTCATCCGCCAAAGGCTCCCTACAGCTCTTCGTAGCACGCCCGGCCGGGGGCGCATTCCTCGTCGCCGACCGCCTGGCCGTCCGGGCCCAGGCATTTGAAACTGTGCTGGCACCAGAAGGCGCGGTCGTCGGAGCGCTGGACCGTGGGGTCCTCGCACACGGACTGGACGAACATGCCCTTCCAGCGCAGCTTCTCGCAGCGCGTGCCGCCAATCACAGGTAAGGATTCCACTTTCAGACCCTCACTTTCGCGGCCGCCAGCAGCGCCCGCTTGACCGCCGTTTTGGCCAGCGTCACTTTGTAGGCATTGTGGCTGAGCGGCTGTGCGCCTTCCACCGCCGCTTTGCCGGCGGCTTCGGCGGTTTCGACGGTGATGGCCTTGCCCGCCAGCCATTCGCCTGCCGCCGTGGCTTCCCATGGCGTGGGCGCCACGTGGCCGAGCACAATCCGCGCCGAACCCACCACCGGGCCTTTCATGTGGATCGCCACCGAAGCGGCGGCCAGCGGCCAATCGAGCGCTTCCTTCTGCCGCACTTCATAGGTCGCCGAATGGGTCGCCGGCGCGGGCACCAGGATTGAAGTGAGGATCTCATCCGGCCGCAAAGCGATTTCGCGCGTGCCTTCAGCCTGCGGCGTCACGAAGAATTCCTTAACCGGAATTTCGCGTGTCCCTTTGGCCGAAACCAGTTTCACTTTGGCGTCCAGCGCGATCAACGCCGGACCCAGGCTGGACGCGCTGACGAAGTAGGCCGGGCCGCCGCCGAAGATGGCATGATACTGGTTCTCGCCGCCGACAGCGAGCGATTTGCCGTCCTTCATCGCCAGCAGCCCGAAGCCCTGCCGGTAATACCAGCAGCGCGGACGCTGGCACAGGTCGCCGCCCGCCGTCCCCATGTGGCGGATCTGCGGGCTCGGAATGCCGGCCGCCGCGTCGGCCAGCGCCTGGTACCCGGCGCGCACTTCGGCGCTCCTGGCCAGTTCGTCCATGGTGACGGTGGCGCCGATGCGCAGGCCCGCCGCGGTGCGGACTATCCCGCCCAGCTCATGGATGGACTTGATGTTCACCACCCGCTTGGGCGCGTGCAGCGAGTCTTTCATCAGGCTGAGCAGGTCGGTGCCGCCGGCCAGCACGTCGGCCTCGCCCCAGGACGTCGCCAGCAGCCCGGTGGCTTCCTTGAGGCTGGCCGGATTCGAGTATTCGAAGGCTTGCATCAGGCGTTCCTCCCTTCCAGCGCATCCAGCACGTGATCCGGCGTCATCGGAATGTGCGGCACCCGCATGCCGATCGCATTGGCGACCGCGTTGCCCACCGCCGCGCAGATCGCAATTGCCGGCGGCTCGCCCAGCCCGATCACGCCGCGCTTGTCGTTTTCCGGCCGGATGTCCAGGTGCACCACGATCTCGCCGATATCGCCGATCCCGGCCAGCTTGTAGAACTCCATATCGGCATTCAGCATGGCGCCGGTCGCGGCGTCCATGAAACGCCGCTCGAACAGGGCCGTCGAGATGCCCATAATGATGGCGCCGTAAACCTGGCTCTCGGCCAGGCGCGGGTTGACGATCAGGCCGCAATCCTGCACCGCCACGTAGCGGTTGATCTTCACGATCCCGGTCTCGGTATCCACCGAAACATCGGCTATCTGCACGCCGCCGGCGCCGGAGGAGATCAGCTCGCGGCTGGGATTGCGTTGATCGTTGACGCCGGTTTCCGCGATCACCCCGGCTGCGCCGATCTTCTTGCAGGCCGCCGTCCAGGTCAGGCTCTTCGACGGGCTGCCCTTCACGCGGATGTGGCCGTCCCCCGCCTCCAGTCGATCGGCGGTAGTTCCCAGCGCCGGCGCCGCCGCGTCGAACAGCTTGGCTAGCGCATTCACGGCGGCCTTGCGGGTGGACGCGGAAACTCCGCCCACGGTGGTGGAACCGCCCGACGCGTTATCAGGCGGCAGATCGTTGGTGCCGATGTTCACCTTGAGCGCCCCTATCGGCAGCCCTAGCGTTTCCGCGGCTACCTGGGCGATCACCGTGCGCGTTCCCGTGCCCAGGTCCTGGGTGCCGATGTCCACCTGCACCCCGCCGTCGGCGTGCAGGGTCACCTTGCATTGGCTGGTGTGGCCGCCTCCGCCCCAGGCGCTGAAACCCAGACCCAGGCCCCGTTTCACCGGCCCCGCGCTTTGGCCGCGCGGCTTCCAGCGTGTCTTCCATTCGGCCAGCTCGGCGGCCTTATCGAACTGGTAGGCATAAAGATCCTGGCGAACTTTGGGCGCGTACTGGAGGTTGAGTTTGAAGACTTCCAGCGGATCCAGGCCGGCTTTGGCCGCGAAATCCTCGATTGCGCTACAGGTCAGATACGCGGCCTGCTGGTTGTTCGGCGCACGCCACGCGCGGAAGGGACCGGTGTTGGTCGAAACCGCCGTGTGGACCAGCCGCTTATTCGGGATCGGGTGATTCGAGTCGTCCAGGATATACGGCAGCGGAGGCGAACCGCCGCCGGTGAAACCGCCAGTGGCCCACGAATGCGACTCCCACGCCGTGATGGTACCGTCCTTTTCGCCGCCGATTTTGATATCGGCGAAGGCCGACGGACGATTGCCGGCGATGCGCTGCTCGGTCGCGCGGTCGAGAAACAGCCGCACCGGCCGGCCGCCGGATTTCTGCGAGAGCCGCGCGCCCACTTCGCCCCAGGAATCGGGCGAAAACTTGGACCCGAAACCGCCGCCGATATAATCCATCTTCACCTTGAAGTTGGCGGCCGGAACCTTCAGATTCTGCCCGAGCTGCCCGGCATAATGGGTGACATCCTGCGTGGAGGGCCACACCCACACGCTGTCGCCTTGCCACTGAATGGTCTGGCCGTGCGTTTCCAGGCAGCAGTGGGTGATCACGGGGATGCCGTAGTGGCCTTCGGAAACCACTGCCGCTTGCTGGAAGGCCGCTGCCGGGTCGCCCTTGAGAATCTCGCCGGCGGCTTTGGCGCGCGCGCCTGCCTTCGCCACGTCTTCTTCTTTCACCAGGTGCGGCAGCACTTCGTAGACCACCTGGATGGCGCCCACCGCATCGCGCGCAATCTCCTCGGTCACCGCCGCCACCGCGGCCACCTCGGTGCCCTGCCACTGAATCTCGGTTCCCGCCGGAGACACCACCTGCACCGCCGTCACGCCTTTGATTTTTTCCGCCGCGCTGGTGTCCACGCTGGTGACGCGGGCATGCGCGTGCGGGCACGTGAGGTAGACCCCAAACAGCAGGTCCTTCGGATTCAGATCGGATGAGTAGCGCGCCCGGCCGCTCGCTTTGGCCGGGCCGTCCAGTCGCTTGGGCGACTGGCCGATTACCTTGCGCGCCTCCATCGGAGGCCAGCTATAGTCGGGCGTGTTAGCCATTCTTGCCTCCTTGCGGCTTCGAGTTCCGCGCCGCTTCGAGCACCGCCTGGCGAACGCCCATGTACGTGCCGCAGCGGCACAGGTTGCCGCCCAGTCCATGTTCGACTTCTGCCAGAGTGGGATCAGGGTGCTCGGCCAGAAATCCTTTGGCCGCCATCACGAACCCGGGGGTGCAGTAGCCGCACTGCTGGGCATCGTGATTCCAAAATGCCGCCGAGACCGGATCGAGCTTGCCCGGTTCGGCGATGCCCTCGATGGTTTCGATCGCCTTGCCCTGCGCGTCGATGGCCAGGACGCTACATGCGTAAACGCTCTTGCCATTCATCAGCACCGTGCAGGCGCCGCATGTGCCGCGGTCGCAGACCCGCTTGGCGCCAGTCAGATCCAGCCGGTTGCGCAGGGCGTCCAGCAGGGTGACCCGCGGTTCCACCGTCAGGTTCACCGGCTTGCCGTTGATGTTGAGGGTGATGGGTACCGGGCCGGGACCTGCACTGGCGGCAGCCGCCGGTGCGGCTTCCGCGGTCTTCTCGAGCAGGCCCGCTCCCAACGCGCCGCCGCCGATTCCCACGCCGCGGATGAACCCGCGCCGCGAATAGTCGGCCTTGGCCTGCCGCGAGCGATCGAGGTCTTTCTTCGAGCTCACCTAAGACACCTTCCTTTCGTCTAGTTGGTCAAACCAGCTTCCGCGTGCCGGATGCGTTCGTCAATATATCAAATCCGCCGCACCGCGTAGCAGGCCGATGGTGATGAATCGCACACTCGCCGCACAGTCATCCCGAAAGGCCGAACGTTGGCAGGCGAAATCTTCCCTCTTGACCAACGAACGCTTTCGTAGTAAGGTCTTCGTAGATGGCAAACTCAAACGACCTGCCGCGGCCCACCGATGCCGAATTGGAAATCCTGACGGTGCTGTGGAGCCGCGGACCGGCCACCGTCCGCGACGTTCACTCCACTATTTCCAGCCGCCGCCCGGCGCACTACACGACGGTTTTGAAGCTGATGCAGATCATGGCCGAGAAGGGCCTGGTGCAGCGGGACGAAAAGCAGCGGGCGCACATTTACTCCGCCAGCCGGCCTCGCGAATGGACGCAGCGGCAACTGGCGGGCGACTTGCTCGAACGGGCCTTCGCCGGCTCAGCCAGCAGCCTGCTGGTGGGAGCGCTGGCGGCGCGGAGAGCGTCGCCGGCCGAACTGGCCGAGTTGCGCAAGCTGGTAGCGGAATATGAGGAGGACAAGCGATGACACTCGATCTCTGGCTGGCCGCGCCGCTCGCGCACGCGCTGGGACGGGCACTGGCGCACTTCGTGTGGCAAGGCGCGTTGCTGGCCGCCGCGCTCCGAGTGGCATTGTTCCTGGGCGCCGAGCGAAGCTCGCGGTGGCGCCACTTGGCGGCCACAGCCTGTTTGCTGGTCTTGCCGCTGGTGTTCGGCATTACACTGGCGCTCTCGCTGGGCACCGGTCACCCGATCATGGTACTGCCGCCGGCGGCGCCGCGGATGGTCTTCAATCCGGTGATCGCGCAGGGCGTGCCCGCAACGCCTGTCGACCGGCTGGCATGGCTGGCGCCGTTGTGGATGGCCGGCGTGATCCTGTTCTACGCCTTCCGGCTGGCGGGATTGGTGCGCGTCGACCGCTTGCGCCGGCGCGGCGTGTGCGCGGCTCCGCCCGAGTGGCAACAGCGTCTCCGCGCGCTATCGGCGGCGGTGCGGGTTTCTCGACCAGTCGAGTTGCTCGAATCCTGTCTGGCCGGTGTGCCGCTGGCGATCGGCTACTGGCGGCCGGTGATTCTGATGCCGATCGGAGTGCTCGCGGGCCTGAGCGCGGAGCAGGTGGAGGCCATCCTGATTCACGAGTTGGCCCATATCCGGCGCGCCGATTACCTGGTCGGCCTGGCGCAAAGTGCGATCGAAGGCTTGTTCTTCTTCCACCCGGCAGTGTGGTGGATCAGCGCGGTGGTGCGCACCGAGCGGGAATACGCTTGTGACGATGTGGTGGTGGCGCTGCGGCCCAACGCGCGGGCCTACGCAGCGGCGTTGACGACGCTGGAACAAAGCCGCTGGCCGGCAGTCCAGGCAGCCGCGGCGGCCAATGGAGGAAACCTCATGCGACGAATTCGCAGATTGTTGGGTGAGCCCGCACCGGCACGCTTCCCCAGCGCCCGGGCATCGGCGCTGGCGGGCGCCCTGGCACTGGTGGCTGCCGTTACCATCGCCCTGGTAGTGTGGCCGCCCGCCAGAAGCTTCGCGCAGCAACCCGCGCCCGCGGAATCTGCCGCCGGCAAGCTGGAACCGGCCAAGGGATTCGGCGAGGCGCGCAAGAACCTCGAAGAATTGGAAGCGTTGCTGGCGGCCAAGCAAGAGAAGATTCAGGAGGCCGAGCAAGCCGCCGCGAGAGCGCAGGAACTGCTCGAGCGCAATGCCGAGGAGTTCGACCGCGCGCTGCAGAATGCCGCCGGGCATTCCGATGAGTTCGCGCAGGCTGAGGAGCAAATGCGGAAGGCGCAGGCGGCGCTCAAGGAACTGGTGGCGGCGCAGGCGGGAAAGTCGGAGGAACTTCTCCAGCCGCAGGAGCGAGCATTACAGGCACAGGAGCGGGCGCTCCAGCAAGTCGAGAAACAATTGCGGGAGATCGCCAACGGAAAGCTCGATGAAGCGCTCCGGCAGCAACAGGAGCGCGCCCTCCAGCAAGTCGAGAAACAATTGCAGGAGATCACCAACGGAAAGCTCGATGAAATGTTCCGTCAACAACGGCGGCAGATCGCACAGGCAGACCTGGCTCTGCGGCAGGCACAGGCAGTGATCGGCGATAAGTCATTGCAGGAAATCGAAAAGCAATTGCAGCGGGCAGAGAAAGAATTCGAGCGCGCATCAAAGTATTGGGGCCAGGGGAACGAGAGTTTGCACGCGCAGGCGGAGCCTCCCGAAACGCCGCAGCCACAGGCCATGGCCGAATCCGGGTCCGCTTACCGGAAATGGCTGAACGAAGACGTGGCGTACATTATCGCTGCCGAGGAACGGCGCGATTTCCTGGCCTTGAAGAGTGATGCCGACCGCGACCAGTTCATCGAGAGGTTTTGGTTGCGGCGTAATCCGACGCCAGACACGGTAGAGAACGGTTACAAAGAAGAGCACTACCGGCGCATCGCGTATGCGAACGAGCACTTCGCGTCGGCCGTGCCCGGGTGGAAGACCGATCGCGGCCGCACTTATATCGTGTACGGCCCGCCGGATGAGATCGAGAACCACGATGCCGAGAATCCGCCGCGCCAGGCCTGGCTCTACCGTCACATCGAGGGGCTGGGAGTCGGCGTCGTGGTCGAGTTCACCGATCCCGGCAGGACGGGAGATTACCGCATGACCGCAACGCCGGCATCGCACGGTTTCTATTGGCGGGTGGAGGGGATCAACATGAGGGCGGAGGTTGCGGCCCGATCACTCCAGGCCAAGGGTTTCCCGGCGATTACGGTTCCCGTCCGGGCGGACCGGCCCAGCTCGATGCAGGTGCTGGTGGGGCCGTACCCCGATGAGGCGGCGTTCGCCAAGGCGAAGGCGGCGCTCGAAGCCGAGGGCTACCATCCGGTTCGGGAGCAGTAACCCCTCCGTGTAGGGGCCGGGAACGTGGCGCGCCCGCCTACTGGGCCCTCCCTGCGCGGTCGAAATCTTCCTTCAACTGCGAGATGATCTTTTCGGCTACGTCGGCGCTGGCGCCATGAAACTTGGCGCCCAGGCTTTCCTGCGTGGTGGACCAGATGACGTCGCCGTCCTTGTTGACCAGGCGGACGGTCGCCAGCGCCTCGTGACGCCGCTCGGCCGAATGATCCGATTCGTTGTCGCCGATTCCCAGGCCGGCCGCGCTACCCTTGCCATAGTTCCCGGCGCCGGTGCGATTGCTGAGGTTCATGTGGGCGTTGATGCCGTCGGACGATTGGTGCGTTTCGGTGAAGACCAGGTCCTCGGCCGCCCCGCGCAGCACGGCGTCGGCGCGCTCCTCCTTTTCGGTCACGACGAAGAGCTTGGACGCGGCCAGGCTGCTGATCAGGATGTCGCGCATCTGTGCTGCGGTGTCGCCGCCGGTCAGCCGGTCCACGTAGATGCGGTGCACCGAAAGCAACTGGCGCAGGTTGCCGGCTTCAATGCCGGCCGTGGACGCGTCTCCGGCAGCGCATACAAAAGGGGCAGCCAACGCGGCCGCCAACAGCAGTAATGATTTCATCCTTTGCCCGCCTTGCGCGCGTCGTCGTCGAGGAACTCGACCCGCCGGCCGGTGCGCGCCTCCAGGCCGGCCAGCACGCTGCGTATATCGCCTTTATCCACGCGCAGGACCAGCGCCTGCTGCTTGCCCTCGGAGTCGGTAAACCCGAGGGTGACGAAATGTTTGCGCGACTTGCTCAACAGGAACACCGGAGAAATCAGCACGGCTGCCGCGTACCGCCGGCTGACGGTCTGGCCATATTCGAGCGTATTGATTTTTTGATAGAAGACGCGCAGCTCGCTGTTGCCCGCGCGCAATAGCATCGTCTGCGTGTCGGAGAGGTCCAGACGGATGCCTCCCTTGGTAGGGAACTCGCCCGGAGTTCCGCCCACCAGTTCAGCCTTGAATCCCGGCTCGGCGGCCGCCAGCGCCAGCGGCAATCCCAGGCCGGCCAGCGCCACTACTAACGTTCTTAGCATTGGATGTAAGTAGTGCGCCGGCCGCGCACTGCTTCTCAGGATTAATCTTCGGAAGGCTGGCGGACAAGCCAGGCCTGGTCCCGCCTGCGCGCCGCCTACGCTCCGGGAATCGGATCCTGGCGGTGCGAGCGCTCGCCAAACGTGCTCGCGATCCATCTCCTGGTCATCAAAGACGCAGGTGCGAAGACGCCGAGCATAGCTGGCAGCGGAGCGTCGAATGCCCAGTCGTCCGAATAAATACCGAGCGCCATTATCGCCGCTCCAGCCAGGTAGGCATACGCCATGGCGGATTCAAGCCGCGACGGCCGGCGCGACCACTGCGGCAGACAGCCGAGCAGCATTCCCAGCGTTCCGACAACCAGACAAGCCGGCATCCTGAGGAACCGCGCCAGGTAAGAGTCGAAACTGGGGTTGCCCAGGAAGTGACTTCTGAACAGATTGCACCAGGCCTCTCCGATGAACAGAAACACCAGGCCAAGCCCGCCCAATAAGTATGCCCGCTCCGGCCATTTCCTCGGGTAGTGGAGAACCCCGAGGAATGCGACGCCGACCGGAACCACAATCGCGACCGGAAACGCCAAATCGATCAGGCCGAGCCTCTCGATCCATCGAGCGTCCCGAACCCATATCGCGAAAAGGTCGTGAAGCCATGGCCAGTTACTCATCGTCAGCACCGTTCCGGCTGCATAAGACCAGGCTAGCCGCGCTTTCACCGCGGGCGGCAGGTCGATCCAGTCCTGGAGAAATGCGAACACGAAGGAAAGCGCGGCCAGCGACGCCACGCAGATGACGCCCGGGTACCCCGACGGAAAAGCGAGGTGGTTGTAGTAGAACGGTAACAAACCGGCTAACAGCAGGCCCGTTCCGCAGTAGGTTTTCTTGGCAGGACCGTGCAGCAGTGCGCGCAGCATGTGAAAGAGCTCTTAGCTCCCGGGCAAGGCTATGCCCGTGGCGCCGCGTTCGATTGTAACGCAAGGCGGGGCCATGCAGGCAGCAAGCTTCGTGCGCTTTACTCCGCCCGCAGCGCTTCCATGGGATCCACGCGGGTGGCGCGGCGGGCGGGAAGCCATGCGGCGGCCAGCGCCAGGCCCACCACGGCTATGGCGCTGAGCCCGTACGCAAGCGGATCGAGCGGCGTTACGCCCAGCAGGATCCAGGCGGCGAGATGCGCCGCCCCTGCCAGCGCGGCCAGCCCGATCGGCACTCCGATCGCGGCCATGCGCAGCGATTCGCCCAGGATCAGGCGCTCGATCTGTCGCGGCCGCGCGCCCAGCGCCACCCGCAATCCGAATTCGCGTACGCGCCGGTTGACGGAGTATAACAACACGCCGAACAGTCCGGCCGCAGTCAGCACGACCACGCTGACGCCCAACGCGCTGATGGCGGTGGCGATAAACCGGTCGGGCGTAAGGGCGGCGTCCACGGTCTTCCGCAAGGTGGTCGAATCGTACACCCACGCTCCAGGATCGAAACGGTGGATCTCGGCGCGGGCCGCGCGGTCGAGCGCAGCCGGCTCGCCCGCGGTTTCCACCAGCAAAGTGATATCGCCTCCCCCCGCCTGAGCGAATGGGAAAAAGACAAATGGCTCAGGCCGATCGTGCAGGTCATTCGACGGGCCGTCCTCGGCTACGCCGACAACCTGGCGCAGTTTGCCATCGATCCGAAGCCAGTTGCCGACCGGGTTGCGGTCGCCGAACACGGTGCGGGCAAGCGTTTGCGACACCACCACCGCCAGCGGCGCGCCCGCGCCATCGCGGCCATCGATGCTCCGCCCGGCCACCACGCGGGTGCCCATCAGGCGAAAATAATTGCCGCCGACGTTATTGAGATGCACGCCCATCGGCGCCATCCCCGGGACCTCGACCCGCGCCGTGGCGCCGCCCCCGGAACCGCTCAGCGGAAGCCGCATCGCGTAAGTCGCTCCGCGCGCGCCGGGCAGCGCGGCCAGCCGCTCGGTCGCCTGGTCGCACCAGGCGGCGCGCGGGATGGGGAGCGCCGGAGCCACCATCAGAGCCAGCACCTTCTTGTGCGGATCCAGGCCCGGCCGGATCTGGGTGCCGTGGTGAAGGCTGGTCAGGAACAGCACCGCAACGCCGAACAGCGCCACGCTCACCGCGATCTGCGATATGACGAGCGCTTTCCGCTGCCAGCCGCGCCGCCGCGCGGTCACGCCCTGAGTCTGCTTCAATATATCGGCAATGTTGAGCCGCATCGCGTGGAGCGCGGGCCAAACGCCGGCGACCAGGACGGCGAGGAGCAGCGCGCCGCCCGAAAATGCAAGCACGCGGTAATCCAGCCGGATGCCTAGGTCGATGAAGGGACCCATCGCGCTAGCGAACTGGGTGACCTTTTCGATCAGAACCTGGGCCAGCAGCAGGCCCAACCCTGCGCCCGCCAGGCTGAGCAGAGCGGTTTCCAGTAAGAGTTGGCGCGCCACCCGCCAGCCGCCCCCGCCTAGCGCGATTCGCACGCCCAGTTCCTTGCGGCGCGCTTCGCCCTGCGCCAACCGCAACTGGGCTGCATTGGCACACGCCACGAACAGGACCAATCCGAACAAGGCCGCCATCCCACCGCCGAATATCACGTCGTTCTTCCAACTCACGAAGCACCGGAGCGCCGTGCCCGCGGTGCCGCGCGGAGAGGGCTTGCGCTTTCCCGGACCGCGGATGGCGGCGTCGAGTTCCGCCTCGGCGCGCGCTGCGGTCAGCGGGGCGCGGAATCGGGCGGCGATTTCGAACTGGCCGCCGCGCGATTGCTCTTCCTCGCCGTGCCCCAGCGTGTGGAACCAGGCATCCGCACTCACCCAGACGCCAATCAGGACGCCGCGCTGAAGACCGGTGAACACTTCCGGCATCACGCCGGCCACCAGGAATGGCTTATGGTAGAGCAGGACGGTCTTGCCCACGATGTGGGGGTCGCTCGCGAAATGCGTCTGCCACAGCCGGTAGCCCAAGACGGTCTCCGGCCTTCCTTCGGCCTCACCCAGCGATGCGCGGCCCAGCGCGGCCTTCACTCCCACCACCTGAAAATAGCGGGGCGATGCGGGTTGGATAACCACGAGCTGGCTGTCTTCCCCCTCGCCCACCAGGACTCCGCGGCGCTGCGTGGCCACAAGCTGCGCCCGGCCTTCGAGCGCCTTGGCCATATCGAGGTAATCCGGCCAGCCGTACATCATGAAGTTGCCGTCGTCGCCCAGCGAAGTCGCCGACCACAGCTCCTGCGGCTTCTCCACCGGGAGGGGCCGCAAGAAGGCGGCATCCCCCGCGGCGAACAGGCCAGTGGTCAAACCGATCCCCAAAGCAATCGAAAGCACGGCCAACGCCGTGGCGCCAGGGTTCTTCGCGAGCAGACGAAGAGCCAGACGCAGGTCGCGGATCCATTCGGCGAGCGACATAAGCGGAAATGAAGTGCAATTCAAAGGCCAGGAGCGGCCCAATAAAATCAACGGTGTTTCGGCTCTGATGTTCTGAAATGTGTGCGGGCTGTCCGGTTCTGGGATGGCATTTACGCGGCGCAGCCGCTGGGTTTATATGCCCCGCGTGCCGTTTTCGAGGAAGGCGCGCAGGCGGTGGCTGCGGCTGGGGTGGCGCAGTTTTCTTAAGGCTTTGGCTTCGATCTGCCGGATGCGCTCGCGCGTGACGGCGAAATTCTGGCCGACTTCCTCGAGCGTGTGCTCGCTGCCATCCTCCAGGCCGAAGCGCATCTTGATGATCTTCTCTTCGCGCGGGGTGAGCGTCTTCAGCACCTGCGCGGTCTGCTCGCGCAGATTCAGGTTGATCACGGCATCGGCCGGCGAGATGCCGTTCTGATCGACGATGAAATCGCCCAGGTGCGACTCTTCTTCCTCGCCGATCGGGGTTTCGAGCGAAATCGGCTCCTGGGCCACCCGCAATACTTTGCGGACTTTCGATACCGGCAGTTGCAACCGCTTGGCCAGCTCTTCGTTGGTGGGTTCGCGCCCCAGTTCCTGCACCATCTGGCGCGAGGTGCGAATCAGCTTGTTGATGGTCTCGATCATGTGCACCGGAATGCGGATGGTGCGCGCCTGGTCGGCGATGGCGCGGGTGATGGCCTGCCGCACCCACCAGGTGGCGTAGGTCGAGAATTTGTAGCCGCGCCGGTATTCGAACTTATCCACCGCCTTCATCAGCCCGATGTTGCCTTCCTGAATCAGATCCAGAAACTGCAGGCCGCGGTTGGTATAGCGCTTGGCGATGCTCACCACGAGGCGCAGGTTGGCTTCGATGAGTTCCTTTTTGGCGGCCTCGGCTTCCTGGTGGCTCTTGGTGATGATCTCGAGGGTGCGGCGCAGTTCCGCCGCCGGCGCCCCGTACTGCTCCTCGAGCTGCAGCAGGCGCTGGGTGAAGCTGCGCTGCTCCTTGCGCAGTTCCTTCACTCCCTCGGCGCGCGCCCCGGGCCAGGTTTCGAGCCGCCGCTGCACGCGGGCGATCTCGCGCTCCACCGGCTTCATTTCTTCCACCGCGGCGCGGATGCAGTCGATCAGGTGGCGGATCACCGGGCTTTGAAAACGGACCGCCCGCACCTGGCGCGAGACCCGCACCATCAGCCGCGCCAGCTCCCACAATTGCCGGCGGTACTGTTTGGGCTTCATGGCGCGCGGCGTGGCCTGCAGCTTCTGCCGGCACTGCATGGTCTTGCGGTACTGGCGCGCGATTTCATCGGTCGCACGCACGAATTCGTCGCGCTTCTCCTCCACCAGTTCGTCGGTGAGGATGGGTTCGGCGATCTGCACCACGTCGCGCGCCGAGATCACGTCGCGCGCCATCTCCTCGCCCATGCCGATGATTTCCTGGACCGCCAGCGGCGCGCGGGCCAGCGATTTCAAGACCGTGTTCTGACCGCGCTCGATGCGGCGCGCGATTTCCACTTCGCCTTCGCGGGTGAGCAGCGGGACCGTGCCCATTTCCCGCAGGTACATGCGCACCGGGTCGTTGATCTTCTCGCCCACGCCGGCGGGCAATTCCAGGTCGAGGGGTTCCTCGCCCTCTTCCAGCTTTTTGTCGAAATCCTTGGGCTCTTCCAGGATTTCGATGCCCGCCACATCCAGGCCGGCCAGCACGTCCTCGAGCTCCGCGCCGCCGCCCATATCTCCGGGCAGAACTTCGCTGACCTCGTCGTACAAGACGTAGCCCTTCTGTTTGCCCATCTGTACGAGCCGCTGCAATCCCTCGAACTTATCGTCCAGCGCCACTGAGCCCCGCACTCCCGGCGTTTCCAGCGAGTCCAACACATTGTACCCCACGGCGCAGATGCGCTTGGGTGGGGTATGCTTCAGCTTGCCCTCTGTTTTCCCCACTCGTCACGTCACGCACTCGCGGCACCCCGCCGCACCCCATCAACCGCGGCCGCGCGCCGCCCGATCGCAACCCTCCAGCTCCGCCGTCAGGCGCAGCGCCTCAGCCTGATTGCCGTCGCGCTCCGCTTGTTGCAGGCGCGCTAGCAAATAGGCTCGGCGCTTTCGCTCCGAGGCTTCCTGCATCGCGCGAAAAGCCTCGTCCATGTTACCCGAACGCTCCGCCTGGTTGACTCGCGCTTCCAACTCCGCGCTACGAGTCTCCTCTCCGGAGCGGCGCACCCTCTTCAACGCCGCCGCCACCGTGCCAGGCGTCACGTCCGGCTCGCCCTCGAGCACCGCTTCGGCGAGCAAATTCTGGTCGGCCTCCTCCAGACGGGCGTGCAGATTCTCGAAATTCAACCGTCCGCCCGCCGCCACCAGCGCATACGCCGCCTGAAACACGCGGCGTGACGCGAAGCCCGCGATGGCATCCAACTGCTGTAACTCGCCGACGATCTCCTGGCTAACTGTTTCATCGGCTAAAATCGCATTCAGCAGTAGCCTCTCGTCGTGCCGCAGCGCGATTTTCGGCCGCTCCATCGGCTTTTCCCGGCGGCTGGCCGCGGCCTTTCGAAAACTATCCAGCACCATGCCCTGCGGCACGCCGATGTAAGCCGCCAGGTCGTTGGCGATGGCGCTCCGCTCCAGCGGGTCGGTGACCTTGTCCACCGCCGGCAGCAGCGCGTTCAGCACCGCCACCACGCCATCGCTCGAGCGCACGTCGTGTTTGGCGCGCGCGCGATCGGCCAGCCAATAAAAATAACCCTTGGCTTCGTCGAGACGCTGCCGATAGGCCGTCGCCCCGCGGTCGCGGCAATACTCGTCCGGATCGAGTCCGCCATCCAGCTCCACGATCCGCACCTGCATGCCCTCTTCGAGCAACAGCCCGATGGAGCGTTCGGCGGCGTTGGCGCCCGGTGCGTCGGGATCGAAGTTCACCGCGATCCGCGCCGAGTGCCGCTTCATGGCCTGCACCTGCGGCGCCGTCAGTGACGTGCCGCAACTCGCCACCACGTTCGCGACGCCCGCCGCGGTGACCCCGATCGCATCCATGTAGCCTTCCACCAGGATCACCCGGTCCTGCTTGCGGATGGCCTCTTTCGCGCGGTGCAGGTTATACAGCACGTAGCTCTTTTTGTAAATCGCGGTCTCGGGCGAATTCAGATACTTCGGCTCGTCGTCGGCGGCCAGCGCGCGTCCGCCAAAACCGATGACTTTCCCCGATTCGTTGTGGATGGGAAACATCAGCCGGTTGCGGAACCGGTCATAGAGACTGCCGTCCTGCCGCGTGCCCATCAGGCCGGATTGCTCCATCTGCGCGCTCGAGAAATTGCGCCCGCCGAACATGCGCACCAACGCACGGCCGGAGCCCTCGGCGTACCCCAGGCCGAATTGCGCAATCGTCTCCCGCGCCACGCCGCGCCGCGCCAGGTACGTCCGCGCCGCCTCGCCCGCCGCGCCTTCGAGGTTGGCGCGGAACGCCTCCTGCGCCATGTCGTGCATCTCGAAGGCGGATCCGCGCAGCCGCGAATCCTCGTCGGAGTATTGCGACCGCTTGGGCAGCGGAATGCCGTAGCGCTCGGCCAGTTGCTTGAGCGCCTCCCAGAAGCTGAGGCCCTCCTTCTCCATGATGAACTTGACCACGTCGCCGCCCGCCCCGCAGGAGAAGCATTTGTAGAACTGGTGCACCACGTGAACCGTGAAGGAGGGCGTCTTTTCGCTGTGGAAGGGGCACAGCCCCATATAGCGGCTGGGCCCGGATTTGCGGAGCTTCACGTACTCCCCGACCACGTCTTCGATGCGCACCTGCGACTTGAGCTGGTCGACGAAATCCATGGAGGCCTGCGAGTATTATCCCGCAAGCGCCGGGCCGGCCGGCGGGTGGCACGTCCGCTCCCGCAAACCTCGCGTCAGGCGCCGACCGAATCCGCTACAATTAAGTGGAACGAAGGAGGCCACACATGCAGCCAGTGTTGACTGCGGGCTTATCGGTCGAACACCTTCTGCTGTTTGCCGCGATTTTCGTGGTGTTGTTCGGCGGCAAGAAGGTTGGCGAGTTCGGCAAGGGCTTGGGCGAAGGCATTCGCAACTTCAAGAGCGCCCTCAAGGGCGACGAAGAAAAGAAGGAAGAAGCGGCTGTCGAAGTGAAGAAGTAACCTGGCTTCCTCGCGGCCGCCCGCAAGTTAGGGCGGCGTTCCGCCGGCTTTGAATCGCGCAACAAAAAACCCCGCGGGCTCAACCGAGCCGGCGGGGTTTCTGTTTTCCGGTCAGAACTCGCTGCCTATTTCTTCTTCGGCGGAACGATCGAGTCCTTAGCGGCCTTGGCCACGCGGAACTTCACGACCTTTTTGGCCGGAATCTTGATGGTTTCCCCGGTCGCCGGGTTGCGGCCCAAGCGGGCCTTGCGATCCACGCGCACCAGCCGGCCGATGCCGGGCAGCACGAAAACGCCGTTCTTCTTGACTTCGCTGATTGCCGTGCTGGCCAGTGCTTCCAGAATGTCCTTCGCCACCTTGTTGGTGACCTGACCGTGCGCGGCGAGCGCCTTCACCAGTTGCGTCTGGGTCAATCTTGTCGTCGCCATATTTCTCCTTTGATTCTCCCGTCTCTCTTTTTCGATGTGCCGCGCGCCGGGCCTTCGGCGCCCGGGCAGCGCCCCATCGTTCCATCAAACATTATTAAGGCCCGACGTTTTTTCGGAGCGCCGAGCCGGATCGATAACAATCATACGGGAAGGGCATGGCGATGTAAAGAAGAATTGCGCGAAAAACCGCGTTTTTTCGAGGTTTTTTTCATCGGACTGGGTTCAAAGGCCCGTTTTACGCGGTTTCGGCGAAGCCAGCACCGGGAATCCAGCGCAGTTCGCCGCGCCCGTACACCACGCCGGCCTTGTTTTTGAGTACGCGAAAGCTCACCCGGCCGGTTCCCGCCGGCTCCAGCGCGATCCGCACCGCGGCGTAAAGCTTCAGCGACGGGCCGCCGGCGCTGGTGTCCGCTTCCTCACCAGCGCCCATCCGCGAGCGCGTCTGGTTCAGGAAAACCAGCGCGACGCCGCA
The DNA here is from genome assembly GCA_050010695.1 of Bryobacteraceae bacterium. Classification (GTDB taxonomy): domain Bacteria; phylum Acidobacteriota; class Terriglobia; order Bryobacterales; family Bryobacteraceae; genus Bog-375. The sequence continues at coordinate 47,222 of JBEKKO010000030.1, forward strand.
CCTGGCGACGGCCACGGCCAGCTTCTGCAGCCCGGAGGCGAGCACGCGCCCGTGCAGTCCGGCTCCGCCCGTCCCGATCGCCGCATCCAGTTCCACCGCCGGAACCAGCGCCGCCGCCGGGTCCACGATCAGCAGGTTGACGGCTTGCGAAGCGGCCAGCTTGGCCGCCATCTCGAACGCCCCCTCGGCCGATTCCGGCATCACCACCACAAGCCGGTCGAGCGCCACTCCCAAGCTGGCGGCGTAGCCCGGATCGAACGTGCGGTCGACATCGATCCAGGCGGCGCCGGCGCCACTCGATTGTGCGCGGCGAACCATTTGCAATGCCAGCGTGGTTTTGCCGGATCCGCTCGAGCCGAAAATCTCGGCGATGGATCCCAGCGGCAGGCCGCCCGTGCCGAGCGCCGCGTCCAGTGTGGCCAAACCGGTGGAGATGATGGCTGGAGGATGGCACAGAATTCCATCCTCAAGCCGCGTCAGCTTGAGAAGAATCGCCCGTTGCCGCTCCCGCTCGGTCATCGAAGGCCGGATTTCAGGAAAGAACTATAGCCACGGATGAACACCGGTGAACACGGATACCAAAAGTCTTATCTGTGTTCATCTGTGGCTCAACCCTTGGCCTGCGCAGCTACTTCCGCGCGGGCACCGGCTTCGGTCCCGCCGCTGGCGGCGTCGGTACGGGCGCGCCCTCGGCCTCTTCCGCCTTGACCAGCCCCAACAGCTTCCGTAGTTCGCTATCGATCGCCAGCCGGATATCCGGGTTGTCCTTCAAGAACTGGCGCGCGGTTTCCCGGCCCTGGCCGATGCGCTCACCCTTGTAGCTGAACCAGGAACCGCTCTTCTCCACCACGTTCTGCGCGACGCCCAGGTCGAGCAGGTCGCCTTCCTTCGAAACGCCTTCCCCGTAAATGATGTCGAACTCGGCTTCGCGGAACGGCGAGGCAACTTTATTCTTCACCACCTTGACCTTGGTGCGGTTGCCCACCACGGCATCGCCGTCCTTGATGGCTGCGATGCGGCGTATGTCCAGCCGGATGGATGCGTAGAACTTCAGCGCCCTGCCGCCGGTGGTGGTTTCCGGGTTGCCGAACATCACGCCGATCTTTTCGCGGATCTGATTGATGAACACCAGGCAGGTGCGCGACTTGCTCACCGCGCCGGTCAGCTTGCGCAGCGCTTGCGACATCAGGCGCGCCTGCACGCCCATGTGGCTGTCGCCCATCTCGCCCTCGAGCTCGGATTTGGGCACCAGCGCCGCCACCGAATCCACCACCAGCACGTCGATCTGCCCGGAGCTGATCAGGTGCGACGTGATCTCCAGCGCCTGCTCGCCCCAGTCCGGCTGCGAGACCAGCAGATTATCGACATCCACACCGAGTTTCTTCGCATACGCCGGGTCCAGCGCGTGCTCGACGTCGATGAAAGCCGCGATGCCGCCCTTCTTCTGCGCTTCGGCGACGATCTGCAGCGCGATGGTGGTCTTGCCCGACGATTCCGGTCCGAAGATCTCGCAGATGCGGCCCCGCGGCACGCCGCCCACTCCCAAGGCCGCGTCGAGGGAAATCGAACCCGTCGAAATCACCGAAACCGGTACGATGGCGTCCTTCGACCCCAGCCGCAGAATCGACCCCTTGCCAAACTGCTTCTCAATCTGCGTGAGTGCAAGGTCTAAGGCGCGTGCGCGCTCTTTTTCGTCCATGTTGGATGATACTCCTGGATGGGGTGAATGCTCATTGTAGCAGCCCCAACAGACGGTAGTGCCTCGTGCCCGTAATCCGTCCGTAGGCGAACCACGTTTTTCGCCGGGTTCTGCAGGTTATAGGCAAGGCAGCATTTATTGAGTTCCGCTGGCGGGACCGGGCAGCCTGGGCCGCACCAAATGGGTGCG
>JBEKKO010000031.1:0-48848 GCA_050010695.1 Bryobacteraceae bacterium
CGCCAGCCGCTTCCGCAACCCGTTCGGCTCTTCGGCTCCGCTACCGCCCGCGAGTTCTTACCCGCCACGGCCGCTTCCTCGCCTCGTGCCCGTTGCCGCTTCCGCGCCCGGCTCCCCGAATGGCTCGCCCAGCTTCCACTCCCCTTCGGGACTCTTACCTCCCTAAGGATCAAAGCGTTCCACTGGCCGGTCACCCGGCGGTCCGCCTTCCGAATCCGCCCGATCTCCGTTCGCTCCCCGCAGCCTCAAAACTAGTCAACTAGACTTGCTGGCTACGGATCACCGTTCCCGGTCCGCTACGTTTCCGGAGACTTGCTGTTCCTCAAACCTCTTGGAACCACATTCACTATGCTCCAGCCGGAGGTTTTGGTCAATCTTTATTTGCGCTGCAATCCGTTGTTTCCTCAAGTTTTATTCGCTTTGTTTTTATATGGTTACAAAGCCATGACCGTGCAACCCCTGTGAATAAACCACGCGCCGGTCAGAATGTTTTTGCGATACTGAAGCCACTATGCGCAGGCTCATCATCCGCCCAGGGGCGATTGGCGATCTGATCGTTTCGCTGCCGGCGCTGGAATGCCTGCAGGCCGATTACCTGGAAGTCTGGGCCGCAACCTCCAACGTGCCGCTGGTTCGGTTCGCCGGCGCGGTGCGCTCGATCGCCTCTACCGGTCTCGATCTGCTGGGCATCGCCAACCCGCCGCCGATGCGACTCATCGATGGGCTGCGCCGCTTCGATTCAATCATTTCCTGGTATGGGGCCAACCGGCCGGAGTTTCGCGAGTTGGTTCATTCGCTCGATCTGCCATTCACTTTTCTCCCCGCGTTGCCGCCACAGGGCGCGGGGATGCACGCCACGGATTTCTACCTGAAGCAGGTGAGCGCGCTGGCGGAGTGCACTGGCGACCCGATTCCGCGCATTCGATGCAACGTCGCACGGGAAAACTTCGCCGTGATTCATCCTTTCTCCGGCAGCCCTCGCAAGAACTGGCCGCTCGAGAGATTTCGCCAACTGGCGCGCGGGCTGGAGCGCAAAATGCCGGTCCACTGGTGTGCCGGGCCGGAGGACCCGCCACTCCCGGACGCGCACCGCTTCGACGACCTGTACGAGCTGGCCTGCTGGCTGGCGCAAGCCTCTCTCTACATCGGCAACGATTCCGGCATCACCCACCTGGCGGCAGCGGTGGGAACGCCCGTGCTGGCGATTTTCGGGCCCACCGATACCGCGGTTTGGGCGCCGCGCGGTCCGCACGTGCGAATCGCGCCGTGGAGAATGTACTAGCCAGAAAAGAATAGCGGCAAGAAAAGCCGAGATGACTCTCGGCTCAGAAGGCCTGACAGCCTGCGCCAGGACTTAGGGGAAATCAGGCCTACACTGAAGAGAGCATGAGCAAGCGTTCTTGGCTGATTCTCGCGCTGGCGGCGACCGCGTTTGCGGCCGACAGCGCCCTGGTGGACCGCGTCGGTTCCACCGGCTTTGTCCAACTCGAAGCGGAGAGTTTCCGCTCGCTGAGCGCGCGCCAGCAGGCGCTCGCTTACTGGCTGAGCCAGGCGGCTATCGCCATCGATCCCATCAATTACGATCAGAACTCCAGCTACGGGCTGCGCCAGAAGCGGCTTTTGGAAGAAATCCTGCTGCACCCGAACGGCGTGGACCCGCAAGCGCTCCTAAAAGTCACCGCGTTCACCAAGCTCCTCTGGGCCAATCGCGGCAACCACAATGAGATGACGGCGCAAAAGTTTCGGCCCGAGTTCACCTTCGAAGAGCTGGAGGCGGCGGCCGGCGCCGCGCTCCGCGCCGGCGGCTTCAAGGGCAATCCTTATGGTGGCCAGGCCATCGGCAGCCAGGCCGACTTGGATCGCGAACTCGCCGGCCTGCGCGCTTCTTTGTTCGATCCCGACTTCGAGCCCACCATCACTGCCAAGAGCCCGCGGGCGGGCCAGGACATGCTGCAGGCCAGCGCCAACAATTTCTACTCCCACGTCAGCATGGCGGATTTGCTGAACTTTCACGATGCCCACCCGCTGAATTCCCGCCTAGTCAAAACCGATGCGGGCAAACTGGTGGAAGAGGTCTACCGCGCCGGAACTCCCGACGGCAAGATCCCGCCGGGCCGCTACGCGCCATTCCTCGCCAAGGCCAACCAGTACCTCGAAAAGGCCCGCGCGTACGCCGAACCCGGCCAGGATGCGGTGATCGCCACTCTCATTCGTTACTACCAGACCGGCGACCCGGCCGATTGGATCCGCTTCGGCATCGCCTGGGTGGGCAACGACCGGCCGGTGGACTTCGCCAACGGATTCATCGAAGTCTACCGCGATGCGCGCGCGGCCAAGGGAACCTCGCAAGCCTTCGTTAGCATCACCGACGCCAAGCTGAACGGGCTAATGACCAAGCTCGCTGCGAATGCGCAGTACTTTGAAGACCACGCACCGTGGCTGCCGCAGTATAAGAAGCAGGGGGTGAAGCCGCCGCTGGCGAAGGCGGTGGAAACGGTGACCGAAACCGGCGATTTCCATGTCAGCACGATCGGCGACAATCTGCCCAACGAAAACGAGATTCGCGAGAAATACGGCAGTAAGAGCTTCCTGTTCACCGGCAGTTCGCGCACCCTGACGCGGGCCGCCGGCTACGGCGCCCTGGAGGAATTCGCGGCAACGCCCGAAGAGATTGCGCTCTGCAAGAAATATGGCGAGGAGGCCGGCGACCTGATGACCGGCCTGCACGAAGTCATCGGCCACGGCTCCGGTAAGCTCAGCCCGCGCCTCAGCGGCGGCAGCGAGGCGTATCTCAAGGAGTATTACTCCACCCTCGAAGAAGCCCGCGCCGACCTGATGGCTCTCTGGAACATCTTCGACCCCAAGCTCCAGGAGCTGCACCTGGTCTCCAGCCCCGATGTCGGCAAGGCAATGTACTATAACGCCGTCCGCGTGGCTTTGACGCAGCTCAATCGTATTCCGAAGGGCGACACCATCGAGGAAGACCACCAGCGAAATCGCCAGCTCATCGTCAACTATGTGATGGATAAGACCGGCGCCATCGAAAAGGTGGAGCGCGGCGGAAAGACTTACCTCGTGCTAAAGGATTTCGACAAGATGCACCAGGGCGTGGGGATGCTGGAGGCCGAACTGATGCGGATCAAGGCCGAAGGCGATTACGCCGCCATCAAGGCGCTGGTGGACCGGTACGCGGTGCAATTCGATCCCAAGCTGCGCGACCAGGTTGTGGCGCGCTACCAGAAGCTGGACCTGCCGCGTTACTGGTGTGGCATCAACTCGCTGCTCACGCCGAGCTTCGATGCCGCGGGCAAGCTGGCTGCCGTGAAGCTGTCTTACCCGCGCGACTACGTGAAACTGCAACTCAGTTACGCCGCTCTGTACGGAGTACAATAAGCAGACGCCCAATGGCAGCCCGCCTGAGCCCGGTAGCCCCGGATGAGATCGTCGACCTGCGGCTCGTTGCCGCGGCGGACCTGGATACTCTGCTCGAGGAGGAAGTCGCCGCCTGGCGCGACGAGCTCGAATGGGATTTCGCCAAATCGGCCCAGTTGGCGCGCCGCTTCGTCGGTGTGCACGCCTTGAGCGGGCGCGTGCTGGCTGTCAACGGCCGGGTCGCGGGCTACCTCTATTTCGTGTTCGAGGATCACAAGGCCCTCCTCGGCGATCTGTACATCCTGCGCACCATGCGGACCCAGGAGAGGGAAGATCTGATACTGCGATCGGCTCTCGATGAGATCTTCTCGACTCCGCACGTCACTCGCATCGAGGGGCAACTGCTGATGCTCAGCTACGCTCCCGACCGGGTGCTGCCACGCGCGGGCGAGACCCGCCAGTTCTGCCGCAACTTCATGCGGGCGGATCTGAAGAAAGCGGACCTCGGAGAAGGCAACGTGCGCCGGCCCTTCTATATGGAGAACTGGTCGGACCGTTACAGCGACGCTGCGGCCGCGCTGATCGCCGAAGCGTACGCGGGACACGTGGATGGCTGGATCAACGACCAGTATCGCAGCCCCGCCGGCGCGCACCGTTTCCTGCACAATATCGTGGCGTATCCCGGCTGCGGCACGTTTTCGCAGCCCGCGTCTTACCTTGCTTTCGAAGGCGCCAGCGGACGGCTGTGCGGCCTCTCGCTGGCCAGCCTGGTCTCTCCCGAATCCGGCCACATCACCCAGATTTGCGTGTCGCCCACCGTGCGCGGAACCGGCATCGGTCATGCCCTGCTCCGCCAGTCGCTACTGGCTTTGCGCAAGATGGAGTGCCGCTCCGTCGGCCTCACTGTCACCGCCGCCAACGATGGCGCGGTGGCTCTTTACGAGCGCGTCGGCTTCCGCACCATCCGCCAGTTCTCCGCCTACGCTTGGGAACTGGTGTAGGTCCAGCGATCAAAGAGGCAGTCGAACGATCTCTTGCTCGCCCTGGTACGCAATCACCTTGTCCGGCGCGTCCGTAACCTCCACCCCTGTGCCGTGGCCCTTGCGCACCATGACAACATGAAAAGTCCGCGCCTTCAACATGCCCGGAAAACTTCCCTTCCTCGAATCGATTCTGAGCTGGTGCTGCGTATCGTCCCAGTTGAAATCAATCGTCGAGTAGACGCCCTTTTCGTAGTCATAGTTGTCGTTCTCGTCCTCGTACAGCGTGAAGCTGCCGTCGGCTCCCGGGTAGACACGTAACTCAATAGGGTCGGCCGGCTTTTCCGCGGAGTACTGAACAAATGGACCCATCGGTATGATGGACCCTGACCTGACCATGAGCGGGATTTTGTCGATAGGAGCATCCGCAACCACGCTCCCGCCGCCGGATAGCACCTCTCCGGTCCAGAAATCGATCCACTGATTCCCTGCCGGCAGATAGACTGTCCGTGTCTTCTGTCTCGGCTCGGCCGGTCTCGCCTCACGGGCGAAAATCTCCGGAGTCTTCCAGAACATCTGGGCACGGAACGCACCGAGCACCGCGTTCGATGTCTCGAATGCAAAGTCATATTCCTTTCCGGCGACCAGGTCGACGGGCACAGTGTGGGACTCCATCGAGTCGTAGTTGTGAGCCACCTCCTTGCCATCCAGATACACTCGCCTCGGGCCGAAACTCTTCATGTTGAAGCGGTATTTCCCGGTTTCGGTCGGAACCAGCTTGCCTTCCCAGCGCATGGAGAATCTGGGGTCAGTAATGAAACTCGGCCAACCCGTATACCAATACAAATTGATCACTGGCTCCACGGCTTCGTGACACAGTTTATTGAAGTCCGCATCGCAGTAGTATCTGGCCGTCAGGCCGGGCTTGCCGTCCTTAGTCCGGAAGTGCTCGGGCGTAATGAGAACAGTGTCCTCAGGTGGGCGATGGTACATGTACTCCGTTACCGGAGAGACCATGATCGCGGGGCCGAATATGAACTGGTCGTCAATCGAATAGGTCTTCCGGTCGCGCGCGAAGTCCATCGGCAAGCCGCGCATGATGGTATACCCATCGTGGGTCACACGCCAGCCCAGCGAATAGATGTAGGGCAGCAGCCGGTATCGCAGGTTATCGAATTTGACCAGCGAGTCGCTGTATTCGCCAAACTCCCAGATCTCGCGTGGAGTCTCCGATCCGTGCGAACGGAAAATGGGCGCGAACGCTCCCAACTGAAACATTCGCGCGTACAGCTCCTGATAGGCCGGGTCCTTGCCGCCGTTCGAAAATACTCCGCCCTGACACCCGAGCGAATACGCACCGATATCGAAGGTCCAGTAAGGAATGCCGGCCATGCTGTGATTGATCCCCGCCGAGATTTGTTTCCGGTAAACATCCCAGTTCGCGCCGATGTCTCCCGACCAGGTGGTTGCCGCGGCCCTCTGCTGGCCGGCGAATGTCGACCGCGTGAGAATGTAGACCCGCTTCTGGTCCGTCTCTTTCCTTTGGTTCTCGTAGACGCCTTCGGTGATCACCAGCGAGTAGGGATTAAGATATCTGGCGAACGAGCCGAGATGATTGTTCTCGACCCTCTTCATCTCATACTCTTCCGACTCCTTAGTCAGCGCATTGACGATGTCGGGTTCGGTCGAATCCATCCACCAGGCGTCGACTCCCTTGGAGAAGAGTCCCTTACTCGCATATTTCCAGTACAAGTCGTTAGCCGCCGGATTGTAGGCGTCGAAGTACCGGAACCCGGCCCAGCCCACGGGCGAATACAGATACCCATGCCGTTCCATGTCCTTATATATCGGCGAGGCAGGTCCGAGCCCGCCCCAGATCGATATCATCAAGTGGAAGTTTTGCTGGTGCAGGAGATCGATCATTTCCTTCGGCCGTGGGTAAGTAGTTTCGTTGAAGAACATACCGCCCCACATATCGTTGCCACCCCAGTAATTCCAATCCTGTACGATGTTATCGATGGGAATCCGGCGCTTGCGGTATTCCTGCGCGATACCAAGCAGCTCATCGCGGGTCGCGTAATGCTCCTTGCTCTGCCAGTAGCCGTAGGCCCACTTGCCATACATAGGAGCCTGCCCGGTGAGCTGCCGGTATCCGGCGATAGCCTGGTCGATCATCGGGCCGAAAAAGAAGTAGTAATCGACGTTATCCGCCACTTCGGACCAGAATGACGTCGCGTCAGGGTTGTCGTTGAAGATCGTCTTGGAGTAATTGTCCCAGAATATCCCGTAGCCGCCGGTGGAAACCAGGACGGGCGTGACCGCATCCGTGTTGGACTGCACGATCTTCACCGTCCGGCCACGATAGTTCATGTAACCGGACTGGTGCTGGCCAAGCCCGTACACTCCTTCGTCGCGTGTCAACGTGAAGTTCTGCTGAACGCTGAACGCGGCCTTTTCCTTGTCGATCTGACACGGAGTGAAAATGGGCCGCCCTTGCTCTTTCAGAAGAGCGTAGTTGTCATTGGCGAGATACTGAATCGCTCCGTCGCTCTTGCTCAACTGAACTTTGACTTGTCCCGAGCTCAGCATGACGGCCGCGGCGCTTTCCGCAAGCCGTACGTTCAGTTCGGGCACGTCCTTTTGGATCACGGAAAGGCTGACCTTGTCGGACGTTCCGCCGGCCGGCCATTTCACCACGCGAACGGTGCCCTCCGAATAGAACTGTACCTTGACATTCAGATCGCCGGTCGCCAGTTGAACGCCGTTCCGGATGCGTTCGATTCTCGGCGGCGCCGGAACTGCCTGCGCGTCGTTCGATGGGGCAGATTGGCTCTGGCAAACCACCGGCAAAGCGCTTAGGCAGAGGACGAAGCACACTGCCATCGCTCGCGGAGCGGAGGTAGAGAATTTCATGGTATGGGTTCCTTTCGTCGCGTACGCTGACGGCCAACTTCTACACTAACCGATTTTCGACTGATCCGTCCGATTGCCCGGGGGCACAGCCGCAACTCCACACGAACGGAAGGCGCTGTCCGGCCGCGATCTCCGTTTCGAAACCGGCTCCCGAGCGCACCCGTCGTTCACTATGCTTGAAGGGCACTTCGACGTGATATCAAACGGGACCGGAGACCATCTGTTACCCACAAATTCTCCGGTGCGAACCCGCTTTATGCCGCTTGCCAGAACCGCGATACCGTCCTAGTATTCGGAACAGACGGCGGACAACGAATGTCTGAGGAACGTACTCTCTGTGATCGCCTCTTGCCATGGTTCGCCCTGCGTGTCCGCAGCCGGGCCGAACAACTGGTCGGCGGTTCTCTGAGCGGCAAGGGATATGAAGTGTTCCTCCCAACCTACCTGGAATGCCGCCGGTACTCCAGTTGCGTCAAGAAAGTGGACGCGGCTCTTTTCCCGGGCTATCTGTTCTGCCGCCTCAATGTGAACCAACGCCTTCCGGTACTGTCCACCCGCGGTGTCGAACACATCGTCTCCTGCGCCGGCGTGCCCCGCTTCGTGCCTGACTCCGAAATTGCCGCCATCCGCACGGTTGTCGAGGCGCAACTTCCCGCTATCCCATGGCCCTACTTGAGATTAGGGACCGCTGTGCGAATCGAGTTCGGTCCCCTCGCCGGCCTTGAGGGATTAGTTGTTCTGGAGAAAAGCCGTGAGCGGCTGGTGCTCTCTGTCCACTTGCTCCAACGCTCTGTCTCCGTCGAAATCGAACGCTCCTGGGTGCGTCCGCTGGGCTCCGTCCCGCTCGCCGTTCTGCCGGATCCGGCGCCCATCATCTGCATCTGAGCGCCTTGCCCAGCAGTGGTCTACCCCCTCTTTGGTACCGGGATATGCCCGAGTATTCCTGATTTCCGAGACAAACCAGACCAAATCAACACTACCCGTTATGGAAAAGGAGTAGACGGCGGGATCGGGGCCAAATGTTGTACCTTTGTCGGCATCTTTCTTATGGCTGACAGATGTATTTGCCCGATTGCCTGAAGATTTCGAGACCGGTTTCTGATGGCCCGCTGACGCAGAGCTAAAGTCGTTTGGCCATCAGCCGGTTGTTTTCTGTGGTAGCCAGCCGCCTCCATCTCCTTCCAACAAAGAAGAAAATGGCGGTAGCCTGTCCGCCTTCCTTGCCTACCCGAAGTACCGGGAGTTATGCACATGACCGTCAATTCCCGACGCAGTAAGATGGTGACCTTTCGCGTCTCGATGGAGGAATTCCAGTCGCTCGAAGAGGCTTGCATCTCGCGCCGCGCCCGCAGTATCTCCGAGGTGGCCCGGTCCGCCGTCCAGCAATGGATCCGGGAGACATCCCTGTCCAGCCCTTTCGACAACGAACTCCAGCAGGTCGAAAGACGCATCCAGGTGCTGGCCAAGGAACTCGAGCGTCTCCAGTACCTCGTGCAACTCCAGAGAACCGTGCCCGCGCGTCAATCCACCCCACAGTAGGTGTCCTCATGAGCTGCTTGCTCAAGTGTCTGCTGCTGGCAGTGGCACTCCCGGAGCCGTAACGCTTGACACACAATCCCTTTGACCGCGCCGGACTTGCTTCCGTCGACGACCTTTCGACGCCTCATTGGCGCTCCTGTTTCTCGCACCTTGAGTCGATCCAGATCGAGTTCCTCGATGCCCAGCCGCACCATCCGGACTATCCGTGGCCGAGGGATCCGCTTCATAACTGCATCAGAGTGTGGGAGTACCCTTTCGTTTATCACCATCTGCAATTCCAAGGCGGCAGCTTGCCCAGCCAGACCTTGCCACAGGCCGTGGACCTCGGGTCGGCCGCCACCTTCTTCCCTTTCGCAGTCGCCCGGCTGGGCTGGCGGGTCATTGCCGTCGATGCCGATTCCAGGGCTACCTCTTCTGTGGACCGCGCCATCGGCAGGGTGTCCGCCGGCAGTGGCGCCGTAACTTCCTTGCTGTCCGACGCCCGGTCGATCGCTTTGGAAACGGAATCCGTGGATTGCGTTTACTGCGTCAGTGTTCTGGAGCACGTGCCCGATTTTGAGAAGGTAATCTCCGAAATCCGGCGCATTCTTCGTCCTGCCGGGCTGTTGGTTCTCACCTTCGACGTGGGCCTGCGCGCCGGCTGGGAACTCGGCCCGGTCTCCTATGCGCGCCTTTCGAACGCGTTAGAAGGTTCCTTCTCCGCAGTTTTCCCGGCGAGAGTGATTCATCCCCTTCGGGTACTTACTACCGATAACAGCATCTTTCCGAGGTCCCCTCGCCGCTTCATCTTCGATCCTTTGATTACACCACTCAGGCACTCCCTGCACTACGCATATAACCGGCTGCGCGGCCGTCAGTATCCGCGGAGTCGCGCGCTCGCCAGCACGTACGGAGCCTGCCTGCGTAAACATTGATTCCCGCTTGCGGTTCTCACGAAAATGGGTTGCCTTCCTCAAAGCCGGCAACTGGCCCCCTTCATGTCGACATCGCGCAGAATTGGCATCGTGACAACCTGGCTGGACCGAGGTGGTGGTTACGTAGCGCGCCAGTACCTCAGCGCACTGGACTCGGTGCATGCGGTCTACATCTACGCCCGCGGCGGCGACTATGACTCCACCGGGGAACCGTTCTGGGCTTTGCCCCATGTGACCAGGGCGCCCCACTACAGCGGCCCTATAGCTACTTGGATTGACCGATCGCACTTTTTCGCGTGGATCGAGACCAACCGCATTGAGATCGTCTTGTTCAACGAACAGATCTGGTGGCCCCCGGTTCAATGGTGTAACGACTTGGGAGTGATTACCGCCGCATACGTGGATTACTATACCGAGCGCACGGTCCCCCTATTCGGCCTCTATGACTTGTTGGTCTGCAATACGACAAGACACTACAGCGTCTTTCGGTGGCACCCGAGCTGCCACTACGTGCCTTGGGGAACCGACACCGAAATCTTCCGGCCGCGCAGCGTGAACCTGGCCGATCCCGATTTCATAACCTTCTTTCACAGCTCGGGAATGAACCCACGGCGCAAGGGTACCGATCTCGTTCTGCGGGCTTTCAGCAAGGTGTCGGGGCCAGCCCGTCTCGTCCTCCATGCGCAACTGGACCTTCGCCGCGCGATGCCGCACCTACGCGGCACCATGTCTCGCCTGGCGGGGGAAAAGCGCCTGCGGGTAATCACTCAGACAGTTTCGCCGCCGGGTCTTTACTCCCTTGGCGACGTCTACGTTTATCCGTCAAGGCTTGACGGCATCGGGCTAACAATCGCGGAAGCGATGGCGTGCGGCCTCCCGGTCATTACCTGTGCCCACCCACCGATGAACGAGTTCGTCAACAGCTCCAACGGGCGGTTGGTGCCCGTGAAGAAACTCTATCGGCGGCGCGACGGGTACTATTGGGAACAGTGTGAAGTTGATGTGGCTGCGTTATCGCGCGAAATGCAGTGCTTCATCGACGATGTCACACGGCTGACCCGAATGAAGCGGTCTGCGCGGGCCTATGCCGAGGACAAACTCAACTGGAAGCACAACGGCGCGGGCCTTTCCGGGATCTTCGGCGCAGTTGCCAAACGCGTGCGCGAATCCGGCCCGGACCTTGAGCGCTTGATCGAGGAAGTAAACGCAGCTCAGTGCAGACGTCTAAGCTGTATCGTATCCTCGGCGAGCCCGTGGCTCTACGCCGTTCTGAGGCGGGGGCGCAAGAGTCTCTTTGCGGCGTAGCCGAGGTCAGTCGAGTGAGTTCATTGCCGCTATGACCGTCCTGATCGTCGCTCCGTACTTTCCACCGGACAGCAACCAAAGCGCGCTGATGTATAGCGGTCTGGCCGCCGACCTCGCGAGTCGGGGCGAAGACGTCACCGTAATCACCACTGAGCCTCACTATGCCGTATGTGGAAAGAGGCGAATAGGCCGGCCCTATCGAGAGGAGACGTGGTGTGGGGCGCGTATCATCCGGGTTTATGTCCCGCATCTGGGCCGCTGGTCGTTGTGGCGCCGGATCGTCACGCTTCTTTGTTTTAACACACTGGGCGCTCTGTTCCTGCTGTTTCAGCGGAGCCCGGCTGCGGCCGTGATCCCGAATCCAGCGTTTCTTTCGATTGGCATTGCCGCCGTTCTTTCGCTTCGGGGGATTCCGATACACTTCCGGATTCATGATCTCTACCCGGAAATCGCCGTCCGGCTGGGTGTCGTGCCACCGGAAGGTTTGGCGGCGCACTGGATCGGCGGGATGGAGCGAGCATGCATCCGGCGAGCTGCGCGAGTGTCAGTGGTTACAGAGGCGTTCCGCGAGCACTTAGTCAAAAGGGGAGTAGCACGGAATAGGACCGAGTTGATCCCAGACTGGGTCGACACCGAGCGAATCCGGGTTAGCCCGAGGTGCAATGCGTTTTCGAGGGAGCACGGGCTGGACGGACAATTCGTGCTGATGTACGGAGGTAACGTGGGGTTATCCCAGCGTCTGGACGTGCTTCTGGATGCGGCCGAGATTCTGCAAAACAGCGGTACGGAAGGGATCCGGGTTCTCATTATCGGCGGCGGAGCGGCCAAGCAACGCCTGATGCGAGTCGCCAGGGATAAGTTGCTCCGCAATGTGACGTTCCTGCCCTGTCAACCGGCCGAACTCCTGAATGAAGTTTACGCCGCCTGCGATGCGGGCTTCGTTTCGCTTATGCCCGGCTTGTCGCCGGAGTGGTGCCCCGCCAAGGTGTATACCGTGATGGCGAGCGGAAGGCCGGTACTGGCCGCCGTCGACATCCCTCGGAGCGAGGTGCACAATGTTGTGACGAATTCGGGCGCCGGAATTTGTGTGCAGGCGGGAGACGCACACGCGGTCGCGAGAGCTGTCCTGGTACTGATGGCGGACAGAGCCGCGACCGCGGAGTTCGGGCGTAGAGGCCGGTTGGCGGCTGAGAGGCTCTATGCCCGGCAATCCTGCACGCGGGCCCTTCACAAGACGATCCAGCTCGCCTGTCGGCAAGTATGAAGATCTGCTACATCACTCTCGGCTTCATGCCGGCCGTCAAGCTTGGCGGTCCCGTCTTGAACGCCTACCATCTTACAAGAACCTTGGCCCGGCGAGGACACGAGGTCAGCGTCTGGTGCGGCAATTTGGCTGATAAGTCAACTAAGCTTTTTGAAGGCACCCGGCGATCCCGGTATGAGGCGGTGGAAGTCGTGTACTTCGACACTCATAAGTTGTTTCCCGTGGGTGCCGGGTCGTTTGGTGTTTATGTGTGGCCCGATCTGGCTTCCTTCTGCCACCGGGAATTACGCGGGTTCGACGTGGTCCACCTGGATGGCTACCGGGATTACCCTACTTTGACCGCCAGTTACTTCTGCCGCAAATGGTTCGTGCCATATGTGTTGCAGGCGCGCGGAACAATGAGGGCGGCCTTCAATAGCTTCGTGGCGAAGAGAATCTATGACAAGCTGCTGGGGAAGGCAATCTTGGCGGGCTGCAATCGGTTTGTCGCTTCGTCCGGCCGGGAAGCCGAGGATTACGCCGCCTTTGTCCAGGACAGATCGCGAATTATCAAGATCTACAACGGTGTTTCCAGAGATGAATTCGCAGATATACCGCCTAGAGGCGAATTCAGGAAGCGTCTTGGCTTGTCCGATCAACTGATCATCGCCTATCTAGGGCGACTGCATCCCGCGAAGGGTATCGACGTACTGATGCGGGCCTTTGCGGGCGCCGGCCGGCCGCAGGGTGCGCGCCTGGTAATTATTGGTCCCGACGAAGGTTTTCGCGCTTCACTCACGGCGCTCAGCGTCGAGTTGGGGATCCAAGAGGCTGTTATATTCGTGGACGCGCTGCGGGGAAGAGACAAGCTGAGTGCCTACGCGGATTCCGACCTGGTGGTCTACGCCGGCCAGTCGGAGTCATTCGGCATGGTGCCGATCGAAAGCCTCATGTGCGGAACTCCGGTCGTCATATCGGAAGCCTGTGGCTGCCGGGAGGTAATCGAGGGGTTTAAGGCCGCGCACGTTGTCCCGTATGGAGACGTGGGCGCGCTGATAGCGGAAATCGAGCGGACCGCGCTTCGTGGGCAGGTGGCGAGGGCCGGCGCTGAAGAGGCCCGGGAAGCGCTCAGCCGGCTGCTTTCCTGGGAGAGTATTTGCGAGCAGTACGAGAATGCTTACCTGAGGGCGGGTGGGGACGCGCCCACGATAACGTTTCACACTGAACCGAGCGCGCCAGCGTTCTTCTGAATTTCTCCAGGGCGCAGCAAGCAGGTGCTTTCAATGAACTTTCACCGACGACAGCGCGCGATTGTCGGTTCCCCGTGCCGCCCGGGCGAAGGAAGTCGGTCTCTCACGAAATGACTCAGATCTTAGGGCGACTCCTGGCCTTCACGCTCTGCGTAGCTGGACTACCCGTTCACCTGGTTATCTGCCTGGCCATTGTTCTACTGGGCAGAGGCCCGGCGATCTATCGTAGCAAGCGAATTGGGCGTCACGGCAGGATCTACACCATGTTCAAATACCGATCGATGAAGGCGGGTTGCCCGGCAGTCATCAACGAAGAACTCAAATTGGTGGTCGACAAATCCGATCCCCGAGTGACCTTGCCTGGGCGTCTGCTTCGATGCGGGCTCGATGAACTGCCCCAACTGTGGAACGTGGTCCGCGGCGAGATGCGCTGGATCGGCCCACGACCAGACGAGTCCTGGATGTTACCGCGCCACGGACCGGTCGGCATAACGCGCCTGGACATGACGCCAGGGATCACCGGCCTGGCGCAGGTTCTCGATTCGCGGAACTGCCCGACGGGAATGGGGTATGCAATCGATATTTGGTACCGTCGCACCCGCAACTGGCTAACAGATCTGTGGGTCATCGGCGCGACGCCCTTGTTCGTCCTCGGTTGGCGGTCGATCGGCTGGAGGCGCCTTCACAAACTTCTGAAGAACCCGGAGTTCCTGGACCTGCGCGAGAGGTGCTGCGAAGAGATCGACAAGGCTCAGCGTAATATGCCGCCTGAAGGCATCGGTGGAACTCAGAGACCAGTGGTTTACCTTTTCACTAATCACACATTTGGGTGGCAATTCACGAAACGTCTTATGCGCCATGCAAGGAGAGGGGAGATCGACTTAACCCTCGTGTACCGCCGGATGCGGATTGGACATAAGTGGAATGCGCCTCTGCGCCGCAGAATAGTGTGTTCTTTGAGAAGGGCGCTTCTAAGCGCAGCATCATTTACCCGACAAGTGCGAATTGTCGAATGTGACGACGTCAACGGCGGATCGTTTTTGGACAAAGTTCCGGCTGGCGTTCACGGCGTCGTTGCAGGGTTCGATGGCATCTTCACCAGCCACACGATACAGCGGTTCGAGACTCTTGTGAACTTCCACGCCTCCATTCTGCCGTATTACCGTGGGCCAGTCCCTTCGTATTGGGTGATCCGAAACGGCGAATCCAGAAGCGGCTATACTCTACACGCGATCGTCGAGAAGATTGACGCGGGGCCGATTCTATACCAGGGAGTCGTGTCGTGTGCTGGAGCACGGAGGGCGGACCAACTGAACAGGAGAATTGCGGACTCCGCGCTCTCCACTCTCGACCGTTACCTGGCCCATCTTTCGACCGGATTCCCCTGGAAGGTGACGGCGGTGGATGCGGATTCAGTTTACAGAGTACCCGTCAACTACGGCCGGCGACCCGATTCGGTGAGCCCGATTCTCCGGCCTGCTCACGGTGAAGCGTGAATTTCGCGCCAGCCAATCGCGAGGATGGTTGCACCGCCCCACGCGCCGGTGCCAGTTTTGGCGACGACCGGATACCGGCGCTTCTGGTGATTGCCGCAGGTCCGCTGCAATTGCCGGCGATTGAATGTGCCGCGGCCCTCGGCGTGCGAACCGTGGCGGTGGACGGCGACTTCCGTGCGCCCGGTATGGCACTGGCCGATGCGGGCCACGTGGTGGACATCCTCGACTCGGTTGCGGTGGAACAGGTCGCCCGCTCGGAGCGCGTGTCGGCGGTCATGACTCTGTGTACGGACGCTCCCGTGAGAACCGTGGCCGCCGTCGCCGCAGCGCTCGGATTGCCCGCCCTCAGTTGCGCCGCCGCTGCCAACGCGACCGATAAGCGTCTCATGCGCCGGGCTCTCGAGTCGGCCAGTGTTCCGATCCCGGCGTTCCGCCAGGTGGAGGGCGTCGCTTCCGCGCTAAGCGCAGCAGACGTTCTGGGCTACCCCGTGGCGCTGAAGGTGGCCTGCTCCTCGGGCAGCCGGGGCGTGTTCAAAGTCGCCAGTTCCGAGGAACTCGGCGTGCGGTTTCATCAGGCACGGGAACACCAACCCGACGGCGCACTGCTCCTCGAGGAATGGCTGGATGGTCCCGAGGTGAGCGTCGAGGGGATCTGTTATGCCGGCCACGTACATGTCATTCAAGTGACCGATAAGCTGCTCTTCCCCGGACCTTATCCGATCGAAGCCGGACACACCCAGCCATCGCGACTACCGCAGGAGACGATAGCGCGGATTCGGAGTGTCGCCGAAGCGGGCGTCCGGGCTCTGGATCTGTCGTCGTGCGCCTTCCACGCGGAGCTCAAAGTGACGCCAGATGGGCCGAAGATCATCGAGATCGGTGCCAGGCTGGGCGGCGACCGCATCGCCACTCACCTGACGCCGCTCTCCACCGGGGTCGACCTGGTCCAGGCCGCGATCCTGGTGGCGCTTGGGCAGGAGCCGGACCTCCGCCCCCGCTGGGGTCGAGGAGCGGCGGTGCGCTACTTTCGTGCCAACGGCTGCGGCAGCGTGGAGTCGATCGAGGGGATCGATGACCTTCCGTCTTCGCCCGGACTTGAGTTTCTGTACGCAGCCTCCGAGCGGAATGGGCCGCTGGCGCCCGGGTTCGCGATTCGAGAAGTCCGCTCCAGTCTGGACCGCTACGGCCATGTCATCTTCTCCGGCACGGACGCCGCTCAAGCGGCGGAGAGGGCCGAGCGCGCCGCCGCGTCCGTGAGGTTCCGTTTCCATTCTCCCGTCTTGAGGTCCGTTGGCCCATGAACAATCGCGCGCCCCTGCCGTTTGCCCTTCCCGAAATCGGCGATGAGGAGGTCACCGAACTTCTCGCCACGCTGCGGTCCGGGTGGCTCACCACCGGGAAAACCACGGCGCGGTTCGAGGAAGAGTTCCGGCGGTACACCGGAGCGCCCCACGCCCTGGCGGTGAACTCCTGCACCGCCGGCCTTCACCTGGCGCTGGCTGCGCTGCGGATTGGGCCGGGCGACGAGGTGATCACCACACCGTTGACGTTCTGTGCCACGGTGAACGTAATTCTCCAGGTGGGAGCGCAGCCGGTCCTGGCGGACATCGGTTCGGACCTCAATCTCGACCCGGTG
The DNA here is from genome assembly GCA_050010695.1 of Bryobacteraceae bacterium. GTDB lineage: Bacteria > Acidobacteriota > Terriglobia > Bryobacterales > Bryobacteraceae > Bog-375. The sequence continues at coordinate 16,649 of JBEKKO010000031.1, forward strand.
GCCGTGAACCGCGCGGTTACTTCCCGGACTCGGGCCATCCTCCCGGTGCACTATGCGGGGCTCCCCTGCGATATGGATGCGATCTGGCAAACCGCGCGAACCCACGGGCTGAAAGTGGTGGAAGACGCGGCACACGCCGCCGGCGCCGTGTACAGGGGAACGCCGGTTGGATCCGGCTTGAGCGATGCCGTGGCCTTCAGCTTTTATGCCACCAAGAACCTGACTACCGGCGAAGGTGGAATGGTGACAACCGCCTCGGCCGAACTCGCGGACACGATGCGCATCCTCTGCCTGCACGGCATCAGCCGGGATGCCTGGAACCGGTACAGCGAGAAGGGCAGTTGGTATTACGAGGTTGTCGACTGTGGGTTCAAATACAATATGAGCGATCTGATGGCCTCCATCGGGGTGCATCAACTGCGCAAACTCGAGCGGATGAACGCGCGGCGCGCGAAGATCGCGGCAGCCTACAATCAGGCCTTCGGCGGCATGCCGGAGCTGGAGTTGCCTCCGGACCGGGCGGACTCCCGGCACGCCTGGCAACTCTACCCGCTGCGCTTGCACCTGGACAAGCTGACCATCGACCGAGGGCGGTTCTTTGAGGAGATGCGCTCGTGCGGAGTCGGCTGCAGCGTGCACTTCATTCCGATTCCGCTGCATCCCTATTATTGGCGCACGCTGGATCTCCGCGATCCGTGCGCGCATGCCCTGGCGGAATTCGCTCGCCTGCTTTCGCTCCCTCTCTATTCGCGCATGACCGACAGCGACGTCGAGCGGGTGATCGACGCCGTCAAGGACGTGATCCATCGCCGCCGCAAACCCGCCCATGCCGGTTTTTCCGAGAAACTCCTGGTCGCTTGAATACCGATACGACGTCAGAACGCCGCGGCAACCGGCCGCCGAATAATCTACCTCCCATGCACCCGGTCCAAATCGCGCCAGGCGGCCAGCGCCTGGTGCGCTACTTCTCTCGTTATCGCCGTTGGGTCCTGCGTGGCGTGCAACTGGCCGTATTCGTGTTCGCCGGCGTATCGGCATTCCTCCTGCGCTTCGATTTTGTCCTCCCCCGGAACGTGCGGCCGTACCTCTTCTCGGCGCTGGCCTCGTGGGTCTTGGCCAGGATATTGGTATTCCATCTCATGCAACTCGACCGCGGCTGGTGGCGGTACAGTTCCACCCCCGATCTCCTCCGCGTGGCCGTCGGGAATTTCGCCGGGTCCGCTCTCGCAGGCGCAACCATTCTCCTCTTCGCTCCCCGCGGATTCGCGCGGTCCCTCATCGCGTTGGACTTCCTGTCCTGCCTCCTTCTCACCGCTGCCATTCGTATCGTCTCGCGGGTGGTTTTCGAATTCTCCCGACTGAAGGACACCGGCGACAGGAAGCGCACCCTCATCTACGGCGCGGGTGACGCAGGCATCGCGCTGCTCCGCGGGATCTTGCAGAATCCCAAGCTGGCCTACCAGGTGATTGGCTTCATCGATGACAACCCAAACAAGCTCGGTACCCGGATTCAGCGCATGAGTGTGCTCGGCTCTGGCGATATGCTGCCGCGAATTGCGAGAGAAAAGAAGATTGAGATGGTCCTGGTTGCCATACCTTCCGCTTCCGGCGCCGAAATGACGGCTATCTTCCAGCGCTGTCACGCGGTTGGCGTCTCGTACAAAACCGTTCCCGGTCTCAACGAAATCATCGGGTCGGGCGGACTCGTTACTCAGATCCGCGATGTCGCCGTCGAAGACCTGCTCGGCCGCAACCCCGTACGCCTGGACGAGAGCGAAATCCGCGCCACACTCGAAGACAAAGTCGTGCTCGTGACCGGAGCGGCCGGCTCCATTGGTTCCGAACTCTGTCGTCAGATCGCGCGCTTCCATCCCGCCGGCATTGTCGGATTCGAGACTGCCGAATCCCCGCTGTTCGAAATCGACCGCGAAATGCGCCGGTCATTCCCAGGGGCGCCTTTCTACCCCGAAATCGGGAGCATCCGGGATCGCGCCCGCCTGGACGAAGTCCTGCGCCGCTATTCGCCGTCGGTCGTCTACCACGCCGCTGCCTACAAGCACGTCCCCATGATGGAGGCGCACGTCTTCGAGGCCATCGAAAACAACGTCTTTGGCACTTATAACGTGGCCGTGGCCGCGGCGGAGCACGGAGTCGAAGACTTTGTCATGATCTCCTCCGATAAAGCCGTTCGCCCCACCAACGTCATGGGCGCCACCAAGCGCATCGCCGAACTGCTGCTGCTCGCCCTGCAGAACGGGCGCACCAAGTACGTCGCCGTCCGCTTCGGCAATGTGCTCGGCTCGAACGGCAGCGTTGTCCCCATCTTCAAAAAGCAGATCGCCGCCGGCGGACCGGTCACGGTCACTCATCCGGAAATGCGGCGCTTCCTTATGACCATTCCCGAGGCTTGCCAGCTCGTTCTGCAAGCCGCGGTCATCGGACAGGGAGGCCAGATCTGCGTCCTCGATATGGGCGAGCCGGTCAAGATCGTCGACCTGGCCAGAAACCTGATTCTGTTGTCGGGGTTGAGGCCTGGCGAAGACGTCAAGATCGAATTCACCGGCATGCGCCCCGGTGAGAAGCTTTACGAAGAGCTGAGCGGCATGCTCGAAGACACGGCCCCGACCACCCATGAGAACGTCCGCATATGCGTGGGCAACGGGATGCCGGAGAGCGATATGCCGACTTGGCTCGGTTTATTGCGTGACATCTGTGAGATGCGCGACGCCGGCCGGCTGGTCGTGGCCCTCAAAGAGATCGTGCTCGACTACAGTCCGAGCGCGGACCTCTTGAAGCGGGTCAGAGAAACGCATGACTGCCACGCCGTCGCGACAATGGGCTGAAAAGTGAAGGTCAGCAAGCGGTTTCGCGCGGATGGCGTAGTCCATCCACTGGCTTCGTTACTGGCAGTCTGAACCCCGCCCCGCCCGGCCCCCCAGTGGCACCCTTACTTTGTGTCGAGTACGACACGGGTGTCCCCGCTGACACTGCCGCGCTCCAGCCAATCTCAAAGAACAGGCCGCACTCGTTCGATTTCGGTGTGGCTCGTCACTTGCTGTATCGCCTTTGGAACGGTTGGCGGCATGACCGACTCGCCGGCATACTCCGTTTTGAGGATAATGGGGAGTCTTCGGATTATGTGGCCCGGAAGGAAGAAAGCTCTTCTGATTGGCGGCGCGGTTGGCGTCCTGGCGATCGGGGCATACTCGGCCGGCGTGCTGTGGTGGGCGTCGCGCGCCACCACCGAATCTGCCCGCGAACTGCAGGCGGCCTCGGAAATCCGCTTCACCTCCGCACGGCTCGATCATCCAGCGGGCGCCGGTTTCGAGTGGTTCTCGACTCCCGCCGTGTTCGCCGGCGCGGTTTCATTTCACGACCGGCTGTACGTCTGCGGTCCCTCGGGGCTCTTCGAATACGATTCGCAGGGCGCCCTCATGCGCCGCTTCCGCCCCGGCCTGGAGTTGCCTCCCGCGCCACTGGGGACTCTCGCGGTGGGTACCGGTAGCGGGCAGCCGGAGCTGTATATCACAACCGCGGGAGAAGGCCTGGTCATCCTTGGGCCCGGCGGGTTCCGTCAGATCCGCCCGGTCGAGCCCGGATACCGGAAGCTCACCTCCGTTTTACCGCTCTCCACCGGCCAGGTGCTGCTCGGCACCGAGAAGGACGGCGTAATCGTCTACGACGGCAAGCGGATCAAAGCATTCCACCCGTCACTCGAGAAGCTGAACGTCACCGCCATGGCCGGCGATCCAGCGGACCTTTGGGTGGGCACCATCGAACGGGGGCTGGTGCACTGGCATGCCGGCCAGGTGGACAGTTTCGGGACGAACGAGGGCCTGCCCGATCCCCAGGTGCTCTCGATCACGGTGGATGCCGGCCGCGCGTTCGCCGGCACGCCTGTCGGCGTGGCTGAGTTCGACGGCGGAAAGTTCGCGCGAACATTGGCGCCCGGCACTTTCGCCCGCGCTCTGCTGGTTCACGGCGACACTCTCCTCGTCGGCACTCTGGAACAGGGCGTGGTGCCGGTTCCCTTGCGGACCCAGGCCGCGCACCCGCTGGTTCGCCAGCCGGAGATGCCATTGGCGCGGATCGAACACATCTTCCGGATGGACGCGAATCTATACGCCGTTGCCCGCGACGGCGTTTACTCGCTCGGCTCGGATGGGAACGCCTGGCAATCCATCCTGCAACCCGAGACCACTCTGTTGGCCGACGGTCACATTTCAGCGCTGGCGGCAGATGCCGCCGGAAGGTTGTGGGTCGGCTACTTCGACCGCGGTCTCGACGTGATCGATTCCGGCCTCGCGCGCGCCACCCATATCGAGAACGACGCGGTGTTCTGCGTCAACCGGATCGCGCTCGATCCCCACGGGCGGCGCACCGCGGTGGCCACCGCCAACGGTCTGGTCATGTTCGATTCCGCGGCCAGGCAGCGACAGACGCTGACGCGCCAGGATGGCTTGATTGCCAACCATGTCACCGACGTGGCACTTGAGGAAGACCGCATCCTGATAGCGACCCCGGCCGGACTCACCATTATCGATCCGGCCGGAACCCGAAGCCTGAACGCGTTTCACGGACTGGTCAACAACCACGTGTACGCCATCGCATCCGAAGGGCAGACCATTCTCGCCGGCACGCTCGGCGGTCTCTCCGTTTTCGAAAACGGCGTGATCAAGGCGTCCTACACAACATCCAATTCGCGATTGAAGCATCACTGGATCACCGCGCTCAGCCGGGTTGGCGACGATTGGTTCGCCGGCACGTACGGCGCCGGCGTGCTGCGGCTGGACGGGACGGGGCAATGGCGCAGCTTTCCGGAAGCGAGCGATGCGTTCGCGGTCAACCCCAACGCTATGCTGGTCACCGAAAACCACGTTTATGCCGGAACGCTCGACCGCGGCCTCTACGCCTATGACCGCCGCATCGGCCGCTGGACGATCGTCACCACCGGCTTGCCCTCCCGCAACGTAACTGCGCTCGCCGCGCGAGACGGCTACATATATATAGGTACCGATAACGGCCTGGTGCGCATCCTGGAACGGAATCTGGAGAACCGATGAGAGCCTTTTTGAAGGTATGTATACCGCTCATGACGGCTTGCGCGCTGGCGCGAGGCGATGCCGGCGTGTTGATTGCGAGCGGGCACGACCGGCCCGACAGCGCCATTCTCTCGCTGGCGGAGATGGAGATCGACGTTCGCATCGATAACGGCGACGCCCGCGTCGGCATCCGCCAGATCTTCGCCAACCATACGGCCGCGATTTCCGAGGGGACTTATGTCTTCGCGCTGCCCGTGCGCGCCATTGTCTCCGACTTCGCCGTTTGGGATGACGTCACGCGCATTCCCGGCGTGATCCTGGAGCGGCGCCGCTCCGGCGAAGTCTATAACGACCTCAAATGGCAGGCGATCGATCCCGGCTTGCTGCAGGTCGGGGACGGAGGCGCCGACGAGGCGCGCCGCTCCACCGAATTCCGCGCGCGAATCGTGCCGCTTGCTCCGCATGGGACCAAGCGCCTGGAAATCGAATACCACGAGCGCATCCCGGTCGAAAACCTGATGTCTCATTTCGCCATCCCGCTTCGCCCGGATGCGTATGAGGCCCAGCAGGTGGGCAAGCTCAAGATCACGTTCGAATTGCGCTCGCAACACGCGCTGAAAGATTTTCAAATCGACGGCAAGCTGTATCCGCTCCAGATCGCAGAGCGCACGGCGCACCTGGTCCGCGGCAGCTTCACCGCCGCCAATTTCAAAATGGACCAGGACTTCGCGGTCGAGTTTCGGCTGGATAGCAGCCACACCAATACGCTCGAAGTCATCGCCTACCGGAATCCTACGCCGCCTTCACCGTCCATCGATTCGACCGCAGCCCCCACCGGCGCGCAACCCGGTTTCTTCCAGGCGTCGGCGCTGCTGGCGCCCGCGGCCGCCGCTTCCGCCGCTCCGAGCGCACCCAAGACCGTGATCGCACTGTTCGACGCCTCGCTTTCCATGCAGTGGGAGAAGCTGGATCGTGAATTTCAGGCGCTCGAAAGCTCGCTGCACGCGCTCAAACCGGCGGACGCGTTCAACGTGCTGCTGTTCAATACCCAGACCGCCGCATTCAGTCCAACGCCCGTGGCTGCCAGCCCCGACGCGGTTGAAAAGGCCCTCGCCTTTGTTCGCCGAAGCTCGCTACGCGGCGCCACCAACCTCGAGGAAGCGCTGAAGGCGGGCCTGGCACAGGCCGCACCGGCGCAGCGAGAGTCATACCTGGTTCTGCTGTCGGATGGCGGCGCCACCGAAGGCGCCCTGCAGAACGGAAAGCTGGCGGCCATTTACGCGGTCGCCTGGAAAAAGATTCCGGAGCGCCAGCGGCCCCGCACATTCGTGCTTGCGATTGGCGACGACGCCAACATGCCGCTCCTCAAAATGCTGGCCGGCAACGACGGCGTTTGGGAGGAGGTGCGCTCCACCGAGCCGATCGAGTTCAAACTCGGCGCATTCCTCTCCAAGCTGGGAAGGCGTCCGGTGGAGGGCCTGCGCCTGACCGCCGAGCCGAAGGCGAACTTCGACTTCGTCTACCCGCTCGAAGAGAGCTGGTTCGGCGGCGCCCTGGCTTCGTGGGTTGGAGAGTACCGGAAGCCCGTGCGGCGCGCCACGTTCTCCACCGCGGGGTTCGATCAGGGCAAACCTCTTCGCATGGGCGCCACGGCCGACCTGCCGGAACAGAGCCTGGAACATGCGGACCTGCCGCGCACCTGGGCCAAGGCGCGCGTGGACGCGCTGTTGGCCAAGATCGAGCGCGACGGCGAGGACCGCGCCAGCGTCGACGAAATCATCCGCCTGGCGCGCCAATACAAGTTCGTCACGCCCTATACCTCATTCCTGGCCGCGCCGCGATCCCTGTTGAGGCCACGCGTGATCCGCCCCGGCGATCCGGTCCTGCGCGTGAAGACCGATCCCGATATCGTCTCCGTGGTCGCGCTGTTTCCGTTCGGCCTGGTCAAGCAACTGCGGTTTTTGAAAGACGAAGATATCTGGCAGACGCGCTTTCTCGCGCCGGCCGACATGGCCGACGGTTCGTATCAGGTGAGACTGGTTCTGCGGGATCGCGACGGCCACATCTACCGCGAGGCGAAGACGTTCGTGATCGCGAGCAAACCGCCGGTAGTGCGCGTGAATCTCGCGAAGGCTCGCTACCGGCCAGGGGAGACCGTCGAAATGCGTGTGAGTGCGTCGCGCACCACGCGCACCGTGATGGCGCGCTTGTATGGCGCAGCGCCGGTTCACCTTTACTGGAATCCCGGCGCCGAGACCAATACGGGTAAGATTGTCGTCCCCTTGTTTCTGCCGGCCGGTAAGTACAACCTCACTGTGACGGCGGAGGATTTCGCGCACAACATCGGAACCGAGGAGGTGCCCCTTGAAGTGGTGCCGTAGTTACTTGACCGCGAGATTCGGTTTCACCACGGCGCGGTTGGCAGGCGAAAGCGCCTGCCCCACCTGCCTGCAAAACCTCCGACCGCAAAGTGGGACAGACGCTTTCGTCTGTCAACCCAACCGGCGTCGTAGGTCGCGCTTGCCGGTCTCGACTGCGCTGTTCGGCGGAGCCGTTCTGCTGGTCGCCGCCAACGCGCAGATGCGCGCGGAGATGAGCGATTGGCTGAAGTATCTCGAAGCCAATTCCATCCAGGACGCTTTCTTCCGTAGTGTCGCGTGGCCAAACGGCGCGGTCCGCGTGCGCAGGCCGCCGCGCGAGACCGTGCCTGCCTTGACCGGCCTGATTGCCGCCTCGCCCGCCAACGCCGAGTTGTACCGTCTGCGCGCCGGTGAGGCGGAATTGCAATTGGATTTCGCGGCCGCCGAAGCCGACTGGCAAAAATACGCCCAGACCGTGCCGCAGTCCGCCGAAGGCCAACTCGCCTTAGCGCAGTTCTATCACCGGCGCTTGCAGCCCACCGATGAGATGAAAGCCCTGCGGACCGCCGCGCAAGCTCCGTCTTCGAAGGCGGAGCGGGTCACTCCCGCTGCCGGCCAACCTAGCTGGCGCACCTTCGCGCAGATGCTGGAGTTAATTCGGGCCCAGCAATTGCCAGCCGACCTCATCGACCAGACTTATCGCGACTGGATGATGCGCTACCCGCAGGAAACGGAGCCGTACACGAAGTACTTCGATTACCTGCGCGACCACCGCCAGTTCGACGCCGCCGAGCGGCAGATCGCCGCTTACCAGAAAGCCTTTCCGGATGACCGGACCTACCCATTTACCGCCCGCGCCGATTTGGAATTGCATCGCGGAAACGAGGCCCAGGCGCTCGCCCTCTATGAGCGCGAGTTCCAGCCTCTGTGGCCAGCCAGCCTGATCGATTCCTATCTTCAAATGCTCGACAAAGCGGGGCGGCTTCGCCTGTATCTCGCCGAAACGCGGGCCGCGGTCCGGAAGAATCCCGAGGATCTGCGATCGGTAGCCAAGCTGTTTTTCTGCCTGCGCAAGTTGGGCAACCAGCCCGCCGGGCGGCGCGCCCTGGTCGAATTCCGGCTGGGTAAGGAAGCGCGCCACCAGACGTGGACCGCCGACGAGCTCGCCACCCTGGCTCTCCTGTTCGACCAGGCGCAGGACCCGAACGAATCCATCCGCCATTACTATGCGCTATACAGTCTGCCGGGTGCACCCGCGGCAGCCCGCGAGCAGGCGCTGGCCGGGATCGCGAATGCGCTGTTGACCTCGCCGGAAGGGCCCATTCGTTTCGGATCGGGCGACCTTTCGTTGTATCGCGACATTGCCACCATGGACCCGTATCCCGGGTACCTCAACGGGATTTTCTCGCTGCTGCTCAATTCCGAATCGCCGCACGACAGCCTGGCCAGTCAGGAACAGGTTGCGGCGCCTTACTTCCATCGCGCGCGCGCTGCAGAGTTGGTTGGACTGTTCGACCGCCAGTTTCCGCAGTCGGCGGAGCGGCCCTCGTTGCATGCGCGCTTGATCGAGGCCTACGCCATTTACGGTGAGAGCGATGGCGTGATTCGCCATGGCCGCGACTTTCTGAATGCATTTCCATCCGCGCCGCAACGCGCAGCGGTGGCATTGGCCATGGCGGATGCGTATGCGCGCAAATCGCGGCCCCGCGAAGAGTTCGCCCTTTACGACTCGTTGTTGAAGGAGCTGGCGGCGCAGGCGGACGGCGTGCCGCTGGGCGCGGCCGCAGTGCCGCCGGCGCCTCCGGAAACTGAGCCAGCCGGCGCCGGACCTGCGCGTCAACCGGACGCCGCGAACGCCGCGCGCTCGCCCGAGTATGCGCGCGTGCTCGACCGCTACATCTCGCGCCTGGTTTCGCTGGATCGGGTGATGGATGCGCTGGCGGTCTGCCGCCACGAGATCGATCGCAACCCCGACGATCCCGGGCTCTACGAACGCCTGGCCGCATTTCTCGATCAGAACAAGCTGGGTGGGCAAGTCGAAGCCGTCTACCGCAAAGCCATGGATCGTTTCCCCGACGGGTCGTGGACGGACAAACTGGCGCGCTGGTACCTGCGCCGCCAGCGCCGCGCCGAGTTTGAGAAGCTTACGCTCGAGGTGGTCAAGATATTTTCCGGCACCGATCTGGAAAAGTATTTCCAGGAGTTGGTCAATTCCTCCGCCGTCGGCCCAGCCGCGTACCGGCAGGTCAACCTATATGCGCATCAGCGCTTCCCGAACAACCCGCAGTTCGTCCGCAACCTGCTGGACGCGTATTCACGCAAGGAGACCTTGGATCGTCGCGCGTCCCGCGAGCTTCTCCGGCAGTACTGGTTCTATGACGACCAGCTCCGGCAGACGTTCCTTTCCAACTACGAAGACGAAGAGCAGCGGGAAGCCGACGCGCTTCGATCCCAGGCAGGCGATACGTCGAAACTAGCCGCCGGCAACCCTTGGGGAGCCAGGCTGGTGGCCGAGATGGCAGCCTGGAAATCGCACTTCGAAGAAGCCGCCCCGGTTTTCGACGCGCTTGCGGCGCAGTATCCCGGCGACGCATCCATCGCCCTGCGCGCCGCCTCCGTCGATCGGTCGTTGGCCGCTTATCGGCCCGAGTTCGCCGCGAAAGCGGTGGCCCTGGTCGAGAACGTCACAAAGTACGAACCCGGCAGCCACGAGGCGCTGACCGAGGCCGGCGAGATCTACGCCGATCGGGAACGCTATTCGCAGGCTCGCTCGTTTTGGAACCGCATCCCCCAAATCGAGCCGGGCAATGCGGATGGGTATCTCGAAGCCGCCACCGTGTTTTGGGATTACTTCCAGTTTGACGACGCGCTCCGCTTGCTGGCGGAGGGCCGCCGGAAACTCTCCGATCCCGCTCTCTACTCTTACCAGGCAGGCGCGATTTATGAGAACAAGGGCGACTACGCTCGCGCCATCGAGGAATACGTCAAGGGCGCGCTCGGAACCGGCGGTACTGGAACCGAAGGCGTTTCGCCAGCGCGCACGCGTCTGCTCCAACTCGCCCGTCGCGCCGCATTGCGGCCGGCGATCGAGGCCCGGACAGTCGCGCTCGTGACGGGCGCCAATCCCGACCGCCCGGCTGTGGCATTGCGGCTGGCGATACTCGAGCAGCAGAACCGCAGAGACGATACCGCCGCGTTCCTCCTTTTCTTGACGCGCGGCACCAGTTCGCCGGAATTGCTCGACGATTTGAGCGCCGCAGCCGCCCGTCTCGGTTTCGACGGTGTTCGCGAGGCGGTTCTCCAGCGCCAGATCGCGCTCGCATCCGACGATGTGGAGCGCATCCGGCTTCGGCTGGCGCTGGCCCGTTATTACGAGAGCAAACCGGATGTCGCGGCGGCTCGCGCCGTCATCGAAGACGTCCTCCGCGCGAATCCCGCCATCCTCGGTGTGGTGCGCGCCGCCACGGATTTCTATTGGCGAAACCATCTGCCCGAGCAGGCGGTGGATACGCTCGCCACGGCCGCGCGCTCCTCGAATTCGGTTTTCAAGAAACAGTTCACCTTCGAAGCCGCCCAGAAAGCCGCCGACTCGGCCAAGTATGCACGCGCGCGAGACCTGCTCGCCGAATTACTGGTGGCCGAGCCGTTCAACGCGGACTACCTGGCAGCCATGGCCGGCACGTATGCGCGCGCAGGTGAGTACCAGCAGCTCCGCGATTTCTATACGGCGAAGATTGCGGACACGAGCCGCGCGCCCATCCCTGCCGCCGAGCGCAATCAGCGGGTGGCCGGTTTGCGGCGCGGCCTCATCCCCGCGCTGGAGCAACTGAAGGATTATGCCGCGGCCGTCGATCAGTACATCGAAATCATCAACCGGTACCCGGAAGACGAGGATCTGGTCAAAGACGCGGCTCTGTTCACGGCCCGGCACGGGCTCCAGGCGAGGCTGGCGGGTTATTACGTAAAGGCGTCCGCCGAATCTCCAAAGGACGTTCGGCTGCACGTCGCGCTGGCGCGCCTCGAAACGCAATTCGAGGATTATCCGGCGGCCGTTTCGGCTTACGATGGCGCCATCGCGGTCCGTCCCGACCGGCTGGATTTGCGGATCGCGCAGGCACAGTTGCAGGAGAAGCTGACGCGTTTCGATCAGGCCATCGAGGCATACCGCAATCTCTACGCGCTGAGTTACCACGATCCGCAATGGCTGCTGAAAGTGGCCGAACTCCTGGCGCGCGAGCGGCGGCCCGCGGAGGCGGTGAAAGCCGTCGAAGACGCATCCATCGAAGGCCGGCCCGCGAAGCCCGATTTGTTCTTCCAGGCCGCGGCGACCCTGGAGACGTGGGGTCTGTTGCAGGAGGCCGCGACATTCGCCGGGCGCGGTGTGGATCTGGCCGGCCCGCGGCTGCTGATCGATCAATCGAGCGGCGCCGAACTGTACGCCCGGGTCATGACGCGGCTTCGCAAGCACGAGGAGGCCTACCGGCGCCTCTATGCAGCTCAGCAGGCTGGAATGAAGTTGCCGCAGCGGGAAGCCGTTCCGCAGGCGGCGGACCTCGCACTCCGCCAGATCGGCCAGGCCGCCAACATCTACTTTGCGCCGGAAGAAAAAGTCTCGCTGGCCGCCTTCCTCGAAAAGGCCAGGGCCACCGCGGGCAATCCGCCAGCCTGGAACGACAGCCTGCTCGTATCGGCGCAGCACGCGGGATTGAAAGAGCGCGAGGTTCGCTGGCGGAGCGAGTTGCTGCTGGCTGCGCCGGACGCGCCGACTGCCGAAGCGCACCTGTCGCGGATCGTCGAGATCCAGAAGGCCAGGATGCAATTCGCCGACCTGGGTTCTTTGCTCGAGCGGTACTGGAAAGTGAAAAGCGAACGCATGAACCAGCTCAATCTGCTGGCCCAAGCGGCGCAGGCCTATGCGACAGCGGGAGACGCCGAAAGCGAATTCCGCGTGTTGTCGCAGTATCCGGAGAGCATCGATTTTCAGCGCTACCTGGAACTGCTGCGCACGCGCGATCCGGATCGCCGGCTGAAGTTGGCGGCCGGCAGCCAGGCGGGCATGCAACTTGCCATCGAGACCGGCGACGGGGCGTTCGCGCGAGCCGCGGTATCACTGGGCGGGAGTACGAAAACGCCGGTTTGGGCGCGGGCTTACCTGGGCCTGGTTGGGCTGTATTATCGCGACCCTGCCGCCGAGGTGAATCAGGCATTTGCGGGGTTACTCGGCGGCGGCACGATTGGAGAGCGCCTCGGCAAGCCGGTCGATCACAGCCAACAGTTGGCCGGCCAGATGTGGTTCTATTTCGGCTCGCGCTACGGCGAGTACCTGGCCGCTACCAACCGTGACGCGTCGGAAGACTACCTACCGGCCATGCTGGAAGGGGCGCCCGCGCAAGCCGCCGGCTATTTTGCGCTGGCCCAATCTTACGAAGAACTCGGGAACCACGGCCGTGCCCTTGCGGAATACGAAGACGGTCTTCAGTTCGATCCCAACGCCGGAAACGCGCGCGACTCGATCGCGGACATCCTCTGGCAGCAGGGCAAGCAGGAGGAAGCCATCGCGCAATGGAGGCTGGCGCTCGAAGCCTTCCGGCGGCAGGAGAACTCGGGCCACGTACCGCCCGAATTCTGGCACCAGGCGGAGCACACTCTTACCGCCATCGGGCAGCACAAGATTTTCCCGAGCGTGCGAGCCCAGGCCGATCAGCTTCTTCATGATTACATCCGCATGAACGGCGCCTATCAATTCGAACCGTTGCTGCGAGGCGCGATGGCGGCCGGCAGTCCGGACGCCGGTGTGAGCTGGATTCTCGATCTTTCGCGGGCGGCGCGAACGCCAGCCGATTCCGCCGGCTTCCTTTCGCAAATGGTATCTTCCGCGATCCCCGAGGAGCAGAAACAGCCGGTGCTCCGCCGGATCGTCGAGATCGCCGAAGCCCAGGTGTCGCAGAGCGCCGGCGACGCACGCAGCTTTGCGCAGTCGGAGCTGAATCAGCGCCGGCTCGAGCTGTTGCAGTACCTGGTGCAGCACCGCCAGACGGACCGCGCTCGAGCGTTGTTGGCCGTCATCCAGAATCCGCCGGCCGACATCGAGATCGTGATCGCCGCCTTATCCGGCGAATTAACGGCGCGGCTCGATCGTTATCGCCAGGATCGCCCCAACGCGCCCACCACGGAATCCCTGCAAAGCGCCGCCACCCAGTTGCGCAACCAGGGCGATCGCGCATCGGCGCGAGCGGTTTTGGATTACCTGTACACGCGCGCGTTAGACGATCGGGATTTGAGTCCAACCAATTTCCTGGGCTTAGCGGAGATACGGCTTGAAACCGGCAATGTGGACGCTGCGATGGCATTGCTGCGCCGCATGAACCTGGTCTCAGTCGAGCCCTTCGAAAACCTGATGGCTGCGGCGGACCTGCTCGAGAAAACCGGGCACCAGTCCGAAGCGGTGGAATTCCTCGCGATACGCGAACGCGCGGCGCCATGGGACGAGGCGGCTCGCCTGCGCCTGGCTGCGATTCGGCACACCACGGAAACGCTGGCCGCCGTAGCTGCCGATCCGGCCGCTCCTTACGAGTTGCGGGTGCGTGCCGCTGACGCGCTGTCGGCGGTGCGGCCCGCCGTTCAAAGCGGTAGCGCGGAGCTCGACCTTCTGGCCGCGGGCAGTGTCGATCCCACCGCCGCCGAAAAGCCGCTCTATTTCGAAGCGCGCGTCCGCGCGGCCACCGCCGCCAAAGATCCCGCCACGCGCCTGCGGCTGCTTCTGGCAGCGGTGGCCATCAATCCGGAACCGGAGGCGGTGCGGGTGAGCCTGGTGCGAGCCGCGCTCGATGCCGGTCGCGACCGAACCGCGATTGCCGCCGCCGAGCCTTTTCTTCCGCGCTGGTGGGGTCGCGACGAACCACCCGAAAGCGAGCAAATGCGATGGGCACAGTCGGCGGGCCAATCGTTCCTCTCCACCGAGGGGCTCGCCAACGCGGAACGCGCCGCTATCGCGCAACGATTGGCCGATGCAGTCGAGCGCTCGGGAGACTTGGGGATGGCCAGTCATCTGCTAAGGATCGCCAGGGAAATCGACCCGAGTCTACACCTCGATATGCGGTTGGCCGCAGTCAGCGCGGAACTCGGCCGCCGCCGCGAAAACACGCAGCGGCGACCCGTGGTCAGTCCGAACCTGGAACAGCCGGCGATCATCCGGCCGATGTTGGCCGCCGGGAAACGGGGGGCTTTATGAAGAAGAATCTGCTGCGAGCCGGAATCGGCCTGGGGGCGGTTTGCGTAGCGGTGGTACTCTCCCAGGTGGCTCAGCCGGCGCCGCCAAGCTTGAGTGAGTTCGTGCCGGCCGGTCCTCTGCTGTACCTGGAGGCCAAGGACTTCGGGTCGCTTCTGTCGCGCTGGCGCGCATCCGCGGAGCACAAGCGCTGGCTCGCGAGCGCCAACTACAGCGCCTTCGCGCAGTCGCATCTCTTCATGCGCCTCAACGAGGTGTACGACAACTACGCGGGTGCGGCCGGCTTCGCACCGGACGCTTCGATGCTCGAGAGCGTCGCGGGCTCCGAATCCGCGCTGGCGCTCTACGATATCGGCAAGCTCGAATTTCTGTACATGACTCGCCTGCCTTCGGCCAAAGCCGTGGAGACGGTGCTGTGGCGCTCGCGAGCGAACTACACGCCTCGCAAGGCCGGGGGCGTGGACTTCTACGTTCGCACGGATGCTTCGGGCCGCGTGGTGGCCTTCGCCGCGACCAATGACGTGTTGCTGCTCGCGACGCGTGAAGATTTGATCGCCGGCGCGCTGGAGCTGATGGCGCACGCTCAGCGCAACAAAATGATCGACGAAGGCTGGTTCGCGCGGCCGAACCGGGCGGCCGGTGGCGCGGGCGACTTGCGGCTGGTGATGGACTTCGCGGCGCTTGGCCGCAGCCCGCATTTCCGCTCGCATTGGATTCAGCGCAACGTTTCGCTGGTCCTGCAGTACACATCCGGCATTTCGGATCTGTTCCTGGGCGCCGGGGCAATTCGGGAGGAGAGGCTGCTCTTCCGCGCGGCACCCTCCTCGGCCGAATCCTCCGCGGATACCCAACCGCTGGCCGAAGCCCTGCGGCTGGTTCCGGACGACGCTGGTTTCTACCGGGGATGGGCCGGTCCCGAACCAGGCGAAACGTTGGCTCTGTTGACGGCCAAGCTGCTCAATCCCGCCGTGGCGAGCGCTCAGCGCTCGCCCGATCTGGCGCCGTCCACCCCGCGAGGCGCCACTGCCGCCGGAAGCGAGGCGGATCTCGATACCCGCATCGATGAGCCGGAGTTTCCCGACGACAGCGGCCAACTTCTTCCGGAAGCTCTCCAGCATCTGCTCAGCGGCGACAAGCTGACTGCGGTCGTTCAGGTGGAAGAGACGCGCGCGGCGGCGGATGCCGTCTTCATCGGCACCAACCGCGCGCTGGTGATTGTCCGTCGATCGGCCTGGGATGCGGCGGCGGTCCGGGAGGCCATCGTTTCGGGCATCGAAGGCATGTGGACCACCACGCGCCTCGGCGCCGGATGGACCGAAGAGAATCGCGGGAAAGTGCGGTACTTTGCCCTGGACGGCCTTGTCCCGCTGGCGGTCGGCGTCGAGGGGAACCGGTTGATCGTGGCCAACTCGCAGCCATTGATCGAGCGCATGTTATCGCGTACCAACGCGCCGCTGCCTCCCAACATCGGTATTTACGCGGCCGGCTTTCGGCACGACCGCGAGGGCCGCAATTTCGCGGTCTGGATGCGGCAACTCGATAGCGTCCGCGCCCCGGTGAATGCTTCCGCCGCCGCGCCGCCGCAGTTTCTTTCGCAGAACCTGGTCAGCTTGAGCGATACGCTCTCGCGGGTCAGGTCGGCAACCATAGCGGCGGCCGAACAGGGCGAGGCGATGAAGCAGACCGTCACCTATGAGCTCGCGCCATGACCCGATTCACGGGCAAGCTTGAAGCTGCCCCACCAATTCTTTGCGTGCGGTCGGTGGGGCATGCTTTAGCTTGCCCGTTCGCGGTTTTCTTCGCCGTGGCTGTTTTCGCGGCGAATGCGCAGACATCCTACCTTTTGCTGGACGCAACTCACAAGACCGTAATCGCAATCGACTGGCGCGCGGCGGACGTTGCGGTTCCGGTCGGTTCGCTGGTCAAACCATTCACCGCGATTACATACGGCCAGCGGCACCAGATGCGCTTCCCCGTTTACGAATGTACTGGCGCTGACTGCTGGCTGAAAACCGGCCACGGGCGTATTGGACTGGCTGCTGCGATTGCCCACTCCTGCAATGCATACTTCCGGCAGCTCGCCGCGGACGTGTCGCCGGCCGACGTCTGGGAAGTGGTGGATCGGTTCGGTCTGCGCGGGCCGCCGGCGGATTCTGGCAGGGATACGTTATTCGGCGTGGGAAGCGCATGGCGACTATCTCCGCTGGAGGTCGCGCGCGCCTATGCCGAATTGGCCGCGCGCAGGGCTGAGCCTGGGGTTGCCGAGGTGATCCAGGGAATGAGGCTGAGTGCCAGCATCGGTACGGCCGCCGCAATTGGATCGTCGTTGCGCGGCGGCGAGGCGCTGGCCAAGACGGGAACGGCCCCCTGCTCCCATTCGCCAAAAGCGGCGGGCGATGGCTACGCCGTGGTGGTCTACCCCGCCGATAGTCCGCGCTACGTTCTCCTCGTGCAAGTGCACGGAGTGGTCGGCAGACAGGCGGCGGAAACCGCGGCGCGCCTCCTGCCCTTTCTGACAGGAGCGCGCTAGCATGAGCCGGATCGTACTCCTGCTGTTAACGCTGCATGCGGCTGCGAGCGGCAAAGATCTCCGCATCGGTGTCTTCGGTTTATTTCATCCGTCCGAGCTGATTTTGCGAGCGGCGCCCGGCGGCGTGCTGCGGGTCAAGGTGGCGGGAGCCGCGTGGAATATCGAGGGTTCGCGAATGGCCCGCTTGCGCGTGGGACAATCGGGTGTTCTGTGCACGGCCGGGGAACAGGTGGCCAGTGCCCCGGTGGTGCAGGTATCCGGTTCGCACGGCAGGACTGAATTCTACCTGAGTGTGCCGGGGAAGATCGAGCGGCGGTTCGTGGCAACTCTCGAGGTGCGGGTCCGCGGCGGCGAGTTAGTTCCGATTGTCATCACCGATCTCGAGACGGCGGTCGAGTCGGCGGTTGCCGCCGAAAGCGTTCCCGGCGCCCCTCTCGAAGCGCTCAAGGCCCAGGCGATCGCCACCCGCTCCTTCTACCTTGCCTCTCCCGCGCGCCATCCGGATTTTCAGTTCTGCGATACCACCCACTGCCAATTCCTGAGAGAACCGCCGGAGCGAAGCGGCGCGGCCGGCACCGCCGTGTCGGAGACCAAGGGGCAGGTTCTGCTCCATGCGGGTGCAGTGCTGGCGGCGCTCTATTCCGCCAGTTGCGGCGGGCGGACCAGAACCCTGGCCGAGGCGGGTATGGCAGCCGAAGGATACCCTTACTATTCGGTCGAGTGCCCGCCCTGCCGGACCAGCGCACCGGATTGGGAGAACGCGCTCCCCGCAAACTACTCCACGCTGATCGAGGGCCGTTCCGAGGCAAACCGAATCGAGTTGGGGCGGCTCCTCGGCTGGAGTGTAATCCCGGGATACAACTATCAGGTAAGGCGCGAAGGCGACCACATCCTGGTGCACGGCCGCGGCGAAGGGCATGGCATCGGCCTCTGCCAGCGCGGCGCCAGCGCTATGGCAGCTTCCGGCGCCAATCATCGGGTGATTCTGAATCACTATTACCCGAACACGGTCATCGGGTTCAGGGAGTAATCCGCTACGCATCGGGTCTGTGCTTTGATGAGCGCTGCCCGGGCCGATGTGCTCATCCGGCTACGGAGCGGCTCGAGAATGTCACGTAGGGGAAGACTTCGGGAATGTGCGAATCGTAGTGGCCGTGGCGGTTCCAGGTCCAGCCGGCGCACGGGTCCAGGATTTCGCGGTGGCGGCCGATCTTCTCGAAGCGCGAACAATCGATACGCCACACGTCGCCATCGGCGGGCGGCAATGATCGGCCATCCGCAATCAGCTCCATCCCTTTCCACGGAAATGCCAGTTCGACAGTCCAGCCGCGGTCCGTGTTGGTGCGGCTATTGACAACTCCATCCACGTGCACGGCGGTCTTCAGCCCAGGGAAATCCCAATCGAGGAAACCCCAACGTTCGCCGCGCGGATGCACGTGTCCGCCCACGCCATCGAGCACCATGGTGCGCCGGTGAGTGGCATCGAACTCCGGCCGCCCGTAATAGCGCCCGCCTGGCTGGTGAATGTCCTTCCATATCCATAAGGCTTCATACACCGTGTTGAGCGCATTGATTTCAAACTCGTAATAAGCGTCGCGGCCGGCGATGAACAGCTCGACGTCATTCTCCTCCCAAATTTTGGAATCGCGCTGGGTGAGAGTACCCCAGACGTCGGTCTCTTCGATCCAAAAACCGAAGTAAAGGTAATCGTCATCCCACAGCAACGCCACGCGCGTGTCGAACCAAGCCGGCTCGCCAGTCACGATGTCGACGAACGGCGCGGACTTGGGAGCGAGGCGCCAGGAAGGCTCATCCAGCTTGCCATCGACCGGGATCGGGCCGGCCGCGCGATAGCACGTGTAGCGGGCAGGTTGAATTTCGGCCATGCTCTATTGTGCGGCATTCGCGCACAATTGTAGGACAGACCATCGTTTTTTTGGTCCGTCATTACCGACAAGGCGCGACGCCTTGACAGACGACAAAAGACGATCGTCTGTGCTACTCGCCGCGCAGCAGCTTCCGCAAGTCCTCTGGCGAAACCTCGCGGGCCGGAGCGAACTTCGGCGATTGAGCGTACTGCTCTAAGCTCAGGAGCAACTGCGCGGCTTCCGGTGCGTCGGGCATCGCCGGTAGATCGATGGCGCAAACCAGCAACCGGCCGGCGCCCACCTTCAACTCGAAGATGGTGCCGAGGCGGTGGTTGCGCTCGACGTTGTCGATGGACTGCACGATCGGCCGGTAGCCGGCGAGCGAATCCAGGATGACGGCCCGCGAGCGGTGCGCCAGGCTCTGCCATTGCCACTCGGAGTAGAAGCGGGTGGGGAACGCGGCCAGGGCCGGGTGAGTATCCTGAATCAGCAGCCCCAGCGTGCCGGGCGGGTTGCCCTTTTTGAACATCGGGTAACACCAGAAATCCGGTGTGAAGTAGCCGGGCAGGCTGTTCGAGACCTCTTGGGCTTTGGGCAGGAGAAGAACGCGCTCGCCGCGGCTCAAGTGCGCCAACGCGTCATCCAGGGCGCCCGCGACGGTTACGCCGGGCAAAGGCGGCGACGGTTCGGCCGGGTAGACCCAGAGCGGCCACTCGAGCGTGCTAGCGCCGATGCCGACCGAAAGCGCTAGTCGAGCCGGAGCCTCGACCGAGCTCAACGCGAATCGAATGCGGCCCACCGTCGTCACGCCGCCGGCCGGCACTGGAGCCGCGCCGACGCTGCCAGACCCGAGCACCTGCGCGCCATTCTTCATCCGCCACAGCACGGGGCCATCGAGCGCGGTCTCGCCGTAGTTCGCCACGCGGATTTCGGCGGTGAACTCTTCCCGGTTGGTCCAGGTGTGCTTGGCGAACAGGGCCAGCGGCACGACCGGCGAGCAAAAGGCGCGCCATTCCTCGGGCGTGACGATCCCCTTGGAATCCAGGAAGGCATCCAGCATGCCCACCAGCGCGGTGCCTTGCCCGGGATAATCCTGCAAATCCAGCAAGTGGAAACCGTCCATTTCCGGGGTGCGCAAGGCGGCTTCAATTTCCTCACGGTAGGCCAGCGCGGAAAGCATTCCGCTGGCGCGGCGGAAATCTTCGGCCTGATCGAGCATCCCGGCCTGCTTGAGGCGCTGCTCAAAAACGGCGAAGTTGTCGGCGCGCAGCGCTCCGGTGTATTTGGCGGCCTCGCGAAAGTTCGGGAACACCTGGTACTGGCCGACTTCATGGCTGATGAACGGCAGCCGCTTGCCCGCTAGCGCCGTAGTGTAAGTCTTCGAAGTTCCCGGCGTGTTTTCCTGGATGTAACCAACCTCGCCGTCCTTCTTATCCTGGTGAGCATAGGAGCCGCGCGCCTTGCCATCCAGCCCGGGCTTCCCGTAGGCGCTGACGCGGTAATCGTCGCCAGCAAACTCATGAGGATTCCAGGCTTCCGAGTTGGAGCCCTGGTCATACAGGCGGCTGGGATCGAACGCACGCAGCGCGGCGACCATGCCAGGCCTGGGTTCGGCCGGGCCCCAATATTCGTTGCCGATGCTCAGCATCACGAACGAGGGATGGTGGCCGTACTCGGTCAGGATGCGCCGGCCCTCTTCGTTGAGGAACGCCTCGACTCCCGGCTTGGTCGGATCGCCCCAGAACGGCAGCTCCGGTTGCAGGTAAATGCCCAGGCGGTCCGCCACTGCAAACGCCGCTTCCGGCGGGCACCAGGAATGGAAGCGCACATGGTTCAGGCCGTAAGCCTGCACTATTGCAAAATATTTCTCCCAGCCGGCTTCATCCATCGGTGGATGAGCGGTGAGAGGGAAAACGCAGCCATCGTGCTTGCCGCGCAGAAAGACGCGGCGGCCGTTGATGGTGAAGTGGCCGTCCTGCGCACGAAAGTGGCGTAGGCCCGCCAGCCCGCTCCAGGCCGCTATAACGCCGCCGACTTTGGCCTCCAACCCAAGATTGAGCAGGTTGGGATGAAACTCATCCCACAGCGGAACGGCCGGCCCAGTTTCGATCTTGACCTCCGTGCCGGTCGCGGTGGCCACGGCTACCTGGTTGTCCCCCACGACACACATTGCCGTCACCTTGGGTTTAGCAGCCGCGTCCGCCATGTGAATGTGGATGCGCAGCCGGTGCGGATCGCCCGGCACAGCCCCTACGCTCACGCCCTGGATGGCGAACAGCTCCTCGGTCCGCAGCTCGATGCGGCCCAGGATGCCATTCCAATTGGTCTGTGTGGCCTCGTCCAGCATGTGGCTGTTCACCACCCGGTCGGGCCAGTTGCTCAAGCGATTGTCGACCAGAATGGTTAGCGTATGCGCGCCGGGGCTGAGCTTGCCGAGGCGAACGAGGTGCGATGTGCTGAGCTGCGCGCCGCCATCTCTGGGCGCGCCGCCATCCAGATAGACGGTGACCTTCTTGGTGCGCTCCAGGTAAAGGGCCGCTTCCTTGTCCCGCCAGGTCCGCGGCACGGTGAATGTCTTGCGATACCACGCCAGCCCTTCGTACGGGTAGCGGCGCGACAGCTTCCAGGCCTCCTGGGTGGGCTCCTGGAACTTGCCCTTGCGCGCCACGTCGGTGGTGTGGGGCAGGTCGATGGAATCCGGCAGCGTGCGGCCGGCCCATCCTTCCTTCACGCCGACGCCGTTCGGATCCAAAGCGAATTCCCATTTTCCGGCGAGGGAGAGCGTGTCGCGCGCCAATTCTGACGGTGGCCACGCCAAGGCCGGCGCCACGGAGGCCACGAGCAGCCCCAAACCGGCCAGCAACGGGCCTATCGAGCGGTTCAGCTTGCGAGGGTTCACGATAAATCAGATTGTCTCACCGCGCATCAGATCGAGGTAAGTCTCGCGCTGGCGAATCACCCGGTAAGCGGCGCCTTCCACCAGCACCTCCGGCGCGCGCGGCCGCGAGTTGTAGTTCGACGACTGGACGAATCCGTAAGCGCCCGCCGCGCACACCGCCAGGTAATCGCCGGGCATGGCGTTGGCCATCAGGCGGTCGCGCGCCAGAAAATCGCCGCTCTCGCAGACCGGGCCCACCACGTCCGCTTTCACCGGCGGCAGCCCGTTCTTCCGCAGCGGCACAATCTCATGGTGCGCGTGGTAGAGCGCCGGGCGGATCAGGTCGTTCATGGCCGCATCCACCACCATGAATTCCTTCTCGCCGTTCTGCTTGCGGTAGAGCACGCGGGTGAGCAACATGCCTGCCGGACCCACGATGGAGCGGCCCGGCTCGACCATCACCGAAAGGCCGGTATCGCGGAGCTTGGCGTGCAGACCCTCGACGAACGCGGCCACCGCGGGCGCCTTTTCGCCGGGCCGATAGGCGATGCCCAGGCCGCCGCCCAGGTCCAGATGACGAATCGGGCAACCCTCCGCGCGGAGCTGCCGGGCGAGTTCCACCAGCTTGTCGACCGCTTCCAGAATCGGGGTCGCGTCGAGGATCTGCGAACCGATGTGGCAGCTCACGCCCTCGGCCGACAGATTGGCAAAGGTGCGCGCACGCTCATAGACCGCGCGCGCCCGCTCGATGGCGATGCCGAACTTGTGTTGGCCCAGGCCGGTGGCGATGTAAGGATGGGTGACGGCATCCACATCCGGGTTGACGCGAATCGAAAAGCCAGCCTTCACGCCGCGCCGCGCCGCCATGGCGTCGAGCAGCGCCAGTTCGGGCTCGGATTCGCAATTGAAACTGTGGATGCCGTGACCGAGGGCGTACTCGACTTCCGTAGCGGTTTTGCCCACGCCCGAAAACACCACTCGAGACGGGTTTCCGCCGGCGGCCAGCACGCGCGCCAGTTCGCCGCCCGAAACGATGTCGAAACCAGCCCCGGCTTTGGCCAGCAGCGCCAGCACGGCCAGCGACGAATTCGCCTTCACCGCGTAGCAAACCGTGTGCGGCAGCGCGCCGAAAGCCGCGTCATAGGCGCGGTAATTGGTCAGAATGGTCTGGCTGGAATAGACGTAAGCGGGCGTGCCCACGTGCGCCGCCAGGTCGGCCAGCGCCACTTGTTCGCAATAAAGGTCGTTGCCGGAGTAGGAGAACATGATTATTGTGGGACAGACCATCGCTTTTTCGTGGTCTGTCAAGCTTCGCCGCAGTTCAACAGTTGACAGACGACAAAAACCGATCGTCTGTCCCACCTAGGCTAGCGCAGTTCCTTGCTTTGCGCGGTGGCCGGTTCGGGACCGTCGTTTTCGCGAACTACCATCGACTGGTCGGAGTAGAAGCTGCGGCTGCCGCTGCTGTTATAGGCCACCGGGACGGCGTTGACCACATACCCGCCGGGGACGGCCGAGACGGTGAATTTGTAGCCCTGCTTTTCGCCATTGGCCAGGTCGCTGCCAATCAAGTCGGCGGCCGAAGTGTTCGACGCGCCGCTGGGCGGCGGCCCAAGCTCGGTGAGCGATATCGCGTAGCGGCCGTACTGCGATTGGTATTGGACCTCGGCCGTATGAATGGCCTTGATCGCCTGAATGGCCGCGGTTTCCCGCGTGTACATCTGGGCGTGCGTGAACTTAGGCACGGCGATGGTGATGAGGATGAGGATGATCGATACCACGATCAGCAATTCAATCAGGGAGAAGCCCCGGCGGCGATGGGGCCTGGCATGCCCGGCCCAAGGCAGTATCCGCATACGTGTGTCCCTTTATATTATGACGCGGCGGCGGCATGCGGCGTGCAGACAGGTTAGGGAGCCCCTAGAAAGAACAAAACGGGCAAGCTAAAGCATGCCCCACCTACAGGTACCGCAGCAGGTGCGCGGCCAGAAACGCGCCGCCGTAAGCCAGCGCGCTCATGTAGGCGAACTGGGCGAGCGGCCACTTCCAGCCGCCGGTCTCGCGCCGCACCACGGCCACGGTGGAAACGCACTGCATGGCAAATGCGAAGAAGATCAGCAGCGCCACCGCCGCGCCGGGCGTCAGGTCGTGACGTAGCGCGCTCTGCAAGTCCATGCTGGTGGAGTCCGGATGGTCCATGCCATAAATCGCTCCCATCGTGGCGATGATGGTTTCGCGCGCGGCGAAGGAAGTGATCAGGCCGATGCCGATCTTCCAATCGAAGCCCAACGGCTTGATGACCGGCTCGATGGTGCGGCCCAACGTGCCGGCCAGGCTGTCCCGGATGGCCGGAGGATGGCCGTGCGTGTAAGGCACGTGCGCCGCCACCCATAACAGCACCGTCACCAGCAGGATCACCGTGCCGGCGCGGCGCAGGAAAACCTTCGAGCGGTCGAACAGCCGCAGCCCGAGCGATTGCAAGGTGGGCCAGCGGTAAGCCGGCATCTCGAGCAGAAACGGCGTGCGGCCGCTTTTCAGAATCGACGATTTCAAAATCCGCGCCGTCAGCACCGCCATCACGAATCCGAGCGCATACAGGCCGATCATGGCCACCGTGCGGACACTGAGAAAACCGAGCAGTTGCCGGTTGGGCAAGAAAGCGGCGATGATCAGCGTGTAAACGGGGAAGCGCGCCGCGCAGGTCATGAAGGGCGCGATCAAGATCGTCGCGGTGCGGTCCCGCTTGTTCTCGATGGTGCGTGTGGACATAATCGCCGGCACCGCGCAGGCGTAAGCCGACAGCAGCGGGATAAACGATTTGCCCTGCAGCCCGAAGCGCGCCATGGTGCGGTCCGCGATCAGGGCCGCGCGTGCCAGGTAGCCGGAATCTTCCAGGATGCCGATGAACAGAAACAACAGCAGCACCTGCGGCAGGAATACGATCACCGAGCCCACGCCCTTCCAGACTCCGTCCACCAGCAGCGAGCGGAGCGGCGAGGGCGGCAGTGTAATTGCAATCCAGTTGCCGGAGACTTCAAACAGCCACTTCACTCCATCCATCAGCGGCGTGACATAGCTGAAGATGGATTGAAAGACGGCGATCACCACAAAGGCGAAAATCAGCGGCCCGGCCAACGGATGCAAGACCACGCGATCCAGGCGGCGGGTCCACTTGGGGGCAATCGGCGCCCGATAGTCGGCCTGGCTGCCCACCATTCCGGCCCACTCGCGGCACTTGGGAACGTCGTGCAGCACCGGCAGCGATCTGGGCATGGGTAGCGCCATGGCCCCGGCCAGAAACTCGCGCACCTGCTCGATACCCTCGCCCTGGCGCGCGCTCACCAGCGCCACCGGCGCGCCCAGTTCCCGCGAGAGCGCCTTGGTGTCGAGCGTGCCGCCGCGGTTGCGCAGGTCGTCGGCCATGTTGAGGATGATCAGGGTCGGCAGACCCAGCGCCAGGATCGGCGCCGCCAGCATCAGATGGCGGCTCAAATTGGTCGAATCGAGCACCAGCAGGATGGCTTCGGGTTTGGCCGTGTCCTGGCGCCGGCCAGTCAGCACATCGTACGCCACCTGTTCGTCTTCCGAATGCGGCGAAAGGCTGTACACACCCGGCAAATCGATCAATTCCACGGATTGGCCACCGGCAAGCTCGGCGATGCCGGTGTGCTGCTCCACCGTCACGCCGGGATAATTGGCCACCTTTTGGCGCAAGCCCGTGAGCCGGTTGAAAAGCGTGGTTTTGCCGGAGTTGGGCGGCCCGATGACGGCCACCGTCTTAACCGCGGCGTCGGGAGGAAATGCGGCCACCGCCGACGTGCCGCAGCCGGCGCAGTCGGTGCACTCGCTCATGCCTTCCTCGGAACCCGTCCCTTATGGTGGATCTTGAGGCGCCGCGCGGTTTCGCGCCGCACCGCGATCTCCGCTCCATCCACCTGAAACACCTGCGGATCCCCGCCCGGCGCGCTTTGTCCGGCAACCACCCGCGCTCCGGGAAGAAAACCGAACTCCATCAAACGGCGCGCATCCTCGACCGGCAAGTCGATCTCGCTCAATACCGCTTCGTCGCCGCGGCGCAAGTCCACCAGGCTCGCCGGCAGGATTTCCGATCCGTTCTTGTTGCCACTCAGTTGCATCTTGATACCAGTATGCGCGCCTCCGAAATTCTTGTCAAGATGCCTCTCGCCCGGTTTGCGCTTGGCTTTCTTCACCGCCCGCCCCCAAGGTGTCAAGTATAGCAAAATAGCACTTAGGACTATGAAGCCTCAGTACCATATACGGCCCTTCCGGATGTCCGACCTGGATGACGTCCTGGCCATCGAGCGCGCCAGTTTCGGCGCCGACGCTTACGATCGCAACTTGTTTGCAGAGCTCTCCGGCAAATGCGGGCGCCTGTTTCTGGTGGCCGCCGCTGCGTCCGGCATCCGCGCCTACATGGTCACGGCGGCCGCGGTCCGCCGGGGGGTGCCTTGCGCCGAGCTGGTTTCGGTGGCGGTTGGGCCGGCCTGCCGCGGGCAGGGCATTGCCTCCTCCCTGATGCGAAGCACGCTGCGTCGTTTGCGGTTGCGCCGCGTCCGCCGGTTCACGCTCGCGGTGCGCACGTCGAACCGGCCAGCCCAGGCGCTCTATGCGAGATTCGGGTTTGCCGGGCTGCGCCGCATCCGCCGCTATTACGAAGACGGCGAGGACGCGCTGGTGCTGTGCAAGCCGCTATAACGGCTGGCTGGCGAACTCCGCTGCGGACCCGAAAACGGGCCCCCCCCGACTGCAAATCCAGCGGTCTGCTATTCTCGGGATTTGCGCAAACCCGATCACGCTGTCACCCCTGCTCCCGGCTGGCTGAATGCGGCTCTGCTCGCATTGGCGTGCCTATTTCTGCTGGGGTTATTTTCTACGGAACTGGCGGACACGGATGCATGGTGGCACCTGGCGACGGGCCGGTACATCGCGCGCACACACCGGCTCCCGGTGCCGGACCCGTTCGCCTACACGACCGCGGGCGCGCGAGACGCTTATCCCGGCGAGGCGGCCACGCGGCGCTTCAACCTGACGCACGAGTGGCTGGCGCAACTGGCGATGTACGGTTTCGAAGCTGCGGGCGGCGTGGGCGCGGTGGTGTTTTGGAAAGCGCTGCTGCTGGCGTTGCTGTGCGGCGCGGTTGGCTGGGCGGCGGCGCGGCGCACCGGTTCCCTGCTTTGGGGAATCGCGGCGGCGCTGGCGGCGTCGGCGCTCGCGGTCGAATTCGCGCACGACCGGCCGAGCATCCTGAGCTACGTTTTCACGGCGGTGTTCATCGCCATTTGCGAGCGCGGGAGCCGGCTGTGGCTGCTGCCGGCGCTGTCCCTGGTTTGGGCGAACTGCCACGGCGGATTCTTCCTGGGATGGGTCGTAGTGGGCGCGTACACGGCGGAAGCGCTGCTGCGGCGGACAGACATGCGGCGCTGGCTGGCGGCGAGCCTGGCCACCATCGCGGTTTCGGGCGCGAACCCGAACGGATTCGGCGCGATCGAGGCCATCTTGCGCTACCGGCGAAGCCCGCTGCAAGCGTCGCTGATCGAATGGTCGCCGGCGAGTTTGTGGGGTTCGCCCTATGTGTTCGACCTGTTGCTCTACGCGGCGGTCCTGGCGATGATTCTTTCGTGGCGGCGGGTGCGGCCGGCGGATTGGCTGATGGCGGCGGCGTTCGTGGCGGCGTCGCTGACGGCTTTCCGCAATGAAATGCTGGTGGGCGTGCTGGCGCCGATCCTGATTGCGGACTATTTTCCGTGGAAGCGGCCCCTGCCACGCGTGGTCCGGTACGCGGCCCTGGCGGCGCTCGCCGCGGGACTGGTTTGGGGCGCCGGCGCCGGGCGGTTCTTCCAGTTGCGGGCGGCGGAGTGGCGTTTTCCTGTGGATGCCGTCCAGTTTCTGCGTGAGCACGGCATTCGCGGACCGCTGTTCAACACCTATGAATATGGCGGCTATCTGATCTGGCGGGGAGAGCCGGTGTTTATCGACGGCCGGGCGCTCAGCGAACAGGTGTTCCAGGATTATCGGGCGATTTTGGGTTCGCCGCCGGGCGACCCGGCGCGCGGGCAGACGCTGGAACGCTACGGCGTGACGGCGATTGTGGCGAACGGCTTCGAGTACAACTCGGGCACGCTGTATCCGCTGGTGCCGGCGCTGATGTCGCCTGGCGAGACGGGGTGGTACCTGATCTACGAGGATCCGCAGGCCCTGATTTTCGTGCGCGACCTGCCGCCGGGGGTGGCGGCGCTGCCGGCCGGACGGGTGGATCTGCACTTGGAAAACGAGTGCAAGCTGCACGTGGAGCGCGATCCGGAGTTCTCCTTATGCGCGCGCACGCTTGCCGATTTGTATATGCGGGCGGGCGATCGGGAGCGGGCGCGGCGCTGGCTGAGGTTTTATTTGGACCATCCGTATGGCGACGACCCGGAAGCGCAGCGGGCGTACGATCAGTTCTTTGGAAGATAGGGAAACAGTTGGCAGGCGAAAGCGCCTGCCCCACTTTGCCCACTTTGGCGATCCGATGGCGCGAAACGCCGGCACTACGATAAGATGGGAGTTACAGTCCGGTCACCGCTGGTGAGAGTTCATTTGAAGCGACTCATCTTAATCGCGATTTTTGTGTTCACGCTTGTCGCCCAAACCGCACCGCTGGCGATGGTGGTTTTGAATACCACGGGCTGGTACGGCGGGCGCATGCCGGCGGGCTGGGAAATCAAGGTAAACCACGGCCGGCCGGTGGTTTCGGTGTGCAAGGACGCGGATACGGCGTGTCTGCACCTGTTGAGCGTCAGCTCGTCGTTCGCGCTCGAAAAGTCGGTGGATGTGGACCCGGCTCAGTTGCCGTATCTGACCTGGAGCTGGAAAGTGGCGCGACTTCCCGGCGGCGGGGATTTCCGCAAGGCGTCGACCGACGATCAGGCGGCGCAATTGCTGGTGGTGTTCACCGACCGGCATATTATTTCCTACATCTGGGACACCGACGCACCGAAAGGAGCGATGGAGAGCGTGAGCTCGATTCCGCTGCTGCGCATCGTGGCGGTGGTTTGCGAATCCGGGGCCGGGCAGGCGAACCAGTGGATTGCGGAAAGCCGCAACGTGGCGGCGGACTACACCCGGGCGTATGGCAAGCCGGCGCCGCGCGTGAAGGGACTGCGTATCCAGATCAACTCGCAGCATACCGGCACGGTGGCCGAGAGCTACTTCGGGGAAGTGGCTTTCCGCAGCACTCTGCAATAGGCAAATGATCCTGCTCACCGGCGGCACGGGCTTCGTTGGCGGCCATGTGCTGGAACGGCTGCACGCGGATGGCGCGCTGGTTCGCTGCCTGGTAAGGCCGAAGGCGGCGAGAACGCTCGATGCGGATTCAATGGGCGCGACCGAGGTTGTGGCGGGCGACCTGGAGACGGGCGCGGGCCTCACAGAAGCGCTGGCGGGTGTGGAGACGGTGATCCATCTGGCGGGGGTCACCAAGGCGCTCGAGCGGGAGGAATACTACGACGGCAACGTGCGCGCCACCACGAATCTTCTGCTGGCGATGGAGGCAAGCGGCGCGCGGCTGGTGCATGTGAGTTCGCTGTCGGCGATTGGGCCGTCGGAAGCGGCCAACCGGCCGGTGGATGAGGACGCCGAGCCGCACCCGCTGACGAACTACGGCAGGAGCAAACTGGAAGGCGAGCGGCTGGTGCGGGCGAGCCGTCCGGACGCGGTGATTGTGCGTCCGCCGGTAGTGTACGGGCCGCGCGATACGGATGTTTTTCAGATCCTGAAGCTGGTGGCCAAGGGGTGGTCGCTCCGGATGAGCGGCCGAGAGCGCTGGTTTAGCGCGATTTACGTGGACGACCTGGCGGCGGGGCTTGTCAGGCTGGCGGCATCGTGGGCAGGCGCGGGGCGGACGTATTATTTGGCACATGAACAGCCGGTTTCCTGGAGCGGGCTCGCCGGCTGCGCGGCGCGCATCATGGGAGTGAAGTTGCGGGTGGTGCGGATACCGCCGGTGCTGGCGCTGGCGGTGGGCGCTGGCGCGGAAGTGTGGGCGCAAATTACCGGCCGGCCCGGCATCGTCTCGCGGGAAAAGATTGCCGAAGCGCGGTGCGCGGCATGGACCTGCGACACCCAGCGGGCCCGCGCGGAGTTGGGGTTTACGGCGGCGACGGATCTGGAGCACGGGCTGGCGGCGACGCTCGAATGGTACAAAGAGGCTGGATGGCTGAGCTACTGAAGGTCTCGGCGGCCGGCCGGCGGTTCTGGCCGGTCGACAAAGTCATCCTCGGGTACGTGGTTTTCTCGAGCATTCTGCTGGTGGGGTGGTGGCGCGCGATACCGAATGCGCCGGCATTGGCGGCGGCGTACCTGGGCGGGGTGGCGCTGCTGCTGGTGGAGATCAAGGCACCGAACCCGACCAGTTGGTATTTTCGCTGCTGGTACCCCTTGCCCTATGTGGGGGCCTGCTATAAGGAAATGGCGCTGCTGGTCCCCGTGATCCGCCACCAAGCCTGCGACGCGTGGCTGTCCGGGGTGGATTTCCGTTTTTGGGGAGTCCATCCCACTATCTGGCTGGAGCGGATTTACAGCCCGCTGCTCACCGAGTATTTGCAGTTGGTGTATACGCTATTTGTGCCCGCGGTGCTGCTGGTGCCGTTTCTGTTATGGCGCAAGCGGCGGTATGGAGAGTTCCAATATTTTGCGTTTTTGATTGCGCTGGGCTTCTTGGCCTCCTACGCAGGCTACCTTCTGGTACCGGCGCGGGGTCCGCGCTTTCTGCTGAAACCATTGGAACACTTGCCGTTACAGGGATTGTGGCTGTTTCACAACATGCAACATGGGCTGGACAAGCTGGAATCGACGGCGTACGACTGCTTTCCCAGCGGGCACACGGAACTCACCATCCTGGCGTGCTGGATGAGCCGGGTTATATCAAACCGGTTGTTTTGGGTCTATTTCTGCTACACACTGTCGATCATTTTTGCTACAGTTTATCTTCGATACCACTATACGGTCGATCTGCTCGCGGGGGCAGCCCTGGCGGTGACCCTGGTTTTGGCTTCACCATTTTTTTACCGCATCTTGCGGGAAAGGGCGTGAACGTTTGGGAGGAATCGAGATTGCGGTAACGGAAGGCAAGGCCGGCCTGAAGCAGTTCGTCGAACTGCCGTATAGACTTTACCGGAACGAACGGCACTGGGTGCCCCCCTTACGCATCGCGGTGAAGGAGTTGCTGGACCGGGAGAAGCACCCGTTTTACGTCAATGCCGAAGCGGAGTTCTTTCTGGCGCGGCGGGATGGACAAGTGGTGGGCCGGATCGCGGCGGTGCTGGACAAGGCGTACAACCGTTTCCATGACGAGGAGGCGGGCTTTTTCGGCTTCTACGAATCGATCGACGATAAGGCGGTGGCCAAGGCGCTGCTGGACCGGGCGTGGCAGTGGCTGCAGAAGCGGGGCGCGAAGGTGATGCGCGGACCGGTGAATCCATCCACGAACTACGAGTGCGGGATGCTGATCGACGGTTTCGATTCCGATCCGATGGTGATGATGCCGTACAACCCGCGCTACTACCCGGCACTGATGGACGAGGCCGGTTTGCGCAAAGCCAAGGATCTGTATGCCTACGGCAGCAGCGTGGCGGACGTCGGGACGGCGAAAAGCGAGCGGGTGGCGGAGAAGGCGATGGCCGCGGCGGGGGTCACGGTACGTACCATCGACATGAAGAACTTCAACGCCGACGTGGAGCAGGTCTGGCAAGTTTACAATTCGGCGTGGGAGCGCAACTGGGGATTCGTGCCCATGTCGCAGGAAGAGTTCGCCCTGATGGGCAAGGAAATGAAGCAGATTCTGAAGCCAGAGCTGGTGCTGCTCGGCGAGGTGAAGGGGCGGGTGGTGGGTTTTGCGCTGGCGCTGCCGGACGTCAACCAGGCGCTGAAACCGGCAGGGGGTAGGCTATTGCCCCTGGGTTTAGTTAAAATACTGTATTATCAACGGTTGATATCGAGCGTTCGGGTGCTGGTGCTGGGCGTGTTGGAAGAGTATCGTGCGTCCGGGCTGGCGGCGGCTTTCTACGCGACGCTGGTGCGCAACGCCCGGAAGCTGGGCTATAGCGATTGCGAGATGTCGTGGATCTTGGAAGACAACGTACTTATGAACCGGTCCCTGGCGATGATGGGGGCAGAACGGTATAAGACGTACCGAATTTATGAATGGAATTGAGAAAGATGCGCCTTTCTACTAGCGACGTCGCCGGCAAGAAAAGGGGCAGCGGAACGAACGACATTTTCGAAAAATGCCGGAACT
>JBEKKO010000032.1:0-48610 GCA_050010695.1 Bryobacteraceae bacterium
GCGGCTTCCATGGTGCGCTTGGAGTGCGTGATCACCACGAACTGCGTTTCGAGCGACATCTCTTTCAGCAGCAATGCGAGCCTGCCGATGTTAGCCTCGTCGAGCGGCGCATCCACTTCGTCCAGCACGCAGAAGGGGCTCGGCTGATAGCGGAAGATGGCCATCAGCAGCGCCACCGCGGCCAGCGCTTTTTCGCCGCCCGATAGCAGCAACACGTTTTGCAGCCGTTTGCCCGGCGGCGAGCAGACGATGTCGATGCCCGATTCGGCCAAGTTTTCCTGGTCGGTGAGCCGCATTTCGCCGGTGCCGCCGCCGAACAGCGACTGGAACATGCCGCGGAAATTGGCGTTGATGGCCTCGAAGGCCTCGGCGAATTTCTGCCGCGAAACCTGGTCGATCTCCTGAATCGCCTTTTCGGTGTCGCGGATGGAGTCGAGCAGGTCCTGGCGCTGCACGCTCAGGAATTCCTGCCGCTGCTGCGCCTCCTGGAACTCTTCCATGGCGGCCGGGTTCACCGCGCCCAGCCCCTCGATGCGCTGGCGGATCTCATTGGCGCCCTGCTCGGCGGCGGCGATCGTGTCCGCGTCCGGCACCGGATCGTCGGCCGGAGCCAATTCCTCCACCGGGCAATTCAACTCTTTGCGGCTGGTCTCGTCCAGGTATTTCAGTTCCGCCTGTTTGCGCACCAGCTCGACTTCGATTTGCGCGCGCCGCTCCTGGCACACCTGCACAGCCAGCCGCAGCGTTTTGAGCTCTTCTTCTCCGGCGCGCAGCGCTTCCCGCGCGGCCGCGTCCTCGACCGCCATCTCATTCACGGCGGCTTCCAGACGGGAGATTTCGGCCGCCAGTTCGGCGCCGCGCCGGTCGAGTTCGATGTTGTCCGTGAGCAGCCGCGCGCGCTGCTCGCCCAGCCGCTCGATTTCCGCCGCCGTCGCGTTGCGCCGGTTGGCCGTTTCCTGGAACTGCTGCTGGAGCCGTGCCATGGCGTTGCACTCGCCGCGGTGGCGCTCCTCCAGGCCGGCCAGCCCGGCGCGGGTGGCCGCGTGCTCTTCACCGATTGCCGCCGCTTCGGCTTCCAGTTTCTCGGCTTCCTGCCGCTCGGCTTCGAGTGCCTCTTCGCGAGCCGCGCGCTGCCGCTCCTTCTCTTCCACCGCGCCCCGGTTGCGCTCGCGGTCGCCGCCGGATTTCTCCGCGTCGCGGCGCAGCCGCTCGAGTTCCAGCCGCGCCACGGAGATCTTCGAATTAGCGCGCGCCCAATCCTCGGCCAGCTTGCGCACCTCGTGATCGAGCGCCACGCGATCCTTTTCGCGCGCCTGCTGCAGACTGCGCAACCGCTCCACCTCGGCCTCCAGGCCGGCGATCTCGAGGTGGATGCCCTCCAGGCACGCCACCTGCTCGTCGAGCGCGGCCTGCCGCTGCGCTAGCGCGGCCGTCAGCTCACGCACTTCGCGTTTCATGGCCAGCGGGCCGGCGCCGGTCTTCTTGCCGCCGGTCACCGTGTGGCCGTGGTAGCAGACGCCATCGGTCAGCAGAAAATAGAGGTGCGGGTAGGCCGTCGAAAGCCGTTGCGCCGAGCTGCGGTCCTCGGCCACGAAGCACAGCGAAACGCGCGGCAGCAGGTCCGTGGCGCGATCGCGAAATCCGTTGGTGAGCCGCAGCGAATCGCTCAAGCGCGCCGCGATCCCCGTCTCCGGGCCGATGGCCGGCTCCGGTAGACGCGCCTTGCCGTTGCCGTTCGGCTCCGGATGCACCAGAAACGTGGCGCGGCCGCTCAGCTCGGCGCGAATGAAATCGAGGCCCCGCTCCGCCTGCTGCCAGCTTTCCACCACCACGTATTCCAGCTCGTCGTGGAGGAACTCTTCGGCCGGCTTCTCATATTGCGGGTCCACTTCCACGTAGTCGGCCAGCACGCCGGCCGGCTTCAGGTCGCCGGCCTTGCCGGTTTCGAGCGACGCGAACAGCTTCTTCACCGATTCGGTGGTGTAGCTGCGGTGCGCCAGCACCTGCTCGAGCGATTCCTTGCGCGCGCGAATCCGCGATACTTCGGTCTTTTCCTGGTCGATGGTCTTCCGCAGTTCGGCCGCCGCCTGGCGCCGTGTGGCGAGATCCTCTTCCGTGCGGCGCCGCTCGCCGGTCACCGCTTCCAATTCGAGTTGCCGCGCAGCCACGGTCTCGTTGAGCTGTTTGCGCGCCGCTTCCAGCCGTTCGATTTCGGCCGCCGCCACCTGCTCTTCCCTCGTCGAGCGCGCCGTCTCGCGCTCGATGCTGGCCAGGTACTCCTCCATCTGCGCTAATTGGTTCCGCAAGTGCGACGCCTCACCGAGCAGCCGCAGAATGGCCTGCCGGCCGGCTTCGATGGCCCCTTCGCGTTCCCGCAGCCGGGCCTGCAAAGCGTCCCGCTGCTGGTTGATACCCAGCAACCGGGCGCGCGCCTCGGCGATCTGCTCTTCCAGTGCCGTGACGCCGCCCTGGTGGACCGCGATCTCGCCATCCAGTTGCTCCAGCCGCGCCCCCAACTGCTCGGATTCACCTTCCGCCTGCGCGATGCGCTCCTCGGTGGCGCCGCTCTCTTTCACCTGCGCCGCCAACCGGCCACGCGTCCGCTCGGCTTCCACGTTGGCTTCGGAAAGCTCCATGCGCGCCTCGGTCAGCCGCTCTTCGAGCTCATAGCATCCCGCCTGCGCCCGCTCGTGCGCCTGTTCCTGTTCCGCCACTTGCCCGCCCAGGCCCTTGAATTCCGCCGCCGCCAGGTTCAAATCGATGGCGGTCTTGGCCGCATCGCGCTCCAGCAGCCGGTACTTGCCGGAAAGCACCACCTTCAGCCGGCTCTCCAGTTCGGTCTTCAACTCGACGTATCGCCGCGCCTTCTGCGCCTGCCGCTTCAGCGAGTTGGTCTGCCGCGTCACTTCTTCCAAAATGTCGTACACCCGCGACAGGTTCTGCCGGGCGCCTTCCAGCTTGGCCTCCGCCTGCCGCTTGCGGGTCTTGAACCGGGTGATGCCCGCCGCTTCTTCGATCACCGACCGCCGGTCCTGCGGCTTCGAGCTCAGGATCTGCCCGATGCGCCCCTGCTCGATGATGGCGTAACTCTCCGGCCCCAGCCCGGTGCCCATGAACAGGTCCTGGATGTCGCGCAGCCGCGCCGTCCGCCCGTCGATCAGGTATTCGCTATCCCCGTTTCGGAACAACCGCCGCGTGATGGTGATCTCGCCGCGCTTCTTGGCCGCGCCTTCTTCCACCGCTTGCAATTTGTGGGCTTCGTGGGCGTGATAGTGTTCCGGGTCCACCAGCGTCATGGTCACGTAAGCCATCCCCAGCGGTTTGCGATCGCGCGTGCCGGCGAAAATAACGTCTTCCATTCGCGTGCCGCGCAGGCTCTTGGCCGACTGTTCGCCCAGCACCCAACTGATGGCATCGGAAATGTTGGACTTGCCGCACCCGTTGGGGCCGACAATGCCGGCGATCCCGGCCCCGTTGAAACGGAGCTCGGTGCGCTCGCAAAAGGACTTGAAACCCTGTAGTTCGACGCGTTTTAGTTTCAGCAAAGCTTTAACCTCGCTCGCGACCGGGGGAGTTTGTAACCATACTAAACCCGTTCGGCGCCAAAGTAAAGCGCCCCCACCCCTTTATATTGTGTCTGAAACCACCGCAACCCCGCCGATAGGGTATCGTATCCACTTGGGACCCAGGTGGGGCATGCTTTAGTTTGCCAACGCCCGCCTGCGGACGTGTTTCTTCCAAGGCCCTCGGCAGCCGGTTTTCGGGCTTCATCAATAAACTGCTGATGGCGCAATGGCACTCGACTCCGATCATGCTGGGCACGGGGGTGGCTTTTCGAGGAAGGCAGCTTGGGGCGCACGGAGCACGCGCCAACTGTCCCGATTATACGCCCGCCCGCGGCTCGATTGCCAGCCATCTCAAAACGGGTCCGCGCGACGCACCGGCAACGCCTGCTTGACACCCTCCCAGCGCTCGGCATACGCTCAAAACCATGCCGCATCGCCGCCAATTCCTGCAATCGGTCTCCGCCTCCGCGCTGGCCGCTCCATGGCTCCCCAATGTGGCCG
Organism: Bryobacteraceae bacterium; assembly: GCA_050010695.1. Classification (GTDB taxonomy): domain Bacteria; phylum Acidobacteriota; class Terriglobia; order Bryobacterales; family Bryobacteraceae; genus Bog-375. Next base: position 4,068 of record JBEKKO010000032.1, read on the forward strand.
AAGCCAAGGATGCCGGCGCGCCATCGCTTCCCAGCGCAACCGACCCGGCCTACTGGGACAAGCTGCGCGATCAGTTTCCGCTGGCCCGCGACAAGGTCTTCTTCAATAACGGAACCATCGGCGCCATGCCGCGCGTGGTGCTTGAGCGAACCGTCGACCATCTGCGCCAGATGGCTACCGACATCGCCGATTGGGACTACCGCGGCCCCAACTGGATCGGCGGCTATGACCCCATGGAGGCGCTCCGCACCAAGGCCGCGCGCCTGGTCAACGCGCACTGGAAAGAGGTCGCGCTCACCGAAAACGTCACCTGCGCCAACAGTTACATCGCCGCCGGCCTGGATCTGCCGGCCGGCGCAGAGATTCTGATGAGCGACCAGGAGCATCCCGGCGGCGAAGGCCCCTGGCTGACAGCCGCCAAGCGCCACGGCGGCACGGTGGTCAAAGTCACTCTCCCCCGCCCCGCCCACCATCCGCGGGAATTGGTCGATCTCGTCCAGCGCGCCTTCACCCCCCGCACCCGCGTGCTCTATCTTTCGCACGTCATCACCGGCAGCGGCGCCATCGTGCCGGTGAAGGACATCTGCGCCGAGGCCCGCACGCGCGGCATCCTCACCGTCATCGATGGCGCCCAGGCCCTGGGCCACATTCCGGTCGACGTGCGGGATATCGGCTGCGACGCTTACGTCGCCTGCTTCCACAAGTGGCTGCTGGCGCCCGCCGGCAACGGCTTCCTTTGGGTCCGCCCCGACCTCGCAAAAGACGTCTGGACCACGCTGGCTTCCGGCAACTGGGCCAATCACGATGACGATGGCTACCGCCTGACACAGCGCGGCACTGGCAGCCTGTCGCTGTTGGTCGGCGCCGAAGCCGCCCTCGACTTCCACTTCGCCATCGGCCCCGCGCGCGTGCAACAGCGCGTCAAGCAGCTCGGCGACCGCCTGCGCGCCGGCCTGCGCGACATTCCCAAGGTGACCATCTACACGCCCGAGGATCCCGCCATGTGCGCCGGAATCACCGTCTACTCCATCGACGGCATCACCGGTCCGAAGCTCCAGGACGAAATGTGGAACCGCGCCCGCCTGCGCCCGCGCTCGCTCGGCAACGGCGTCCGCCAGTGCACTCACATCTTCAACAGCCCGGCCGAAATCGATCGCACACTCGAGATTGTCCGCGCCGTCGCGCGAGGATAAACTCATTCAGAATTTACTTGACTGATGGCGAATAAAAAGCGAATATATACCGGAAAGGAACAAACACCCATGTTGATTCGAGACGCGCTACTGCCGGAGTTCGATCGCGAGACGGCCACCACCCGCCGCCTGCTTGAGCGGATCCCCGACGACAAATTCAGCTTCAAGCCCCACCCGAAATCGATGGACATGGCCTCGCTGTCCACTCATCTCGCGGAGATGACAAACTGGGCGGCGGAGACCATCGAAAAGGATTCCATCGATCTGGCCGGCTATGACCCATCACAGCGCAGGATCGCCGCCTCGCGCGCCGAATTGCTCGAAATGTTCGATAAGTCGGTCGCCACCGGCCGCGCCGCGCTGGCCACCGCGGAGGACGCCCAGCTCATGCAGCCCTGGTCGCTCAAGTCCGGCGACAAAGTGTTCTTCACCATGCCGAAAGTGGCCGTGCTGCGCACTTTTGTGTTCAATCACTGCGTGCACCACCGCGGCCAACTCTCGGTCTACCTGCGCCTCAACGACATCCCCGTGCCGGCCATGTACGGACCCTCCGCCGACGAACCGGGCATGTAAATCCAATTGGCTCGTTCCGCTTCGCCCATTCCAATTTCGCTCCGTACGGGCCGGGCATGCCCGGCCCGCCTGCCCCGGCGCTTGGCCGGTTGGGGACCGGCCCCACTTGCTCAGTAGCCCTGCTCCCGAAGGTTGTCTATGCTCAACCCGCTTTTGACGTCGAGTTTGCGAAGCAGTTTTTCGACATGCTTGGCTAGGATGTCGCATTCGATGTTGAGGCGGGCGCCGGGTCGATAGGTGGCCAGCGTGGTGTTGCGGTAGGTGTGAGGGATGATGGTGACGCTGAGCGCGTCGCCCTCGATCGCGGCGACGGTGAGGCTGATGCCGTCGATGGCGATGGAGCCTTTACACACCAGAAACGGGTCGAGCTCGGCGGGCACACGGATGCGCAGCCACCAGTTGTCCTCGCCGAGAGCCTCGATCGAGAGGAATTCGCCCGTGCCATCGACGTGGCCTTGCACGATGTGGCCGCTCAGGCGGCCGCTGGGCGACAAGGGGCGTTCGAGATTGACGCGTGAGCCGGCGCGCAGATCGCCCAGGTTGCTGCGGCGCAGCGTCTCGGGCGCGAGGTCGGCGGAAAAGGAATCGGGCCGCGCATCCACCGCGGTGACGCACACGCCGTTGACGGCGATGCTGGCTCCTAGGTTCGTGTCCGACAGCACGGCCGCGCAACGGATCTTCAGCCGCGCGCCGGCCGGCCGTGTTTCCAGGGCTTCCACGGTGCCCAGTTCTTCAATGATCCCGGTGAACATATCCTTCAATGGCGAACTCGTCGGGCGGGATGGGATGAATGGTGACGTTGTGTACGCGGATGGCGTCCACACGCCGCCGCCGGCCGATTCCGCCGGCCAGCGGAAGCGCCTCCAGGCCGCCCAGAATCTTGGGGCCGTAATAGAACAGGATGCGATCGACCACGCCGGTTTCGAGCGCCGTCCAATTCAGCTTGCTGCCGGCTTCGATCATCAGCGACAAATAGCGCCGCCGGCCCAACCAGTCAACCGTGCCCGCCAGATCGGCGCGCCCGCCGGGCCCGTTCAGCACCAGCACCTCGACGCCAGCGGCTTCGAGCGTCCTGCGCCGGTCGGACGAAGCGGCCGAGGTGGTGACGGCGACCACACCGCCGGCCGCGCTGCGCACCATCTTCGAATCGGGCGGCAGGCGAAGCTGCGAATCCATCACCAGGCGCAGCAGCGGGCGGCTGCGCGCGAAGCCGGTGCGGTCGGTGAGTAGGCAATCGTCGGCCAGGACGGTGCCGATTCCGGTGAGAATGGCGTCGTGATCGTGGCGCACTTCCTGCACGTGGGCGCGGGCGCGCTCGCTGGTGATCCAGCCGCGGTTGTCGTCGGGCGCTGAGATCTTGCCGTCGAGCGTGATGGCGGTCTTAAGCGTCACCAGCGGCCGGCCGGTGCGCATGAAGTGCAGAAACGGCTCATTCAACTTGGCGGCCTCGGACGCGAATTCCTCGGCCATGACGACTTCTACTCCGGCGGCCTGCAAGCGGCGGAATCCTTCTCCGCCCACCAGCGGGTTCGGATCCACCAGGGGCGCCACCACCGCGGCCACGCCGGCGGCGACGATCGCATCCGCGCAGGGCGGCGTACGGCCCTGGTGGGCGCACGGTTCCAGGTTGAGATAGAGTGTGGCGCCGCGCGCCTTTTCGCCGGCGTGCGCCAAGGCGATCACCTCGGCGTGCCGCACTCCGGCGTACGTGTGAAAGCCGCGTCCCACCACTTCGCCGTCGCGCTCGAGCACGGCGCCGACCATCGGATTGGGGCTGGTCAATCCGCGGCCTTGCCGCGCCAGGTCGAAGGCTTCGCGCATGAATCCGGGGTTCATATTTCGAAAAGCGACGCGATGAATTTCTCGGCGTCGAACGGTAGCAGGTCGTCCACCTTTTCGCCCACACCGACGTAACGGATGGGCAGATTCAGCTCCCGCGCGATGGCCACCACAATGCCTCCCTTGGCGGTGCCATCCAGCTTGGTCAGCACGATGCCGGTGACGCCGGAAGTTTCGGTGAACTTACGTGCCTGCTCCAGACCGTTTTGCCCGGTGGTCGCATCGAGCACCAGCAGCACCTCGTGCGGAGCCTCGGGGATCACTTTCCTGGCCGTGCGCGCCATCTTCTGCAATTCGGCCATCAGGTTTTCCTTGGTTTGCAGGCGGCCGGCGGTGTCCACGATCACGTAATCCACTTTGCGCGCGCGCGCCGCGCTCACGGCGTCGAACAGCACCGCGCTGGGGTCGCTGCCCGGGCTCTGCCGTACCACGGGCGAGCCGGTGCGCTCACCCCAGATTTCGAGTTGCTCGATGGCCGCGGCGCGAAAGGTGTCGGCGGCGCACAGCATCACGCTGCGCTGCTCGCTCTTGAACCGGGCCGCCAGCTTGCCGATGGTGGTGGTCTTCCCCGAACCGTTAACGCCTACCACCAGGATCACCGCCGGCGGCTCGGCGACATGCGCGGGAGCGCGCTCGGACGCTTGCAGAATTTCGAGAAGATTCTCGCGGATGAGGCCCTTCAGCTCGGCGGCATCGTTCAATTGATGCCGCTCGACGCGTTGGCGAATGCGCTCCAGGATTTCCTCGGTGGTGCGCACGCCCATGTCGGAAGCGATCAGAGTGGACTCAAGCTCGTCGAGCAGGTCGGCATTGATCTCCTTCTTGCCCTGAAGCGCGTCCTCGAGCGCGGAAACCAGGCCGGCGCGGGTTTTCTGCACGCCGCTCTTGAGCTTTTCGAGCAGCGACGGTTCCTGCTCGACGGTGCCGAATAAGGTCTGGATCATTTTTCATTCATTCTAGCAGCCAAGATAAGCGGAGCATGGCGGCGGGAGGCGGGAACTGCCGTTTCAGGCGGCGGTTGACATCACAGGAAGACGGGGTTCACGATATTGATGGATGTCGCAAGAACTGTTTGATGAAGCAGTTCGTCTTGAGGAAGAGGGCCATCAAGAGGTCGCGCTGGGCGTGTGGCGGCAGCTCGCAGAAGCCAGCCCGACCCGCAACGTGTTCCTGCGTCTGGGAAGTATCGCACAGGACCTTGGGCTCATCGAGGATGCGGAACACGCATTCAAACGCGCGCTGGAAATAGACGGCCGCTCCACGCCGGCGCTAAAGGCATTAGGATGTCTCGCCATATTTCGTCGGGACTATGGGGCCGCAGAGGATTACCTGAAGCAGGCGTGCGCAATCGAGGAAGATCCCGTGGGACTCACTCTACTCGGAGTTGCACTCGGGAACACCTGTAAGGGCCTTGAAGCGCAGGAGGCCTGCCGGCGGGCGATTCGGATCGACCCAAAATACGAAGAAGCTTATTACAACCTCGCGGTGCTGCTCCGTCATGATCGCCCTGCTGAGGCCCAGATGCTTTTCAGAACGGCCCTGGAGCTCGATCCAGTCTACGCGCTTGCGCACCGCGAACTCGGGTGGCTGTTACACAGACGCGGGGATAGCCCGCAGGCTGGAATGCACCTCAGAAAAGCTATTGAGCTTGAGCCGGACGACGGCTTGGCACACATATACCTCGGCAACTACTTGTGGCAATGTGCCGAAGGCGACGAAGCAATGGCGGAGTTTCGCATTGCCGAAGCGCTCAAGCCGGGATGGGCGGTTCCGCTTTGGTGCCAAGGCGACATTTACGAGAACCGTCATGAGGACCTGGACCTGGCCCAAGCGTGCTTCGAGCGCGCGCTACAGTTCGAGCCGGAGTGCGCGGAGGCCCTCAAGAACCTTGGCCGTCTCTTCATGAAACGCGGTCAAGTCGATCTCGCGCGGGAATACTTGAACCGAGCTCTGCGATTGAGCCCTGGCAGCGGCAGGGTTCAAAAGCTTCTGAGCGCGCTCGACGAAGGCAGGTCCGAGTAGATGCGCTCAGCTAACTACTCGCCTTTTGCGAAGTGCTGCCCTCAGCGCGCAGCGGCCGCCGGGTCGCCGTAAAACGTTCCGCGCCCGTGGCTGCCGACGTAGACTCTGCCGTACTGTTTGGGGTCACCCGTAATCTGCAGCAGCAAACCCCATTGATGACGATCGTCGTTGATCCGCACCCAGCTTTCCGCGGCGTTGGTGGAACGGAAAATACCGCGCAGGCCATCCACCTTGCCGATCAGATACAGGGTCGAGTAAGTGGCGCCCGGCGCGGCTTGGCCGAAGCCGAAGGCGTGAATCTGATCCACGTGACCTAAGCGGGAGAAGGTGACGCCGCTGTCGGTGGAGTGGTACAGGCCGTTGAAGGCAGCCAGCCACAGATCGCCTTCCTTGCGGGGCGCGGCGTAGAGGCGGTCCTGGCCGCCGCGGTTGTCGCCGCGCTCGTCGCGCTCGCCGCGGGTGGGCAAACCATCGGGCAGGGTGAGCGGCTGCGCGGTGAAAGTCGCCGCGCCGTCGGCGCTGATGAAGAGCTTCCCGTCGAACAGTGCGAGCCCATAGAATTTACGCGGATTGAGGGGGTCGGCAATCACCCGCGTGTTCTCGGGGATGCCCTCGGACTTGGTCCAGCGCCCGCCGAGATCGCGCGTGAAGTACACCGCGCTGCGCTCGGGCGTCCACACCCAGATCTCGCCGTCGGTGGAGACCGCGATGCTGCCCATGCTGGCGTTGGGCGGCGCCGACGGAGTGGGCTGCCACGTCCTGCCTCCATCCATCGAGTAGCCGATGTTGCCGCCGCCGCGATTGCCCGCGGCTCTTCCCACGCGAACGATCATGTCCGGACTGTTCGCAGCGCCGGCCACGCCGGTCGTGTTGCCGAAGCGCGGTGGGGAGGAGCTGCCTTCGGGCGCGGGCTTGTCGAGGTCCCAGTGTACGAACCCGCCGTAATCGCCGATGGCGGTAACCAGATGCGCGCCCTTGGACGGGCTGAGCAGATCGAGCGCAACCGTCTCTTCGATGCCGGTGCTCATGACGCTCCATTTGGTCGGCTTGCCGGAATCTATGGCACTGAGGTTGAAGGTCCCGTACCCTCCGTAGCCGGTAACGAAAATGGCGTGATCGGAATTGGCCGGATCGATTTCGACGTCGAGCAGCCAGTGAATCGGCGTCTTAGACACATAAGGCGCCAGCGAAAAATCGTAAGTGCCGCCAGAGGCGAAGACGCCTTTCCAGGTCTTGCCGCCATCGAGGCTGCGGAAAATGTCTTCGGCGCCCGGGCGGTAATACGTGCTGGCGATCAGCGTCCGCGGATGGTGCGCGTCCACCGAAACACCGCCATAGCCGAACGCCTTCTTGTTCGCGGCGTCGGGCCGGTCGGGCGTGATATCGGTCCACGAGCCGCTGGCGGTGTCGAGCTTCCAGATGCCGCCATCGATCGGCCGGTACGGGTTGGGACCCATGAGATAAGAGATGTAGAGCGTGCCGTCGGGAGCCAGCGCGGCGCGCGCGGGCCGGTATTGAAGCGGCGCGTTGGGCACCGGCTGCCACGTCTTGCCGCCATCCTTCGAGCGAAACAGGTTGTCGCGTCCCATCAGCGCGACGCCCACGTAGATGGTGGAGCTCGGCTTGCCCTTCCCTCCGCTGCGCGGATCGAACACCACGAAAACGATGCCGCTTCCCTCCCCCTGCTGGCTGCCGGCGGCAGGCGGCTCTTCGGTGACATCGGGGAAGCTGTCCACCTTGGTCCAGGTCACCGCACGGTCCACGCTCTTCCAAAGGCCGGCCCAGCGCGTGCCCAAATAAAGCACGTTGCCGGCATTGGGATCGACAGCCAGGCGCTCGCCGTGGCCGCGGCCGTTTTCATTGCCGCCGAACTTGATTGGCACGTTAGTGTGCTGGAAAGTCTTGCCGCGGTCGCTCGAACGCAGAATAACGCCATCCGGCGTGGAGGGATTGGTGTAGGTGCCGCAGGCAAGATACACGCGGTTAGGATCGGACGCGTCCACCGCGATGCTCTCGACGCCCATCCAGTTGAGGTTCTCGTACGGCACCCAGTCGAGCAGCGGCTCCCAGCGATGGGCGACGTCGTTCCAGCGGTAAGCGCCGCCGATATCGGTGCGGGCGTAGCGCACGCCCTTGGCAGTCGGGTGGAAAATGATGCCGTCCACGAACCCGCCGCCCACCATCTGCACGCTCTTCCAGACGTAGGGCACGGATGCGGGCCGCGGGTTCGGCACGCTTTGTGCCGCGGCTGCGCAGCAAAGTGCGGCCAGCGCCGCCGAAATCCGCAATAAGCGAAGACTCATGAAAGGGGCGCTCCTTTGCCGCGCCGGCCGAGGGCCAAATTCCGATCCGAAGGAACAAGGTAGCACGTGTGGTGGGGCATGCTTGAGCTTGCCGGTTTTGTTTTCCCGGTCGAGCCGTCGCTAAAGCATACGAATGCGCGAATCGTACTACACTGAAAATTGCCCGCAAGCCGCCACCGGCTTGAACTCGCGATGCACATTCCGGATGGATATCTGAGCCCGGCCACCTGTGCGGCCCTTTACACCGGCGCTGCGCCGTTCTGGTACGTCGCGCTGCGGCGCGTCCGGCGAGCGCTGCACACGCGGTTGGTGCCGCTGATCTCGCTGTTCGCGGCGTTTTCCTTCGTGATCATGATGTTCAACCTGCCGCTTCCCGGCGGAACCACCGGCCACGCGGTGGGGATCGGGCTGGCGGCGGTGGTTCTCGGGCCGTGGGCGGCCATGCTGGCGGTCTCCATCGCGATCGTGATTCAAGCCCTGTTTTTTGGCGATGGCGGCATTACCGCGATCGGCGCCAACTGTTTCAACATGGCCATCGTCGGCGCGCTGGTGGCGTACGCGGTGTACCGCATTCTCGCGGGCCGAGCGGCCATCGGCTCGGCCCGCCGGGTTATGGCAGCCGGCCTGGCGGGGTATGCGGCGATCAACGTTTCGGCGCTGCTGGCGGCGATCGAGTTTGGCATTCAGCCGCTGCTCTACCGGGACGCGACGGGCGCGCCGCTGTATTGCCCGTACCCGCTCAGCGTCGCCATTCCGGCCATGATGCTGGGTCACCTGACGATTGCCGGCTTCGCCGAGATGACGGTGTCGGCGGGAGTGGTGGCGTTCCTGCAGCGATCCGATCCATCGTTGTTGAAGAGCACCGCCGGCCGCGGCCCGGCGATCGACGAACCGGCTGCCGGCAGGACGCTGCGGCCGCTCTGGGCGGGACTGGGCGCGCTGCTGATCCTGACGCCGCTGGGAATTCTGGCGACCGGGTCGGCATGGGGCGAGTGGATGGCGCGGGATTTTTCGAACCCCGCCGTGCGGCGGGAAATCGCGGCAACCTCGTTCAACCAGGCGGCTCCGCTGCGCGCGCCGGAAGGGCTGGCGCGATTGTCGCAGATATGGACCGCGCCGTTCGCCCGTTACGCGCCGCCGTATATTCGCAGTGCGGCGTTCGGATACCTGCTGTCGGCCATGTTTGGCGCGGGCCTGATTCTGCTCGCCTGCCTGATGGTGGGGCGGCTGATGGACCGTAAAGAGCCCCGCAAAGAGCCGGCCACATGAAACTGCCCGGGCGGCACGGCCAAGGCGGATTCCTCGAGCACACCATTGAGGGGCTGTACGCGGGCATGGAACGGGCGCTCGACGCCGAAGATTCCGCGGCGCGCGAAGGCTTGCTGCAGCGACTGGACGCGCGGGTGAAAGTGGCGGGATTGTTTTCGCTGATCCTGGCCGCGGCGCTGGCAACCCGGCTGTGGGTGATCGCGGCCATCTTCGCGCTGGCAGTTGTGATGGCGGCGCTCTCGCGCATTCCCTTGCGCGTGCTGGCGGCCCGGGGCTGGCTTGGAGCGCTCGCGTTTACCGGCGTCATCGCGGTGCCGGCTTTGTTCCTGACTCCTGGCGATGCGCTATACCGCATGCCCGGCCTCCATTGGACGATGACCGCGCAAGGATTGACCACCACTAGTTACCTGCTGCTGCGCGTGGAGACGGCGGCGACGCTGGCGCTGTTGCTGGTGTTTACCACGCCGTGGACGCACGTGCTGAAGGCGCTGCGGGTTTTGCGGGTTCCGGTGGTGTTCGTGGCCATCCTTGGCATGGCGTCGCGCTACATTCTGCTGCTGCTCGAGACGGCGCATGAGATGTTCGAGTCGCGCAAGAGCCGCAGCGTGGGCGCGCTCGATGGCTCCGCGCGGCGGCAGATGGCGGTATCGAGCGCGGGCGTCCTCCTCAGCCGCAGTTTGCAGTTGAGCGGCGATGTCTACCTGGCCATGCAGGCGCGCGGATTTCGCGGCGATGTTCACCTGCTCGACGATGTCGCCATGAAGCGCCTCGACTGGCTGGCGCTGGCGGGCTTTGCGGCGCTGGCCGCGGCGGGGGTGTGGGCGGGCCGATGATGCTGTTCGAGACCTCGCACCTGACTTACCGCTATGACCGGCTGACGGCGATCGAGGACTTGAATATCTCCATTGCCGAGGGCAGCCGCGTGGCGCTGGTGGGCGCCAACGGCTCCGGCAAATCCACCCTGCTGCGGATTCTGGATGGCCTATATTTTGCGCAGGAGGGCACGCTCCGTTTTCGCGGCGAAGAGTTGACCGAAGAGCGCTTCGCCGACGACGCGTTTGCGTTTTCCTTCCGCCGGCAAGTGGGGCTGGTGTTTCAGAATCCGGATGTTCAATTGTTCAATCCCACCGTGTTCGACGAAGTGGCATTCGGCCCGCTGCAACTTCGCTGGCCCAAGGCCGAGGTGCGCGAGCGGGTGGGCGAAACGCTCGATCGCTTCGGCATCGCGCATTTGAAAGACCGCGTGCCGCACCGGCTCTCGGGCGGCGAGCAGAAACGGGTGGCGCTGGCCAGCGTGCTGGTGCTCGACCCGGCCGTGCTGCTGCTGGACGAGCCGACGGCAGCGCTCGATCCGCGCAGCCAGAGCCGGATGATCGACCTGCTGGTGGAATGGGGCGGCGGCGCCAAGTCGGTGATCACCGCCACGCACAATCTGGCAGACCTCGAGGACATTGCCGACCGCTGCCTGGTGCTCGATGGCGGCCCGGTGGTGGCGGACGGAACTCCAGCGGAGATTCTGCGCGATCGCGAATTGCTGGAACGCACTAACCTGGTTCACGCGCACCGGCACAGGCACCGGTCGGGCGAGATGCATTCGCATCCGCACGTTCATTCAAGCGAGCCGGAGCACGGCGATTAGCGCGCATTTTCTCGCCAACGTGGCGCCACGCGATCTCGCGCCGGAAAGCGCTTCAGTGGCGCCCGAAATGGCGGGGCATGCTGGGCGGGCGGAAGGCGGGGCGTGGAGCCGGACGCGGCGCCGCATGGAAACCAGGCGCGTGCGGTTCTTCCCCTCCGCCATGGCCGAAGTGACGCGCGCCGTGATCGGCGTTCGGGTCGTGCGATCCCGGCGACGAGTAGGGTGAATTGCGGTAAGAGCCGCTCTTCGAAGCGTACTGCGAATCGCGGAACCCGCCGCTGCGTGCATAGCTGGAGCCGGCGTAACGGTCGTGCGTGGCCGTGCCCTGCGAACCGTACCTCTGGGCACCGGCCGCTTCATCGCGGCCATAATAGCTTCGCCCGCTGCCCCACGAGCTGTGGAAGCCTTCCCAATCGTAACGTTCGATGGGCCGATACGAGTGGTTGAAAAGCAAGTCGCGCATCAGCGCGTACTGGCCGTAGAAGACCCAGAAATCGCGTCCGTCGCGATGGTCCCAATAGCCGTATTGATTGGATCCTTGGGCGGGCGGCGCCATGTAGGCGAATCCGGCGGGCTGCGCGACATGCTCGGCTTCGGAATCGAACTTGCCGGCGGGCTTGTGCTCGATGGCCATGCCCAGGTCGTTGCGCATCGCGTCGTAGGTGGCGCCGGAAACATCCACCCACGCTTCGGCGGACGTGCTGGAGCCGGCTTTGGCCGCAGCAGCCTCCACGTGCGTATTCACGGTGCGGATTTCCTGGTCGTAATGGCGCGCGCTGCCGCTGCCGCGCGTTTCCATGTCGACCAGAATCTTGTCCCATGAGTAATAGAGCTGCCCGTCGAGCGAGCGGACTTCCTCGGCCTGCTGCGGCAACTCGACGGCGGCGTTGTGGAGTGCGTCCTGGGCGGCGATCAGCGCGCCGAAATCGAGATGCTCGAAATCGGCGGCAGCCGCTTGCCGACGCTCCTCGGCGCTCGATTGCCACAGGACGTCCCCTTGCGTGACGATGCCGTGCAACCCGGTGACGCGCGCGTCCAGATCGGGCTTTTTCTCCGGCCAATCGTTCTCGCCCTTGGCGACCGCAATCGCGACCGGCGTCAGGTCGAAGGCGTGCACCGCCTGGTAATCGCGGCTCATCTGATCCAGCCGCTGCGGCAGTTCGCGCTTCAGCTCGATCCAATGGGCCGCGTCTTTCCGGATGTCCGTAGCCGCGCTCACCGCTGAGGCGCGCACGCCGCGCTCCTCGGCCAGCAGCGATTCCACCTTCTGCCGGTCCTGCCGGCGATTCTGCTTTTCGAGAAGCGACAACTGGTCCATCTCGCGCTGCGCCTGGACGAGTTGCGCCTCGGATTGCCCGAACCCGGCGGGCCACTGAACGGCAGCGGGGATGGCGTGGAACAGCGCCTGGTCCGCCGCGACCTCGCCGGAAACTTCGCCGCTCGCTTGCGTGACCTGCTGTTGCGCGCTCTCGAGTGCGGCGCGCTCGCCGTCGATTTGTTGGCGCAGGTTGCGTGGCAGGTTGTCGAGGCCGGCAGTGAGCACCACCCCGAGCGACACCGTCAGCAACGCCGCCAGGAATTTCAGTCCGGATCGATTCATCGAATGCCGCCACCTTTCCGGATGCGGCGTGGCTGCGGCCGGTCACAAGCCGGCGCGGTCAGCCCTTGGTTCCCCGGTAGATCGTCACGTCGGCGGCGGGGATTCCCCTGTAACGCGTGACGGCGAACGGCTCGGCCTGGTCCTTGCGGAGTAAGAGGATTCCAAGGCCGCCCTGCTCGCGAAACTCCCAGCAGTAGAAGCCCGCCGGCTGCGGCTGGTCGCTGCGAGTCGATTGGACTTCCCGGCTCATCCTGTACATCCAGAGCTTGCCGTCGAAATCGAACGAGTCGCCCGTGTTCTGGCGCTCGTCCATTTGCGCGAGGTCCTCTTCGCTAAGCCCCAGGTCTTCGAGCGTAGGCTGTTGAGCGTCGGTCGAGATGCTGACCGCCTGGTCGCCGCTGGTATCCACCCGCATCGCCACGCGCCGCTCTTTGTAGGGGCCGCTTAACTCGAACCAGTTGTGCGCGCCGGCTTGAAACCAGGTGCAGCGGTCGGAGGTGAAATCGAGGTCGGTCATGTTGTCGCCGGCGCCGGCGATGGAAATCACGTCGCCGGCGCGCGCCTGCGAGGGCTGCAAATTAGCCAGGTCTTCCACCGGCGCCGCCGGAACGCGAGGTTTCTTGAAAAGTTGCATCAGCACCACCACCAGCAAGGCAACCAGAACGCCAGTCAGCGTGAATGTGATCGGGCCCATCCCGGTTTACGCCTTGGCCTTTTCGCCGGCTTGCACGCCGGTGGTGACCGACGGGCTGCCGCTGGGCAGTTCCTTGGGAATGTAAGGCGGCGGTGGAGTAGGCGCTTTGGCGGCTTGCCGTTCCGCTTTGAGCGCGGCCAGGTCGGCATCCACGCCGTGGCCGCTCAGCGCGGCAAACTGTTTTTCCAGATCCTCGTCTGTGCCGGTGGAGGCCAGTTGGTCGAACGCCTTGGCGGTGGCCTCTTCCTTGGAGACGGTGTCTTCGAAGCGGTTGAGCTGGGCGAACGCGTTATCGGCGTTGCCCACGCCGGCCATGGCTTCGGCCACCTTGCGCTGGGCGGCGGCGGCGTTCTTGCGCGCCACCAGCGTGGTGGCGGTTCGCTCGCCTTCGTCGATTTTGCGCTTCAGCTCGCCCACCTGGCTCTTCAGCTTTTCGCTGGTCTGCTGCGCCGCGTCGACGGCCTGTTGCATGGATGCAACCTGGCGGTCGCATTCGCCCTTCTTGGCTAGCGCCTTCTTGGCCAGGTCTTCGTTGCCGGCGTCCAGCGCCTGCCCCGCCCGGTCTTTCCAGTCCTGCGCCTGCCGCACGTACTTCTGGTATTCGGCGTCCAGGCGGTTGTAGTTGCTCATGGCCACCGCCGAAGCGCGCACCACGTTATTCAACTCGTTCCGCATGTCTAGCACCGTCTGATTTACGGTGGCTTCGAAAGTGGCGTCCTCGATGGCGTCAACGCCCGAATTGGCCTGGCCGCGCGCCACGCGGCCCAGTCTCGACATGAAATCGCCTAGAAATGGCATCGTGTTCCTCGCTTACGAATTCAAACCGCTCAGCACCTTGCGGGCCGTCATCACATCCACCAGCAGGAAATGGACGCAGGAGAGGACCTCGTCCTCGTCATCCGGTCCGCCGTCCTCCAGTTTGCAGAAGTTGTTCAGGGTCACGGCCAGTTTGCCGTCGCCCGCGTCATAGAGCTGGAAATAGGAAGTGGAAATACCGTTGCCGGCGGCCAGCATGCTGGCCATAATTTCCGCCGTGATGGCCGCCTTGGGCGCCACCGTGCACACCAGCGAAAGGAACAGGATGTCGCCCTGGAGCACCGCCCGCGCGGTGACTCCGCTTTCGACCTCCCGGATGGTCAATGTATCTGGCGCTGGCTCGGAGACTTCGTAACCCTTCTCCGCCAGAAGCGCGTGAATTGGGCCCAGAAGCGGGCTGGTTGTGGCTGTCATAAGGTCTCGCAAGTAATACGCGGGCGCGCCCGCCAAAGTTCCGTTGGGCCGAAGCGCCGCGCAACCTATTGTACGGCAGTTGGCAGGCGAAAGCGCCTGCCCCACCATGGTATTAGTTCACCCAGGGTCCGCGGTCGTCACGCTTCTTCATGAAGGTCTGAAACTTCTTCTTCGCGCGCCGCAGTTTCCACTGGCGGTACGCGCCACCAACATCGGGCAGCGGCAACCGCGGCAGCCCTCGCTTCAGATACAAGAAACCGAAAGCCGCGCCGCCCAGGTGGGCGATGGTGCTGACGCCCGTGTTTGGCCCGAAGGTGAGCAGCAGTTCGACGGCGACGTAGATCATCACCAGGTACTTGGCCTTGATCGGGAACAGGATCAGCAGCACGATTTGCTCCGGATACATCACGGCGAAGGCCACCAGGACTCCGAAGATCGCGCCGCTGGCTCCCAGCGTAACCGTGCCCCAATAGCCCAGCAGTATGTTGACCACTAACACGCACACGCCTGCCGCAATCCCGCAGTAGAAGTAAAACTTCAGGAACTGGCGCGTGCCCCAGTCCCGTTCGAGCTGCGAACCGAAAAACCATAGCGTGAGCAGGTTGAACAGGATGTGCAGGATACCCCCATGCAGAAACATGTAGGTGACAAGTTGCCACACGAACAGGTTCTTCACCGCCGCGGCGGCCGAAAGCCCCAGCACCACCGTGATATGTTGCTGCACTTGGAAGGGGCTCAGATAGGTCAGCACGAAAATAACCGTGTTGACGATCAGCAGCCACTTCACGCCGGGCGGAAAGTAGTCATGGATGAAGATGCTGCCGGACGAGTACCGGGCGTAGCGAGCCATGGTATATCTCTAAGTGTCCAGAATATCAGATGAGTTACCGCGACCCGTTCACGCTGTGATCGACGGGTTGCGCTCATCGCGCTTGCCGTAGCGCGCCAGCATGCGCGAGCACACCTGCAGGAAAACCGCGACCACCAGCCAGACCTGCCAGTGAGAGAACATGCCGGAGGCGATGGCGAACTTGGCGCTGAAGTTCAGATCCGCTGCGATGCGCCACAACGCCAGCACCGAGGCCAGAAACGCCGCCGGGGTCAACAACGCGGATACCGCCAGCGCCATCCGCTTGTTCCTGCGGCGCGACCTGCCCACTCGCAACCCCTTGCCGAAACGGATCCTGACCAGCATGGTTTCCGCGCCTGCCCTGCGCACGCCCGCCGCGCGAGTTTGCACCCGCACAACTACCAATCTAACAGCAATTGCGTTAGATTAGAGACCATCATGCACCGTTTCAGAACCGCAGTATTCGGCACCGGCTTCGTCGGCCGCGTCCACCTGGAAGGCATTCGACGGCTCGGCTTCGTCCACGTTTACGCTATCGGCGAGAGCAACGCCGAAAAGGCCAGGCAACTCGGCGAAGAGTTTCACGTCGACAAGACCGACTCCGACTATCACAAGATCCTGGAAGATCCGGCAGTGGATGCCGTCCATGTTTGCACACCCAACGTCCTGCACTTCCCGATGGTGCGCGATGCGCTGCAGGCCGGCAAGCACGTGATTTGCGAAAAGCCGCTGGCGACTTCGGTCGAGCAGGCCGCCGAACTGGTCTCACTCGCCCGCCAGACCGGCCGCCGCAATTGCACCTTCCACAATCTCCGCTTTTATCCGCAGGTGCAGCAGATGCGCCGCATGCGCGAAGCGGGCGACCTGGGCGAAATCCTGGTGGTGCAAGGCACCTACTCGCAGGACTGGCTGCTCTACGATACCGATTGGAACTGGCGCCTGGACTCGAAGACCAATGGCCGCTCGCGCTGCCTGGCCGACATCGGCTCACACTTCTGCGACATGGCCGAGCACGTGACCGGCGCGCGCATCACGTCGCTGTGCGCGGACATTCAGACCTTCCACAAAACGCGCAAACGCCCCAAGGGCTCGGTCGAGACCTTCGCCGGAAAGACGCTGGCCCCGGAAGATTACCGGGAAGTGCCGATCGACACGGAGGATTACGGCGGCGTCATTTTTCGCATGGGTGATCGCACGCGCGGCGCCTTCACCGTCAGCCAGGTATCGGCCGGCCGCAAAAATGGGCTCAGCATCGAGATCTACGGCAGCAAGGCCAGCGTGGCCTGGAACCAGGAGCGCCCCGATGAGCTGTGGATCGGCCACCGAAACACGCCCAATGAGATCATCGTCAAGGATCCGTCCCTGCTCAAGGAAGCCGCCCGCCCGTACGCGGATCTACCCGGCGGCCACAGCGAAGGCTACGACGACACCTTCAAGCAGGTCTTCCGGCGCTTCTACCAGTCGATTGACGATCCCTCGGCCGAGCCCCAATACCCGCAGTTCGCCGACGGTCTCAGGCAGTTGCAGATCCTGGATGCCGAACTCAATAGCGCTGATAGCCGAGCCTGGGTCGACGTGCCCGCCTTCCAGCCCGCGTAAGCATTTGGTGGGGCATGCTTCAGCTTGCCCTGGACGATCGGCAATGGCGAACGGCGAGTCAAGTGCCTGGTTGGGATTTCAGGCCAGGGCTTTCATCGGGCGTGCACCGTTGGCGATGCTGACCACGGGCCTCTCGAACACGGTCATGTCCTGGATCAGCCGCTCCAGGTCGGCGTCGTCTTCAACTGTGATTTCGTGTTCGATCCAGTCGGAAAGCGGGATGTTGCGGAAATACATCCGCTCCTGCAGCACCAGGCTCTTGCGGGGGTGGGCCAGCCGGCGGTTCTCGCGCGTGTAGTGGCGTTGCTCCACCTTCATCTCTCCCAGAAACGAGTCCAGCGCCTCACGGTGCGCGCGTTCCTGCGCTGCGCGCATGGCGGTCTGCAACTGCGTTTCCATGGCTTCGCGTTCGGCTTCGATGGCGCCCTTGACGGCGGCGATGCGCTCGCGTTCTTCAGCCAGCTTGACTTCCATCCGCGATTGCATGACGAACCAGGCCAATATGCTGGACGCCACTGCCGCGAGTACGGGCAGTCCAATCCATAGTGCTGCCGGTGCTGCTTCCATGGGTCCATGCTAACCGCGGCCAGCCACGGAATGCTAGCTGCCGAAAGTAAACAGACGCCCGTAAACCTATGGGATTGGAGCAGATGACGAAAGCGCCGAGGGCTGGAGCGCACTTACCCTTGCGTGCCGTCGATCTTCTGGCCTGCCAGGGTATGGCGGACCTCGGCGAGTTGCAATCGCACCAGCGGAGAGAAAATGGCAGCCAGCCGCGCCCGCAGACCGGCGACGGCGCCCAGGTACTTGCCGGCGAAAACCGCCCGGCCGAGCAGGAAATCGGCTCGCACCAGCGCCTCCGCCGGCCGGCCGCCGTAGTGGCACACGCGGGCTTCGGGAATCAGCAGGATCTTCTTCCGGGCGCGAAGAATTTGCGCCGCCAGATCGGCATCTCCGCCGAACTGCCCGTAACGTTCGTCGATCTGCCGGATGGCCTTGATCAGAAACACCCGCGCCATCAGGGCTGCGCCAAGCGGGTACTCGACGGCGACCGGCTGCGAGGACGGTTCGGCGATGCGCCATTCCCCGTCCGGCGGCAGCGAGCCGAGTTGCGGGGCGGGATTGCCATCCCCGTCCACCAGCAGCGGGCATACCGCGGCGGCGGTGGCATCCGCATCCAGGGCGTCGGCCAGGCGAGCCACCGCGCCCGCCTCCACTTCGGTGTCCTCGTGCAGAAACAGCACGTACTCGGCGTCCGCCGCCCGCCACCCCAGGTTGAGCCCTTTGGTCAGCCCGAAGTTCTTGGGCAGACGGATGAGCTGGACGTTCGGGAACTCCTCGACAACCTGCGCGCTCGCGTCCCTCGAGCCGTTCTCCACCACGATCAGTTGCAGTCGCTCCCGGCCCTCCGACCGCTCGAGTGACTCCAGGCACTTCCGCAGCCGGTCCGCGCGGTTGTGCGAAACCACCGCCACCGAAACGCGGGGCGGCTGTTTCTCCGGTTGAGCATTACCTGTCGGCGTCAAGCCAATAGCATAGCGCCGATCTGTTAACGCGTGCCGATCTGCTAACGTGTAAGGTTATGTCAGCAGCCAACATTCTGGCGGCCCTCGTCGAAGGGGCCATCGTTCCGGTGGTGCGCGCATCTTCTCCGGAGGCCGCGCTCCAGGCCGTGGAAGCCATCGCCAACGGCGGCATACGCGCCGCCGAAATCACCATGACCGTGCCCGGCGCGGTGCGCGTGCTCGAAAAGCTGGCCGGCCGCTTCGGCGGCAACCTGCTGCTCGGCGCGGGCACCGTGCTCGACCCGGAAACGGCGCGCGCCTGCCTATTGGCTGGCGCCGAGTTCATCGTTTCCCCCAGCCTCAAGCCGGCTACCATTGAGATGGCCAAACGCTATTCCAAGCCCGTTTTCCCCGGCGCCCTCACTCCCACCGAGGTGCTGACCGCCTGGGAAGCCGGCGCCGACGCGGTGAAGATTTTCCCCTGCGGCAACGTCGGCGGGGCCAAGTACATCAAGGCCCTCAAGGGACCGTTCCCGCAGATCGCGATGATTCCAACCGGCGGCGTCAACCTGGAAACCATCGGCGATTTCCTCAAAGCCGGCGCTTGCGCGGTCGGCGTGGGCGGCGAATTGGTGGACGCGAGTTTGATCCGAGAGGGCCGCTTCGACGCCATCACCGAGCGCGCCCGCCAGTTCATCGCCGCCGTCGTCAAAGCCCGCGCCGAAATGGCGAGCGCCCGAGCGTAAGCGGCTAATGGGGCCGCGCCGGGACGACGTCCTGCAACCCGCTATTGCGACCGATCCCTCCTGCTGTTATGTTTGTCCGATACGCCCGATGCCTTTGACACCTGGGCATGGGGTGCGTCTTGGGAACTGCGAGGGAAACGAAAATGGCAAACACTTTCGGTAGCGATATTCTGATTCAAGCGCAAAGTCCGACGGCCGCGGCCACCTTCTACGTCGAACAACTCGGATTCGCAATCACCGACGAAACGCCGAACTTGATCGGCCTGCACGGCGAGCACATCAACTTATTCATCGAGCGCGGCCCGGCGCTGGGACCAGTGCTGGAAGTTACAGTCGCGAGTGTCGAAGAAACCAAACGGCGCCTCGTCAACAACGGTTGCGAGATCGTCAAGGACGAGCCGGAGTTTCCGAGATGCTACGTTAAAGATCCCTTCGGCCTGATTTACAACCTGACGCGCTGAGGAGCGGTTCCTTCCGAACAGCCTGGGTCGGCGCTCATGCCTGCGGGCTAGGGCACCCGACCGCCCCACAACCGGCCACTACGCTTCCGAAAATCTGGCAAGCTCCGCCAGTCCCAGGCTTTCCATGGATGACTCCTCGGAAGCAAACGCCACGGCGCGGTTGCGTCCCTGATTCTTGGCTTCGTAGAGAGCCACATCGGCTTCGCGGATCAGGCGTTCGGCGTCGCCGGCGGCGCAGGCATCGCGACTGGAGGCGCCGATGCTGCAGGTGACGGCCAAACTCTTCCCGCCGGCGGAGAATGGCTCGCGGGCGAAGGCCTGGCGGATGCGCTCGGCCTGGGCGTAGCCATCGCGCGCGCCGCAGCCGGGCAGCACGATCAGAAACTCCTCGCCGCCATAGCGTCCGGGAGCGTCATACTGGCGCGTGGCGGCCTGCATGCGGCGCGCCGCTTCCCGCAGAACCGCGTCGCCCGCCTGATGGCCGTGCGTGTCGTTGATCCGCTTAAAGTGATCCAGATCTGCCATCAGCACCGCCAGCGGCCGTCGTTCGCGCTCGGAGCGGGCGATTTCCGCAGTCAGGATCTCCAGGACGCGGCCGCGGTTGAGAAGGCCGGTCAACCCATCGTGGGTGGCCTGCACACGCAGCGCTTCGCGCGCTTCCATCAGTTGTTGCTGGAGGTCTAGGATGCGGCGTCCGGCGCGCAGGCGCACGCGCAACTCCTGGGTATTGAATGGCTTGGTGAGATAGTCGTCGGCGCCCGCTTCCATCCCTTCCACCAGGTCCTGCGATTCGGTGCGGGAGGTCAGCAGCAGCACATACACATAAGGCTCGCGCGCCGCAGCACGGATCCGGCGGCATACCTCCACGCCGTCCAGGTGCGGCATCATCCAATCCAGTACCGCCAGGCGCGGCGCGTCGGCAGCTTGCATCGCCTCCCAGGCTTCCTGGCCGTCTCGAGTGATACGGACATCGTACCCCCACTTGGTGAGCATGCTTCTGAGCATGGACTGGAATACCGGGTTATCCTCGGCTACCAGCACGGGCATCGCGTGGCCCAGATCGCTCGAAAGGTCTGCGGACTGAATCAAGCCGATCGATTCCAAAGGCGTTTCTCTCCCTGAGATCTTATCGGCGCGGCAACCGGGTTTCTCTATGGGCCGGACGGACTAGCGCGTGCTTACCGTGATGAATGGGGTAATCCCCTGCAACCTATTGATAGATATAGAGGACAAGGTGGTTTTGGAGAAAAGGGTACCGAGTGGCTTCGGTGGGTTTGTCCACTCTGAGCCGTGCGATCGAGGTGTGCGCACCCCTTGTTTCGAGCGGAGGCTCCAGCCTAAAATCGGATTGGAGGGTCCGATTGAATGGCTTCGATGGAGCGGGTCCAGGATTTCCTGAGCCAGAAGCGGCTCGCGTTCGTGGGTGTCTCGCGGCAGCCGAAGGATTATTCGCGGGCGCTGTTTCGCGAGTTCGGCGCGCGCGGCTATGACGCGGTTCCCGTCAACCCCGCCGTCGGCGAAATCGAGGGCCGCCGCTGCTTCGCCCGCGTGCAGGATATCGAGCCGGTCCCCGATGGCGTGGTGCTGATGACTTCGCCCGCGGTGACCGACCAAGTGGTTGGCGATTGCATCCAGGCCGGCGTGAAGCGGATTTGGATGTGCCGCACCCACGGGAAGGGTTCGGTCAGCCCGCAGGCGGTTGGCGAATGCGAAGCTCATGGGATCTCGGTGATTCCGGGCGAGTGTCCCTTCATGTTCCTCGGCGGCAAGTACTCGCAGGGTGGTGGATGGGTCCATCGCTTCCACGGATTCGTGAAGAAGATCGCCGGCTCGTACCCAAACTGATAGACTTACCAATGCGCTTCACTCGAGCTCGCGGAGCACACGGTCCAGAATCGCTGGCATGCGGGCGGCGAGCTCAGGCGAAAGACCGGCCTGCATACTGGCAATGGGTATGGAAATGCCCAGCAGTGTGATGGGGACCGCGACCGTCATGCGAAGCAGTTGGATCGCCTGGACGGCGGAAAGGCAGTGAGCGTTTTCCTGGCGATTGTCGAGCCCGGCAAACGGTGAAAGAACTGGTTGGCAGGCGGAAGCGCCTGCCCCACCGGGCTCGCTTGGCTCCCCTGCCCCACTTGCCCCACGTTCTTCCCACGCCCAGACGCTGCCCGGTTCGGCGTCGTCCCGCAGGGCATCCACCACGATCACGCGGCGGCGCTGTTCCATCCGGGCGGCGTGGCGCAGCAGATCGGTTCCGCCGCACGCCACCTCCGCGCCGGCCGGCAGTCTGGGGTCGGCGGACAGGCGCTCCGCCACGTGCCAGCCGATTCCTTCATCGCCCATGAGCGGATTGCCGAGGCCGATTACGAGCAGTGGCTTCATTGCCTGCGCAGCAGGTGCACGGAACAGGAGACGCACGGATCGTAGGCGCGGGCGATCATTTGCAGCTTTCTCGATAGGGCGGCATCGTCGCGTTCGGCGCTTTGTTCCACAGCCTTGCGAAAATGCATTTCCATGCTGGCGGCATTCAGCGCGGTCGGCGTGATGACGTCGGCCGCGGTGATCCGGCCTTCCGCGTCATACGTGTAGCTGTGAATCAGCAGCCCGCGCGGAGCTTCCGTGATGGCCGTCCCGGTGGCGGCGCGCGGTTGAACCGGCACGGGAGGCTCATCCTTGACGCCCGCCCGCAGGAGTTGTTCGATGATTTCCAGGGCCCGCTCCACGTCATTGATCAACTCGAGCGCTTGCGCCTTGTTGTTGTCCATCGGATTGTCGGCGGGCAATTGCAATTTGAGCCGCTTCTTGGCTACCGCCAGCTTGCCGGTCAGGCGGCGCGGATTCACCGTCAGTCTGGCCAGCGATCCAACCATGAAGGGCTTCTCGCGGAAGGCGCTGTGTTTGGCGTGGGAGTGCGGCATGGCGCGCTCGTTGGTGAGCGTTTTGTAATCGTTGGCGTGGACGATCGCCCGGCTGCCATCGGACACCGCCATCACTTCGTCGCCGGCGTAGTAACTGTCCAGGCTCGGCGAGCGCAGGGCGGCATAGACGGTATCGCAATGGCAGAAATCCGCCGGTGGAAGCGTGGTCATCAGATCCATGGCGGCGTCGGAATCGGTCACGCCCTGCATCAGCGCGCTGCGCAGCTCGATCAACTGCTCGATCACCGGCGCTTTGCCAAACCCGCCCGGCACGGCGTTGACGGGATGGATGGCGCGCCCGCCGATGGTCTCCTGGATCAGGTTGCCGAGTTTCTTGAGACGCAGGCCGAGCAGGACCACGGCCGGCTTGTCGGCGGAGAGCGCGATGGCGCTGGGATAATTCAGGTAGTCTGGCACCGCCAGCAGGAAGAGGTGCAGCGCGTGGCTTTCAATGCTCTCGCCGCGAAACAGCAGCTCGCGGAGCAGTTCCGTTTGCGGACTGACGCGCACCGCAAACGCGTTCTCGGTGGCCTTCAACGAGGTCAGCGTGTGCGCCACCGAGCAGATCGCGCAGATCCGCGACAGCACCGGCGCCACTTCGTCGAAACGTTTCCCGCGAACCAGCGGTTCGAGCAGCCGCGCGCCTTCGAAAACGTCGAAGTGCACCTGGCCCACCGTGTCGCCTTCCACTTCCACGGTGATGCCGCCGTGGCCCTCCACGCGGGCCAGATGGTCGATGACGATTTTGCTCATTGCGCAACTCCCTGGGGTGCGAAGGTCCGCAAGCGGCTGGCGATCGACTGCCGGTCAAAGCCCTTCTCCGCCAGCATCGTGGTCAGCGATGACGCGTTCGAGTCGCTCACCGGTCCGCGGCAACCTACGCACGGCACCCGCAGATCCGGGCAACGCGCCTTGCAGCCGGCGGCGGTGATCGGCCCGCAACAAAGTTCTCCGCGCTCCATTAACAGGCAGTTATTCTCCTGCATACGGCACTCGGTGCAAACCGGATAGCCGGGATAGACCGGGGCGTCTCCATTCAGCAGATTGGCGATGGCCGCCAGGAAATGGTCCTTTTCGATGGGGCAGCCGGTGATGTTGAGATCCACTTTGACCACTTCGTGCAGCGCTTGCGCGGGCTGCGAATCGTAGCTCAGCCCGGCCTCGCCGTACACTTCTTCGAGGAGTTTCCGGCGGTCGGCGCCGCGGTCCATGGCCGCCACTCCGCCCCATACGGCGCAGGTTCCCAGCGCCACCAGGGTTTTGGCCCGCTGGCGAACCACGCGCAGCCGGTCGGCGTCACGCTGGCTCACCACCGCGCCCTCCACCAGGGCGACGTCTAGGGTGCAGGCGGTATCGTTTTCCGAGGACGCCATGAGAAACTCGCGGATATCGATCAGGGCGGCCAGGTCCAGCAGGCGGTCTTCGCAGTTCAGAATCACCAGTTGGTCGCCCGCGCAACCGGTGAGCCCGAATATTCCCACAGTAGGCTTGGTCATCAGATCATCTCCGGCAGGTTGATTGCATCCCAGTAGGTGAAAATGGGGCCCTGCAGACAGGTATATTTGTACCCGATGCTGCAGTGGCCGCACTTGCCGATGCCGCACTTCATGCGGCGTTCGAGCGACATCAGAATCCGGTTCTTGGGAAAGCCGAGTTCGAGCAGGCGCTGCAGAATGAACTTGTAGACCACCGGCGGGCCGCACACGCTGGCATAGGTGTGGAGCGGCTCGATCTTGGCATAGTCGAAGAGGGTGGGCAGCAGGCCGATGTGGTTCTTCCAGCTTCCCGAGGGATCGGCGTCCACGGTGAGCAGGCAATTCATATCCGTGCGATCCACCAGGGCCAGCAGTTCCTCGCGGAACAACATATCCTCCGGCCGCTTGGTCCCGTACATCAGGATGATGTTGTTGAATTTGTCGCGGTGGTCGAGGGCGAACCACAGGAGCGACCGCAAGGGCGCCATGCCCAGCCCGCCGGCCGCCAGCAACAGGTCGTTGCCCTGCATCTCCGGGATGGGGTAGCCGTTGCCGTAGGGGCCGCGCACTCCCACCACATCGTTGGTGTGCAACCGGTAGAGGGCCTGAGTGACGCGTCCCACGCGCCGGACGCAGAGTTCCAGGACCTCGGGTCGCGAGGGAGAAGAGGAAATCGAGATGGGGATCTCGCCGGCGCCCGGCACGCTCAGCATGATGAACTGGCCGGGCTGATGCCGGAAGGTGTGGGCCAGGTTGTCTTCGAGGAATCGCAGCGTGAAGAGGTGGTTATTGTCCACCATCTTGTAAATGCGCACGATGCGCGCCATGTGCGGCTGATAGGGATTGCCGCTCACGATGGGATGGTAGGTTGCGACGTCATCGGCTAGCAACATCTTGCACCCTCCGCAGGCGGTCGATCACCTGCACTACGTCGATGGCGACCGGGCAGGCCGTGGCACAGCGCCCGCAGCCTACGCAGCTTGGCCGCCCGTACTCGGCCACGAAGCCGCGCTGCTTGTGGTAGAAACGGAACTTGATGCGGCTGGCGCGCGGGCCGCGGAAGTTCTCGCCGCTGGCCACCAACGCATGGTCCGCGAACAGGCAGGAATCCCAGGAGCGCGTCCGTTTCCCGGCGCGCGAGCCCAGTTCCACATCGTCGCTGACGTCGTAGCAGTAGCAGGTGGGGCAAACCATGCTGCAACTGCCGCACGACAGGCACTTGGCGCCCAGTTCCTCCCAGATCTCGCTCTGGTATTCCATCTCGAAGATCTCGGGTAGGTCGCGAATCTCGACGTCGAGCTGAAACGCCCGCCGTTTGTTCCACGAGCGCCGTTTATATTCGTCGATGTCGGCCGCATCCACCGCCTCGAACAGGTTGCCGGTGGCCAGCACCATGTCGTCGCCCAAGGCAGTGCCCACCAGCGCCTGGTAATAGGCCCCGGTGTCGTAGAAGAAAAGATCGAAACCGTGGTCGACGAAATCCGCCCGCATGGAGCGGCAGAAACACTGCTTGTCCGGAGTGCAGTCGATACCGATGATGGCGATGTTTCTCCGCCGCGCCTGGTAATACGGATCGTTATATTTTCCGGCGAAGACGCGATCCAGGATGTTCAGGGAATAGACGTCGCAGGCATGCAGGCCGAACAGGATGATCCGCTGATTCAGACCGTCGGTGCTGGGCAGGAACCCCTCGCCCGGCCGGTAGCGGAACAGGGTTTCCCTCGGTGGAAGAAAGTACTTCTTGGGAGGCAGGATGGTGCGGTCATAGTCGAGGCGGGCTTCCGCCCACCGGGTTAATCGTTTGAAGACGTATTTGCCGTCCTGCTCGACGGGCGCATGAAGCTCGCCGAACTGCTGGACGACGGAGGCAAAGAGATCGAGCTTCTCCTTGCGAAGCCTGAGAATCTTCACGGCAGCCCTCCTTGGCTTCCGGAGTTTTGTCCATTTAAGAGTATAAGGTACTAAATTACCGAATGAAAGGGCCGTCCGACGCCCGCTACGGGAATAGAGCGCTCTTGGGCGAGCAAATCGACGCTTTCGGCAGCCTTCTTTGCGTGCCGGAAAAAACCCCAGAACCTGACGGCCACACATAAACACCGACGAACACAGATTGAAAAGAATTGGCTTATCCGTGTTCATCAGTAGCCCCAAGCAAGATGGTTTTTCAGACTCTTCAGCAACCTGTCTAGCCTGCCCGGCTGCTGGCGATCACGGCCTGGCCCAGGGAAAGTCCCCCATCGTTGGGCGGGACCGTCGAGTGCATAAATACTTGAAAACCGGCCACGCGTAGCAGTTGCGCGGTGTGGCTCAGCAGATAGACGTTCTGGAACGTGCCGCCCGACAGACACACGCGGGAAAGCCCGTCCTGTTGGCGCATCCGTCGGCAAGTCTCTGCAATAGCGGCACTTACGGTGTTGTGAAAGCGGGCCGAGCGAACCTTCCGCGGACTTTCATCCCGCACAATCGCACGAATGGTTTCGCGGAAGTCGATGGTGCCGGCGTCGATCGAGAATGGGTAGTGGTCGGCGATACCCGGGGCGGCAAGGGCTTCCAGTTCGATGGCTGCCTGCCCTTCGTAAGTGGTTTCCAGCCGGATTCCCAAAATCGCCGAAACCGCATCGAACAGCCGCCCGCAGGACGAGGTATCCACGGTGTTGACGCGGCCCGCGAGCATGGCTTCCACCACCCGGCGGTGGGCCTCGGGAACCGCCTCCAGCGCCGGCGCGCCGGCCAATTCCGCATCCGCCAGGTAACTCAACGCGGAGCGCCAGGGCTGCCGGATGGCGGTGTCGCCGCCGGGCAGTGGCACGTAGCGGAAGTGAAAGCGCCGTTCGAAGCCCCCGTAGTCGCAGATCAGAAACTCGCCGCCCCAGATCAGCCCGTCGGTTCCGTACCCGGTTCCATCGAGAGCCACGCCAATCACCTTCTCGCGCAATCCGTTTTCGGCCATGCAGGCCGCGATGTGCGCGTGGTGGTGTTGCACGCCGATCTTTTCGATGCCGGGCATCGCCAGAGCCAGGCGAGTGGTCATGTACTGCGGGTGCAGATCGTGGGCCACGGCGCGCGGCGTCACGCGAAAAAAACGCTGCATGTGCGCGAGCGTTTCCTCGAAAAACTCCAGCGTCTCCAGGTTTTCGAGGTCACCGGTGTGCTGGCTGAGGATGGCGTAGTGTTGCTTGGTCAGGCAGAAGGTGTTCTTGAGTTCGCCGCCGCAGGCGAGGACTTCCTGCGCCGGAAATCCAAGCTCGATCGGGCGCGGCGCGTAACCGCGCGAACGCCGCAGCAGGCGTTCCCGGCCTTCGAAGATGCGCACCACGGAATCGTCCACGCGGGTTTGGATGGCGCGGTTGTGCAGCAGAAAAAAGTCGGCCAGCGAATGCAACCGCTCCGCCACTTCCTGGTTACGATACGCGATGGGCTCCTCGGCTGTGTTGGCGGAAGTCATCACCAGCGCATCGAACTCGCCTCCCTCGAAGAGCAGGTGATGCAACGGCGTGTAGGGCAGCATCACACCCAGTAACGGGACGTCCGGCGCCACCTCGGCGGAGATCCGGCTTCCCGGACGGCGCGCTAGTAACACGATGGGCCGGCGGGTTCCGCTCAACGCGGCGCGCTCTTCCGGCCCCAGTTCGCAGAATTCCGCAATCTTCTCCAGGCTGGCGGCCATCAGCGCAAACGGCTTCCCGGAGCGAAGCTTACGCTGGCGCAACCGGCGCAGGGCGGCGTCATGAGCGGCGTCGCAGGCCAGGTGAAAACCGCCCAGGCCTTTGATGGCGAGGATGGCTCCGTCTTTCAGCAGCCTGCGTGTCCGGTCGATGGCCTCGGCGCGCTGGGCGAGCGCCCGCTCCCGGTCCCACAATTCCACCCAGGGGCCGCAATCGGGACAGGCGTTCGGCTGGGCATGGAATCGCCGGTCGCCCGGATCGTGATATTCGCGTTCGCAGGCCGCGCACTGGCGGAACTCGGACATGGTGGTGTGGGGCCGGTCGTACGGAATCTCCTGGATGATGGTGTAGCGCGGTCCGCAGTTGGTGCAATTGGTGAACGGGTAGCGATAGCGGCGATTGGCGGGGTCGCGCAGATCGGCCAGGCAGTCCGGGCAGGTGGCGATGTCCGGTGGAACGAGCACGAACTGGCCCGCAACATCCTGCGAGTCGTGGATCGTAAACGCTTGATAGCCAATCGGTTCGAGGTGTTCGACGCGGATTTGGTCGAGCTCGGCCAAAGGCGGAGCCTGGCTGCGCAACTCGGCCTCGAACGCGTCGAGCGCCTCTGCCGGGCCTTCCACTTCGATGGTGACGCCCAGCGTGGAGTTGAAAATGTGCCCGCCAAGCCGGTGCCGCTGCGCGAGTTGGTACACCCAGGGCCGGAAGCCCACGCCCTGCACGATGCCACTAATTTGAAACTTTCGCCGCAAGACAAGAACAATACGTCAATCGGGTGAGTGAGAGCAAGCCGCTCGCGCAATAATCGGCAGAAATCGGCAGAAAATGGTTGAAATAAATCCGGGCAGCGGCGCTGGCTCGGGAAAACACAGGGCTAAACATGCCCCACCCGTTAGGTGATACCGTAATCCGTTGGTACCCGCCATGAAGATCTCTATGTTGTTGCTGGCGTGCTCGGCCGCGTTTGCCGCCGAGGCTTCGCTCGAAATCAAGGTCGATCAGGTCGGTTACCTGCCGGCCGCTCCCAAGATTGCGATAGTGGCCGCGCAGAAACCCGCTGCGGAATTCCTGGTGCGCCGTTCCGCCGGCGACGCCGTCGCGCTGCGCGGCCAACTCAGCGCCACCCAGCCCGACGCCGACTCGGGCGACGACGTGCAGATTGCCGATTTCAGCAAGCTCGAGGAATCCGGCCGCTATTATCTGGAAGTGCCCGGCGTGGGACGGAGCTGGAATTTCTCGATCGGCGCCGACGTCTACCGGCGCACCTACTACCTCGCCATGCGATCTTACTACGGGCAGCGCTGCGGAACCGCGGTGGATCTGGGCCCAGAGTTCCCCGGCTTCCGTCATGACGCGTGTCATCTGGAGGGAGCCTGGCACGCCTCCTCCGGCAAGACCGGCCCGCGCATTTCGCACGCCGGCTGGCACGACGCGGGCGACTACGGCCGCTACGTGGTCAACTCCAGCATCTCCACCGGCACGCTGCTGTGGACCTGGGAGATGTTTGGCGCGCGGGTGAGCCCAACCAAACTCGACATTCCAGAATCCGGCAACGGCACTCCCGACATCTTGAGCGAGATCAAATGGAACCTGGAGTGGATGCTCTCCATGCAGGATGAAGATGGCGGCGTGTGGCCCAAGCAGACCAGCGACCGCTTCTGCGGCTTCATCATGCCGGAAAAGGACACGCTGGTGAGCTATGTGATCGGCACCGGCCGGGAGCCTTATAAGACTTCCTGCGCTACGGCCGATTTCGCCGCTGTGATGGCGATTGCGGCGCGCGCCTTTCGGCCCTTCGACCGCGCCTACGCGGACCGCTGCCTGGCGGCCGCGCGCAAGGCCTGGGGCTGGGTCGAGAAGCATCCTGACGTGACCTTTCGCAATCCGCCCGGCATCGGCACCGGAGTCTACGACGACGCGAATTGCGCCGACGAGCGGTTGTGGGCCGCCGCCGAACTCTGGCGCACCACCGGCGAAGCGCCCTATGAAAACTACTTCCTGGCGCATTACGCCGAGTTCCACCCGGCCGCAACCAGGCCGCAGTGGTGGGCCAACGTTTCAAACCTGGCGCAGTGGACGTACGTGCTGGGCGGCGGGAAGAACGCCGCGGCTATCGGCGCCATCCGGCAGGAATCGCTGGCGGCCGCCGACCAGATTGTGGAGCGCACCGGCGCCAACGGATACCGCGTCAGCCTCGCCAGGATCGATTACGACTGGGGTTCCAACGGCAACGTGGCCAACTACGGAATGCAGTTGGTGGTGGCGAACGCGTTTCACCCCGATTCGCGTTACCGGCACGCGGCGCTCGAGAACTTGCACTACCTGCTGGGCCGCAACACCTTCTCGTTGTCCTTCGTGACGCGGGTGGGCGAGAACCCCTACCGCCATCCGCACCACCGTCCTAGCGCCGCCGATAAGAACCTCGGGGCGTGGCCCGGCCTACTCTCCGGCGGCCCCAATCCGGGGCGCGGGGATGCCGCTGCGAGGAAGTTGCCGGCCGACTTGCCACCGGCCAAAATGTACGTGGATGACGAGGGCTCGTACTCCACCAACGAAACGGCCATCAACTGGAATGCCCCGCTGGTATTTCTGCTGGCCGCGAGCCTGCCCGCGCAATAAGCCCTACTCCTGCAAGAAGCGCAATAAGCCCTACTCCTGCAAGAAAGGGTTGAACTGCTTTTCCTGGCCGATGGTAGTGATATCGCCGTGGCCGGGGATGACGGTGGTCTCCTCGGGCAGCGGCAGCAGCTTCTGGTGAATCGACCGCAGGATCTGGCGCCCATCGCCGCCCGGCAAATCGGTGCGGCCGATGCTGCCGAGGAACAGCGTGTCGCCGGCCACCAGCTTTCGCTCCGAGGGAATCCAGAGGCTGATGCTGCCCTGCGTGTGGCCGGGCGTGTGCAGCACCTGAAACTCGGTCTTGCCGAGTTCGAGCGTGGCGCCATCGTTGAGGGGCGCGTCGATTTCCACGCGCTCCGGCGTGGGCACACCCAGCCACAGCGCCTGGGTAGCCAGCATCGCCTGCAGGCCGGCATCGTTCAGATTCATATAAACCGGCGCTTGGGTGATCCGCTTGAGCTCGTGCGCGCCGCCGATATGGTCGATGTGCGCGTGGGTGATTACGATAGCTTTCACTTTCAAGGCGTGCTTAGCCAGCACCTCGAGGATCTGGCTGACGTCGTCGCCCGGATCGATCACCATGGCTTCGCGGGTCTGTTCGTCGCCGAAGATGGAGCAGTTACATTGCAGCATCCCCACCGGAAGGATCTCGTGGATCATACAAACCGATTGTATACTCAGGCTATGGTTGAGAAATTGAGCTTGCTGATGCGCTGGCTGCATATCGCTTCGGTGGCGTGCCTGAGCGGCGGGATGATTTACGGCTGGATCGCGGCGGGCGCGGCGGCGGCGCTCGATCCGGAAGCCCGCGCGG
The DNA here is from genome assembly GCA_050010695.1 of Bryobacteraceae bacterium. Taxonomy (GTDB): domain Bacteria; phylum Acidobacteriota; class Terriglobia; order Bryobacterales; family Bryobacteraceae; genus Bog-375. Next base: position 35,082 of record JBEKKO010000032.1, read on the forward strand.
AGTTGGCCAGAAGGACGGCGGCGGCGTTCCGGCCGCTGGCGATGCTGTCGATCTCGTGTCTGGTGATCTCGGGCATCTATAACCTATTGGGCAATCCGGGACATACCCTGAGATACCACATCGTGCTGGGCGTGAAACTGCTGCTGGTGGCGCACATCTTCGCCGTCGCGGTCTTGATTACGCAGCCGCGCCACCCGCGGCGCGTCCGGCTGATGGCGGGCGGAGCGATTTCTTCGCTGATCGTGATTGGCATCGCAGCCTATCTGCACCGCATCTTCTAAAGTATGAACCAGGGTTACGAAGCTTTGCGGCGCGGCGCCGCGTGGATGGATTTGAGCGTGCGCGGGCGGATTGCGGTTCGCGGGCGCGACCGCGCGCGGCTGCTGCACAACCTGACCTCGAACGAAGTCAAGAAACTCGCCGCTGGTAGCGGCTGCTACGCGTTTCTGCTCAGCCCGCAGGGGCGCATCCAGGCGGACCTGACCCTGCTGGCTTTCGACGATCGTATTCTTCTCGACACCGAACCCGAGCTGCGGGAGAAAATCGCGCAGCATATCCGGCGCTACATCGTCGCCGACCAGGTGGAGTTGGAAGACGTGACGGCGGCCACTTGCGCCATTGCGCTCGAAGGTCCCGAATCGGCGCTGGTGCTGGAGAAGGCCGGCGGCGCGGCCCCCAGCGACGATTACCGGCATCTGCGTTGGCGGGATGCCGGGGATATCACGATCGCGCGCATCAGCCTGACCGGCCAGCCCGGCTTTCGCGTCTACGCCGCGGCCGGCGCCGCGGATGAAATCATCCACCGGTTCGTCGCAGCCGGCGCCCAACCGGCCACTGGGGAAGATGCCCGCCTGGTGCGCCTGGAAAACGGCCGGCCGCGCTATGGCGAGGACATCCGCGACACTTCGCTGCCGCAGGAAACCGGGCAGATGCACGCGGTGAGTTTCAGCAAGGGATGCTACATTGGCCAGGAGATCGTGGAGCGCATCCGCGCGCAGGGGCACGTCAATCGCAAGCTGGTGCAGCTCCGCCTCGATTCCGCCGCGCCAGCGGCCGCGGGCGCCAGGCTCACCGCGGACGGCGCCGAGGCCGGCGAGATCACCTCTTCGGTCTACTCCCCGGCGCAGGGTTGTGCCATCGCCCTGGCGTACGTGCGCTCGCTCTATGCCGCGCCGGGACAGGCGCTGGCAGCCGGCGATATGGCGGCTGTCGTGACCGGCTAGGGCGGCCAAAAGCGTACCCGTTGCCACAAAACATTTTCTTTCCATCCTGTTTTGGCCGGTTTCGGTGTATTCTGAAGATCGGGGAGGCGCGACACGGTCCAATTCTGCGTGCTGGCGAGTGGCAGCTCGGGCAACGCCACGCTGATATCGACCGGGAGAACGCGCATCCTGCTGGACGCCGGGCTGAGCATGCGCGAGCTGGGGCGGCGGCTGGCCACGGTCGGCGAGCAGCTTTCGGAAATCGACGCCATCCTGATCACCCATGAGCACTCCGACCACGTGGCCGGGCTGCCGGTGCTGGCGCGCAATCGCGGCGTCCGCGCGGTGATTTACATGACGCGGCTCACCGCACCCTCGATCGACTGGGGCGAAACGCCGCCGGCGCGCCTCGAAACATTTCAGGCCGGCGCCGCTTTTTCGATCGGCGACGTGGAAGTGGAGAGCTTCGGCATCCCGCACGACGCCGTGGATCCGGTGGGCTTCGCCTTCACCGCCGAGGGCGTCCGGATCGGCGTGGCTACCGACCTCGGCTACGTTCCCGAATCGGTCAAGTTTCATTTGCGGCGCACCGACCTGCTGCTGCTCGAGGCCAATCACGATCTCGACATGCTGAAGGTCGGGCCATATCCGTGGAGCGTGAAACAGCGGGTGATGAGCCGTGTGGGGCATCTTTCGAACCTGAGCATGTCGGACTTCCTGGAGCACGACCTGGACGCCGCGACCGCCCACTTGGTGCTGGGCCATCTGAGCCAGCAGAACAATCATCCGGAGATTGTGCGCATAGTGGGCCAACAGGCGCTCGAGGCCCGCGGCATTGGAGCGCGTCTGGAAATTGCGTCGCAGCACCAGCCGTCGGAAGTTTATCGGTTTTAGGAGTTGGTGGGACAGGCCATCGTTTTCGTGGCCTCTCATTGGCAAGCGGACGGAAGGCGACAGAAACCGATCGCCTGTCCTGCCACTACTGGACGGGAGCACTGGGACGACATGATTGCGCGCTACACGCGGCCCGCGATGGGCCGGATCTGGAGTGAGCAGAACAAGTTTCAGCAGTGGCTGGAGGTGGAACTGGCGGCCGCCGAGGCGCTGGCGGAGTTGGGCACTGTCCCGCCCGAGGCGGCGCGCCTGCTGCGCGCGCACGCCGGTTTCGAGGTGGCCCGCATTCTCGAAATCGAGCGCGAAGTGAAGCACGACGTGATCGCCTTCACCACAGCGGTGGCGGAGAGCATGAAGCAGGCCGGGCACGCGGAAGCTTCGCGCTGGCTGCACTACGGGCTGACCTCGAACGACGTGGTGGATACGGCGCAGGCGCTGCTGCTGGTGCAGTCGGCGGCCATCCTCCAGGCCGATCTGGAAGCGCTGCGGCTGGTCCTGAAACGGCGGGCGCTCGAATTCCGCCACACCGTGCAGGTGGGCCGCACGCACGGGGTGCACGCCGAGCCGATCGCGTTTGGCCTCAAGCTGGCCATCTGGCACGAAGAAGCCGGGCGCAATCTGAAACGCCTGGCCGCCGCGGCCGAGGATCTGCGGGTCGGCAAGACTTCGGGCGCCGTCGGCACCTTCGCCCACATCGGCCCGGAAGTGGAAGAGCGGATCTGCGCGCGGCTCGGCCTCGCCGCCGCGCCGGTGACTTCGCAGGTGATCCAGCGCGACCGGCACGCAGCCTTTGTCGCCGCCCTGGCGCTGGCGACCGCACTCTGCGAGAAGATCGCGCTCGAAGTGCGCCACTTACAGCGCACCGAAGTGCGCGAGGCGGAAGAATGCTTTTCGCGCGGCCAGAAGGGCAGTTCGGCCATGCCGCACAAGCGCAACCCGGTCACCTGCGAGCAGATCTGCGGCCTGGCGCGAGTGGTGCGCGCCAACGTGCAGGCGGCCTTCGAGGACGTCGGCCTGTGGCACGAACGCGACATTTCGCATTCCTCGGTCGAGCGCGTGATCCTGCCGGATTCCTGCATCCTCGCCGACTATCTCCTCGATAAGACGGTGAACCTGGTGGACAAGCTGCTGGTCTATCCGGACCGCATGCGGCGCAACCTGGAACTAACTCGCGGCCTGGTGTTCTCCGGCCAGCTTCTGCTCGATCTCGCCGCCGCCGGCATGCTGCGCGAGCAGGCTTACAAAACAGTGCAAGCCTACGCCATGCGCGCCTGGGAAGAAGAGTCGGATTTCCGCGCCGCGATTGAATCCGACCCCGAGATCCGCGCCGTCCTCACCTCCGACCAGATAGCCGAGTCTTTCTCCCTAGACCGCCAGTTACGCAACGTAGATAAAATCTTCGCGCGAGTGTTTCCGGGAGAAGTGGGGTAGCGCGGACGGGCGAAGGATGGAAACGGGTCTGGCCCTTGCGCCCTAGCCGCGGCCAGTCGAGAGTTTACATTCTTGCGGGACGGGCTTATTATCTTCAAATGCCCATGAGTACTATATGCGAAGTGCGGTGCCCAGGCGGGTGGAAGCAGATTCCGATTGACGAGGCTGTAGCCCTGAGGCCGCGGAACAAGCGCTGCATCGAATGCCGCAAGCCCGTGAGGGCGCACAAACGGTCTATTGACGGAATGGCGGCACACTTCGAGCATCTTCGAAAGAATCCGAGCTGCTCGCTCAGCGACCATCGCTGAATCTCAGGGCGGCCCGCTGCGCGTAACGCCTACCCGCTTTCACGGGCCATATCAGCCTGACACATGAGCTCCATAAAAAGAAAGTATCGGAAGTTGGCCTCGAAACGCTTGCCGAAACGGCACCGCATCGTCCATACTCAACCAAATACGGGGCTCTATTAGCGAGTCTTGAGGGAACTTGAAGAGAGGAGCCTGAAGAGGGGAATCTGACGGTGCTTCGCTGTCGAGGATTGCTGCGCCGCAAGAGCCTCGGCGTCCGACACCGCCGATCATCCGAATACCATGACAAAATACAAACTTGAATACATTTGGCTGGACGGCAAGAAACCCGTTCCAAACCTGCGCGGCAAAAGCCTGCTCAAGGCATTTGAGCGTCCACCCACTCTTGCCGATCTGCCCACGTGGGGTTTTGACGGCAGCTCCACCATGCAGGCCGAGGGTAGGAGCTCTGACTGTGTGCTAAAACCCGTGGCTCTGTATCCTGACGGGGGCCGCAAGGACGCTTATATAGTTCTTAGTGAAGTCCTGCACCCTGACGGTACTCCGCATTCCACCAACGCTCGCGCCACGATTGAGAACGACCCCGACTTGTGGATTGGTCTTGAGCAGGAATACTTCCTCTTTCAAGACGGGCGGCCTCTCGGCTTTCCGGAAAACGGTTACCCGAGTACTCCACAAGGCCCATACTACTGCGGCGTCGGCTACAAGCACATGGGCACCCTGGCCCGTCAAATCGTCGAAGAACACTGGGACCTCTGTCTTACTGCCGGTATCAATCATGAAGGCATCAACGCCGAAGTCGCTAAAGGTCAGTGGGAATTCCAGATCTTCGCCAAAGGCTCAACCAAAGCCGCGGATGACACTTGGACCGCCCGCTACTTTCTGATGCGTCTCTGCGAGAAATACGGGGTGGATGTTGAGTTGCATTGCAAACCCATCAAGGGCGACTGGAACGGATCCGGCATGCACTGCAACTTCTCGTTTAAGTACCTCCGCGAAACAGGCGGCAAGGAGTACTTTGAAGCCCTCATGAAGGCGTTCTCCGATAACGTCGCCGAGCACATCGCCGTGTATGGCCCGGATAACCATCTGCGTCTCACCGGTCTGCACGAGACACAGGCCATTGATAAGTTCAGCTATGGTCTTTCCGATCGTGGCGCATCGATCCGCATGCCTGTTAACTTCGTTAAGAACGGTTACAAGGGCTACCTGGAAGATCGCCGCCCGAACTCCGAAGGCGATCCCTACCAGATCGTCTCGCGCATTCTTAAGACGATCAACAGCGTCCCGAAGCCTCATCCGGCCCGGCCACTTACGATGTCTGCCGTTGGATGACTCGGTTCACGAGAGGAGCTAAGGATTCGAGGTTGATTCCGACAGGCGGAGGAGTGTTGGAAAGGCTGCGTACGCTGTGTCTTTCCTTACCGGAGACGAACGAACGTCGTGGGATCACCCGGCCTTACTGGCCGCGTGGCGGGATCGCGAGTTCCACGCCGCCGAGAGGTTCGATGTGCCGCCGGATCGATTCCGCGAGATTGAGGCGGGGAACGCGCTTCGCAGTCAGTCCGCTTTTCAGGATCTCGCGCGCCTCCTCTTCCAGGGACGCGCCATGGCTAGCCGCGCGCAAACGCAGCTTCGCCTTGACCCTGTCGTCCAGGCGCCGTATCGTGATGCTCGCCATAGGTCAATGATATTATTGCAATCACTAATCTGAGGACGGGCTACGCTCCCCCGACATCACAACCGCTCCAGCGTCAACGGATCAAACTCGCCGTTGCAGTACTTTTCCAACGCGTCACTGAAGATCCGGTTGTCGGACGTGGCATGGGCGAACAGAGTCATCGAGGATCGAAACTTCATGTCATCGGGATACCCGAAGATCTCCTCGATGGAGCGGCCCTCGACCTGGTTCACCAGCCGGCAACACTCCCTGAGTCGAGCCCCGAGAATCGAATGGTCCAGATATGCCTTGGCTTCCTCCAACGAAGTGATCGCGAACTTCTGCGCGAGCGGACTGTAGCCGAGACCTTGCATCTGCGGGAATACGAACCACATCCAGTGCTCCCTTTTTCGGCCTGCGCGCAGTTCCGAGCATACCTGCGCGAAGACGGAATCCTGGGCGTCCACAAAACGCCGCAGGTTGTACGGATCTTGCTCGTTGGTTCCGAACATGGCTACGCTCGCCTCGCCCGAACGCCAGATTTGAACTCCCTGCTTCAGGATAGCTTCACCGGGGTAGAATGGTTGCATGGGGTGCACGCCTTCCACATCCCGGCCGGGACTGTTCGGTTCCGACTAGCACCTTGCCCGCCCCGCGGCGCGCGCCTTGCTTCTTGAGACGCGCAACCTAGCAAACCTACGAACAATTCGATCAGGAGGCAAGTTATGGGCGCGATCTTGGATCGGGTGCGTCCGGATCTTCCGAGTATCAACGGCCCGCTGCCGGGGGTCCGTGCGCGCGCTGTAATCGAGCGCGATCAGCGGGTGATGTCGCCATCCTACACGCGTGCATATCCGCTGGTGGCGGAGCGCGGCGAAGGCGCACTCGTGGAGGACGTGGACGGGAACCGGTTTCTGGATTTCAATGCCGGCATCGCAGTGGTGGCCACCGGTCACTGCCATCCGCGCGTCGTCAAGGCGGTGCAGGAACAGGCCGGCCGGCTGATGCATATGTCGGGCACGGATTTCTATTACGAAGAAATGGTGGCGCTGGCGGAGAAGTTGGCGGAGATCGCGCCCGGCGATCTGGCGCGGCGCGTGTCGTTCGGCAATTCGGGCGCGGAGGCCATCGAGGGCGCGATCAAGCTGGCGCGCTGGGCGACCAAACGCGACAAAATCATAGCGTTCTACGGCAGCTTCCACGGCCGCACGCTCGGCGCGCTTTCGCTCACCGCGCGCAAGGCGGCTCAGCGCGCGGGATTCGGGCCGCTGATCCCGGGCGTGGTCCACGCGCCGTACCCCAATTGCTACCGCTGCCCGTTCGGGCAAAAACCGGAGAGCTGCGGGGTCGAGTGCGTCGGGTTCATCGAAAACACCATCCTGAAGACCGTGGCGCCGCCGGAGGAAACCGCGGCCATCGTGGTGGAACCGGTGCAGGGCGAAGGCGGCTACATCGTGCCGCCGCGGATTTTCTTCGACGACCTCGCGCGAGTGGCCAACCAGCACGGAATCTTGCTGGTTTTCGACGAGGTGCAAAGCGGGATGGGCCGCACCGGCCGGATGTGGGCGGCGGATCATTTTGACGCTGTGCCCGATATTCTGGCGGTGGCAAAGGGCATCGCCAGCGGCCTGCCGCTGGGGGCTACCGTGGCGCGCGCGGACCTCATGACGTGGCCGCCGGGAGCGCACGCTTCCACCTTCGGCGGCAACCCGGTGGCCTGCGCGGCCGCATTGGTGACCATCGCGCTGCTTGAAGAAGAGTTGATCGACAATGCGGCGCGCATGGGCGCTTTCCTGATGGACCACATGCGCGAGTGGCCGCCGCGCTTCGCCCAGGTGGGTGAAGTGCGTGGGCTGGGGCTGATGATCGGCATCGAACTGGTGCGCGATCGGGAAACGCGCGAGAAGGCGCCGGAACTGCGCGACCGTGTGGTGCGGATGGCGTTCGAGCGCGGCCTGCTGGTGCTGGGCGCGGGCGACAATAGCATACGGCTGTGCCCTCCCCTGGTCATAACGCGCGAGCAATGCGCCTTCGCTCTTGAGACACTGGAAGAGTGCCTGACGGTGGCAACAGAGCCCGAATAAAGCGGCGCCCGGACAACCGATGAGGATTCTCGACGTGGGTTGCGGGATCCACAAGCAGCCGGGTGCGATCGGGATCGACCGCAACCCGGCCAGCCGCGCCGACGTGATTGTCGATCTGGACCGCTTCCCCTACCCGTTCGCCTCGGGCTCGTTCGACCGGCTCACCGCCATCCACGTGATCGAGCACGTGGCGGACGTCATGCGGACCATGGAGGAGTTCCACCGCCTGGTGCGGCCGGGCGGGACAGTGCGCGTCGAAACGCCGCACTACACCGATTTCAGCTCCTTCTGCGATCCCACCCACAAGAGTCACCTCAACAGTTTCAGCTTCCGCTATTTCGGCGAGAATCACGGCGGCTTCGGCTACTATTCCGCGGTGCGATTTCGTGAGATTTCGGTGCGGGTGAAGCTACTGGCTCTATGGAGGTGGCTCGGGTTCGAGTTCCTGGTCAACCGTTTCCCGCGCTACCGGCGCTTTTGGGAATACTACTTGTGCTACGTGGTGCGGGGTAAGGCGATGGAGTTCGAATTCGAAGTGATCGAGTGATCGGCTGGATCTACCGCGCAGCGGACCGGCTGCGTCGGCGCACACTGGCGGACAACCATGGGCGTTTGGGCGAAGACATGGCGTACCGCTATCTACGCCGGCACGGCTGCACGGTGGTGGCGCGCAATTACGTGGCCCGCTCGGGAGCCGGAGAAATCGACCTGGTGGCGTGGGAGGGCGGCATGCTGGTCTTCGTCGAAGTGAAGACGCGATCGAGCGGCGACTTCGGCCCGCCCGAAACGGCCGTGGACGGCGAAAAGCAGCGCCGGATCGCGTTAGCCGCCCGCGAATACGGGCGCCGCGCGCAAGTGGAAGCGGCCCGGATGCGCTTCGATATCGTCAGCGTAATGTTGGGGCAACCGGACTGCATCGCCTGGAGGCGCGACGCGTTTCACGTCCGTGACATATAATCAGGTGTTTGCCGATGGCCCTACCCGGAAGGAAGTTCCCGATTGCCTGAGTTGCGCAAAGACCCGATCACCGGCCGCTGGGTGATCATCGCCACGGATCGCGCCAAGCGTCCCGGAGATTTCATTCGCCAGCCGGTGCCACCGGCCCAACAGACGGTCTGCCCGTTCGATTCCGGTCATGAGAATAAGACCCCGCCCGAAGTGCTTGCCTACCGCAACGGCAGCGGGCGCGACCAGCCGGGATGGCGGGTGCGGGTGGTGCCGAACAAGTTCCCGGTGCTGGGCATCGAAGGCGACCTGAACCGGCAGGGCGAGGGCATGTACGACAAGATGAGCGGCATCGGCGCCAACGAAGTGATCATCGAGACGCCGGACCACGCCGCCACCCTGGCCGAGATGCCGGAACACCAGATCGCGGAGGTACTGTACGCATTCAAGGACCGCGTCAACGATCTCAAGCGCGACCGGCGGTTCCGCTACATCATTCTGTTCCGCAATTACGGGGAGGCGGCCGGCGCCTCGCTCGAGCATCCGCATTCGCAACTGATCGCGCTGCCGGTGATTCCCAATGTGGTGAAAGAGGAAGTGGACGCATCGCGCGAATTCCACCGGGTGAAGGAGCGCTGCATTTTCTGCGACATCATCCACGAAGAAAGCTCGGCGGGCGCGCGGCTGATTTCGGAGACGGATCGCTTCACCGTGCTGGCGCCCTATGCGCCGCGGTTTCCCTTCGAGACCTGGATTCTGCCCAAGCAGCACTCCTCGCACTACGAGGATTCCGACCCCGCGCTGCTCGATAACCTGGCCTGGGTGCTGCGCTCGACCATGCGAAAAATCGACAAAGTGCTGGAGCGGCCGGCCTACAACTTCATCGTGCACAGCGCGCCGGTTCAGGAAGCGCCGCTGGCATACTATCACTGGCACATCGAGATCATTCCCAAGCTGACCAAAGTGGCGGGATTCGAGTGGGGCACCGGTTTCTACATCAACCCGACGCCGCCGGAAGAGGCGGCCCGCTTTCTGCGCGAGGCGGGACTGGGATGATTTCGCGCCGCGGCCTGCTGATGGCCTCGGCCGGGGCCTTGGCGTGCGGCAGGCGGAAGGCCACCGCATACCCGGGCTACTGCTTCGTGGCCAACCGGCAGGGGCGCAACGTGGCGGTGGTGGACCTGAGCCGCTTCCGCGTGCGCAAGCGGATTGCGCTCGATGCCGCGCCGGCCCTGGTGATTGCGCATCCGCAAAAGTCGATCGCTTACGCGCTGGCTCCGTCCAACGGGATGGTGTATGAACTGGATGCCGCCACGCTGGCGGTGAGCCGGCGAATGCGCGCGGGCTCGACCGCGATCGAGATGCGCCTGGCGCCGGATGGCCGGGCGCTGTGGATTCTCTACCGCGATCCGCCGGCCTTGGTGGAAGTGCCGCTCGATTCGCTCAAAGCCGCGCGCCGCATCCGCCTGAACTCGGCCGCCGATGGCTTCGACTTGAGCGCAGACGGCAAGGCGGCGGTAGCTTGCCGCCAGGACAAGACCATCGTTCTGACGGCGCTCGATGCGGCCCGCGTGGAGCGGACCATCGCATGGGATGCCGTCCCTGAGTTTGTCCGTTTCCGCACCGATGGCAAGCTGCTGCTGGCGGCCAACGCTGCCGGGCGCAGCATCACTTTTTTCGACGTCGCCAGCGGCAAGACCATCGTGCGGCTGCCGGTTCCCTTCGAGCCGCGCCGGTACGCCATCACGCCCGACGGCGGCCAGGTGTTCGTCGACGGCCCCGGCATGGACGCAGTGGCGATTGTGTTTCCCTATAACACCGAGGTCTGGCAGACCGTGCTCGCCGGGCGCGCGCCGGGCGCCATGGCGGCCACCGATACGCCGCCGTTCCTGCTGGTGGCCAACCCGGATACCAATAGCGTGACGGTGCTCGACCTGGCCCACCAGAACCTGTCGGCGGTGGTGGCAGTGGGAGCCGGGCCGGGGACGATTCTCACTACTCCCGACAATCAGTACGCGCTGGTGCTGAATGAGCTGTCCGGCGACATGGCGGTGATTCGCCTGGACCGGCTGAGCGCCTCCTCTTCGGAGCGCGTGCTGCGCTACAAGAACGCTTCGCTATTCACCATGGTCCCCGTCGGTGAAGCGCCGGTCAGCGCAGCCGTGGTGAAGTGGTAGAAACGTCAGTTGGCGGGCGAAAGCGCCTGCCCCACTGTGCCCGCAGGTGCTTCGCAGTGGAGTGGGGCAGACGCTTCCGTCTGCCAACCGCGGCGGCTTACCGGATCTCGAGGATTTCCTTTTCCTTGATCTTGGCGGCCTGGTCCACTTTTAGCATGTAGCCGTCGGTGAGCTTCTGGACTCCGTCGAAGGTGCGCTTCTCGTCGTCCTCGGTGATCTTCTTGTCCTTGGCCAGTTTCTTGACGGCTTCGTTGCCATCGCGACGAATATTGCGGATCGAGACGCGATGGTGCTCGGCGGTCGCGTGCAGCCGCTTCACCAGTTCCTTGCGGCGCTCCTCGTTGAGCGGCGGAATCGGCAGGCGGATGATCTTGCCGTCGTTGGCCGGGTTGAGGCCGAGGTCGGAAACGCGAATGGCCCTTTCGATCGGCCCGATCTGCGAAACGTCCCACGGCTGGATGGTGATCAGGCTGGGCTCGGGCACGTGCAGGTTGGCAAGCTGATTGAGCGGCGTGGGGGTTCCATAGGAATCCACGCGAATGTGATCCAGAATGCCCAGGGAAGCGCGGCCGGTGCGGATGGTGGCCATTTCGTGCTGCAGGTCGCCGATGGCCTTATCCATGCGCGCCTTGAGATTAGCCTCGACCTCCTTGACGGAATTGAACGTGGTGGCGGGTGCTGGCTGTTCAGTCTTCATAGAGTATCTCCGGAAGCCGTCTGGTGAATCACGGTGCCGACGGGTTCGCCCATGGCTACTCGCATTATATTGCCGGGTGTGTTCAGATTGAAAACGATGATCGGCAGCTTGTTGTCCCGGCACATGGCGATGGCGGTCGAGTCCATCACGCCCAGGCCCTTGGCGAGCACCTCGAGGTAGGAGACCTCGGCGAACCGGACGGCATCGTCGGGGAACTGCAACGGGTCGCGATCGTAAACGCCATCCACGCGGGTGGCCTTGACGATCACGTCGGCTTTGATCTCGAGCGCGCGCAAGGTGGCGGCGGTGTCGGTGGAAAAGTAAGGGTTGGAGGTGCCGGCGGCGAAAATGGCGACGCGGCCCTTTTCCAGGTGGCGAATGGCGCGGCGGCGGATGTAAGGTTCGGCCACCGGCCGCATTTCGATGGCGGTCATCACGCGGGTGGCGACGCCGATCTGCTCGAGAGCGTCGGAGAGCGCCAGCGAGTTGATGACGGTGGCCAGCATGCCCATGTGGTCGGCCGTGACGCGATCCATCTTGCGGCCCGCGCTGGACACGCCGCGGAAGATATTGCCGCCGCCCACCACTACGCCGATCTGGATGCCGGCCCCGGCCACGCCGGCAATCTCCTGGGCCAGGCCGTGCACGCGATCGGCATCGATGCCGAATTCGGCGCCGCCCGCCAACACCTCGCCGCTCAACTTGAGCAGGATGCGTTTGTAAGCTGGCATTTACTGGGCGACCGGCTCAGGCACGGGGTTTTCCCCGCCGGCTTCGCTGCCGCCCGCGGCTTCGGCCGCCGCCACGTCTCCCACCTTGAAGCGGACGAAGCGGCTGACGCTGATGTTTTCGCCCAGCTTGGCAACCTTGGTCTTGACGAGTTGATCGATAGTGAGGGTAGCCTCTTTGACGAACGGCTGGTCGAGCAGGCACACCTCTTCGTAGAACTTGGCTAAACGGCCCTCCACGATGCGGTCGAGCACCTTCTCCGGCTTGCCCTCGAGAACGGCGCGGGCGCGGGCGATTTCCTGCTCCTTTTCGAGCACCGCCGCCGGCACGTCCTCACGGCGCAGGTAGCGGGGATCGGCGGCCGCGATGTGTATCGCCACGTCGTGGACCAGTTCCTGGAAAACGTCCGTGCGGGCCACGAAATCGGACTCGCAATTCACTTCCACCATGACGCCGAGCTGGCCGCCCGCGTGAATGTAGGTGCCGATGAGGCCCTGCTTGGTGACGCGGCCCGCCTTCTTGCCGGCCGACGAAATGCCGCGCTTGCGCAGCACCACTTCCGCATCCCCGATGTCGCCCTTGGCTTCCTGGAGAGCTCTCTTGCATTCCATCATGCCCGCGCCGGTGCGCTCGCGCAGATCTTTGACCAGTGCCGCGGTGATTTCCATAATTGCTTCGCTTCCGTTTCCAATTAGAGTGCAGGGGCCGGGGGTTGCCCGGCCCGCTGGTATTAACTTCTGCTTTCGGTGACCACCGGCTCGGCAGCCGTTTCGGCGGTTTCCGAAGCCGGTCCTTTGCGCGGCGAGGCCGCCGGTTCTGCAGCCAGGCTCAGGCTTTCGGCCATGATCTTCTCCGCATACTTGGGGTCCACGTATTCGGTGTACGCGAGCATGCTCTCTTCCGCCGGCGCTTCCTCGCTAGCGGGCTTGGGCGGCGCCGCAAAATCGTGTTCGCTGGCCAGTTGGCGGCCCTCCACCACGGCGTCGGCGATCTTGCTGGCGAACAGCCGGATGGCGCGCAGGGCATCGTCGTTGCCGGGGATCACCCAATCCACTTCATCGGGGTCGCAGTTGGTATCCACGATGGCCACCACCGGAATGCCGAGCCGCTGCGCTTCCTTCACCGCAATCGCTTCCTTGTTCGAATCGATCACGAAGAGCACGTCGGGCAGACCGGGCATGTCCTTGATGCCCGACAAATTCTGCTCCAGGTGCTTGCGCTCGCGCTCCAGGCGAATGGCTTCCTTCTTGGGACGGCCGGCGTATCCGCCCGCTTCGGGCGACGCCATGGCGTCCAGTTCCTTCAGCCGCTTGATCGATTTCTGTACGGTGGCCATGTTGGTGAGCAGGCCACCCAGCCAGCGCTGGTTGACGAAATACATCTGGCAGCGGACGGCCTCTTC
>JBEKKO010000033.1:0-47724 GCA_050010695.1 Bryobacteraceae bacterium
TGATCGCGGCAGCTCCTCCCCTCGCCGTTACCGGCAGCTTGAGCGGCGGCGTGGTAGGCGCTCTCTATACGGCCACGCTGGGCGCCTCCGGCGGATATGGAGCCGGCACTTACACATTCTCGCTGACCACCGGGGCTTTGCCGTCCGGCCTTACGTTGTCTGCCGGCGGAACTCTGTCTGGCACGCCAACCGCAGCGGCGACGTCCACCTTCACGGTGCAGGTCACCAGCACGCTGACCAGCGCTGTCGCCAACGTCCCGCAACTCACCGCAACACAGTCTTTCACGGTAGTGATCTATCCGAGTCTCGTAATCACGCCGCCGGCCACGAGTTCGGGGACGGTGGGTGTTCCCTACTCCCAAACGTTCACGGCCACCGGAGGCGCGGGCGCCTCGACTTACACATGGGCGGCAGGCAATTCGCTGCCTCCGGGTCTGACGCTCTCTGCCGCAGGCGTGCTCAGCGGGGTGCCGACGGCTGCTGGAAGCTTCACTTTCAACGTTTCGGTCACCAGCCAAGTCCCTAGCGTCGGGTCGCTATTGGTAGGCCAGGCGTTCACGGTTGTGATCGCCGCAGTTCCTCCGCCGAGCATTACCGGTAACTTGGGCGATGGTTCGGTGGGGGGCGCCTATGCGGTGACGCTCGGCGTCACGGGCGGGTATGGAACCGGCGCTTTCTCGCTGCCCTCCGGGGCTCTGCCGCCCGGCATTACGTTGTCTGCCGGCGGAACGGTGTCAGGCACGCCAACCGCAGCGGGGACGTACACCTTTACGCTGCAGGTCACCAGTACGCTAACCGTCAATGGTGTCTCGCTGCCGACACTCACCGGAACACAGGCTTTCACGGTGACTGTCTATCCGCCGCTTGTGATCACTCCGCCGGTCGGGAGTTTGGGAACGATGGGCGTCGCTTTCTCCCAAACGTTCACGGCAAGCGGAGGAGCGGGCGCTTCAACTTACACATGGTCCGTGGCCAGCGGTACGCCGCCTCCGGGTCTGACACTCTCCGCCGCGGGTGCGGTCAGCGGAACCCCAACCGCCGCGGGTAACTTCACCTTCACTGTTCAGGTCTCCAGCCAGATTCCCAACGGAGGGGCGCAGACGGCGAGCCAGGCGTTCAGCATTACAATCACGCCTCCCCTCACGATTACCGGCAACTTGGGCAGCGGTACGGTGGGTGTTCCCTATTCGGCGACGCTCAGTGGCTCCGGCGGATATGGAACCGGCACTTACACCTTCACGGCGGTGTCCGGGACTTTGCCGCTCGACATTACGTTGACTGCCGGCGGAATTCTGTCGGGCACGCCAACCGCAGCGGGGACATCCACTTTCACGGTGCAGGTCACCAGCACGCAAGCCAGCCCGCCCCTTACCGCAACACAGTCTTTCACCATCACGATAGGACTTCCGCCGGTGCCTCCGGTGACGATTTCGGGTCTGCCGAATTCGCCCGCGCCAGCCACTCAACTGGTAGTAGGCGTGAGCGCGGGCAGCGCGTATCCGATAGACATGCAGGGCACCGTCACCCTGACATTCGCGCCCGACTCCGGTCCGGACGACCCCAGCGTGCAGTTCACTACCGGCGGCCGTGCGACTACCTTCCAGATCCCGGCTGGCACCACGCAGGCGCAATTCGGCGGCACCGCTCCCAGTGTGCAAACCGGCACGGTGGCCGGCACTATCACACTCACGTTGACACTGACGGCGGCTGGCACCGATATCACGCCGACGCCGGCGCCAACGCAAGTTCTGCAGGTAGCCAAGAGCGTACCCGTGATCACCAGCGCAACCGTCGCCCCCAACAGCGGAGGTTTCAGCCTGGTGGTTGTAGGTTACTCCACGACCCGTGACATGGTCTCCGCGGCGATCACTTTTACGCCCGCGCAAGGCGTCACCCTGGCCAACAACAGTGCCAACGTATCGTTGAGCCAGATCTTCACCACGTGGTATCAGGATTCCGCGTCGGCTCAGTTCGGCAGCATGTTCTCGCTGGAAATTCCGTTCACCTTCCAGAACGGCACGGTCACGCTCACATCCGTGTCGGTTGCGATTACTAACTCGCTGGGCAGTTCGGCTACGGCCACGGCTGCCTATTAAATCAGAATGCATGGCGGGGGCGAGTGACCCGCTTAGTCGATGGGAGTGACAGTGAAGGGCCGCGGCGATTCCCCGGTCAGGTGCATGCGCCACATAGTTTCGAAGGCGGATTCCAAGTGACGGGTGAACCTGTGGCTGTCGAACAGGGCCGTGGTAAGCCGGTTGGCCTGCAGCTTTTCGCGAATCGCACGCAAGCGCAGCGGATTGAGCGCCAGATCGAGCGCCAGCGACTCATAGTCCGGCAGCGTCTGGGTCACCAGTTCCGGCAGCTCTACCGCCCGCAGCAAGCTCCCCGCCACTCGCCCCGGGAAAGCCCGGCCCGCGCACGCGATCACCGGGCATCCTCCCCAGAGCGCATCGCTGGCGAGGGTGTGCGCGTTGTAAGGAAGCGTGTCAAGAAACAGGTCGGCGACCGAGAAGCGGGCCAGGTGCTCCGGATTCGGTAGCGACGGCGCGAAAACCAGCCGCGCGGCTCCTCCAGCCAGGCTTGATTCGGCCTCGCGCCGCAGATTCTCGGCCGCCGCCCGGTCCGGATCGAGCAACCACAACACGCTTCCCGGCACACCGCCGAGCAGCCGCATCCAGATATCGAACATCGACGCCGCGATCTTGTATGCGGAGCTGAAGCAGCAGAACACGAACGCCGTTTCAGGCAATCCGCACTCCGGCCGCGCTGGCATGCGCGATGCGATCGGCCGCCGGCGGTCGTTCACCTGGTAGCAATCCGGAAGGTGCACGAGTCGTTCGGTGAAGTACGGCTGCTCGTCCGCCGGAACGACGTGCCGGTCCACCAACACATAGTCCACCGCGCCGCTCCCCATCGTGCCGGGATAGCCGAGGTAGCTCACCTGAATCGGCGCCGGCCGGTGAAGCAGGATCTCCGGCCGCGCATCGGTCGTGTAACCCTTCAGGTCCACCAGAATGTCCACCTCGTCCGCCCGAATCCTGGCGGCGGATTCAGAGTGCGAACAATCGAGCAGATCCACGAACTCGTCGAATGACTCCCGCAACTGGCGGCGAGTCGCGCTGCCATCGTCCCGCCCATAGGAATACCCGATCACCCGAAACCGCCCTCGATCGTGCAACTGAAACAGTTCGGCAGTCAAGTGCGCGGTCGCATGCTCCTGAAAATCCGCGGACAGGTAGCCGATCGTGATTCGGCGCTTGGCTTCGCGCGCTGCGGGCGGCGCCCCGATGGCGCCCAATTGTTCCGCCGCCCAACGTTTCGCGCACAGCAATTGCTGGTGCGGTGTGGTGTCAAGGCTGAGAAACACGAACGGATTCACCGCCGCGGACCCCGCCTCGACTATCTCGATCAGTTTCGCCGTCAGGTCGTCCAACTGGGTCCAATCGCAAAGCTCTTTCAACAGGTGCGCTAGTTGGGGGATCGCCGCCGTGAACCCCGGATCGATCTCGAGCGCCGTGCGGAGCGCTATCACAGCCGCGTCCGGCCTGCCCAGCCGGCGCAATGCGCTGGCCAGGTTGCGGAACGCCTCGGCGTAGCCCGGCCGCAGGCCCACTGCGATACGGTAGCGCGCCGCCGCCTCTTCGAGCGAGCCCGTCATCTGCAACAGATTGCCAAGATTGTTATGCGCCTCGGCGAAGTCGGGCGCCTCCGCGATCGCCTGGCGGTAGCTGGCGATTGCTTCGGCGAGCATGCCCTCGATCGTCAGCAGATTGCCCAGGTCGTTCCACGCGACCGCGAAGTGGGGATCGCGCCGAACCGCCCCGCGCAGCAACTCGACCGCCTCGCCCGGACGGCCTTCCCGCAAAGCGGCCATCCCAAGCAGGTGCAGCGCCTGCGGCTGGTCCGGGACCGCCCGCAGAACCTTGACGCAGATTTGGATGGCGTTGGCCAGGTCGCCCGACCGCGCCAGGTCGCGCGCCAGCGCTACGGCTTGTTCGACGGTGAGGGGTTGCGGCACCGCATCAGTATAGCTGCTGCTACAGCCGCCCGTCTTCCGGCTCGCTCTGACGTTGGCTGGATCGGCGCGGATAGGTAGAATTGCAACATGCAGGAAGCAATGGAGGTGTCTTCAAGCCATGCCGTGCGCGGCGTTCTGTTTGACATGGACGGCGTGCTCTACAACGACGAGCGCCCGATCGCCGGCGCCGTCGAAACGGTTGAGTGGGTCCAGGGGCATGGAATTCCCCATCTGTTTTTGACCAACACAACGTCAAAGTGTTGCGCCGCGCTGAGCGAGAAACTTTTGCGTCTGGGCATTCGGTCGGCGGAGACGGAAATTCTCACACCCGCTGCCGCGGCGGTGGAATGGCTACGAACCGCGCCGGACGGGCAGATCGCGCTGTTCGTGCGCCAGTCGGCGCGCCGTGAGTTTGCCGGTTTGCCGTGCCTGCCGGACAATGCCGAGCACGGCGCCGCCTATGTCGTGGTGGGCGATCTCGGAGACCTGTGGGACTACCGAACCCTGAACCGCGCCTTCCGCTTGTTGCATAACAACCCGAAGGCGGAGCTCATCGCCCTGGGCATGACTCGCTACTGGCTGGCTTCGGACGGCCTGTCGCTGGACGTGGCGCCGTTTGTGGTGGCGCTGGAACATGCGGCCGGACGAGACGCGCTGGTGTTCGGCAAGCCGGCTGCTCGCTTCTTTCTGGCCGCCGCCGAGAGACTTGGACTCGATGGCCGCGATATCCTCATGGTCGGCGACGACCTCGAAACGGATGTTGGCGGCGCGCAAGCGGCAGGACTCAAAGGCGCACTCGTGAAGACCGGGAAGTTCCATCCGTCGGATCTGGAAGCAACGATCCGGCCCGATGCGGTATTCGATTCCATAGCCGATCTGCCCAACTGGTGGAACCGGTCATGAGCCGCCGCCTCACCATCTTTCTGGTGATCGCGTTCTTGATCGCCTGGACCTGTTAGGCGCGCTGCTCCTGGCCCTCGGCTGAGCGCTCGAAGAAATGGCTATACTCCAGTATGCGCTCCCTCGTTTTCCCGCTCTCCCTGGTGGCCGCCGGATTGGTGTGGGCTGCCGCTGCTTCCGCTCAAACGATCACGGTGTCCTTTCCGGCGTCACGCTCCGACAAGCCGCTGGACGGCCGTCTGCTGCTTCTGCTCTCGAACGATCCTAGCGAAGAGCCGCGTATGCAGGTCGACGATTCGGCTAAGTCGCAGATGGTTTTCGGTGTAACGGTCGACGGATGGAAGCCCGGCGATCCCATCGCAATCGGCGACAACGCGCAGGGCTATCCGCGAGCCAGCCTGCAGGACGTGCCGACCGGAGAGTATACGATTCAGGCCGTGCTGAATGTTTACGAGACCTTTCACCGGTCGGATAGCAAGACGGTGAAACTGGCGCCGGATCGCGGCGAAGGCCAGCATTGGAACCTCGCTCCCGGCAATCTGCTGTCGAAGCCGCGGCCGGTTCATATAGGTCCCGGCGCGCCGCCCATCGCAATCTCGCTGGATGGGGTCATGCCGCCGATCAATCCCGAGCCGGATACCAAATACGTTCGCCACACCCGCATCCAGTCTCAGCTCTTGACTAAGTTCTGGGGCCGGCCGGTGTTTCTATCGGCGGTGGTGCTGGTGCCAGAGGGTTACGACGCCCATACCGAGGCGCACTATCCACTGATCGTTTTCCACGACCACTTCGTGACCGGCTTCAGCGATTTCCGCGAGACTCCGCCGGACCCTGACCTAAAGCCCGATTACTCCGACCGCTTTCACCTCGCGGGCTACAACCGGATACAGCAGGAGGAGTCGTATAAGAACTACCAGGCGTGGATTGCGCCCGGCACCCCGCGCATGCTGATCGCGAAATTACAACACGCAAATCCTTTTTACGATGATTCCTATGCGGTGAACTCGGCCAATCTGGGGCCATACGGAGACGCCATCGAGACCGAGTTGATCCCGGCCATCGAGCATCAGTTTCGCGGCATTGGCCAGGGCTGGGCCCGCTTCGTCTACGGTGGCTCGACCGGCGGTTGGGAATCACTCGCCGTGCAGGTATTCTATCCCGAGCATTATAACGGTGCGTTCGTTGCCTGTCCGGACCCGATCGATTTCCACGCTTACATGACGGTCGACCTATACAGCCAGGACAACATGTTTTATATTCAGGGCGCCAACAAACAAGTCGAGCAGCCGGCTATGCGCGACTATCTGGGTCACACGCTGATGTCGATGCGCGACAACATCGCGTATGAAGCCGCGCTAGGCGATCACGGCCGGTCGGGCGAGCAGTTCGACATTTGGCAGGCGGTCTATTCTCCAGCCGCGGAGGATGGCTATCCGCAACCGATCTTCGACAAGCGAACCGGAGCGATCGACCATCGCACGGCCGAATACTGGCGCGAGCACTATGACCTGGATGCGATTCTGCAACGCGATTGGACGACGCTCGGGCCGAAGTTGCAAGGCAAGCTCCACTTATACGTCGGCTCGGACGACACCTATTTCCTGAACGATGCAGTTTACCTGATGGAAGACTTTCTCAAACTGACCGGCACTCCCGGCCACGGCGTGCCCTATCAGGGCGAGGTCCGCTACGGACCGCGCGCGGAGCACTGCTGGAATGGCGACCCGGAGAAACCGAATTGGTACTCGCGGCTGCACTACAACCAGATGTACGTTCCGCAGATTATGGAACGCATTCGCAACACGGCGCCGCCCGGCGCGGACCTGACAAGCTGGCGGTACTGACCGGTACCAAACGGCCATTTCGCGACGAGGCGGCCTTCCTCGAAGTTTCTCTTCGCGTCGCCCGTAATCTGTGACACAATTCAATCCAGTAGATTCCGCTTCCGCCTGACTGGGGGTGCTTTTTCGCACGCGGGCGGCATCGCGGTTTCAGGGGGGACAATGAGAATCCGTTTTGCCGGCTGCCTCGCGGCACTCGCCATCGCGGCCGCGCCGTTGAGCGGCCAGGGAATTATCAGCACCGTCGCCGGGGGTAATGGCTGCACCGGCACCGGTGAGGGCGGTCCGGCCGTCGGCACCTGCCTCAGTGCGCTCGGCCTGCTCGCCATCGACAGGCAAGGCAACCTGTATTTCTGGATGGGCGGTATCCCCTCGATCCAAAAGGTGAACATGACGACGGGGATCATCAGCACGGTGGCCGGTGGGGCCTACGGCTACAGCGGAGACGGCGGCCCGGCCACCAGCGCCGCGTTGGGCGCCGTTCAGCCGTACAATGGGCTGGCAATCGACCCTGCCGGGAATCTGTACATTAGCGACGATTACAACCACGCAATCCGCATGGTCAACGCCGCGACCGGTATCATCACGACGATTGCCGGCAACGGTACCCCTGGTTATCTTGGCGATGGCGGCCCTGCCACCAAGGCTCACCTGTGGTACCCCGCTGGCATTTGCTTCGACAGCGCGGGCAATCTTTATATTGCCGACGAGTTCAATTATCGCGTGCGGAAAGTGAACACCGCCGGAATCATCAGCACCGTGGCTGGGAACGGAAACGCCACCCTAACCGCCGTCGATGGTGTGCAGGCCACTGCCACGGCGGTAGAGACGCCTCACGCGGTACCGTTGACAGCGCCGGTAATCTTTATATCGCGGAAGACGACCGCATCCGCAGAGTGGACACCAGCGGAATCATCAGCACCATCGCCGGCTTGGCTACCAAGACACCTGGATTCTCCGGCGACGGCGGCCCCGCCACCGCGGCTGAGATCTTCGGACCGCTTGGCCTGGCTGTCGATTCGTACGACAACCTCTTCTTCACCGACAATCAGAACCAACGGATCCGCGAGGTTAACGCGGCTGGAATCATCAGCACCGTCGCCAGGTTCCTAGGCCCTGTTTCCGCTCCTATCGTCGATGGCATCCCGGCCGCCGGCGCCTATATATCAAACCCGCACGGCGTGGTGCTGGACGCCGCCGGCAATCTCTATTTCACGACGGCCGCCAACTCCGTCCGCAAGATCACTTCGGGCGCGGCTCTGGCCGCCAGTCCAACCACTCTGTCGTTTCCATACACAACTGGCGCAGCGACCCCCGCTAGCCAATCCGTCAGCGTGACGAGTCTGGGCGCGGCATTAAGCTTTACCGCCGCGGCGTCCACCACCTCGGGCGGCAATTGGCTCTCCGTCAGCCCAACCAGTGGCACAACGCCGGCCTCGATCAGCGTCTCGATCAACCCGTCTGGCGTGGCGGCCGGGATTTACCGTGGCAGCATCACGCTCACTCCGGGCGGCTCGGGCAACCCGCCCCTGTCGTTCGCCGTCACGCTCACCGTGACGGGCGCGGCCGCGCCCGCGATTAACAGCGGTGGCATCGTCAACGCGAGCGGGTATCAGACCCAACTGGCGCCAGACACCGTATTCGTGATATTCGGCAGCGGCATGGGTCCGGCATCTATTGCCATCGCTTCGCCGCCTAACTACCCGACCACTCTCGGAGGCACGTCTATTGCCTTCACGCCGGTGGGCGGCGGCTCGGCCGTCAACGCGAAAATGTATTACGCGCTGGCCGGACAGGTCGCCGGCATTCTTCCTTCTTCGATCACCCCGGGAACCTATGCGGTGGAGGTGACTTATAACACCCTCGTCAGCGCGCCCCAGAACGTGACCGTGGTGCCGCGCAGTTTCGGGATCGCAACCGCCAACAGCGACGGCACCGGCACGGCGCAGGCTACCGACGGCAACGTCAACGGCGGCATCAGCCTCACTCGATTTACCAGCGGCACTTTGTCCGGCGCGTACAACTGGACGCTCGGGCCCGCTCACCCGGGAGACACGCTGGTGTTCTGGGGCACTGGCGGCGGCGCCGATCCGCTGAATGACACCGGCGGCACCTCCGGCGACCAGACCGCGACCGGCAATTTCATGGTGAACGTGGCCGGGACGCAAATTACACCGCTGTACGCGGGCGCTTCCTCCGGCTATCCCGGTCTCTGGCAGATCAATTTCACGTTGCCTGCGAACATCACACCGGATTGCTTCGCGTTTGCGCAAGTCAGCGCGGGCGGAGTCTTGAGCAACGCAGTGACGATCCCCATTGCAGCCGCCGGACAAACCTCGTGCTCGGCTCCCGGCTTCAGCCAATCCGTTCTCGCCAAGATGGACGCCGGGGGAGACATCGTGTTCGCCGGATTTTCCTTCGGCACGCTCACTGACAACGGTACGGTTTATGAATTAATGGGCGGCCAGTTCGCACGCTACACCGCTGCCGAATGGACCCTTCCCTTCTCCGGACCAAAATTCGGCGCCTGCATCGTGCTGGACGAAACGTACCCAGCCGGCGGAAAGGATCCCTCCTCGCCCGACTCGTTTCTCGACGCCGGCGCGAGCCTTCCGGTCAGCGGTCCGAATCTGCCCGCGACCGCGGCCTTGGGCAAGATCGCCCTGTCCAACGGACCAATCTACAGTCTCACGCCGGCCGCGGGCGCGCTGGTGGCTGGCACCTACACACTGACTGGCAACGGTGGCGCTGACGTCGGTCCATTCAGCGTCTCTTCAACTCTGCCCACCAGCTTCTCGGCGACCAATTTCGCCTCGATCACCGCAATCGATCGCGCGCAGCCGCTGACGCTCACCTGGTCCGGCACCGGGTTCGACGAGGTCATCATTGTCGTCCAGGGTGGCGTTCTCAGCACCACAACCACGCACACCGTCACAGTCACGTGTGCCGTTGCGGCGAGCGCGGGCACGTTCTCGGTTCCAGCGGCTGCCCTCGCCTACCTGCCTGCAGTGGTGAGCGGGTCCGCGACCGGCACCGGCCAACTCACGGTGGAAGCCGTTCAGACCAACGGAGGGATCATAACGGCTGAGTTAGGGGGGCAAACTCTTACGCCGCCTCTGGTCGCCGGCGGCCAGGTGGACTTCGGCGCCTTTGGGCCCTTCCTCGGCGTGATAGAGACCTTGTCGATTCAATAGGAGTCATAAGACGCGCCTGTCAGTCACCTGGCCTGCTGCGCGGGCAACCGTAACATCAGCGGAGGATTCGTCCCGTCGACCGCTTTGAAGGGCGGAAAATCGTTCTCGTGCTTTTCCAGGTACTCGGCGTCGCCAACATCGCCAGAATATCTGAGCGGGATGATGCGATAGTCGCCGGGCTGCCACACCGCGAAGTGAAAGCTCCCGTCGGCATCGGCGATTGCCACGCCCTGATCAACGGCCTGCCCCTTGGATATCAGCCCCAGCAGAGCTTCGGAAGCGGGGCTGCCGGAAGCATCCAGGAGCTTTCCGCTGATCGGGATCAAGCGGGTGCTGAGGGTGATCCGCAGAGAACCGGCGGGCGGACCATCCACATCGAATCCGTTCTGCAATACCTCCTTCTCTCCGAGCCGCGCCGAAACCGGAAAACCGTGGATGGAACTGGGCTCGACCGTGCCGTTCACTACTCTCAGATCCTGCATTACCTGCATGTCGTAGTGGCCCGGCAGCAGGTCTTTCAGAACAAACGAGCCATCCTCGTTCGAGCGCACAGAAACGCCGGGACCGCTCATAGCGCGAAGCCCGATACGCATCGGCGGTGGATTGCCGCCGCTGTCGGTGACCACGGTGCCCGCCAGATCCACCGCCTGGACCTCGTGCGTGGCGAGAACGATACTGGTCACATCGGCTTCGGCAACCTGCAACTTCTGTTCCCCCAGAAGGTCTCCGGCCTTGGGCGGGTAATTGCCGGAAGTTGTCCGCAGAATATAATCTCCCGGCGGCACGTGCCGAATAATGAAACTGCCGTCGCGCTGCGCCAAACCAAAGAAGATATCCGGCAAGCCAGCCAGTTCCGTCTGCACACGCACGTTGAACATTCGCGGTGAAGCCGCCGCGCCGGCGGGCATTTCGACGCGGCCGGAGACCGTCACTCCCTCATACTTAGTCAGGCGGATATCGACTCCGCCGTGTTCCTGGCCGGCCTCGATCTCTACCCGGTTGGTGTCGTCCGGCTGGAGTGTCCCGGGAAAGTACTCGGCCACGTACCGCCGATCCCAGTTGCCCGCGTCTCCAGAGCTGGCGCGGACCCAGTAGCGGCCGGCCACCAAGTTGATCAGGCGATACTGTCCGAGATCGTCGGTTTGGGCCCACGCCAGCGCCCACAGTTTTCGTTCGCCGTTTACGATGCGATAGCGCACTGCCGCGACTTGCGCGTGTTCCACCGGATACCCATCCTCGTCCTCGATCCTCCCCGAAATAACGGCCTCCGGTGTCAGCGCGGTCCGCAGCGCGGCCGCCTGGCCTCGTTTGTATTGGACGGCCTCGCGCAAAAAGCCGGCCTGGACCACCTGCACGGAGAATTGGGTGAGCGCCGGAACCGGCAGCCGGAAGTGTCCCGCCGCATCCGTCGTCACGATCGGCGGTTGTCCGGCCGTTCCGACGTTGGTGAAGACGTGCGCTCCCACGATGGGCGCGCCCGTGGCAGCATTCACCACGTCGCCATCCACCGTCTGGCCGGCCACCACGCCCGAAAAAATCAAAAGTAGAAAACAGTATCTCATCGTTGCCTCCCCGAGTTGCCGCAGGGGATATCGATGCGCAGCGGTTCGTCGCCCGAGACCGGCGCTTCGAAGCCGTCCTTCTGAACGTCGCGGTCCCCCAGCCGCATCGACGCCGCGCGCACCGGTTGGCCGGGACCGGAGGAATTGGAAACCGAAACCGTGAACTTGCCTGGAACCAGGCCGTGCAACACGAACTTGCCATCGGCTCCGCTGACGGCCTCCGCTTGTCCCACCGCGATTGGGCTACGGGAATATGCGTCGATCCGCACCGGGAACGGCGTGCAACCCTCGGGAAAAGTCGCGACGCCGGCCAGGTCGCGCAGCGGTTGCAGCACGAGATCGACGCCGCTCATGTCGCGGTCGCCGGCTTCGAACGGTTGCACCAGTCCAAAGAGGGGCTTCTGGTTGCCGCCAAACGGGTCGCTCGTTGCATCGCGTGTGAGGGCCATTAGCGTGTACTTGCCCGGAAGCACATCAGTGAATTCGTAGTCCGCCCTGCCGGTTGTGAACGGACCGTTCGCGTTGGTGAGATAATTCTGGTCCGGCACCAGCACGATATTGGTATAGAGAAGCGATCCCGCGGAAGATTCTTCACCCGCCGGTTTGATCAGACGGCCGGCAACGTGGATGCCGTTCTGGCGCGCGATCTGGATATTGGCTCGCGCCTGTTCACCCGCCGCCAGCTCGAGCGGTTTGGCGGACTCGAGATCCAGCGCGCGCGGATAATAAGTGATCCGGTAGCCGCTCTCCCAGACGCCCGGAAGACCTGACTTGTTGGCGACCACGTACCAGGTCCCCGGTTCCAGGCGTCCGGCGCGAAACTCGCCCTTATCGTTGGTGTTTAGCGTGGCCATCGACACGATTTCATTCTTGCCATCCGGGAGCGGGCGGCCAGGTCTCCAGTTGCTCGCCATCCGTCTCGTCTGATCCGGCCGCTTCATGAGAGTCTCCACCGGGCAACCCTCGATCGGAACGCCATTGGGGTCGGTCACTTTCCCCGTGATCACGGCGTAAGCGACCATCGGGATGGAGATTCTGGCGTGCAGGTTGCCGTCGGCGTCGGCGGTTCCGGTGACTGTCGCGGGAACGCAGCAGTTTGCATTACCGGAAATCCGCCCCGCAGAACCAGTCGTCTTCGCGCGATGAACCGCCAGGTCCACGCTGGTGGATGTGGGCTTCACGAAGCCTGGAGCCTCCACGCTCACGCGATAAAAGTTCGGCGGCAGGTTATTGAACAGAAAATGGCCCGAAGCATCGCTCTTGCTGTAGAGTGGCTCGGCCTGCTGCGTATCGACCTTGACGCGCGCCCCAGCGATCGGCGCCCCAGTCGCGGAGTTGACCACGTCGCCTTCGAGGATTGCGATTGTGGCGGCAGGCGTCTGTGCGTGCATGCGCCCCGGCGAAAGGATCAGCAGGAGCGCGAACCAATAGCTGAAATAGCGCATTGTGGGCCTCCTTATCCCAAAATACTCAATCACGATGCTGCCGTCAACTTTGTAACTCGCGAGACCCGGCCCGCGATTACTTATCGAAAAACGGGTGCTTGGCGACCGGAGGATTGGGAGTTTCGCCGCGCGCCCTGCGAATCGTGAGGTCCTCAAACAGCAGTGACGGCACGGCTAAACTCACCGGCGTAGATCCCTCCTCGCCGAACGAAAACGTCGGGATCGCCTCGCGTGGCCGGTTATACCGGACGGTCAGCATGTGCTGGTCCTTCGACGCGGCGACGATGTCCTTGAACGCCGCTGCATTCAAGCCCACGAACTGGACGCCGCGGATAGCTTCTTCGTGGCCGTCGGGAAACACCTTGCAGATCAGAAGCGGCGCCGGGAGAGTTCGCAGGCGCCGCACCAGGATGCCGTAGGGCAGGTTGCGCTCCTTCACCAACTCCATCAGCTTGGCGCGGAGATCCGCCGCGAAGAGGCCGTTTTCAGGGGTCACGATGATGTTGGTGGGCGCGGCCTGTCCGGCGTGACGGCTGCCGGTGCTCTGCTCGATTCCGCGCACCCGATCGCGCGAGGTCAGCAGGGTCTTGAGAATTCCCTTTTCGATCAACCGCGTCTCGCGCGTGGGCAGCCCGTCTTCATCCACCTTCGTAAAACCGGCCATTCGCGTTTGATTGAATTCGGCCAGCGTCGGATTGTCGGTGACGCTCAGGAACACGGGAAGCACGCGGGCGCCGATCTTGTCGAGGAATGGACTTTCCGCCTGGTTGCTCTGGTTCTGGAAATTCGGTATATCGGAGATGACGCGGCGCGTCCCTACCAGGTCCGGCACGAAGGCCAGGCGGAATGCCTGGGCGGCCGCATCGTCTTCGAACAGCACCGGTCCGTTGTAATTCTCAATCCGTTGCGCGGAGCGAAGTTCCGAGACTTCCCGGCCCAGCGCCACCACGCGCGCGGACAGCTCCTGCTCGCTGGGGAGTTCGGAGAGCGATCGGGCGTACAGCCAGATGAAGTCGTCGATCGGACCTCCGTCGGCAGCCTGCGTGGCGGCGGTAGCGTCGAATGTAATCGCCGAATGGTTTCGTGTGTACGAGAATCCCTCGCTGTTGAGATAGCGCGTAGAGGTGTTCGCCGCATCCAGTGTTACGGTAGATGTGAACACTTCCGGCGCCTGGCGGAACAGGGCCGAAAGTTTGCGCACCATCACCTCCCACCGGGCGCGGTCAACCCGAACCGGCGGCGCGTTGTCGACGGTGGTCACCGGAGTCTCGTGGCTGAAATCCGGAATATCGTCTTCGTGAGACTTGTTTTGAAGCGCAGCGCGTTTCTTGGCGAAATCCTCGACCGCTTTCTTATAAGCCGAGTCGGTGGCGAGCCAGATCTGCCGCCGCAGCTCTTTGTAATCGTCGTCCAGAGGAAGCTCGGCATTTCCATTAAAGGCGCTCCGGAACCCGGCGCCAGTATCGAAGGAGATCGAAAAGAAGTTGGTGTTGTCGAACTTGTAATCGCCGACGCGAACCTCCGCACTGAACATGCGGGAACGGCCCGTATTGCTGTGGTTTAACGCGCCGAAACTGGCGGCGACACTGGTATTCTCCCGTTCGATTGCGCGATAAGCGATGAAATACGGTTTTTCGAGGTTCGGAATCTGCAGTTCTTTCATCGAGCGGGCCATTTCGTCGCGCATGGCTCGCATGAGGGCGTCGTCCTGCGCCCGCGCGGGAATAGCGGCGCCAATCAAACAAAGCAACATTGCGATTCGCATACTTACTTGCCTCCCTCAAACGGCGCGGGCAGAACCGGAATGCGGTCCTGCGATTTGCTCTTCTTCTGCGATTCGATCTGCGAAACGAAAATGCCGGGCGAGGACGCCGACACGGGAACTGCGCCCGATTCGGCCCCGCAGATTCCGTTGAACACGGCGACCTTGTTGTCCGCGGCGACGATCTTGCTGAACGTGGTGAGCGGCGTGCCGATCAGGTCCACACCGCGCACTAACTCCTCGTGTCCGTCGCGATAGATCCGGTACACCATCAGGGGCATCACGTTGAATGCGTTGGGAATCGTGCGGCCGGTGAAGGTGAAGCCGCCCTGTATGTCGTCGAAGTACAGACCGTACGGCAGATTCTGTTTCTCGATTTCGGCGATGAGCAGCTTCTTGAGATCGGGGTGAACTGCGGACGGCGCGACTTCGACAATCAGGTTCGATTGCCGCGCGACCGGCTTCAATCCGGGCTGGCCGCGGCCGTGGCCGTTCGATTGCGGAACCCCCTCGATCGGCGTGCGCGACATGAGAAAAGTCTTGAGGATGCCGTTTTCGACCACTCCCACGCGTCGTGCTTTCACGCCCTGGTTGTCATAGAGGTAGTAGCCGGCCAGGTCGGTGTTGGCTCTCCGGCGCTCGGTCGGATCGAAGTAAACCGAGAAATCCTTGGATAGCACCAGTTCGTTGATTTTCTTTTTGAAAGTCTGGGCGTCGTCGGCATTCTTCTGGCGCTGGCCTTCCACGCGGTGACCGAAAATCTCGTGGAAGAACACGCCCGCGGCCCGGCCCGACAGAATCGCCGGTCCCGTGTAGGGATCGGCCATTGGCGCTACGCGCAGCGCTTCCAGATTGTTAATCATCTTATCCACGTCTTTGAGCACCGTCGCATCGTCGGGAAGATCTTTTTCGGTGAATCCGAAATACGATTCATACAACGGCAACTCCATTCCGTCATCGGCCTTGGTGCCGGCGGTCACGAACAGGTGGAATGCCGGCTGCGAAGTCTCGATGACGGTTCCTTCGCTGTTCACATACCACCGCGATTCGGCGGACGCTTGCAGGAAGGCGGTTGCCTGATAAATGTCGGTGTACCTGGCGAAGGCCGCCGTGTACCTGCGCAGCTTTTCTTCCCACGCGTGGCGGTCCACCTGGATATCGACGAGCGGCTCAGTGTAGCGCTGGGGTTCTTCGCGCGAAAAATCCGCGGATTGGTCCTCCTGCGCGACCTTCACCTGGACGTTGGTCTTGACCTTGGTGAGTTGCTCGACCGCTCGCTTGTATCGGTCGTCGGTACTGTGCCAGAGCACTGCGCGGATCGCGTCGGGATCGTTGTCAATTGGTATCGCGACGGACTGGTACGTCTCGAACCCCATCTGCGGATAGCCGCCTCGAATCTCGCGCGTGTTATCGAGATTGTAATCGCCCACGCGCAGATCGATATCCAGTTGGCGGTGGCGGCTTTCACCGCTGCCCACGATCTTGCCGAATTCCGCGGCAACGTTGAAGCCGTGTGTTTCGATGATCTCGTAACCTAGAAAATAGGGCGGAACCGGCTGCGTCTTGAGCTTTTCCATCGATCGGTCGAGCTCGGCTTTCATGGCCTGGAGCACTGGCGAGGCCGCCGGTTGTGCGGCGGCCGAAACGGTCAGGAACACCAGGAGGGCAGTCATGGGCATGAATCGGCGTGTCATTCGGACCTCCTCGTCCTTTCGCCAGTATAGCGGAGCTTCGACGCGCTAGATAACTTAGGATCGAAGCCCTCGCCCGCACAAAAAACACCGCGGCAAAGACCGCCGGCGCTACGGAAAAAACACTGGCTACGGCCCTGCGTTTCCTTGTAACGCCAGCGTTCTTTGCCACCCGCTCTTTGCGAATAAACGAGCATGCGCGGAAGCCGGAACAGAGCCGCCGGCCTTCCATGAAGCGCGCGGTTGCCGCCGGCGTCATTCCACGCCGCTGGGTTTCCTTGCCCGTGCGATCGCCGGGCCCGGCGTGGCCTGTGCGAGCAGGACGCAGGATTGGACACTAACAACCATGCAGGCCGGGAGGGTAGCTTGGATGCACCGAAGTTTCATTTTGGATTTTCAGGTCCTGTTTAGTGTACACCCGGACGCGTTCCTTTGATTATGCGAATGGCAACCTTCCGAGTTGCGTCTTTTTTGACCCCAGTCTGGGGTGGAACTCGATCCCGACAGGTCCTTGACCGAAATCGCCGACGGTTGGAGAGAGGACTAATCGCGATCACCCGGCCCCTTCTTCACCGCCAGCCAGCGGTCCAGCGCCTCGGCCACGTCAGCACGGTGGATCGGCTTCGTCAAATAGTCGTCCATGCCCGCTTCGATGCACTTGCGCCGGTCCTCAGCCAGCGCGTTCGCGGTCAGCGCGATCACCGGAGTGCGCGCCGCGCCATCCTCGCGCCTGCGAATGATCCGCGTCGCCTCGTAGCCGTCCATTACGGGCATCCGGCAGTCCATCAGAATCAGATCGTAGGTCCGCCGTTCCGACATCTCGACTGCGGCCAGGCCGGTCTCGGCGATCTCGACTTCATAACCAAGGCTGCCGAGCAATCGCACCATCACCCTCTGGTTGACGCGGTTATCCTCGGCCAGCAGCACCACTCCCATCTTCCGGCGGGCGTCCGGCTGCGGTCCTGCGGATGCCGTTTCCTGGGTTGGGGTTTCCGGTTCCTGCCCGACCGGCATCTCCACCATAAACTGGAACGTGCTGCCCACGCCGGGTTCGCTCTCGACGCCGATGGCGCCGCCCATCAACTCCACGAGCTGCCGGCATATCGCCAGCCCTAACCCAGTGCCGCCGTACTTGCGGGTGGTCGAACTGTCGGCTTGGGTGAACTTCACGAACAGCCGCGCCTTCGCCTCCGCGGTCAGACCGATGCCGGTATCCGTTACCGCGAAACGCAGAGCCACCCGCCCCTCCGCTGCCGGGCCGCTTGACACTCGCATCCGGACGCCTCCACGCTCAGTGAACTTGGCTGCGTTCGACAGTAGGTTCAGCAGTATTTGCCGCAGCCGCGTCGGATCTCCGGCCAGCCAACGCGGCAGCTCCTCGTCAAGTTCCACATGCAGATACAGGCCCTTGCGCTCGATCACCGGCCGGGTCAGCCGCTCGGCGCCCCGGATTGCCGATTCCAGCGAGAAATCCACCCGTTCCAGATCCAACCGCCCGGCTTCGATCTTGGAGAAATCCAGAATGTCGTTGATGATCGTGACCAGCAGTTCCCCGGAATCCTGGATGGTCGCCGCGCACTCCCGCTGTTCCGGCGTCAGGGCCGTGTCCAACAGCAGCGCAGCCATGCCGATCACGCCATTCATGGGCGTCCGGATCTCATGGCTCATGGTCGCCAGAAAAAGGCCTTTGGCCTCGCTCGCCGCGTCCGCGCGCCTCTTCTCTTCCATTACCTTGGTTCGTTCCGCCTCCAGTTCGGCCGTCCGTTGGCGCACGGCGTGTTCCAGCTGGCGGTTCCTGCCCCGCAGCAACCGGTTCCTCCACAGAATGACGCCCCACACCATGACGGCGGCAAGCAGCACAGCGGCCGTGCGCAGCCACCAGGTTTCCCACCACCGCGGCTCGACCTGGAACTCCGCCACAGCCACTTTGGCGGCGGCCGGGCCCTCGCGAACCCGCGACCGGATCTCCAGCCGATGCCAGCCTGCGGCAAGTTCGGCAAAGGAGATGACCCGTTCCGCAGTGTCGGTCCAGTGCTCCCCGTCCAAGCGGTACGCGAAGCGCACCAGTTGCTCGTTTTTGAAGCTGAGCGTGGAGAACTCGGCCCTGACCACCCGTGACTTTTGTCCAATCTCCAGCCCGGTAATCAGCGGATCGGCAACCGGCGCCGGTGGCGAGACACCGCCAGGCGGCCGATAGTGCGCCAACCCGCCGCTGGTACCGATCCAGACACTGCCGTCCGGATCGGCCCAAAAGGCTTCCCCATCCATGTCGTTCCAGATCAACCCGTCCTCCGTGCTCAAGTGCCGCCAGGAGCCACCGGCCAGGACGGAGACTCCGTTGGCGCTGCCCCGCCAGAGTTGCCCGAATGCGTCAAAGCCGTGAAAGTCGGTGACCTCGACCGACAAGAAGTCCGCGGGCAGGACTGGCGTCGAGCGAACGATGCGCTCTCCCGAGAACTCCACTCTTTCGATTCCGGCATCGTAGCGATGGTGCAGCCACAGAGCGCCGTCGGGAGCGACGACCGTGATGTACGGATCGTCGCTGAGGAGCCCGTCCGCCTTCCGGTACTGGCGCCACCGGCCGTCGCTCAGCCTCCACAGCCCGTCGGGATTGGTGATCCACGTGGTCCCCTGTTTGTCCTCCGCCAGGGCCCATGCCACGTGTCCCAGCGACGCCGGTTGATTTATGCGCTCGAAACGACCGGAAGCCGACGGCCGGTCGTTGCGAAAGACTCCGCAGGATGTGGCGACCCACAGCCTGTCCAGGTGGTCGACGAGACCGCGGTGCGCCGTCCCGCAGAGCCCTTCCGCCTGGCCGAACAGACGAATCCCGCCGGTCGCCGAATCGATGCGCGCCACGCCGCCAGGCTTCAGGACCGCCCACATGGCGCCGTCGGAAGTCTCGCCCAGCCATCGCACATTGTCGCCCCCCAGGCCGTCTTTCCTGGTCCAGGCCCGTGGTGGCCCCCGCCCATCCAGCCGTGCCAGGCCCAGCGAGGTCCCCACCCAGAGCGCGCCTTTCCTGTCGCGCCGTATGCTCCAGATCAGGTCGGACGGCAGGCCTTGCGCCTTCGTCCAGGCCTCCCATTCGCCGTAACCCAGCCAGCGCGCTACGCCGCCTCCGATCAGCGCAATCCACAGAGATCCCTCGCGATCTTCCAACACAGCGCTGGTCATCGCGGTGCGCAACCCCCGCTGCTCGTCGATTACGCTCCACTTGCCCGCGCGGCGGATGGCTAACCCCTTATCGGTCGGGACCATCACCGATCCGTCCTGGCCTGTGGTGAGTGCACCCCAGAAGATGCTGGATGCTATATCCGGTTTTTCCTGGACCAACCGCGTGGCGGCGGGCGGCTTTCGGTACAGTCTGCTCGGGCTGCGGGTCCACACGGAGCCGTCCGGCGTGATGCCGATCGCGTCCCAGGCGTCGACCGGCAATCCTTCCGCCGGCCCGAATATCGAAACGCGCCCGCCGTCTTCCACGCACAGCCGCTGGCCGCAACCAAACCAGAGTTGCGAGCCGTTCCGCGCGATTCCGCGTGTCGGCATGCCGGCAAGTTCCGCCCTTAGCGGATAGGGCCACGTGGAGAACTCGCCGTGGCCTTTTGCAGCCACTTCGTACAAGCCGGAAGGAGTCGCCACCACGACATGACCGTGCGCGCCATCGGCTATGCGCTGCGAGCCGGACAACATGCCGCCGAGCCCGGCAATGGGGTGGAAACGCCGCCCGTCGAAGCGGAAAACCTGCGAACAAGCGTTGACCCAGAGCGCGCCATCCGCCGCCACGTGCAGGGCATGGACTTCGGTGGCACACGGCAATCCTTCGGCGGCGGCCATGAGACGAAAGCGGGTCCCGTCGTACCGGTACAGCCCACCTTCGGATCCGGCCCACATGTAACCGGCTCCGTCTTGCGCCAAAGACAGAATGCTTAGATTCTGAAGCCCATCGGCAGCCCCGTAGTGGCGAAAGCTATACTGCTGGGCAATGGCGGCGCCATCGAACGCCAGAATTAGCGCAGCACACGCACCGAGGCTATGACGACGACACATCACGGGTCCTGCACACTCCATATCGGGCCGAAGTGCGCAGAGTCCTGGGGGGACGGCACTGGAAGCCCTATCCCTGGGACCGCAAATCGACGCGAATCTACATACTACACAGGTGATCGGATGATTCCACGATCGACTTTAGGCGGTGTTTTAGAGGTTTTCCTGCACTGCGCCGGTTTTGGCACTGTCCAATAGCGCGTGGCCGGACCTGCCCCGGCTATCCGAAGGCCGCATTTTTGCTACAACGGTTTGCAGTGGCGTTCATCCGGGGAGATCGACCTTATGTGGAAGTTTCTGCAATACATCACCAATAACGAGGCAAGATCCCGCCACGAAGAGGTTTTCGATGCGATCTTTTGGGTCATCGAAACGCTCGCCCTGATTCTCGGAATATGGATCCTCCTCGCCAAGCACATTTCAGAATGGATACCGTTCCTGGTCATCGAGTATTGCTGGGCAATGGACAATCTGCGACATAATCGTCCCTAGACGTTAGAACGAGCGCAGCCGCGGCCGAGAGCTTTTCGTCCTGCGTCCACGGCGGCCCCAGCGTCTTCCCCATCGCGGAAAGCCGCGCCTGCAGATCAACGGCTGGGATGCGCAGGGCCGCCGCGCACTGTTCCAACACCTCGCGCTCCTTGATGCCAGTCACCGCCAGGCCGCACGATCCGCAGGCGCTCTTCAGCACCTCCCGGAAGAACACGCCCTCGGCGGTGTGGATTAGCGGGTGCGCGGCCAGGATTCTGGCGAGTTCGGGCAGCGGCTTGCCCGATCCGAGCAGAACCGCCGCTCCCGCCACGCGGTAGCCTTCGAAGGTGAGCGTGGCGACGGCGTCCTTCACCACGCCAGCCGCCATCTCCACCGCGATCTTCTCCGCGCGCTTAAGAAAGGCTTCGGCTTGCGGCAGTTTCATCGCCGCCGCCGCATGGTAGGGCTGACCGGCCCGGCTGTCCGAGCCTCTGGTCATCTCGATCCGCCGCCGCAGGACCGCCGACCCACCCGCCACCGCGACCATCGCTGCCCACCCCGAATGGGCGCGCAGCCCGAGCGCCGCCGGGCGCCTCCTGTTAGCCGATGTTTCCATTTTGCCTCTGGGTTTCTAGCCAGAATACACCCTGCCGCCAACCCTTGGTCGCTCCCACTTCATTTTTTTCTGAGAGTGGTGGGGCATGCCTTAACTTGCCGTGTGTTTGACGCGAACCGAAGAGCTCTCCATTTCTATGTCGCGCACGCAAACTCGGGGCTGCCCCCCTTCCCTACCCACCCCGCCCGGGACTAATCTAAACGTGAATGCCCACCAAGCGCCGCACCTTCCTCAAGCAGGTGACTCTTGCCAGCGCCGCCGCCCAGGTTGCCCTGCCAACCCCAGCTCCGGCAGCGGACGCGCCACCCTCGTCCGCCGACGCCGCAATCGCATTCCCCCGTGTCTTCACCGGGCGGCGCCTCAACGCCATCGCTTTCCCGCTCGGCGGCGTCTGCGCCGGGTGCGTCAGCCTGGGCGGGCGCGGCCAGCTTCGCGACTGGGAGATTTTCAATCGTCCCGACAAAGGCAACGCGCCATCCTATGCCTTCCCCGCCATCTGGGTCCAGGCCGGCAACCGCAAGCCGGTCGCCCGCGTGCTCGAATCGCGCATCCAGCCGCCCTTCGAAGGCTCCAGCGGGCTCGGCACGCGCAACGCGCCCGGCCTCACGCGCCTCGCCGCGGCCATTTTCACCGGCGGGTTCCCGCTGGCGCGCGTCGATTTCGCCGATTCCACCCTGCCCGTCACAATCTCACTCGAGGCCTTCTCGCCCTTCATTCCCCACGAACCCGACGAATCCGGCCTGCCGGTCGCCATTCTGCGATACCGTGTGACTAACCCCGGCCCGGCCTCCGCCAAGGTCTCCATCGCCTGGTCCATCGACAATCCCACCGGCCGCACGCAAGCTGCGGACACGCGCGTCAACGAATACAGAACTTCCGAGCGCCTCGCCGGCATTCTCATGACCAGCCCGGATCTGCCCGGCACCGACCCACTGAAGGGCAGCTTCCTGCTCTCGGTGCTCGATTCCGACGGCGCCCGGCTCACCCATCTTGGCGGATGGGAGCGCGGCCGCTGGTGGAACTCGCCCATGTTCTTCTGGGACGACTTTTCCGCCGATGGCGAGCTCGGTCCCGAATTGAAGGACCCCGGTCTGGTCGGCGCGCTCTCGCTCGGCCGCACCATCCCGCCCGGCGCCCACGCCGATTACACCTTCCTGCTCGCCTGGCATTTCCCCAACCGCACACCGCGCCGCTGCGGCTGGAGCGCCGCGCCCGGCGATGAAGACACCCTGCTGGGCAACCACTACACCACCCGCTTCGCCGACGCCTGGGCCGCCGCCGAATACGCCGCCGCGCACCTCGAGGCCCTCGAGAAAAAGACCCGCCGCTTTGCCGCCGCTGTCCGCGAGTCCACCATCCCCGCCGCCATCAAGGACGCAGCCAGTGCCAACCTCTCCACCCTCGTCACCCCCGTCTGCTTCCGCACCGGCGACGGCGAATTCCATGCTTTCGAAGGCGCCGACGACCACGCCGGCTGCTGCCACGGAAGCTGCGCTCACGTCTGGAACTACGAGACCGCCACCGCCCACCTTTTCCCCAGCTTCGCCCGTTCGCTGCGCGGCTCCGCTTTCGGCTACCAGCTCGACGCCGCCGGCGGCATCCGTTTCCGCGAGCGCCTTCCCCACCACGGCGACAGCTTCGGCTTCGCCGCCGCCGATGGCCAGATGGGGCAAATCATGCACGCGTATCTTGACTGGCTGCTCTCCGGCGACACACCGTGGCTCCGCGATATGTGGCCGCGCATCAAGAAGGCCATCGAGTTCGCCTGGATCCCCGGTGGCTGGGACGCCAACAAGGACGGCGTGCTCGAAGGCGTCCAGCACAACACCTACGACGTCGAGTTCTACGGCCCTAATCCCCAATGCGGCATCTTCTATCTGGGCGCCCTTCGCGCTGGCGAGGAGATGGCCCGCGCCGCCGGCGACACCGCCAGCGCAGCCGAGTACCGCGGCTTGTTCGAGCGCGGCAGCCAGTGGATCGATGCCAACCTCTTCAACGGCGAATTTTACATCCAGAAAATCCGCGGCGTGGCTAAGGACAAGATCGCGCCCAACCTGCGCAGCGATATGGGCTCGACCAACACGGAAACTCCCGAATACCAGGTCGGCGCCGGCTGTCTGCTGGATCAGTTGATCGGCCAGTATCTCGCCGAAGTCGCCGGCCTCGGCCCGCTGGTTTCGCCCGCCAACGTCCGCAAGACGCTCGAATCCATCTGGCGCTACAACTTCAAACGCACTCTCGTCGGCCACGACAACGTGGAGCGCACCTATGTGCTGAACGACGAGCCCGCGCTCATGGTTTGCGACTATGGCGAGGCCGCGCGCCCGCACGTGCCGTTCCCCTACTACGCCGAATCGTGGACCGGCCTGGAGTACCTCGCCGCGGCCCTCCTGCTCTTCACCGGGATGACGCGCGAAGGCGTCGAAGCCGTCTCCAACGTGCGTGCGCGCTACGATGGCGAGCGCCGCAACCCGTGGAACGAGCCCGAGTGCGGCCACCACTACGCGCGCGCCATGTCGAGTTGGAGCACGCTGCTCGCCTCGAGCGGCTTCCGCTATCACGGCGGCGACCAATCCGTCGCCATCCATGCCGCGCCGGGCTTCCGCTGTTTCTGGAGCACCGCCACCGGGTGGGGAACCTTCCGTGTCACCGCCGCCGGCGCCACTCTGCGCGTCGATCACGGCACGCTCGCCGTGCGCACGGCCATCGTCAACGGAAAGAAGTCCGCGCCCAACTCCACTATCGCCGAAGGTCGGGGACTGGCGCTATGAAGCCCATCATCGCGGTAGTCGGCGGTTTCCTGGGCGCCGGCAAGACCACCCTCATCCTCAGCGCCACCCGCCTGCTCGAGCGGCGTGGTCTGCGCGTGGCCGTCATCCTCAACGACCAGGGCGACGACCTGGTGGACACTCACTACGCCGGCTGCCTGGGCGTCACCTGCGATCAGGTCACCGGCGGCTGCTTCTGCTGCCGCTTCCCCGAACTCGTGGAAGCGGCCGGCCGCCTGATCGACCATCAGCCCGAGGTGATTTTCGCCGAGGCCGTCGGCAGTTGCACCGACATCGTGGCCACCACCCTGCGTCCGCTCCTGCGCGACCATGCCGACCGCTTCCGCATCGCGCCGCTGACCGTGGTCCTCCACCCGCAAAGGAGTTTCGACAACCCCGACCTCGACTTCCTCTACCAGAATCAACTGGCCGAGGCCGACCTGCTCTTCGAACGCGGCGAAAGCATCCAGTCCTGGCTCGATCGTTTGCTCTCCGGCTCGGTTGCGGCCGGCGCGAGGACCCTGGACATCGACTACGCGCGTTATGCCGAGGCCGAAGCCGCGCTGGCCTGGCTCAACGTTCGTGTCACCGCGCACGCCGCGCCACCCGTTTCCGCTCCCATGCTGATCGGCCCCCTGCTCGACCGCCTCGAGCCGCAGATCCGCATCGTGCACCTCAAGCTGCTCGCGAAATCCGACGCCGGCTACCTGAAAGCCGCGCTCACCGCCAACGGCCAGCCGCCCGTCATAGAAGGCGCGCTCGACGCTTCGCCCTCCGCCAGGCACGAAATCCTGTTGAACCTGCGCGCGCTCGACGACCCCGATTCGCTGCGCGCCATCGTCGAGCGCGAATTCGCCGCCCTGCCCGCCCGCCTCACCTGGCAGCACATGCAATGCTTCCGCCCGTCCCCGCCCGTGCCATACCACCGCCTGTGACGCACGTGGCGCGGCACTCTTGCCTAACGCCGCCTCGGAATGGTGCAGGATTTATGGGGCACACCCCCTGGTCTGCGCGTCGGCCCCACAACCGCTTAACGCCGGAAAGCGGCGCGGCCCGCGAAGCGGGAGTGCCCGTGCAGCCGCTCCTCAATGCGCAGAAACTGGTTGAACTTCGCAACGCGCTCGCTGCGGCAGCCCGAACCAGTCTTGATGTGACCGGCGCCGGTCGCTACCGTCAGATCCGCAATGAAGGTATCCTCGGTTTCGCCCGACCGGTGAGAGACAAAGCACCCGTAGGCATTGCGCGCCGCCAGTTCCATGGTGTCCAGCGTTTCGGTCACCGAGCCGATCTGATTCAGTTTGATGAGGACGGCGTTGCCGATTCCCTTGTCGATTCCCTGCTGGAGGATCTGCGGATTCGTGCAGAAGATATCGTCTCCCACTAACTCGATTTTGGCCCCGAGCGCTACCGTCAAATTGCGCCAGCCATCCCAGTCGTTCTCACCCATTCCATCCTCGAGGAGTACGATCGGGTATTGGTTCGCCCATGACTCCCAGATTTTGATGAGTTCGTCGGAAGTTATGGCCTTCTTAGTGGACTTGAAGAGGACGTACTTTCCGTCGTCCCACATTTCACTGGCGGCCGGGTCGAGACAAATCGAGATATCGGTGGATGGCTTGTATCCGGCCTTCGTAATCGCTTCCAGAATCAGCTCGACGGCTTCTTCGTTCGATTTCAAATCGGGAGCGAAGCCTCCCTCATCACCCACCGCGGTCGAGAGACCTTTGCCTTTCAGCACCTGCTTGAGTGTGTGGAAGGTCTCCATCCCCATGCGGATGGCCTCGGTAAACGACGGCGCACTGTGTGGCGCGATCATGAACTCCTGAAAGTCGACCGTGTTGTCGGCGTGCTTGCCGCCGTTCAGCACGTTCATGCACGGCACCGGCAGCGTGCATGCGTTAGCGCCGCCCAGGTATCGGTACAAAGGCAGTGAGTGAGCGTTGGCCGCGGCGCGCGCGGTTGCCATCGACACGGCGAGAATTGCGTTGGCTCCCAGTTTCGCCTTGTTCGGCGTCCCATCGGCATCGATCATCGCCTGGTCGATGGCGCGCTGATTGGTCGCATCCAGCCCGATCACGGCGTGGGCCAGTTCTTTTCTGACGTGGCCGGCGGCCTTGGTGCATCCCTTCCCGCCATACCGCTGCTTATCGCCATCGCGCAATTCGACGGCTTCCTTTTCTCCCGTCGATGCTCCCGAAGGAACGGCTGCAACGCCTACCGCGCCGCCATCCAGCGCAACCTCTGCCTCAACGGTAGGATTCCCGCGGGAATCCAGAATTTCACGACCCACCACGCTTACGATTTTGGTCATCTATGACTCCTTGTGCCCTTGCAAATGAATAACAAAGTCTGCCGAGAATGAGGAAACTCCAACCGGACGGCAGGAGCTATCAGAACCGGTTGCCCGGAACGGCGAAAGGTGACGCTCCAATCACCCGTGCGCTCTCGAAGCTCGACTATAACTCATGGCGCGTGTGCGGGCAACGGGGCCCGTCGCACGGGGTGCGCGACACGGGAATGGAGAAACTTTCCATTCCTAGTGAATTCGAACGAATCTGAACGTAGGGGCACGCAAGGCTTCTCTCTCTTTCAGGAGGCTTTGTATCAGGGCGGGCTTCAGCCGCTGAATCCGTGCCCTGATACACACCTGATCACACGCGCCCGGAAATGGAGAAACTCCATCTGCTCCGAGTTTGGTACAATCGCCAACAGAGGGGGGGAATCGCTTGTCCGGAATCGCTCAGGAAGTGCCCCGTACTCTCGGCGCGTTGCGCGAGAGTTCCTTTTCGGAAACCAGGCTGGTGGGCCGTGGCGTCAAAGACGAACTCCGGCAGAACCTGATCTGCAAGCTGCAGCGCGGCGACGCGCTGTTTCCCACCGTCCTCGGCTACGAAGACACGGTGGTGCCGCAGGTGGTCAACGCCATTCTGTCGCGCCACAATTTCATTCTGCTCGGCCTGAGGGGCCAGGCCAAGACGCGGCTGATCCGGCTGCTGACTTCGCTGCTGGACGAATCGGCGCCCTACGTGGACGGGTGCGAGATCCACGATAATCCTTACCGGCCGATCTGCCGCCGCTGCCGCGATCTAATCGTGGAGCAGGGGGACGCCACTCCGATCGCGTGGCTTCCGCGCAGCCATCGCTACGTGGAAAAGCTGGCCACCCCCGACGTGACCATCGCCGACATGATCGGCGATATCGATCCCATCAAGGCGGCGCGCCGCGGACACGATATATCGAGCGAGCTCACCGTCCACTACGGCCTGCTGCCGCGCGCCAACCGCGGCATCTTCGCCATCAACGAACTGCCGGACCTGGCGGGCAAGATCCAGGTGGGCCTGTTCAACATCATGCAGGAAGGCGACGTGCAGATTAAGGGCTACCCGGTGCGGCTGCCGCTCGACCTGATGCTGGTGTTCACCGCCAACCCGGAAGATTACACTGCGCGCGGCAAAATCATCACGCCGCTCAAAGACCGCATTGGCAGCGAAATCCGCACCCACTACCCGGCCACCGTCGAGCAGGGAATGTCGATCACCGCGCAGGAGGCCTGGGTCAAGCGGCCCTCGCCGGTGAAGGCGCAGGTGCCCGAGTACCTGCGCCAGGTGGTGGAGCAACTCGCCTTTCTGGCCCGCGAGGATAAGCGTATCGACAAGCGCTCCGGCGTCTCGCAGCGGCTTCCCATTTCGGCGCTCGAGAACGTCGTGTCCAATGCCGAGCGCCGCGCCCTGCGTGCCAGGGAGGACCTGGCGGTGCCGCGCATCGTCGATCTTTACTCCGCCCTGCCGGCGATCACCGGCAAGCTCGAACTGGAATACGAGGGCGAGTTGAAGGGCGGCGACGCGGTGGCGCGCGAGCTGATCCGCATCGCCGTGGGCAAGGTCTACGACCACTATTTCGAAGGCGCCAACGTTTCCCAGATCGTCCAGTGGTTTGACCTGGGCGGCTCGCTGAAGCTCGACGACAACCTGGACTCCGCCACCACGGTGCGGCAGTTGGCCGGTATCCAGGGTCTGATGGAGACGCTGAAAACGCTTGGCATCACCGCCAACGATCCCGACGCGGTGCGGGCCTCCGGCGCCGAATTCGTGCTCGAGGGGCTCTACGCGCACCGCCGCATCAGCCGCAGCGAAGAACGCGGCTTTACCGCCGAAGAACGCAAGCGCGAGCCCCGCGAAGAACCCCGCGCCGAACGGCCGAACGTGCGCCGGCAATTCAATTGAATGCCGGCCGTTTTTGATTTGTAGGGGCCGGGCATGCCGGCCTGGAGGCGCTCTCATGAAATCGATTTACTACTCCCGCTACACCGGCGAAGATCTCGGGATCGACGCCGAAGACCTGCTGCAGTCGCTGTCCGATTTCCTCCTCGAGAGCGGGTTCAACACCCAGTACATGCCCTTCAGCGAGGCCAACGAACACACCCTCGAGGATCTCAAGCGGGCCATCGAGCGGGCCCTCCAGGAAGGCAAGCTGTTTGACGACGACCGCATGCAGGAAATGATGGAGCGGTTGCAAACCATGTCTGCGGAGCAGATGGACAAGCTGCTCGACAAGCTGGCGCAGAAAATGGTGGATGAAGGCTACCTCAACGTCGCGGAGAACGACGACCAGCAGACGGGCCAGCCCGGCGCCGGGCCCGGCCGCGACGGCAAGGTGACATTCGAGCTGACCGACAAGTCGCTCGATTTTCTGGGCTTCAAGACACTCAAGGACCTGCTGGGCTCGCTCGGCAAATCCAGCTTCGGCCGCCACGATACGCGCGACCTGGCCACCGGCATCGAAGCCTCCGGCTCGTCCAAGCCATACGAATTCGGCGACACGCTGAACCTGGATGTCAGCGAGACGCTGTTTTCCGCCATCCGCCGCGAAGGCGCACAGGTGCCGCTCGACATGGAATACGGCGATCTGCACGTTCA
The DNA here is from genome assembly GCA_050010695.1 of Bryobacteraceae bacterium. Classification (GTDB taxonomy): domain Bacteria; phylum Acidobacteriota; class Terriglobia; order Bryobacterales; family Bryobacteraceae; genus Bog-375. The sequence goes on from JBEKKO010000033.1 coordinate 29,235, forward strand.
CCAGTGCGAGTACCAGAGCTCCTGCGCCACGGTGTTGATGCTCGATTGCAGCCACAGCATGATCCTCTATGGCGAGGACCGCTTCACGCCCGCCAAGAGGGTCGCGCTCGCGCTGGCGCACCTCATCCGCACCCAATATCCCGGCGACAGCCTGCGCTGCGTGCTGTTCCACGACACCGCCGAAGAGCTGGCCATCAGCCAACTGGCGCGCGTGCAGGTGGGCCCGTATTACACCAACACCCGCGACGGCCTGATTCTGGCGCGGCGCCTGCTCGCCCAGGAAAAGAAGGACATGCGGCAGATCGTCATGATCACCGACGGCAAGCCGAGCTGCCTGACGCTCGAAGACGGCCGCCTGTACAAGAACGCGTTTGGGCTCGATCCGCTGGTGATCAGCCGCACTCTCGAAGAAGTCAACCGCTGCAAGAAGCAGGGCATCCTGATCAACACATTCATGCTGGCCAGCGATTACGGCCTGATCAACTTCGTGCAGAAAGTTACCGAAATCTGCCGCGGCAAAGCCTACTTCACCACCCCGTTCAACCTGGGCCAATACCTGCTGATGGATTACATGAACCGCAAGACGCGGACCATCCATTAGCACGCCGCCGCGGCGCACGCATTCGTGCGAGGTGGCAGCGAAGAAAGCGCGGAGACCGCGACTGGAGCACAAAAAAAGACGCGCGCCCAATTGCCGACCTGTGATAGACTCTCTCGTATGCAGGAAGCCAAAATGGAAATTCTGGCGAAGTTCTGATGCTGACGATCCGCCCAGCACAATTCGCGGTGCTCTCCCAGTGGGAGGTGCAGAAGTTCGAGGATCGGACGCTGGTCCACCTGCAGAAGTTCTTTCCGCGGCAGTGCGCCGCGTTGGGCGAGCGGCGGCTCCGCGAATCGATCCAGTACGGCATCCGGCGCGCCGCCAATTACGGAATTACCGCCCGGCGCGATGTGTGCAAGTACATCGACCTGATGATCGTCTTCGGACGAGATTTCGATGCCGACAAGCGATTCCGGTGGGCGGGTGAGATTCTCCGCGGGCGCGGACACCCCGGCACACGGATGCAGGCGCTGATCATGCAGGCGAAGCTGCGCCTGCGAAAGCGATAGTTGACGACGAAAGGTGGGATGTTTTCAGATGTGGCCGCCACAACCCAAGGGGTTTGCCGAGGGCAGCCCCAGCACTTGGAGCTTCGTTACCTCGGAAGGCTCGGAGTTCGATGCGACGTTTGTTGCAACCGCCAAAGGCTCCTTCTACGTCGTGGATTCACGTGACCCAGATGGCATCCAGCACGAACTCCTGTTCGTCGGCCTTGGAGTGACTAAGGGTAAGGGACCTATCCCGTTCGGAATTGGCGGGTCTTTCTCAACCCCGGACATGTGGAGCGCAGGCCTCACTAAGATCCTGAGATTGCAAGCCAAGCCTACGCTGGAGTTGTCCGACCTCGGAGGCGTCGGTGTTATTTATTCTGGGGCCATAGGGGGTGGATTTCTTCCTGAACTTGTTAACCCAGACAAGGGGATTCTCGAAGGATGCGGGGCCGAGGTTGTCTGCTTCGGCGGCTTGGTTGCCTTCAATGCAGCGGGCGTGATCGTATCCAAACAGTATACACCTCCGGGCGTTGGCGGCACGATATTGCCATGCATTTTCACGATCGACCCCGGCGGTAAATCGGGTGGAGCTACCGCGGCAAGGACCGGCGTTGGGCGAGGCAAGCAGCTCCCCCGTCAACTTAAGGAGCACCAAAAAGAGCTTAGGGAACCTTCGCCAATTCCTCGGCCACCTGCCACATAAATGGCGTTCTGCCCGTATGTCTTCCACTCCACCCCCTGCACCGCCGTCTCAGTCGGAGGCTTTAGATGCCGCGGCGAATGACGCGGACACCAACGCAGGACAGGGGAACGTCGGCGACCCCGTCGCGCCGTGCTCGGGAGATGAAGCGCCAGCGCCAACACCCGAGCCTACTCCGACCCCCACGCCAACTCCGACTCCGACGCCAACTCCGACGCCAACTCCGACGCCAACTCCGACGCCAACTCCGACGCCAACTCCGACTCCGACGCCAACTCCGACCCCGACGCCAACGCCAACTCCGACTCCCCCTCCGATTGTCGACATCTGGGTTCAGTTGGAATTAACGCCCGAGAGTGCCGCAACCGAGACCGGGAGTCTGCGCCTCGTTCATACGGGGGGCGGATACGATCAAACACTTGCTATCTCCAGTAACGCCGTCCCTATCGCAGGCCTCGTCGAGGTCCTATTTAAGGACGTCCCCAAGACGGACAACTACACTCTCACCTACGTCACTGCCAGTGGAACCGAATTGCCGATCTTCTCAAACGTTCCATTCAGCGCCCTGCAGGACTATACACCACCTGCGCAGTCAGCGCCGGCGAGTAACAACTGAGGAGCGGCAATGGTCAAACGCCAGCGGGAGTTCACTGAAACAAGCGTGATGCCACACCAACTTGCTCGCGGCCGGTACGCGGTGTCTCGAAATTGCGGCCGCTCGCGGAGTCATCCAGGAAGGGGAGGAATGCTATGAGCAACTGCAGGGGATATATATATGGTTACGTAAAAAGCTCTACCGATGGGTCAGGGCTTCCCAACGCCCAGGTCGCTATCGACTGGGTTAACAACGATAACGGAGCCGGCGAATTGAAAGTAGCCGGGAATGACAATCTGACCACTTATGTTCCTAATGTCAGTCCGACACAAGCAGGGGAGTACGTAATACCCTTTTATTGGGTGTCGTATGCCTTTCCTGGTCCGCTCGCGCAGGTTCGTGCCGTTCTTCTGTACAACGATGGCACCTCTGGCGCAGATCACGAACAGGCATCAGTTAGCGTCGAACCGGACGTGTACAAGCAACTGAGCAAGCTTACTGGAACCGTATCCCCGGTTCCCAACACAGTCGAGGGTGCGGCGAGCCTGTTCCTTAAGTTTTTCTTTGCCGCGACACCTGAGTTAAAGGCACTCGACATCATCAAGCGATTTTTCAAAGGAACCGGGACTGACGCACTGGAAAACCGCGCGCTCTATTGCAGAATTGATCTGTCTATACCAACGGGCGTCCCGGTGAAAGCGGTAGGAACCCGCCCCGGATGATTGCCGTCGTTTAGACGTTGGTACCCCTTGAAGAGGGGTTCACCGTCCGCGGGAGACGGATGCGGTGAGGGCTGATTGGCGTGATTGCGCGTGGAAGAGAAACGCGCCACGCCGCCGCCGCTGCGCGCTTGCGGCGCGTCGGCGAGAAGCGCGCGGGCGCCGGCGAAAGCACGAGCGGCGCCGCGCGGGATTACAACTCGTGCGCAGGAGCCGGGCGGGCGCGGCGTGGGGGGCGAGGACGACCCAACGAGGACCCATCCACCGCGATCAACGCGACTTCTATGCCAGGCAGGCCAGTTTAGCAGTACGTGAACCCTCGGGTTCAGCCCTGGTGAACCACATGGTTCATTTCCACGGCCTTGGCTGCCTGGCTTGAATAGCCGTTCCACATGTTCTCTAAAGCTTGCGAACGGCGCCAGGCCTCGCGCGGGGTCCGGCAGCTGTTGGCCAAGAATCTAACGAAATGGGGTATCTACTTCACTCAGGTAGGCCCTATATATTGTGGTTGGCGCCATCAGCCTTGGCGAAGCACTTCACCATCGACTTGTACGGCACCGGTGCCACTGCTACGGCTTGCTCCGCGAGGCGCAGGAAGAGCTTTCCTCGGCTACGCGAGTTCCGTCGATTGAAACGAAACGTGAACTCGTCCAAGTAGTAGTCCAGGTGTTCCCTGCTGACCGCACCTTGGTGCGTGCCCAGCAGCCAGCGCTTCAGTAAAGAGGCCACGAGATGAACTCGCGGGAGCAGTTCCGACGCCGATTCCTTTTGTCCCTTCACGAAGGTGATGCGGTGACCGTAGCCCTTGCGTTTCAGAGGATCGTATCCGACCCAGCCGTCGGTGTGAACGACGCTGCCGGGTTCAATGGCCTCCTCGATAAACGGCATGAGGCTTTCGGCAGAAGCATCGGGGATGTGCCGTAGGCGAATGCGCCCGATTCCCTCTCCATCTTCTTGGGCCGCAACCACAATCAGCGCCTTGTTCTCCATTTGCCGCCCGCGAACGTTCTCCTCTTCGCGGCCCCAGTACGTCTCGTCCACTTCTACTACTCCGGAAAGGCGATCCCGGCCCGGTCGCACCATGGCGCGCCGCAATTTATGCAGCCAAGTCCACGCGGTGTCGTAACTCCCCAAGCCCAGCACCCGCTGTAGTCCTATAGCGCTGGCGCCGTTCTTCTGGCTGGTGACTGCCCACATCGCCCGGAACCAAACTGTGAGCGGTTTACGGGTGTCCTGGAAGATTGTCCCGGCCGTCACCGAGCTCTGATACCCCACACTGCAGCAGCACTCCACGTACCGGCCAGGTCTTCCGCCCACCACACCGCGGACACCGAAAACCATTCGGCCACCGCAGCCGCACCAGATACTCTCGGCAAGCTGCCTCTGTCGAAAAGCGCGCCTCAAACTCCGCCAGATTTCTTGGGTAATCTTCCACTTCAGGCCATACTACATCTTGGGGTCACCTGAGTCAAGTAGATACCCCATATCTAACGATTGTCGACTTAAGCCAAACAGTGAAGTAGTTAGACAGAGCCACGTGTTCACGGTAAATCCATTCTTAATACTAGGTTTCTCTCTTGGTAGTTGAGGAATAAACTTGGGTGAGTTGATAACTTGGGCGTTCGCCTTCAAGCAGCGCCACCGGTGCCCCACCACTTATTCTCCGATCTGAAGCCCAAGGAGGCGGGAAGCGCCTTCGGCGTCCCCTGGTTGTAAAGGGCGATAATATCATCGGCACCCGTCCCGCCTGGGTTCTTGAGATCACATGAATCTATTTGTCCTGTGTTGGGGTTTGCGTGGTACGGCACACTAGGGTCGTTACAATCCGGGGCTCCCGGAAGGGTGAAGGCGGGGTTTTCCGGTGGATTGGTGGGCCAGTTATAGTGGTAGTTCACTACGGCACAGTTATACTTGAGGTATGAACTGTATTTGCCGGCGTCGCCCACACCCTTGTGGATCAATCGTTGGTGACTCCCTTGATCCGAGTCCAGCGACGTCGGCGGCAGATATCCTGGTACAGGTTTCGTCTTCATCAAAACATTCGTCGGCATAGTACACTTCCCATTCGTGGTCTTGATGACCCTCCATTCGTTCCACCCCATACTGGACGTGGCACCCACCGCAGACGTGAGGGCGCAAAACACCGTGGTATATCGCAGATACACTTCTTGGATGACTACATCTCGTTCCTGATCCGTGTTCTGTGTGAAAGTAGGCATTTCTCCCTCGCATCCCGCTCAGGGCACCTCCAATCCGGATTCCCGTCCTGGCCGCCCAACCGCGCATGTATTATACATCCAACCGCTTCCATTGGAGCGCGTTTTTGTTCTATTTCTTGAAACCTTTCCGTGCGAAGCGACTCCGGGCCGGCCCGAGCGGAGACCGCGGAGGTGAGACTTTGGTGGGTGAAGGAAGCGCGGCGCGGCCTACCGGATCTGTCAGGCGCTGCAACTTTCAAATAGATGCGTGTGCTTTTGACGGAGATATTGGCGTAGCTGGTGCTGAATAGTGGCGGCGTAGTTCGAGAGAGAGTCCCCATGCCGGCGGTGGAAGAAGTGGTCTCCATGGAGCCCCTGGATACGTGCGCCGGCGGCAGCCAGCCGGATCCAGAACTCGTAGTCCATCCAACACGGCATTTGCTCGTCTATCCCGCCCGCCCGCGACCAGAGCTCCCGGCGAAATGCCGCAGAGCAGTGTACGGAATTCCGCTGCAACAACATTTTGAGGGTCGTAACTTCCGGAACCACCCAGCGGTCCTGGGTCGCGCCGAACAGGACTGCGTCGGGATTGACCACATCGACGCCCCCACCGAGCTTCTGGCCGGCTCTGAAGAGGTAATCCGGACCAATCCGATCGTCTGCGTCGAGCAGCACGACAAATGCGCTTTCGAGCGCGGCGATTCCCCGATTTCGCGAATAACCCGGGCCGTGTTTTTCGTCGTTGCGCTGGTAGTGAATGTGCGAATATTGCCGGGCAAGATTGGCCGCTACCTCGGGGGTTTCGTCGCTGGAGGCGTCGTCGACAATGTGGATCTCGTAATCGGCGTCGCTCGAGAGTACGGACTCCACAGTCTCGCGCAGATAACGGCCGTAATTGTAACAGGGAATGACCACGTTCCAGGGCGCCGGGAGGGCGGGGTTTCTCCTGAGGCGCAGCCAGCGCAACGCCTGGCGGACAGCTAGGCTGGTCAAACTCTTGTAGCCCGGTTCACACCACAAGGCAATGCCCGGCGTGGAGTGCCCGTCCAAGTGCGCTATCTGGCCGGGCACGGCGTTGTGCTTCCGCTCCAGCAGCAGGCTGAAAAACGCGTCGGCCTCGCGCCGGAACAGCGGATCCTGACGCATGGGCAGCGGCAGTTCCTCCAGGACCGACAACCACTCTTTGCGGAAGAACGCGCCCCAACCGACGAGCGCGGCTTGCGCCTCGCCATAGACCCGCCGGTTGCGCTGCGGCCAGTGCGTCGGCGCCAAAACATGGGTGATGCGCGTAGGGTCGCGCAAAAACTGATCGTACAGGCCGGGGATGTCGGGATTGAGCGCATCGTCGTCCTGCACATAGATCACCTGGTTGCGCGCCTGCGCCGCGCAGAGAAACCTTCCGTAGCAACTCTGGTTCTGTTCGGATTGAATCACGCGCGTATTGCTTTCCGAAATCTCCAGCGGGACGCGGGGGTTATTGCTCCAGATCAGAATCTCGTCGATGCACTCGACGCGCCGCAATGCCTGGACGATGATCGGCAGGTTCTGCGGGCGCTTCCAGGACACCAGGCAGGCGCTGACGGAAGCGGCGGGTGCAACGGTCACGCGTGCCGGACTCCGGGTAACTAGGTCGGAGAGTTCGCTCCTGAGATCGTTGGGAAACTTGCCGAAGAACCAGTCGTCATCGTAGCGGCGCGCCGAACGTAACGCCGAGGTGCGGGCCGCCAGATCGCCCGTGAGCAGGCGAACACTGGCGGCGGCAAACTCGTCATACTGCTTCAGCCGATCCACAACGCGGAGCAGCCGGCGCGGTCCAAAGTGTGTGCTCGCCAGCCGCAACCGGTTGTGGAGCACAGGCTCCCATTTGACCTCGTAGGGGAACTGGGCGCGGAAAGCGTGCTGCACGTTAACTTCTGGCGCCACCCAGCACTCATAACCCAGCGTCCACAAGCGGATGCTCAGTTCGGAATCCTCGGCGCCCCACAAAACCATGCCGGAGTCGAAACCACCGATTTCCGTGAAGACATCGCGGCGGAGGGCAAGGAAGCAGCCGCAGAGCAGCGGTACCGGATACGGTTCGTCGCTCTGGCGGCCGAGCCAGGCAACTGCAAGACTGGCGTCGCACCATTTCTGACCATACCCCGTGCTCTCGGCAGCCGCCGACTGCATCATGCCGATCGCGGGCGCGACCGCGCCGGTCTCCGGACGGGCCAGCAAATTCAGGAGCGGGCCGGACCAACCCTCGGGCGTCAGCACGTGCGCGTCGCTGAATACAAGGACATCCCCCTTGGCGTGCCGGGCTCCAAAATTGCGCGCCCTGGCGACTCCCAGCCGCTCTGCCGGGCGCAGCAGCGTGACACCGGGATACCCGTCACTCAGGAAGTTCACGCTGCCATCCGTAGAGCCGTCATCCACCACGATGATTTCGGTTTGCTGGGGCTGGGTGTCCCGCAGATTGTCAACCGTGCGGCGCAGGCTCTCGCCTTCATTCAGGCTGATGATGATGACGCTCAGACTGGTCATATGGCGATCTCGAACTTCCTGCAGAACCACGCGGCATCGTGCTTTCTGAGGTTACGCACGAAGCTGTAGCGCGTCCAAACGTCGCTCGCAAGCAGGCTGCTTACGGCGTCGGAAAAGGCTGGTTTGGTGCGGAGGGCAACCAGGATTCGCTCCAAGGGTTCCCCGTCAAAGTGCAGCACAGCAGTTCGTATGCGATTGTACAAGAAATCTCGCCAGCCGACTGGAAACGGCTCTCTTTTGAAACAATGCGCCACTTCCGCGTCAGGGACCATGATCACAGAATACCCGAGAAGCCAGCAGCGGATGCATAACTCCACGTCTTCCATTCCATAGCTGCGCAGGGCGTCGAAACGGCCGACCGCTTCGAAAAAATCGCGGGTCATGACCATGCACGCGCAGCCCGCCATCGGGACCGGGTAGGGCTTATTCGCCTTCCGGTGCAGCCAATCGACGCCCAATTCCCGGTCGCAGATGGTCAAACCGAATGTGGTAGCGGAGGGACATTCCTGGCTGCTGATCCGCGGAGCGACGATGCCGACGCCTGGTTTGCGAAGTTCCTCCAGAAGCTTCTCCAGCCATCCATGGCGAGGAATGCAGTGGGCATCCATGGCGACCAGGACAGGCGCTTTGGCTTGCCCGGCGCCGAGGTTTCGAGCGTGGGCTACGCCATCGCGCTGTGGTAGGTCCACAAGCTGGAGGTTCTCAAACGGCGGCGGGGCTGCGCGAAGAGGAGCGCAGCAGGAGTCGGTGGAGGCGTCATTAACGACGATCACTTCGTAACTGATGTCAGTAGTCTCGCGGATGGCCGCGAGGGTTTGGCACAGTTTGGTGCCCTCGTTGTAAACCGGCAGGATGATGGATACTTCGGGCACGGACCGGCTGGTCGGCGCGACCTGTTCGCAATCACCGGGCAACGGCATAGTCAGCCTCAGCCTTCCGCCGTGGTGGCCCATGCCGGCGTTCACTGGCTCCGGCCCGCCGCTACAGCGGCCGCCGGACCTTCGCGCAGCACCACGACGTCCTTCGACAGGCGCCCGTCATTCAACCGGAATACGAGCGCGGTCTCGGGATCGTCGCCGGGCACGATGAAAACTTCCACCGGCCCGAAAACCTGGCGCAATTCACTCGGCAGGCAGGTGGGCAGATAGGCGCGCAGTACCCGCGGATCGTAGTACCGGAACATCAGCTTGCGCCCCTTATCGTCCCGCACCGTCAGCAGATCGCGAAAGTGGCGCCGCACCTTCTGTATGCCCGAGTCGGCGCGAAAGAAAATTCCCCAGTGATGGTCCCAGCCATTGCGCAGCACATAGCGAGTGAACTCCTCTTCCGGATCGAGTTCCACCAGGTAAGGAGCCGTCATCAGCAGTTGCCAGGGCAAATCTTGTCCGCCCCAGCGCCGTTCCACGCTGTAAAGGCAGCACCGATCCTGCCGCGAGGCGTCCGCTGCGCCGTAGAGGCGCTTGTCCTGAGCGCCGTCGGCAATCGTGAATACCTTTGTGTAACCGGGCAGATCTTCCGGCCACAGAGTCCGCTGAATGCGCTGCAAAATAGTTCCCGAAAGCATTCCCGTAGTGCCGTCCTAGTTGTTGCCCGCGGCCGCACGGGCCGCCGCTTCCTCCGCTCATTGTAAACAGAACGGCGCGCCTTGCGCTGCCGCCTGTTGATTGGCGGCCGCCTGGGCCGCCGGGTTTATATTAGGCGGAAATACGTCCGGGTCTGCCGGCGGAGGAGGAGAGGAGACCTGGGAAGCCGGTCGCGATGGCGGCGGCGCTGCGGCAGCCCTCTTGGGGGCGCCAGCCAGCCCCTTGCCTTCGCTGACGACGCCGTGGTCATGGGTCCACACCACCACCAACTCCCCGGACGCGATCATGTCCGCCACGGCTTCCCGAACCTGCTCGTCGCTCATCCTGTCCAGCGCCGCAGGAGGCAGTCTGTTCGCCACCAGCCTGCGCAGCGAGGCTTGGGCCCAGATGTCGGATTGCGAGCGGCGCAAGAGAAACAGCGCCTGGTTTCGATCCATCCGCCACAGCTTGTCCCTGAAACACAACGCAAATCCGCTGTTCCCAAGGGGTATCATGGTCCGGCCTCTCGCGATAGGATAGCACAGCAGTCCGCGCCATGCCGCCGGCGGGATGTTTCGGCGAAAATCGGGAGTTGTCGAAACTACGCGCGCGCCCGCCTACACCTGCGGCTGGGCTTTTCGAGCGCGCGCCAGGCTCAGCAGGATGGAGGCCAGGGCCAGACTGGCCGCGGCCAGCACAACGTAGATCAGCCAGGGCGCACGCTCCGAAAACGGTTTGGGCTCGGGGCGGTAAGTCGGATTGGCGAGCTGCGGCGAGAGCGACAGCCGCACGGGTGCCCCGGTTGGAGTGGCGGGGATCCGCGTGGCGAGATCGTAGCGCGGCGCCAGCGCCTTGGGATTGCCGTAATAGACACGGACCGTGCCGACGGACGTCAGCGCGCCTTCGAAGATCACCTGCCGCGCGGCACCGATGGCGGTGATGTTGCCGATTGGCAGTGGCGGGTTGCGGTCGTCGATCACGGTCAGTTTCAAATGGCGTCCGAAGCGCTCGGCGAAGGCAATTACGAGCGGCCGCCCTGTAGTTTCGGCTTCCCGGGTCAACTCGCCGGAGGCGATCACCACGGGCGCGGCCGGGTCGTCGACGATTTCCAACTGGAACTGGCGCGAGAAAGCTGGAGTGGCGAGGTCGAAACTGAGGCGCTCGAACGGGACGCGGCCCCCCAGGTCGATGCGCCAGACGGAAGCCGGGCGGCCATCCATCCGGTCGGCGTCGCGTTCTTCGCGTTCGGCGGGGAAAGACACCATCTCGCCCTGCACCCGGACCGAGCGCCGGACACGCAGAGCGGCGATCGGGGGCGCGTCTGTGTCCACTTGCGGGTCGCGGCTTACGCGCACGCGCAGATAGCGATAGCGGCTCACCGGATAGGAAACCGCCGACTGCTCCACGGAACGGCCGACGGCGGAGAAGCGGAACAGGATCGCCTGGGCAGCCAGCGTGGACCAGTTGACGCCATCGGCACTGCCCTGTACGTCGGCCAGGCGGCGGAAATTGTTGCCAACGGTTTCGATCTCGACCAGATTGTGCTCGGCGGGTTGCGCGCCGAGGTCGCCAGAGACCACCGCGGCGCCGCCCTCCACCCCGCGGTTGAACTCGCGAACGGCGAATGCGCTCTGGGTGTCCACTTCGTGACGGACGCGCAAGACGTAGGGGATCTCGCGGCCGACGCTGTCGTAGAGGCGAAGATCCGCCTGATCGTCGCGGGCCCGGTCCAGGATTTCGCGGTCGAGTACGAAATCGAGCAGTCCCGGCTCCGCGCGAGGCAAACGCAATTCCTTGAAATACGGCCAGGCGCTCAACTGCTCCGGCGCTTCCGCGGTCTGTGCCCGCGCACCGGACCACAAGGCCAGCCCCAGACATCCAGTCAGGAAGATTCTCTTCATCGCGTTTGCTCCCGGCGAAGACCTCGCTGATAGATCCATGCCGCCCCCAGCAGGACGAGTCCCAGCGCCAGCAGGGCGACGATGCGGTAGAACTGGCGCAGTTCCGGAATATCCACCGAAACGACCTTGGTAAGCGTGACGCCGAAGACCACAAGTCCCGTGGAGCGCAGGGCGCGGAGCCGAAACCGGAAGCCAGCCACGGTAAACAGCCCGGCATACGCGGACCACAGCAGCGACAAAGAGAGCTGTCCGGCCCAGCGCAAGTGGCGGATGGTCTCGCCGTTTTCTTGAAATGTGGAGTAGGCGATGGCCGCCACCTGCCCGCTGAAGTACGTGAAGGCCTCGACGCTGGAACCGATCCACAGAACGGCAAACGCCACCAGGCCGGCCAGCAGCGCGGCGCGCGGCCGTGCGCGCCCGTAGAGGTACGCGGCGGCGGCCAGACAGGCGGTCAGTGCCAGCATTCCCAGGAAGTAGCGGTTGAAAACCGGCGTGAAGGCGGCGCGGGAGCCTCCGGGCGTGTCCTCGAACAGGAAGCGGCCCACCGCCAGGGCGAAGACCATCGAGGAGAGCGCGCGCAGCGGCGGCGCGCCGGTATCGAGACCGGCCCACAGCAGCGCCACGGCCTCGACGGCCCAGGCGATGGTGATCCAGTTCGACTCCAATTGGACCGGGATGGCGATGGTGACGAAGGTCAGCGCCGTCCCCAGCGTAACCAGGAAGATGCGCCGGTCCGACGGGCGGAGCGTCAGCTCGGCGCGCGCCACCGCCGCGTAAACCACCGCCAGCAGCAGGGCCAGGGCGGCCATCCAATCGTGCCGGTCGTCATTGAGCAGCGCGTAACAGGTGGCGTAAAAGACGAAGGGATTCACCGCCAGGCGGACCCATTCCTCCCACCCCGCGGTGCGGCGGCGCAGGTGCGGCGCGAGGTCGGCCAGGATGAAGAGCAGGAAGATGGCGGTCTGAAACAGCAGCACCGCCGGGCGTTTTTCGAGGTGGTAATGCTCCGAATACCAGCTCCAGAACAGCCACTGCGTGCCCACGTACGCCAGAGACCCGAGCCAGCGCCATGAGCGGCCGATCACCACGCCGAGCATGCCCAGGTCGAGCAGCACGATGTAGGTGAACAGAGTGCCGTACTGATCGCGGCCGGTGGAGAGCAGGATGGGAACCAGGAAGCCGCCCACCAGGGCCATCACGGCGATGGTTGGGGCGCCGTAGGCGGCGGCCAGCAGAAACGCTTCCGCCACGATGATGGCGAGGAAGATGAAGGCGCCGCGCTGATCGATGAGGTGGTAGTAGCCGAAAGCGCCGTAGATGGAAAGGTAAAGGATGGCGATGCCGCCGCCGGTAAGGATCTGCCAGAGATAGCGCCAATGCTGGCGATAGCGGTCATGGCCGAGCCAGACCAGGGCCAGCGAAGCGGCGACGCCGAGCATGACGCGGCCGAGTTCGCCGATCCAGCCGTTCTCGAAAGCGTACTTGAAGAAGTACGCCGTGGCGCCGAAGATCAGCAGGATGGCGACCCATCCCAACCACTTGCGGCCGATCACCTGATCGAGATGTTCCTCTGTCTCTTCGATCTCGGGAGCCGGCGCAGGAGCCGCCGGAGTCGCCGGTGGCGCGGGTGCGGCGGGGATAGGCAGGGCGACTTCGGGAGCCGGTGGTGCGGGTGCGGCGGGGACGGGCTCGACGACTTCGGGAGGCGCTGGCTCGGTGGCCATCCGCTCGCGGGTGAGGCGGAGAAGGGCGGCTTCCACTCCGGCCACGCGGCGTTCGAGAGCGCGGATCCCGCGGGTCCGGACAATGGCGATAATCGGCAGGCCAATCAAAACGATCAGCAAGAGGCCGATGAGTGCGATCACACCACCTTCGTCCACAGGCGTTCCGTATCAGGATACACGATTGGGAGGAGACGCACACGCGCACCGTGTTGGTGTGTTGGTGGCAGTCGAGCCGGACTGGGCATCGGCGCTTGTGCCGTTGCCGTGTGACCTCGAAGGAATGGTCAAGGCATGGCGCAAACCCACCGGCTTTTCCGCGAACCTCCTACTGGTTCAGCGCGGCGTTGATCCGCTGATCCGAATCCGCAGACTGCCTGTCGCGCTGGAGAACGAGGATGCCACGCCGATCAGAACCGAACTGGGGGATGGCACGCCCATGACCGTTGCCACCACCGGGTAATCGCCATCGGCCAGAGTCGCCGGAATTTGGATCGCCACCTGGAACAGCGCCGCATACCCGGGGGCCAGCGCCGCGCCATAGACGGTGGCTGGTTCGCCGCCCACCGTTACGCTGACCGGACTGGACGTGAGAAACGAGTTCAACGGAATCTCTACTCCGGCCGGCGCCGCGGGAGTCGTGGGACCGAAGCCGGTGCCCCACAGTATGATCACGTCGCCGGGTTTTGCGGCCACAGTTGTCACACCTGCGAAGGTGCCGTTGGTGACTGCGAGGCTGAAGTCCTGGTGTGTGGCAACGGCGTAGCCACCCGGCCACAGGAAGAACGCCGGGCTGTAAGTCTGGGCGGCTGACGAAAAGGGCGCGCTGGTGCCCAAAGAGTTCTTAACCACCACGGTCGTGGATCCAGCCGCCACGTTGGGCGCTACTGCATTGATCTGGTTCGGGCTGACGAAGTAGACGTATGCCGGCTGGCCACCCACCGTCACGCTGACCCCATCGAGAGTAACCGGGAGCACTCCGCCGACAATGCTGTTCTGCCATGTGTCTCCGGCGACGGAAGCCAGATTGCCGCCGGTGACGGTGAACCATGCATTGGGCGCAAAACCGGCCTGGAAGCTGGCCCCGTTCTCGACCGCGGTAATCGTCGGGCCAGGGGGCGCCGCGGGGAGAATCGTTGTTGGGTCGCTGAAGGCAGCCATCACCGAGCCGCCGCCGGAAACCGACGCCTGATTGGTGGCCTGCGACGGCGCGTTCAATTCCACGTTGACGATCACGAAGACCGGAGGATAACTGGCGTCGGGGCCCAGCGCGTCGCTCCGCGTACAAGTGTCCGAGGTGCAGTCCCAGCCCGTGCCGGACAAGGCCGCGAGCGTCATGCCGGCGGGAATCGTATCCGTGAGGGTGACCATCCCGCTGGTCGCGCCGGATCCGATGTTCGAGACCACCACGGTATAGCTTGCCGACTGGCCCTGCATGAAGCCACCCGAATCGGTCATCAAGATGACCAATCCCGGAGGGGCGGATTGGGTTCCCGTCAGCTCGCGGACGCGGTTATTCGCTTCGTCCGCGATGAAGAGGTCGCCCGCGCCATCCACCGCGACGCCGCTGGGGGCGGACAACTCCGCCATGGCCGCTGGCCCGCCGTCTCCACTGAAGCCGGCGATGCCATCCCCCGCCACCGTGTCGATGATGCCTGCGGGCGTCACCACCCGGATGCGGGAATTGTTGGTGTCGGCAATGTAAAGGTTGCCCAGGCCGTCCACCGCGACCCACCTGGGGGAAAACAGCGCCGCGGAGGTGGCCGGCCCGCCGTCTCCATTGAAAGCATACGAACCATTGCCTGCCACCGTGCTGATGGTGCCGGCGGGTGTCACGATCCGGATACGGGAATTGGTAGTGTCCGCGATGAAGAGGTCGCCCGTGTCATCCACCGCGACGCCGTTGGGGGCGTACAACTCCGCTAAGGTGGCTGGCCCGCCGTCTCCCTTGAAGCCGGCGGTGCCGCTGCCCGCCACCGTGCTGATGGTGCCTTGCGGTGTCACTTTCCGGATGCGGGAATTGTTGGTGTCCCCAATGAAAAGGTTCCCCGCGCCGTCCACCGCGACGCCGCTGGGGAAGTGCAGTTCGGCCGAGGTGGCTGGCCCGAAGTCTCCACTATAGCCGCGGGTTCCGTTGCCCGCCACGGTGCTGATGGTGCCTTCGGGTGTCACTTTCCGGATACGGCAATTGTTGGTGTCCGCGATGAAAAGGTTGCCCGCGGCGTCCACCGCGACGCCGCTGGGTGTGTACAGTTCCGCCGAAGTGGCTGGCCCGCCGTCTCCACTGAAGCCGTGGGTTCCATTGCCCGCCACGGTGCTGATG
Organism: Bryobacteraceae bacterium; assembly: GCA_050010695.1. GTDB lineage: Bacteria > Acidobacteriota > Terriglobia > Bryobacterales > Bryobacteraceae > Bog-375. Next base: position 44,569 of record JBEKKO010000033.1, read on the forward strand.
ATGCCCGCGGGCGTCACCTTGCGGACCCGGTTGTTCTCGAAGTCGCCGATGAAAAGGTTCCCCGCGGCGTCCACCGCGATGCCGTTGGGATAGTACAGCTCCGCTCCGGTAGCCGGACCACCGTCTCCATTGAAGCCTCCAATCCCGCTGCCGGCCACCGTACCGATCATGTAGACCGGCGCGGCCGTCTGGGCATCGACGCCGGCTGCCAGCAGGAGCCAGAGCGGCACCGTCATGAAGCGAATGAACAGATAGGGTCTCGCGCAGAATAGTCGCATCGCCGTTACTCTGCAGCGGTTGGCAGGTCGACATCCGGAGCCAACCGAAGGCGGCCTGCCCGCTGCGCAAACACACTCGTTCTTTCCGCATGAACGCAGGTCAGACCGAGGCAGGTCTGGCCGGAATTCCCTTCTCACCTCCTGGCCAACAAGTGGCCGACTCGGCCCTTTTGTCTCACTATTTGGGAGTAAGGCCGGTACCACTCATATCGCGATACACTTTGAAAGACAGCCATGACGGACGAGCCGATGAAGCAAGAGAAGATTGATGTCGTCGAAACCAGCGTCGAGATCGAGACTCCCGACGGCACCTGCGACGCCGCGTTCATCCACCCGAAGACCGGTTCTCATCCGGGCGTGCTGCTCTGGCCCGACGCATTCGGCTTGCGGCCCTCGATGCGGGAAATGGCCAGGCGCATTGCCGCCGACGGATACTCCGTCCTGGTGCCCAATCCTTTTTATCGCGTGGCCAAAGCGCCCTTCCTGGATGCCTCCAGCTTCAGCTTCCAGAATCCGGCCGACCGGGCCAGGCTCCAGCCGCTGATGGCATCGGTGAACGCGCCCGGCAACGCCGAAAAGGACGCCGCCCGATACGTTGCCTTTCTCGACGCGCAACAAGAAGTGGACAAGGCAAAGAAGATCGGAACCCAGGGTTACTGCATGGGCGGAGCGCTGGTTGTGAGGACCGCCGCGGCGCTGCCCGATCGGATTGGGGCGGGCGCGTCGTTCCACGGCGGCGGCCTGGTGACCGACAAGCCAGATAGCCCGCATCTACTGGCGCCGAAGATCAAGGCCCGCATGTATTTCGGCGTGGCGTCGAACGACGACGCGCGCCAGCCGGATGCCAAAGACAAGCTGAAGGAAGCCTTCGCAGCCGCCCAAATTCCCGCCGAAATCGAAGTATATTCGGGAGCCCTGCATGGCTGGTGCGTGCCGGATATGCCCATGCAGAATGGCGTGCCGGTCTACAACCAGCCCGAGGCCGAGCGCGCCTGGGGTAAGCTCGTCGCCCTATACAAAGCCGCACTCGGCTGACTCGGGTTGCTGCGTTTGGATGCGAGTTTGACACGAAATGACACTAAGCAACTCGAAGCAATGTCCGAAAGTGCTTGATTCCATTGGTCGGGGCGGGGCGATTTGAACGCCCGACCCCCTGCGCCCAAGGCAGGTGCGCTACCAGGCTGCGCTACGCCCCGACATCTAGTGCTCTTTTGATTTTAAACCACTTCCAATATTTCCGATACTGTCCGGCCGACCAAATCGGGCCAAAATCGCTCCGACCGTGGCAAAACCGTGACAAAACCCCATCAGTTGACCTTCTCCGTGTCAAAACCCGTCCGGCTTTCGTTCGCCTTCCGGTTGATCTTCTGCAGCGCCTCCCTTTTCATCTGCAGCTTCATCTGCGAGTACCTCTTGAACACCTTCGCGTCGCCTTGCCGCAACAACTGCGTCACCCACTCATCCGCCACGCCACCCGCGCTGAGGCGAGTCGCGTACGTCGACCGCAGATCGTAGATCCGGAAATACGGTACCTTCGCCCGTCGCAAGGTCGCGTGCCACACAGTCTTCAACGTCTTCTGATGGCCCGTCGGATTCTCGCCGCTCGGAAACAACCAAGGTCCCGGTCCCGCGATCCGAATCTGCTCGCGAAACGCGTTGACAGCCAGATCCGTGAGCGGCACCTCAGCGATCCCGTTAGGCGTCTTCGAATCCGGAATCCAAACCACAGCGTTCTCCAGATCTACCTGTTCCTTTTTCACCGGCATCAACTCCTTGTATACCCGGAGCCCGGATTCAGTGATGATTCGGATGATGTTTCGCAAGTACTCAGGCGCCTGGAACTCGATCCGTTGCTGCTCCGACCAGCCTACGTAGTGCGGCCGAAACAGCCCCTTCACCTTAACGGGAAACTCCACACCTGCACATGGGTTCGCCGGCAGCAACTTCTTCCGAACTGCCACATTCATCATACGGCGAAGAACCCGCAGTTCCTGATGAATGGTCGCCGGCTTAAGACGGCCTTTTTGGATGACACCGGCAGCGGCTTTGACCTGGACATGCGTCTGGAGTCGGCGCCGAAGGTAATGCTCGATATCATCTGCGCTGATATCGCCGACTGAACGCTGGCCGAACGCTTGCTTGAGATGCAGGCCGGCTCGCTCGTTGGCCTCGTGGGTCTTCTCTGCGCGAATAGGCGGCTTGGAATAATTCTCCAGGAAAAATTCCACCCAATCCGCGAATTGTAGTTGCTCTCCTTTCCGGACGACATCGAGGATCTTGTCGTCCCTGGCCTGAAGCCGCTCGCGCAGTTTGCGCTGCGCCTCTCGCCAGTCTTCCGTGAACGTCGATTCCCGGATGCGCTTGCCGCTCCGGTCCCGATAGACCATCCATAAGACCTTGCCGTCTTTGCGTGGATATACGGAGCCATCGTGTTTACTCGGTCTTGCCAATTTCCACCTCCTGTTTGAAAGTTGCACGGAAGGGCTCGAGATCCGATTTGAGGAACCGGATGTTACGGCCCATCACGCGGAGATGGGGAATCTGCTTTCGCTCTACCCAAAGATACACCGTTTGCTGGCTGACGCCAAGGAAGATCGCGGCGTCGCGCACACGGATGGGCGGTTCGTCACCGATGGTGGCGTGTCGCGATTTGAATGTTGCATCCATGAAAACCTCGTAGGGTCGCGAGTAGCTCATAACCGCTAAAGAAAACGGCACCCCCGGCTCAGGGAAAGTGAACTGGTGCCCGGGGCACTTTTTGAAGTGAACCCCTGTCGTGAGACACGAAGTTAAGGGGGTTATCGCCGTTCGCTGAAAAATCATTGTGCGGCGGGGTTGATGTCGTCCACTCTGGAAGGACCTGAGCGGAGGATAGGGC
>JBEKKO010000034.1:0-54726 GCA_050010695.1 Bryobacteraceae bacterium
CTCGTCGAGCTCGCTCATCGGATAGGAAACATGATGCTGCAAGCTCGGAATATCGGTGAACCGCAGATCCAGTTGCTTGGCATCGTTCTTCTTGGCAAATTCCAAAACTTCTTTCGGAGTCACGGAAGATTTCTCTCCTTCAGGGTGCCCAAAGCGGGCAGAAAGCGGCCTTCACGATCCGCATGGATAGTGGGCCATTGTCGATTGTAGGAGGCTTGCAGTCCGATTGCCAATAAAAAGTATCGATTGCACCGATTGGCGTTGGTGGGAGGGGCGCCAGACCCGTGGGTAGCTTCGAAATGACGACAACCCCGGATCGGAAGGGGTGTCGTTAACAAGTCAAGTTGTCCGGTTTTAATAATTAGTGATCTGTCCGCTTTGTGAAACAAAGCGATGCGGCCGTCAGGCCGCCGCCTTGGGTTTGATTTTGGCTTTTGCTTTGGTTTTGTTCAGAACAGAAGCCGTAGCCGGCGCGGTGGGAAAGTGGGAATCTCGCGCCTTCGGCGAGATTCCCAGGCGAGTGTCGTCAGCGGGTGAACAACTTGACGCGGGCCCGGTGGCCCTTACACAATTTCTCATCGCTGGTGTAGAGGACGGCGTTCATGGCTTCCGCCAGCGCGATGTAGGTGGCCTCGCAGGCGGTGAAGTTGTGCCGTAGCTCCCAAATACGGCCAATCAACGGCGTGTGCGGATAACGCTCCGCCGGCAGCGCTGCCAGCCCCGCGAGAAGCTGGTCGGTGCGATGCGCTCCTACGCGCTGACCAGCCACCAGCCTGCGAATCGCACTCACCACTTCGACATCGATCAAATGCGGAACGACAAACGACTCGTCGCGCCCGGACAGGTCGCCTCTAATCGAGTCGGCCAGGGCGCCGTTGGTGAGAAGCTCGACAACCACGGAGGCGTCGAGAACAATCATCGCGAGTCTCTGAGGTCGCGTATGACTTGGGCGGGGCTCGTCTTGGCCAGGATGGGCTTCGCCTGTTGCGTGCGCTCCAGCCACTCCTGCAACGTGGGCCGCTCCGTCGCACGCGCCAACTCCTTCTTGAGAAAATCGGAAAGGCTCATGCCTTCGCGAGCCGCCCGCGACTTCAGAGTGCTATGCACGTGATCCGGGACGTCTCTCACTTGAATCATCTTCGACATGTTCTTAGCATACAATCATGTGCTGCACATGTCCAGCCGGATCGCATGACCGTTGACCCGCTTGCAGGTGCTCGGCCGTAGCACGTGCATTTCGGAGGTTGACCTACAGCCCATCACTCGTTCGCGGTGCGCCTGGGGACTCGCTGTTCTCCGCGAATCGGCGCCACAACTCGGTGTTCCGGCCCCGCTACCGTGCCCGCGCCAAGCCACCGCCCTTGCGCGGCTACAATAGGGGAGTGCTTCGCTGGGCAATTCCGGCCGTTCTCGCGTTTGCCGCTGGGTTGACCGCGCAGACCTCTTTCTTCCCCCTGAAAGATGTCCGCGCGGGCATGCATGGCACCGGCCGTACGGTGTTCACGGGGACCAAAGTCGAAGAGTTCCAGGTGGAGATTCTGGGCGTCCTCGATGGCGTCGGGCCCAAGCAATCGCTCATTTTGGCGCGGCTATCCGGCGGACTCCTGGACCACGCCGGCGTGATGGAAGGCATGAGCGGCAGCCCGGTTTACCTCGACGGCAAACTGGCCGGCGCGGTGGCCATGGCGTTTCCGTTCGCCAAAGATCCGATTGCCGCCATCCGGCCCATCGAGGACATGGTGCGGCCTTCCGCCGTCGCCGCCGCGCGCCCGGCCGGCCGGGTTACCCTGGCCGATGCCGACCTCACCCACCTCTTCGCCAAGCCGTCACCGGCCAGGGCGGGTGACGCGCGGATGGTGGATATCGCCACTCCGCTCAGCTTCGGAGGATTCAGCCGGGGCACGCTCGACGCCTTCACGCCGCGGTTGCGGCAGCTCGGCCTGGAGCCGCGGCAGATGGTCTCCGGCGGCGGCGAAACTTCTGCCGCGATGGGCAATCCGGCGGACTTGCAGCCCGGCTCGATGATCAGCGTGCTGCTGCTGGCGGGCGATTATAGCGTTGGCGCGCAAGGCACGCTGACCCTCATCGATGGCAACCGCGTCTTCGCCTTCGGCCACCGGTTTCTGGATCTGGGCCCCACCGCCCTGCCGTTCGCGCGGGCCGAAGTGATCTCCGTGGTAGCCAGCAACAATACTTCGTTCAAGCTGGCCACCTCGAAAGAGTGGATGGGCACCATCCGTTTGGATGGCGACACCGCCATTTCCGGCGACCTCGGCAAGCTCCCCGCCATGGTCCCGGTTTCCATCGCCGTCTCGCGCGCTGGCCGCGCCATCGACAGCTATCGCATGCAGATGGTCGGCGACCCGCTGCTTTCCCCGCTGCTGTTGCAAATGGCGGTTTATTCCGCGATGGATTCCACCGAGCGCGCGGTGGGCGCTTCCAGCATGCGCATCAGCGGTGAGATCCGGTTTCAAAACGCGCCCGAGCCGCTGCGCATCCGGAACCGGTTCGCCGGCGACACCGGCGCGGCGCAGCAGGCTTCGCTGAGCGCGGCGATTCCATTGGCTTTCGTGATGCAGAGCGGGTTCGACACGATGAAGCTCCAGAGCGTGTCGCTGGCCGTCGAGACCTTCGAGCAGAAAAAAGAATGGACTATCGATTCGGTTTCCGCCTCGCGCCGCGAAGTGCGGCCCGGCGAGGCGGTGCGCCTGCGCGTTTCCCTGGCCGGCGATAACGGCGTCGAAGCGGAGCGCACGGTCGATTACCGGGTGCCGGCCGGAGCGCAAGCCGGCCCGCTATACTTCACCGTGTCGGATGCGGCTGTCGCGAACCTGAACGATTTTCGGGCGGCGATCACCGCCAACCCGCGCAGCCCGGGCCAGGTGATCGCAATCGCCAACAACCTGCACGCCAATAATAAAGCTTATGTGCGGGTTTGGCGCGGCGATGCGGCGTTTGAATTGGAGGGCGCGGAGCTGCCCGCCCCGCCCGCATCGGTGGCGCTGGTGCTGGAGGGCGCGCAAAACAACGTCGCTGGCATCACCCAAGTGCGCAATTCCAAAATCGCGTCCATGGAGATCGATGGTGGCGACATGGTGATATCCGGCGTCAAAACTATTCAAGTGGAAGTGAAACCATGATCGCCGGAACCGGATTCAAAGTGGGGCAGGCGCTTCCGCCTGCCAACCGATCGCTTCACACGTTCTCACGGTCGCGGCTCCGCTGGGGGCTCGCTCTCCTGCTTCCCTGGGCCGCCATGGCCAGCAGCACGACGGCCTGGGAAATGGGCTCCTGGAGCGATTTCATCCGCGGCCGGTTCCAGGGCATCTCGCTGAGCCGCGAGGGCCGCCTGTCGCTGGCGCCCAAAGTGGAAACCGTTTTCAGTTCCGATCAACCGGTCATCTGGGCGGTGGCCGAAGCGCCCGACGGAACGCTCTACGCCGCCACCGGCAACCGCGGCCGGGTTTACCGCATCGGCCGCGACGGCAACTCCAGCCTGCTATGGACCGCCGATCAGCCCGAGGTCTTCGCTATCGCCATCGGCCATGACGGCGCGCTCTACGCCGGCTCCTCGCCGGATGGCAAGGTGTACCGCATCCGCAACGGCCAAGCGGAGGAGTACTTCGCGCCGCACACCCGCTACATCTGGTCGCTGACCGTCGCGCCGGACGGCGCGCTGTACGTCGGCACCGGCGACCAAGGCAAGGTCTTCCGCGTGGAAGCCGCCGGCAAAGGCGAGTTGTATTACGACACCGGGCAATCGCACGTGACCGGCCTGGCGCTCGATGCGCAAGGCCGTCTGCTGGCCGGCACCGAGCCCAACGGTATCCTCTACCGCATTTCCGGCCGGGACAAAGCCTTCGTGCTGTACAACGCCAGCCTGCCGGAAATCCGCGCCATCGTTCCCATGCCGGATGGCACCGTCTACGCCGCCGCGCTGGGTGGGGCGGTGGCCAAACTGTCGCAGGCCGCCAACCAGGCCGTGCAGAACATGGGCGCCAGCCAGCCGGGAACCGCGGTCACCACCAGCATCACCGTCGAGGCGCAATCCGCCGGGCCGGGCGGTGAAATCAAGCCTCCCACCGCCGGGGCGCCCGGCCAGCCGCAAACGCCCGCCGCCGCAACGCCGCAGGTCAGCGCGCAATTCACCCCGGCGATCGATCTCAGCAACGTGGAAAAATCCGCGGTCTATCGCATCAACCCGGACAACACGGTCGAAACGCTATGGAGCTCGAAGGAAGAAAACGTTTACGACCTGCTGGCGCTCGATAAACAGATTCTGTTTTCCACCGACGTGGAGGGCCGCATTTACGCCCTGGCGCCCGATCGCCGCGTCACACTCGTCACTCAGACCAATGAGAACCAGGCCACGCGCCTGCTGCCTTCGGACCATTCGATCCTCGCCGCTACCGCCAACATGGGCCGCATTATCCGCCTCGGCGAGACGCCCGGCGCGGCCGGCGAGTACGAAGCGCCGGTGCACGATGCCGGCACCGTCTCGCGCTGGGGCAGCTTGAGCTGGCGCGCCGATCAAGCGGCGGGTTGCGCGCTCGCCTTCCGCACCCGCTCCGGCAACGCGGCCAAGCCCGACCGCACCTGGAGCGATTGGTCCGAGCCGCTCGGCGACCCATCCGGCTCGCGCATCTCGAGCCCCAACGCCCGCTACGTGCAGTGGAAAACCGAAATGTCCGGCAGCGGCGGCGCCACCCCCGCCATCAACAGCGTCACGCTGTCTTACCTGGCGCAGAATTCGCCGCCGGTGGTCCGCAGTGTCAACGTGGTGACGCAGATGGCGGCGGTTCCCCAGAGCGCCAAGCCGGCAGCGGCGTCCAACAGCGCAGCCTATAGCGTGACCGTCACGGATTCGGGCGATACCAGCTCCACCACCGCTGCCGGAACCACCACCCAAACCTTGCCCCGCGCCGCGCAACAGCAAATCACGGTGGTGTGGCAGGCCGACGATCCGGATGGCGACCGGCTGGTTTACAACCTCTATTTCCGCGGCGTGGACGAAACCCAGTGGAAGCTGCTGAAGGCCGACCTGCACGACAATTCCTTTACCTTCGACGCCGACGCGCTGGCCGACGGCCAGTATTATTTCCGCGTCATCGCCTCCGACCGCGAGGCGAACCCGCCGGCCAGCGCGCGCGAAGCGCAACTGGTCAGCGCGCCGGTGATCGTCGACAACACGCCGCCCACCGTCACCGTGCTGAGCGCGACCCGCACCGGCGCCGGGGCGCACATTGAATGGGAAGCGGTGGATGCCGCATCGCCATTGCGGCGCGCCGAATACTCCCTGGACGCCGCCAGTTGGGTGCCGATGGATGCCGTCGATGGCGTGATCGATTCGTTGCGCGAGAAGTTCTCGCTCGACCTCGCCAACCTCGCTCCCGGCGAACACCTGCTCGTCCTGCGCGCCGCCGACAGCGCCAACAATACTGGCGTCACCAAAGTCATTCTGAAATAGCGGCGCGCACTCGTGCGTGCGCCACGTCACCGCGGCGTGAACGTCGAATCCACCGCGAACCGTTTGTAGTTGCTGTAGGAAATGCGCAAGCGCTCGCGCTGCGGCCCGTCGCGGAACTGCAGCGTATCGTCGGCCAGCGTGAAAGCCGGGAACCAATATTTGCCGTCGACCGGCTTGCGCACGGTGGTGAAGCGGGGAAACAGGTTTTCGCTCTTGGTCGACCGGATTTGCGGCACCGCGCGGCCTTCGATTTTCACGATGTTGAACTCTTTCTTCTCCGCCCAGATCAACCCTTCGAAGAATCGCTGCCCTTCCAGAATCTGCCGCGGCTGCACCTGCAATACCCAGCAGTCCATTTGATCCACGGTCTCTTCGCCGCGGTTCTTGGTCTCGTAGTTCCACAAACGGTCTTCGGTCAGCACCAGCGGCTGTATGTCGCGAAAGTCTTGAAAGTCCTCCGGCGTCAGCTTCAGATTGGTGAGTCCCTTCTCCGGCTTGCCGATCAGTTTCTCGGTGCGCTCCTGGGTCGGCGAGAACACAATGTCCCGCACCTCGCGGTACTGGCCCCGCAGTATGCCGCGCTCGTCCAACTGCTCCACGGTGAGTGTCTGCCGGTAGGTATACTGGTTGCGCTCGGCTTCGGTTTCGCTCTCCCGATGCGCCACCAGTTTGGCCAGGTTGGGCGGAGCCTCCTGCGCGCGCGCGCCGGCAAGCAAGAGCAGCGATGTTAGAATGAGGCCGATGGCCAAATCGTTCGGCGGCTTCCGGGCGGCTCTGCTGGCCGGCTGGATGGCGTTGGGCGTGGCGGGTTTGGTGTTCGCGCGGGCCAAGGGCATTCCACTCGCTGCGGCGCTGCCGGTCATCGCCGCGTTCCTAGCGGAATATCCATTCTATCTGGTGGCCGGTTTCCCGGCGGTGCGCCAACGCCTTCGCTCGCCCGCGCTGCCCGCCATTCTCACCGGCTCCCTGGTGCTGCCTTATCTGCTGTGCTGTCTCGGCGCCATTCCCTTTGAATCGCTCGCCTTGGTTCGCCTGGCGTCCCTCGGCCTCGCCATCGGTTTGTGGTATGTGATTCTGCCGGCGGCCATGCTGCTCGATGCAGCGTTCCTGGCGTTGATCGGCTGGGTCACGCTGGGCCATTATTTCGGCGGCATCTACCCGCGGTTCTTCGGCCAGCACCTGGAGGTTTTGGGCGCCATCGGACTGCTCCACGTCGTGGTGCTGGCTTTGATACTGCAGCGGCCGATTGCGGAAACCGGCTGGGGCTTTTGGCCGAACCGGCGTGAATGGATCATCGGCGCACGCCACTATCTTCTTTTCCTGCTGGTCGGCGGACCACTCGCGCTGGCGCTGAAAGCCACGCGCCTGACGGCCAGCCCGGCTCCTGGTTGGATCGTCATCGGCACCTTCTTCGGCTCTCTCTGGGTGAGCTCGCTGGCGGAAGAATTCCTGTTCCGCGGCGTGTTGCAGCAATGGATGGAAGATTGGACCGGCAATGCGCGCGCCGCTTTGCTGCTCACCTCGATCCTCTTCGGCCTTGCCCACCTTTGGTTTCGCGGTTTCCCCAACTGGCGCTGGGTGCCCGTGGCCGCCGTGCTCGGCTGGCTGTGCGGCCGCGCGCGAAACCAGGCCGGCAGCATTCGCTCGAGCGTGGTGACGCACGCGCTGGTGGTGGCCACCTGGCGCGCGTTCTTCGTGTAGCGCCGTCGTTTTTCTCGTAGCGCCGGAGGTCTTTGCCGCCGGTGTTCTGAGCCGACCGGCCACAAGCGGTACAATCCTCTCTATGGCAAAACTTGGATTCCTCGGACTCGGCATGATGGGTTACCCCATGGCGCGCAACTTGCTTCGCGCCGGGCATGAAGTCGCACTCTGGTCCAACCAGGGGGAAAAGGCGCGCCAACTGGCGGACGCCGAGAAGGGCCGCCTCTGCGCCACTCCGAAAGAAGTGGCCGAGAATGCGGATTGCCTCTTCCTTTGCGTGGGCGACACGCAAATGGCCCGCGCCGTCATCCTCGGTCCGGATGGCATCGGCTCTGGCGCGCGGGCGGGAACCGTGGTCGCGGACTCGAGCACCATCAGCCCCAGCGAAAGCCGCAAGATCGGCCAGGTCCTGAAAAGAAAAGGCATCGAGATGCTCGATGCGCCTTGCACCGGTTCCACCCCCGGCGCCGAGAGCGGCAACCTGACCTTCATGGTCGGGGGAGACGCGGCCGTCTTCGAGAGCGTCAAACCCCATTTTGAGCCGATGGGCAAACGCCTGTTCTATTGCGGCGGTCCGGGAATGGGGCTGCAAGCCAAGCTGACGCAGAACCTGATTCTCTGCAACCTCATGATGGCGTTCAACGAAGGCATGGTGCTGGCAGCCAAGGGCGGCGTTGATCCCCAACTGATGTTCGAAGTGCTGGATGCCTCGGCTGCCAAATCGGGGCTGGTCTCCTATAAAACCCCGTTTGTCTTCCGCCGCGACTTCCAAGCCAACTTCGCGACCAAGTGGATGCACAAGGACATCGGCCTCATGCTCGACTCCGGAAAAGAACTAGGAGTACCATTACCTGTGACGGCTCTCACTCAACAGATTTTCCAGATGGCCATTTCCGCCGGTCTCGGCGATGAGGATTTCTGCTCTACAATCAAGGTGTTAGAGAAAATGGCCGGAATTGAAGTCAAAGGCTTGAGGAAAAAAATAAAATAATACAGATTTCTGTTGCTTCCAAAATCAGAATCTACTATTATTGGAAGTAAGCCGGGGAGGCAACTCCCACCAAAGCGAGACTAACCTCTAATATAGACCCCTGAAGCAACCTCCCCGGCGCGACCCTCGTTCTCCTGCGGCACACCAGGTGTAATCGATAAAGTGAACGAGTGCGATGCCGCGAGAACTCCAAATGCTTCGTTTTGAAGCCTTTCGGTCACTTTTATCCGTTTTGTCCTTGTAGAGCGCGGCGTAAGTCGTGAGAAAGCCCGATGCTCCCCCGTCCCGGTTGGACGAACGCGTCACAGCGGACTCGTGGAAGCCGGGCATGCCAGGCCCTTCAGCGATACTCCGCCTTCACACCGCGGGCTTCCAGAAACGGGACCGCAGCCAGGTGGCCGCGCCGGCGCTGCCGAGGCCGGCCAGTGTCAGCCATAACGTTGATGGCACGGGAGTGGCGGGCGGCGGCGTACTCCCCGGCGTGTACAGGATGGCGAAGGCATTGTAGGTGACCGTCGCAGTGCTGCTGCCGACCGCGACGTTCTGCGTCCACGAACCGAGCGGGGTCGAGGATGTGGAAGAGACGGCCGTAGCCGGGCCCACGCCCGAAATGACATAGACCCCGGTCGTGGTCCCCGGCTGGCCGGTGAACGAGCTGCCCTGGAGACTGGTGGAGGCTACCGAGCAATCGTCGCTGATGGCCACCGATCCGGTGACGTTTCTTAGTTGCGTCGTGAAGACCGGGTGCGCCGCAGAGCAGCCGGCAAGGCTGTTGATGAACGGAATGCTGATCACACCCGTGATGCCGGGATCCGTGTTCTGTTGGATTGCCACCAGGGCGTCGTACAGGTTGTAGTTTCCGTACCCGGCAGCCACCAGGCTAGCGATCAGGTGCCCACCCTCATTGCTGAGGACGAAGGTCTGGCTGGCGCCCTGCGGCGCGTAGGCGATGGCGAAGACGTGGTGACACGTGGCATCCTCTCCCAGCGGGCAGCCGTAGTCTCCGTTGGGAGCCCAAACGTAGAACGGAGTGGCTGAGGAGACGATAGCGGCCGGAGCGCTGACGCCCGAAATAATGAATGCCAGCGTGCTGGTGCCCGCCGCGCCGGTTTGTCCGGCGCCGTTAAGGAAACGCGACTGGACCACCGTGCAGTCCGTGCTCACCAGCACCCCGCCGGCGGTGGCTGGAAGGTTTGCGTAGGCGCTGAGGGGGGTGGTCTTGACCTGGGTTCCCGCGCCGCAGTTGAGGTGGAGCGTCTGGAGGAAGGATTCCGGGAGTGCGCCCGCGAACGTGACGGACGGGTTGGACTCGGCCGCTATGTTCACCAACACCTGGTAGAGGCTGTCGCTCCCGTAACCCGCCGCGATAAAAGAGTCGATGAGTCTGCCGGGGCCGTTGGTGAGCGCGAAGCTCTGCACCTGCGCCTGAGCCGGCAGCGCGGCCAGGACGAGAACGATTGCGATCAGGTAATGAGTGCGAAATCTCATGATTCTCTCCTGAAACGGACCGTGCGCCGACGGTGGGACAGGCCATCGTTTCTGGTGGCCTGTCGCTGGCGAGCGAGAGACAGGCCACAAACACCGATGGCCTGTCCTACCTTGAGCCGCGCGCGCGCCGCACTTAGTCTACGGGAGGTTGCCACGCCGCCAGCCGCTAAATATGGTATTTAGCGTGTTAAACTCCCGTTTTTTCAGCCCGTTGCAACTTGGCGGGAAGCGGGCTACATTCAAGAGATCGACATCCAATTTGAAGCCGAGCCGGACATGCGGGTGGATTCCCGCAAGGTCCGCGAGTGCCTGGCCAAGGTACTGGCTTCTTCCTCATTCGCCGGCGCCGCCCGCATGCAGCAGTTTCTGCGTTTCGTGGTGGAAGAGACCCTGGAAGGCCGGGCGGGCGAGATCAAGGAAACCGTGGTGGCGATGCGCGTGTTCGGCCGCCGGGGCGACTTCGATTCCCGGAGCGACTCGGTAGTCCGCGTGCAGGCCACCAATCTGCGCAAGCGGCTGCGCGAGTACTACCAGGTGGAAGGAGTGGGCGATGGCGTGGTCATCGAACTCCCGCCGGGCAGCTATGCGCCGGTCTTCCGGTCCGTGACCGGCGCGCGCGCCGTGGACGCGCGGCGAAAGAAGCGGAAGTGGCTGCTGCCGGCGATAGGGTTGGCCATCGCCGCGGCGCTCGCGCTGTGGACATATGGCTGGCTCGAGCGGAATTCGTCGACACCCGTGGCCGTGCTGCCGTTCGCATCCCACGACGCGGGGCCCGAAAGCGACTACCTGGCCGAAGGTGTGGCGGAGGACCTGATGACGGCGCTGGCGCGCTGGCCGGACCTCCGGGTGGTAGCGCGCGACTCGGCGTTCCAGTTCCGCGGGAAGAATTTGGGCGCGCGCGAGATCGGCCGCGAACTGGGCGCGCGCGTCCTGGTCGAAGGGAGCATCCGCGGGACGCGGGACCGTCTGACGGTCACCGCGCAACTGGTCGACTCGGGCAGCGGATTCGCCCTGTGGTCGGAGCGCTGGGAAGGGCCGGCCGACGAAGTGGCGCTGTTCGAGGAGCGGATTGCGGTGGGGGTTCGCCAGGCGTTGGGAAAGACGCCCGGAGGGCGCGAAGCCGGGGCCGCGGCGGCGCCGATCCGCCCGCCCTTGCCCGCCGCGCAGGAAGCCTACTGGCGGGGGAGGATTCTGTTGAGCAAGCCGATCGACGCGCAGGCCGGCAGCATTCCGCTCTTGGAACAGGCGGTCGCGGCCGATCCGCAGTACGCGCCGGCGCACGCCGCGCTGGCCACGGCGTACACGATGGCGCTCTATCACGGCTCGATTAGTCCGCGCGATGAACCTCTGAAGAAGGCGCGGCGCGAGGGGGCGCGGGCCATCGAGCTCGACCCGGCGTCTTCGGAAGCCTACGCGTCGCTGGCCATGATCGCGTTCGCGTTCGACCACGACTGGGCCGCCGCCGAGCGCGGTTTCGAAAAGGCGCTCGAGTTGAACCCGAGCGACGCCCGCGGCCATCTGCAATACTCGATGGGACTGACGACGCGCGGACGATTCCGCGAGGCCATCGCGCACGCCGAGCGCACCCGCGTGCTGGACCCGCTTTCCTTTGCCGCCACCAACTACCTGGCGATTGCGTTGTATTGCGGCGGCCGCTACGGCGAATCGGTGACGGCCGCGCGGCAGGCGCTCGCCGCCGACCCCGGTTACTCGATCGCCCACGTGGCCATCGGCCGCGGGCTGGCGATGGAAGGAAGCTTCCCGCAGGCGCTGGCCGAGTTCGACCTGGCCACGCAAAAGTACGGCCGGCAGCCATGGATTCTCGGGCGCATGGGATACACGATGGCGCGCGCGGGGCGCACGGCGCAGGCGCGGGCCATCATCGAGGAGCTTGGCGGCATCGAGGGACTCGGCGTACACAGCGCTTTCGTCTACGCGGGACTGGGCGACCGGCAGCGGTCGCTGGACGCGCTGGAGCTGGCTTTCCGCCAGGGCAGCGTCGATCTCGACTTCATGGCCGTCGATCCCATGCTGGCCGGCCTGCGCGCGGAACCCCGCTTCCTGGCGCTGAAGCGCCGCATGGGATTGTAGACACGGCCCGCCGGGCGTGTGAGCGTTTGCAGGCGGCGCAGAAAAGCCGAGACGCCCCTCGGCTCGGCAGCCTGGACAGGCCGCGCCACGGCAGCAACCGCTCTCTTACTCGGCGCTGAGCTTGATGAGTTGCGCGGCGTGTTTGAGGGCTTCGGGAGTGAGCGTCTGGCCGGAGAGCATGCGGCCGATTGCGCGGCTCTTCCGTCCGCTCGTCTGCATTTTCGGCGGCGGCGCACCGAGACACGTCGGCAGGAATGCCTGTCACCGCACGCACGAGTGCGTGTGCCGCGTCGGAACGGCACGCTTATTTCGTGACAGACCCGGATTCCCGCAGCGCGCGGCGCGTGGGCTCTGGCATACTGAAGGTCGGTTTCCATGAGCCCCGCGCCGTCAATCACCTCCCGCGCCATTACCTTCCGCACCGTCGCCTTTCGGGCTGCCGGCTGGCTGGCATTTGCATCCGCCGGATCAATTGTCTTCTCGATCGCCGTTTCGCAAATTCTGCTCGGCGGGTCGCTGGCGGCCTTGCTGATCTCGCGCCAGCGCTTGCGCCTGCCTGCCATCAAGTGGCCGCTGGCTCTGTTCCTCTTCGGCACGCTTCTGGCGTGGGTTTTCTCGGGCCATCTGGCCGCCGGCATGCCGCAGATCAAGAAGATCTACGTGTTCGCCGAATTGCTGGTGGTCTTCACTTCCCTGCGCAATCCGAAATGGATTCGCTGGCTGTTCCTGGTTTGGGCGGGCTTTGCGGCTCTGACGGCGGTTTGGGGATGCGTGCAGTTCGCCGGAAAGATCCGCGAGGCGCACGCCCTGGGCCTGAGCTTTTTCAACCGCGGTTTTTACGACTTTTACATCGGCGAGCGTATCAAGGGATTCACCAGCCACTGGAACACGTTTTCCGCCGAGGAAATGTTCGCCCTCATCATGCTGGCGGCGTTCCTGTTGTTCGCTCGCGCTCCGCGAAGCTGGATCTGGCTCAAGGCGGCCTGCGCGTTTCTGATCGTGCTGGCGGTGCTGCTGGCCGAGACCCGCGGCGTCTGGTTCGCCACCGCCGCCGCCGGCTTCTACCTGTTATGGGTTTGGAAACGGAAGCTGGTGCTGCTGGCGCCGGTGTTGATCGCGCTGGCTTGGTTTGCGTCTCCGCCCGCCATCCAGGAACGCTTCCGCTCCATCGTGCAGCCGCAGCAAGTGGACTCCAACGCGTTTCGCATCGTGGTGTGGCGCACCGGCCTGCGCATGATTGAGGCTCACCCCTGGCTGGGACTCGGCCCGGAGCAACCGCACATACAATTTCAGAAATGGTTGCCGGGCGACATTCCCCGACCGCTGCCTCCGGGCTATTATGGGCACCTGCACAACGTGTATTTGCAGTATGCCGCCGAGCGCGGCATCCCCACCACACTGGTGATGCTCTGGCTGCTGATTCAGATCCTGGTGAATTTCCGGCGCGGTCTGCGGAGCCTGCCGCCGGGCCGGGACGACCGCCGATTCCTTTTGCACGGCGGCATCGCGGTGGTCCTGGCGGTTCTCGCCGAGGGTTTCGTCGAATACAATCTCGGCGACAGCGAGGTGCTCACCATGTTCCTGGTCGTCACCGCCTGCGGATATCTCGCGCTCGAAAAGGATATCGCCTGGCAATAAGACCGCGCCGTGGCGCCCAGGTTCACTCGTTTTCCGGTGCGATCTCGATGTAATCGAGCGCGGCGGGTTCGCCGCCGTCGGGGCGGCCTTCAATACGGATCTCGTCGCCTGGTCGCAACGCCACGCCGCGGATGACGCGCCGGGTGGAGGACGTGGAATCGAGCTTGGCGGTGGGCAGCGACAGAGCGGCCTCCCACTCATCGATCACTTGCCCGGCCACGCGCAGCCGGTAGTGCGAGACACCATCGCGCTGGTCGAAATACTGGACGCGGACAGTGTACCAGCCGGCAGCGCCATCGTACTTGAGCGAGGCGCTGCATTCGGCGGCGGCACAGGCGACGGCCTTGCCGCCCGAAGCGTCTTCGGCAGGCACGACGTCGCGGACCCGATAGCCGTCAAGGCGCATGGCTTCGGCTTCGAAACGGCCGGGGTAGTGGCCCACGCGGCCGAGTGCGTCGGCAATGCCGGAAGCGCGGTGGAACCATTCGGTGACCGCGTCGCGCCACACCACGGCCTGTCCGGCCTGGTATTCGAGCTGCGCCAGCACTTCACGGCAGCGGCGCTCATCCACCAGGCCAGCGAGCGTTTTCCATTTCTGCGCGTATTGGGCAACCTCCTCGGCGCCCTGGTAATGGGAATCGTAAAGATACTGAATGACGGTCTTGCCATTGTGCAACTTGTAAGTGTACGGAACGTGATGGAGAAAAAGCAGCAGATCGTCCGGGCAGGTTGCGAGCGACTCCCAGGCGCGCGCCACGACGGGCGGATATTGGCCGATGTAGCCGGTGCCGGCGGCGGTCGAGCGATCCATGCCAACGCCCTTTTCGTCGGCGCGATGCCACTGGCCCCAGCCGTTGCGCTCGCTGGCTTCCACGTTCACGCCATAATGATTACCGGTAATGTCGGTGAGCGTCTGCAATCCGAGTGGGCCGGTGTAATTCTCGTAAGTGCGCCAGGAGCCGAGCTGGATGGATTCGACCGTCTCATCGACTTTCGGATTGTCGCCGAAGGTGAGGCGCGTCCACTCTTCGACGATCCGCCGCGAGCTCAGATCGGGGTTCCAGGCGAGGCGGCCGAAGCCGTACAGGTTGGCCTGCGACAGGTGATTGCCGAACCAGTTTTCGTCGAGCCCCACATTGGCCACGCCCACGAAGCCGCCGGCCGGACGATGAAAGGTCTTGCCGGCGGCGAGCGCCTTCACCGGCGTCGCTGCGCCGCCCGCGTGCAGGTCGAAATCGAGCGTCTCTTTCCACATGGGGACCAGAAAAACGGTGTGACGCGCCTGGCCCACATATTCCTGTGTGATCTGCAATTCGACAGCCTGGTTGGTTTTCTCGAGCCCGGCGAAAAGCGGCGAGGCGGGTTCGCGCACCTGAAAATCGATGGGTCCGTTCTTGATCTGAATCACCACGTTGGAATCGAACTGGCCATCCAGGTTGTGGAAGTTGTCATAGGCCGCGCGGGCGCGATCGTTCTTCGGGTTGCGCCAGTCCATGTGATGGTCGTAGACAAAACCGCGGTAGAGCAGCAGGCCGCCGTGCGGCGCGAGAGCGCGCGCGACCACATTGGCCGCGTCGGCGTGGGTGCGGCCGTAGGTGGAGGGGCCGGCGCGTCCCTCCGAATCGGCCTTCAGAACAAAGCCGGCGAGATTCGGAATGGCCCGATACAATTCATCCGCTTTCCGTTTCCACCAGGCGGCGACGCCGGCATCGAGCGGGTCGAAAGTGTCCAGGCCGCCGAGAACTTTGGGGCTCGAAAAATCGACCGCAATCGCCACGCGCACGCCCCAGGGACGGAACACAGCGGCGATGCGCGCGATTTCCGGGATCGTCTCCGGGGCCAGCAGGCGCGGGTTGGCGTTGACGTTGTTGATGGCGCAGCCGTTGATGCCGACGGAGGCGAGCAGGCGCCCGTAATCCGCGACGCGAGCGAGGTCGGCGCGCGCGTGCTGGTTCTCCCAGAAGATGGAGCGGCCGCCGTAGCCGCGCTCGATGGAACCGTCCAGATTGTCCCACTGGTTCACCCAGCGGATCGGCGCGTAGGGCGTGGAGCGCTCGTCGATCGGGTTGGCGAACTCGGCCGTGGCGATTTTGCGCAGCAGGGCGAACGCTCCGTAGAGCACGCCGCGGGGGTTGGACGCCGTGACGACGATGTAGCGGGTGCCCTGGTCCATCACAGTGTTGAGCCAGTAAGCGTCCTCGCTGATCTGGGCATGCAGGTTCCATTGCGGCGCGGCGCGGCTCAACTCATCGAGAGTTCCCAGCACGATGGCGCTTTCCCGTGGAATTCGCGCTTCGGCGCGCACGGTTCTTCCCGTCATCCCGCGCAAGCCTTGAATCAGCTCGCCGCGCGCGGCTACTTCCGGTTCGGCGTCGCCGAGAGCTACAATTGCCGCCGGCAGCGCAGCGCGCACGCGAGCCATCGCGGCGCCTTCAATGGGCCGATAGCGCAGCCAGGCATCGTAGCCGGTTTCGGCGTGAAGACAGGCGATGACAAACGCGGCGGTGACGATGGATTTGATCGCGACTGGAAAGTAGCCACGCGACTCCTTCTGGAACGGGCAAGCTAAAGCATGCCCGACCAAGCGCCGCTCAGCATTTCTTATGGCGCGCATCGGCTTCTCCTTTACGAGTTGACGCCGGAAGCCAGGTAGCCTCCGTCGACGGCGATCGACTGCCCAGTGAGAAAGCTGGCGCCGTCCGACGCCAGCAGGACGGCCACGCCCACCAGTTCTTCAGGCCGGCCGAAGCGGCGCATGGGCGTGCGCATCAGCATCTCGCGCCCGCGCGCGGTGCCGCTCACCAGGTCCTCATTCATTTCCGTGGGAAAGACTCCGGGCGCGATGGCGTTCACCGAAATCCCGTCCGGAGCCCACTCGCAGGCCAGGTTGCGCGTGAGCGAGAGTAGCCCGCTCTTAGCCGCGCAGTAGGCCGCCACCTCGTTAAATGCCAGGAAGCTGCCGAGCGACGCGATGTTGATAATGCGCCCGCGGCGGCTGGCCTTCAGCGGCGCGTGAAAGGCCTGGCATGCGCGCAGCACGCCGGTCAAATTGGTGTCGAACAGGTCCGCCCACTCGTCCTCGGCTACCTCGAGGGTGGGTTTGCGGAAGGTGATGCCGGCCGCGTTGACCAGGATATCCACGCGGCCGAAATGTTCGATCACCCGATCGCGCAGCTCCTCGATGGATTTCCGGCTGGTGATGTCGGCGGCCTGGCGGAGCGTGCGGCGCCCGGCCAACTCGATCTCGCGGCAAACCGTTTCCACCGCGTCCTCGCGCCGGCCGGTGGGAACGACATTCGCGCCGTGGGCCGCCAGCCCAGCGGCGAGCGTGCGGCCGATACCCGAAGTGGCGCCGATTACCACGGCGACCCGATCCGTCAGTTCCAGGCACTTGGCCATCATTGCGGTTCGTAGTCGAGAAGCAGAGCGCTGTTCTCGACCGTCAACCCGACGCCCGCCGCTGCGGTGGCCTCCGCTAGAGCCGCATCGAGCATCACCACCGGGTCGGAGCCGGATGCCAGCCGGCGCAGCAGCCCTTCCCCTTTCCTGCCGCCCACGCTGAAGACGACTTTGAGCCCGCGCCGTTTGCACTTCACCGGCGTGCCGTCCTCCAGCTTGACGTTCATCGGTTTGACGTACGCGTCCACGTAATGCACGCCGATTCCGGATTTGTCGTCGGTGAATTGGGGCAGTTTCTCGAGCGCCGCTAAATTCACATCACAGAGTTTGATTTTCATGTTCGGGTTGGCTCCGGCGCGGTTTGGATTCGAGATACTGGTCGAGCCTGTTGCGAAACGCGCGAATGTGCTCGGGGGTGCTGCCGCAACAGGCCCCGAGAATGCTCACACCCGCCGCCAACAGCGGCTCGACGCCGCGGGCCATCTGCTCCGGCGTTTCGTCGTAAACCACTTTCATGTTGACCAGCGTGGGCTGGCCGGCATTGGGCTGCGCCATCACGGCGAGCGCGGAGGCGGCCCGGTATCGCTCGACGGCCTTGCGCGCCCTTTCCATATCCATGCCGGTGCCGCAGTTCAGGGCGACGATATCGCCGCCGTGTTCCTCGATGAACTTCGCCGCCCGTTCCGGGTCGACCCCCATCATGGTGCGAAAGGTCGAGCCATCGAGCGTCACGTCGTAGGCCATTGAGCCGATGACGCACGGCGCGCCGGCCTCCCGGGCGGCCGCAATGCCGATGCCGAGCTCTTCGAGCGAGGTCTGCGTCTCAATGATGATGGCATCGGCGCCCGCGTCCACCAGGGCGCCAGCCTGTTCGCGGAACGCGTCCCGAACCTGCGCCGCGGTGAAATCGCCATAGGGCTCCATCAATCCGCCGAACGGTCCGATGTCGCCGATCACGTAGCCGGAGCGGCCGTTGAAGGCCTGCCGCGCAATTTGCACACCGGCGCGATTGATTTGCGCCGCCTGGCAGGCTTGGGAATGCCGGTTGAGCATGATGCGCGAACCGCCAAACGTGTTGGTGAGAATGCAATTGGAACCAGCCTCGACATAGCGGCGCTGAATGGCGAGCACGCGCTCCGGGTGGGCCAGGTTCCAGGCCTCGCCGCAGTTTCCCTGTTCGAGTCCGGCCAGCATCAGTTGGGTGCCCATGGCTCCGTCGCCGAGGAGCGGGCGGGTGCGAATTGCGTCTTGCAGGCGTGGCTTCATATTTGTATTTGTATTCCCGCCGCCGGGCTTTCCTGCACCAGGCTCCATTTGGCCCGCCCATACGGAGCACGGCGAAACTGGCAGGGCGTATACGAGCAGGTCTCGCAGGGCGACAGTTCCGTCAGGCGGCGCACCCGCTCGGCGTGACTCGTCAACCCGAAGACCGCGAGCTGCGACTTCTTGGGACGAAGCGCGCCCGATTCGAGCGCTTCCAATCCTCCGGGCAAGGGTTGTTTGCCGCCCTGGCGGAGCAAATCGAGCAGCCGCCCTTGTTCGCCGACGTCCCACTCCGGATAGCCCGGACTGTCGTGCGGAAGCACCGCCATTCCGCGCGACTCGGCCCAAGCGCAAAGACGGGCGCCGGCGATCGCGATCAGGCATTCGACGACCGACGAGCCGAACACTTCGAGGAAAAAATATTGGTCGGGCTTTTCATCGAGCCACAGCCGCTGGGCTTCCGCTTCGACCTCGCCGCCCGCGCTCGCCGCAACCAGAACCGCGCCGCCGGCCGCGGCCTGTTCGAACATCGCACGCAGGCGCCGGCTGCGAAACGGCGCGCCTTCGAGCCGGATACCGTCGCCCGCCACCTCGAGAGCCGCGGCCTCGCGTGCGTATACCCAGGGCTGCCCGTTGGCGCGGTACCACGCGCGGGCCCAGCCAGCCAACTCCTGAGCGCGCTCGCTCAACGTCGCGCCGCGCGGATAGCCCAGCAGCCGGTGATATTCCGGTTCGAGTACGTCGACTTCCGGGAACGAACCGGCGAGATCGAGCCTCATCCGGGCACCTCGACCGCTTCCAGCGGTTTGAACTGGCACCCTTCGACGAAGAAATCGAAGAAATGCGGATGAGTCTCGAGGCGGCAGTGTTCGACCCGGCGGACAAGAGCCTCCAGTTCGCGGCGCTTGTCCATCGAAAGCAACACCATCGACGCGCCCTCGATGGCCGCGTTCCCGGCCTGCACCACGCGGGAGGCCGGCAAACTCGGAATCAATCCGATGCGTGTGGCGGCTTCGACGGGCAGGTGGTGCCCGAACCCTCCGGCCAGGTAGAAGACCTCGATATCGCCGAGTTCCACGCCGTAACTGCCGGCCACCACCTGCAGACCGGCCACGTGAGCGCCCTTCGCCTGTGCCAGCTCACTGGCGTCATTCTCCAGGAAGAATACGCCGCCATCGCGGTCCAGGGCGATCCGGCCGCCATCGGCATCGGCGGGTCCGGCGCCGCCATCTTCGAAGCGGCCCATCTCGTTCATCCGGCCGGTGCGCAGCAACTCGCTCAGCAGCGCGACCAGGCCGGACCCGCAGATGCCCTGGGGCGGGCCGCCGCCGATCACGCGCACTTGAAGACTGCCCTCGGCGTCCACCGACACGTCCTCGATTGCGCCGTCCAGCGCCGGCATGCCGCAGGCAATCGCGCCACCTTCGAAGGCCGGCCCCGCCGGGCATGACGCCGCCAGCATGCGATGGCGGTTGCCGACAATCAATTCGGTGTTGGTGCCGATATCCATCACGGCGATCAAACGATCTTCGTGCGCCATGCCGACAGCCAGCAGGCAGGCGGCGGCATCGGCGCCCACGTGGCCGCTGATGATCGGCACGCCATAAACGCGCGCCCGCGGATTAATCGGCAACAGCGCTTGCCGCCCTGTCATACTCAGGCTGGTGGTGGCGCGCTTGCCTTCCGCCATTTCGATTTCCGTGACGGAGCGGTACGGGTTCTGCCCAATCGAATACACGCTCTGGCCGAAGAACAGATCGCGCATGGTGGAATTGCCCACCACCACCATCTCGTAGATGCTGCTTGGCGCGACCGGAAACTCCTCGATGGCGTGGCTCAGGTAACCGGCCAGCGTCCGCCGCAGCAGCTTGCCCGGATGCTCGCAGTCGTAATGGATGCGCGACATCACGTCGGAACCGGCGAACCGCTGCGGGTTTTCGAAGGAAGCGTCGGCGATCCGGGCGCCGGTTTCCAGGTCGAACAGGCGCAGCACCACGGTGGTGGTTCCCAGGTCCATGGCGATGCCGTAGAGCGGACCCGCCGCGCGCTCGATCTCTTCGCCGCCGAGCAGAATGCGCTCTCCGTCGCGGACCACCGCCGGATCCAGGCGGATGCCCCGCAGTTCCGCGGGAAGACCGGCGGATTCCGTTTCGACGCGCATGGTGCCGCGCCGCATGGTGTGGCAGCGAACCTCGCCGCTCGACGCCGCCACGCGGGCGCGGCACGAGAGCCGGAACTTGGCCGTCAGGTGCCGCTCCTCTTCGGTGCGCTCGGACAGAAGTTCGGCGCCATCGGTGACCTCCACCATGCACTCCCTGCACTTGCCCTGCTTGTGGCAGGAAGTGGGGACGCGGACGCCCAGGCTCTCGGCGTGATCGAAAATCGACGCGGCCGGGCTGGCCTCGATGGAGAGTCCGTTAATGGTGAGGGTGGCTGCCATGACTGCGCGGGCTTACCAGGTGGCCTGGGCCTCGAGTTCGGCTCGCACCGTTTCGGCGACCTCGCGCGCGGAGCCCTCGCGCTCCTCTTCCTCGCTCCACCGCCATTGCGCCAGGTAGTCGTCGGACCCTTGCAGGCCCTGCTGAACGGCCAGGCGGTCGATATGCGCCATGAACCTCGGCGGGAGTTCGACCGTCACATCGTCCGCGTCGTCCTCAGCCTTGATTTGGGTTGGTATTTCCTGCCAGTACAGAATCTTGTAAGTCGCCATGTTGGTTCCCGGATGCCGCCAGCCGCAGAAACAGGTCGACCGCGGCCGATGCGTTCGCGCCATATCCGTCAGCGCCGATTTCGTCGGCGAACGCCTGGCTGATCGGTGCGCCCCCGATCGCCATCTTAATGTGCCCCAGACCGGCCGCCTCAAAACCGTCGATCACCGTCTTCATGTACATCATGGTGGTAGTCAGCAGCGCGCTCATCCCGATGATGTCGGGATGGCACTTCGCCCCCGCGGCCATGAATTTGTCAACGTTCTGATCCACCCCGATATCGTGCACTTCGAACCCGGCGCCTTCCGCCATCATGCACACCAGGTTCTTGCCGATGTCATGCAGGTCGCCGCGCACGGTGCCCATCAGCAACACGCCAACGCGCCTGGCGCCGGTGCCGTCCTTGGCGCTCAGCAACGGCTTCAGCACCGCCATACCGGCTTTCATCGCGCGCGCCGCGATCAACACCTCGGGCACGTAGAGCACGTTGTGCTTGAAATCCTCTCCCACCACGCTCATGCCGGCAATCAAGCCTTCGTTCAATACTTCCTGCACGGGGCGCCCCTCGGCCAGCGCGTCCCTGGTCATCTGCTCGACTTCCTTGGCCTTGCCCTCGTAGAGGCACTGGTTCATCAGGGCGTAATCAACCATGCTGCGCTCCGTTTCCGCCCATGCCCCTCGAATTGAACTCCTGGAGCGCCTCCAGCATAGCCACGATGTTGGCGCGCGGCATGCCCGGACTCACGCCGCCGCCCACCGAGAGAACCATGCCCTCGCCCCCGGCGCCTTCCAGCACGTCGAGCGTCGCTTCCTTCACTTCCTCGGGCGTTCCGCGAACCGCGATCTCCAGGGGATTGACATTGCCCATCAGGCACATCCGTTTGCCCACCCGCCGCTTCACTTCGCGAATGTCGCGCTGCTTGCCCCAATTGAGCATGTTGAAACCTGCGTCCGGCAGGTGGTCGAGGCAGGCATCCACCTCGGCGTCATTGTGGTAGAGCTTTACCCAGCCGGCCGGAAACGCATCGCAAATCCGCTTCAGATATGGATGCGCGAACTCCAGGTAATGATCCTCGTTGACGAAGCCCACGATGTCGTCGAGGATGAAAATGCCCTCCACCGTGTCGCCCATCGCCTTGTGCTGCGCCTTCAGCCAGTCGATCACCACCCGGGTGCACAGGTCGATCAGCTTGTGCGCGCCCTCCGGATTCTCCACCAGGTCGATCATGAACTCCGTGGTGCCGCGCACGAACCCGGCCGTGCACAGCGGCCCGCGCGAAGTCACCATGGGCAGGATGTAGCCATGATCCAGGATGCGCTGCCGCTCCATCCCGATGCGGTGCAGGGTCAGCGCCGCGAACGCGTCCGCCTCCACTTCGTATTCCGGGAACTCGTCGATATCTTCCAGCCGATACAGCGTGTGGTACTCGCTGGGAGTGTTGTCCTGCCAGAACTTGATCTTGGCCCCGAGCACCGAGGGTTCGGCCGCCATGCCGTATTCCATCCACCAGGATGGAATGAAGATGATGTCGGGAAACTCCCGCATGATCTTCAGATTGGCCTCAAACCAGACTTCCCGGTCGAGATAATAATCCAGGTGTTTGATGCCGAGATAACCGGGAATCCACGGGCTGTCGACGATCAACGCCATCGGGATCTTGTCCAACTTCTCGAGGCGGGCGGCTCGCTTAAATGTCTTCCACTGTTCTGGCAGCATGACGATCTCTATTCATCTCGGCTCAACACGGAATCTCCACTGGCCGGCCGTCCGCCGGGTCGGCCCAGCGGTCGTTGGGAACCGTCGGCGCCCAACCGGGGCGCGCGGGATCCTGATCGTACGGGTAGCCTCCCAGCCGCCGGTACAGTTCACTGTACTCGCGCAGTTTCTCGCGGTCGAGCCGCACGCCCAGGCCGGGGCCATCGGGCACGCGGATGGCGCCGTCTTCGTAATGCATCAGGCCGCCTTCGATGATGTCATCGGTCAGATGATGATAGTGCGCGTCGGCGGCGAAAGTGAGGTTGGGCAGCACCGCGCCCAGATGCAACATAGTTGCAAGTTGGATCCCCAACTCGCCCGAGGAGTGCACCGCGACCCCCAACTGAAACGTGTCGCACACGGCGGCGGCTTTCACGCACGCCCGTATGCCGCCCCAGAAGGTGGTGTCCAGCAGAATCACGTCCACCGCGGTATCGAGCGCGTTGGCGGCCAGTTGTTCGAAGTTCACCACCACGGTGTTGGTGGCCAGCGGCACGCGCACCATCTGCCGCGTGCGGCGCATGCCGTTCAGACCGAAGACGGGGTCCTCCAGATAGTCGTTGCGAAGGCCCTCGATGGCCTGGCCGAAACGGATGGCCTGTTCGACGCTCCACACGCCGTTCGGGTCGAAGCGCAAGGAGTCGCCGGGAAATGCGGCGGCTAGCGCGCGGTAGACTTCCAGTTCATAATCCGGTGGAAACACGCCGGCTTTCAACTTGTGGGTGGAGAAACCGAAGCGCCGCTTCCATTCGCCCACCTGGCGAATCACCTGGTCAATGGTGCGGACCTCGCCCGCGCCCGTGCGCGGATCCGGGTAGCGAAAGAAAACATAGGTCGCGAAACGGACGCGGTCGCGCAGTCGGCCACCCAGGATTTCCGAAACCGGCACGCCCCAGGCCTGGCCCAGGATGTCGAGGCAAGCGAATTCCAGCGCCGCCAGCACCTGCGTCCGGTTGTTGTACAGCGATGCGGTGGGATTGGCGATGCGAAACCGCATTTCTTCCAGACGCGCCGGATCGTGCCCCACCAGGCTGGTCTTCAGCGCGCGGAACACGGCTTCGGCGGATTCGCCGCCACCGCCCATTTCACCCAGGCCGATCAGCCCGTTATCGGTTTCCACTTCCACGATGGTCCGCACGAAGCGGCCCCAGTGGCAGCCATTGGCGTGGCGCAGCGGGGCTTCCAGGGGAACCGTCACCGTGGTGGCTCGAATGTCGCGAATCTGCATCGGAGCTATGCTACAACTTTACTGTACTTATATAGTTTGATGCTACAACTAAATCTGGTCCAGTGCTGGGAGTACCGTTTTCGGACCGCTTTTGAACCTGCTAGAGTTGGCTATGGCTTCGTTTCTCGCCAAAACCGACCCGGAGACCTATTCGCTCGACGACCTGGAGCGGGACACGCGCACGGTGTGGGACGGCGTCACCAATCCACAGGCGGTGCGCGCCATCCTCGAGATGCGGCCCGGCGACCGGATTTTCATCTATCATAGCGGCGGCAATTCCGCGGTGGTGGGTCTGGCCACGGTGGGCGGCCAACCGCGGCCCGATCCGAAGAACGCAAAATCGGCGGTGGTGGAACTGGAGTTCACGGCGCGCCTCTCGCCGCCGACCACACTCGCAGAGATCAAGCAGTCGGGCAAGTTCGACGATTGGGCGCTGGTGCGGCAAGGCAGGCTTTCCACCATGGCCGCGCCGGAAAAATTCGTGCGGTGGATGGCGGCCCGCTACCCGGGCGTCAAAATCTGAGCGAGTTGGCAGGCGAAATCCGCCTCGGACCCGAAAACCGGGGCGCCTGCCCCACGCGGCAAAGTGGGACAGACGCTTTCGTCCGTCAACCTGCCTGTCAACCCGTCTGTCAACCCGCCGTCCGAAACGCCGCCTAACGGGCCGGCTGCGTGCACAGCCACAGGAAAGCTTCGAGAATCCGCGCGCGCTGCGCATCGTCGACCGAAAGCAGGTGATGCTGGCCGCCGTCCTCGGGCTTGAAGGCGGTCATGCCTTGCGCATCCACCGTGACCCGGCCCGGCGCGGAGACGGTGAAGTAGCCGTCGGTGGGCCGCACGGCGTAGAGAGCGGCAGTCAGGTCCCAGGTCTCGCGATCATAAGGCATGGCGAGGTAGTTGCGATAGGCGTCGGCCACCGGGTTCGCGCCCGGCGGGCCGAAGTCGCGCTCGATGCTGCGCGCCGGGTATTTGATGGTGCGGCCTACCTCAAACCCGCTCCAGTAGATCGGGCCAGGCCACTCGGCGGCAAGTTTCTGCGCGGCGGGAATATCGGTCTTGACATTGTATTCGGGTCCACCGCCCGAGAAATCCCCGGCCATCATAACCAGGCGATTCACTTTTCGGGCAGCCAGCGCGCGGCCTCCCGGCGAATCGAGCAGGCGCGCCAGGTTGGTGCTGAAGCCCACCTGAACGATCACCACGCTCGAATCCGTTTCCGACTCGAGCACGCGGCGCAGCACGGTGACCGCGTCTTCCGGATGATCGCGATACCGGTAGTGCCCGGCATCGATTGCCTTTTTGAGGTATCCGTCATCCTTGGTCTGGCCGTCGTGGACCACGCCAATGGGCACGTTGGGACGGCCATAGAAGATGTCGATGGCCGAGGCCAGCCGGGCTGCCCACGGATTGTCCTTGGTGATGGTGACGGCGGCCAGGCGGATCTCGCCGCGGGAAGCGAAGCCGTGGAGAATGGCCAGCGCCAGGCAGTCATCCACATCGTTGCCGATGTCGGTGTCGAAGATAACCGGGATGGGCGGAGCAGGCGCCGCGAGGGAGAGCGCGCCCGCGAGCAACGGCACGACGAGGAGCGATAGCTTCATGGCTGGGAATTCTAACTGGATTGAGGCATCGGCGGCAAGGGGCGGACGCAACGGCTGCGGGGTCCCGCGTTAGCATTTTAACCCTGGTTGGCGAACCCCGCACCGGTTGCGCCGCGGGATTTGCGGAGACGCAGCGCCGCGAGGGCGAGCAGGCCGCCGGCGAAGGCGAGAAGCGTACCTGCCTCGGGTACACCGGTGAAAATTGTCCCTAATTTCCGTGTCTCAGTGCAGTCCAGCCTGTCCCCGAATTAGTGAATTAGTGCGTTACAATGACGCGCAGCATGGCGAGCTATCTTGCGGCGGATTTGGGCGCGGAAAGCGGGCGGGTGATCCTGGGCAGCCTGGCGGGCGGGCGACTGGAGATCGAAGAAATTCGCCGCTTCCCCAACCAGCCCGTGGAGTTGCCCGCCGGCCTCTATTGGGACGCCTTTCGCCTGTTCCATGAAATCGTCGAGGGTCTCACCATTGCCGGGCGCGAGCGGCACGTGAAACCGGCCGGGATCGGCGTGGATACCTGGGGCGTCGATTTCGGACTGGTGGGCGCCGACGGCGGGTTGATCGACTGCCCGCGCCATTACCGCGACCCGCGCACCAACGGCGTCCCGGACCGGCTGTTCGAAACCGTGCCGCGCGCCGAGGTCTTCGCCCGCACCGGCATCCAGATCATGTCGATCAACTCGTTGTACCAGTTATACTCGATGCGGCTGGCGCACTCGGCGGCGCTCGAAAATGCAGGGCGGCTGCTGTTCATGCCGGACCTGCTCAATTACTGGCTGACCGGCGTCGAGCGCAATGAAGTGACGATCGCGAGCACTTCGCAGTTCTACGATCCCAAGGCACGCTGCTTCGCCACCGACATGCTGCAGCGGCTCGGCATTCCGAGCCGCATCCTGGCGGAACTGATCGAGCCCGGATGCACGCTCGGGGCACTGCTGCCGCGGCTCGCCGAATCGACCGGCCTGGGCGCCGTGCCGGTGCACGCGGTGGGATCGCACGACACGGCATCGGCGGTGGCGGCGGTTCCCGCCCGCGGCGATGGCTGGTGCTATATCAGCTCCGGCACCTGGTCGTTGATGGGCGTGGAATCCGCTGCGCCGGTGATCGACGAGCAGTCGTACAAACTGAACTTCACCAACGAAGCCGGTGTGGGCGGCTGCACGCGCCTGCTTAAGAATATCGCCGGCCTGTGGCTGCTGCAGGAATGCCGCCGCGCCTGGGCGGCGGAGGGCGAACGCTTCGGCTACGACGAACTCATGCAGATGGCCGAGGCGGCCGGCCCGGCGCAGACCATCGTCGATCCGGACGATTTCCTGCAGCCGGGCGACATGCCGGCGCGCATCGCAGCCTGGTGCGCCGAGCATTCGCTCGAGGCTCCCAAAACCAAGGGTGAATTCTGCCGTACCATTCTGGAGAGCCTGGCGCACCGCTACTGCGAGGTGCTCGAAGGGTTGGAGGGCCTCACCCGGAGCCGGATTCACACCATCCACATCGTGGGCGGCGGCTCGCGCAACTCGCTGCTCAACCAACTCGTGGCGGACAGGACGGGGCGCAAGGTGGTGGCCGGCCCGATCGAAGCCACCGCCGCCGGCAACCTGCTGGTGCAGGCCATCGGCGCGGGCGAGGTGAGCGGGATCGACGAGGCTCGCGAGATCGTCCGCCAGTCGTTCCAGATCACCGAGTTTCAACCGAAACTGAACGCCGCCAACTGATGGACCCCGGCTGCCCGCTCGGGTCGCGTTCCGGCAACCACCAACCGCATTCGCGCCGGATGTCGCGGCGCGCGGAAGGAGCGGCGAGGTACGCACTGCACGTTGACCCGCAACCCAGCCTTGCGTTAGGATAAAAGTGCGGGGTGGAGCAGTCTGGTAGCTCGTTGGGCTCATAACCCAAAGGTCGAAGGTTCAAATCCTTCCCCCGCAACCAAAACTCCTTCGCTCGTATTTCCCGCTAAACCAAGGAGATAGCGATCAGCCTTCCTCTGCTCCCGTCTCTGTATTTTTCCTCCGTTTTCCGCGTTTTGCTACCAAACTGCTACCAAACCCGTTTTTTCTCCCTGTGAACATCGCCTGTTGCAGCTTCTTTGCTGCTGTTGCGCGTGAGTTCGGGAAGAGGCGTCCGTAGGTGTCGAAGGTGACCTGGATACTTGAATGGCCCATCTGATCGCAGACGTACTTCGCGCTCTCCCATCACGACACCAGCCGCGAACTCGACGCGCAACTGCACACTCACGCCGTTGCGGCGAACCTGACGTTTGATGGTGCGGAAGGCCGCTGGAAGGCGTTACAAGCGACGGAGATCCACGGACGTCGGGCCTACTTGTCGGAGGTCTACCGGAATGCGTTGGCACGCGAGGTGAAAGCCATCGGCTACGAAATCGAGAGCCAGCGTGACGCGAAGGGGCGTGATTCCGGTTTCGAGATTCGCGGCGTCCCGGCGGACCTGCTGGCAAAGTTCAGCCAGAGGAGCCGTCAACGCGACTTGGCTATCGAAGCCTTCGTCGAGCAGCACGGGCGGCGGGCCGACGGACAACGAGGTCGCTGTCCTGGTTCGAGAATCCCGCGCCGACAAACTCACCGAGATTTCGACGCGCGACCTGCGGAAGGAGCAGCAGGAGCGGCTCACTCCGGACGAAGCACGGACACTCGGGGCAGTGAGAGGCGCCGCACGGCTTACATCAGTTGCTGTCGATCCGAGCGCGCCGTCATTGGAGCACGCCGTTGACCACATCTTCGAGCGCGTATCGGTTGCATCGGAAGATGAACTACTCACCGAGGCCTTGCGGCATGGCCGAGGGCGAATCAGGCTTGCCGACTTGAAGGGCGAACTGAATTTGCAGGAATCCACGGGCAAGATCTTGCGGTCGGGCCGCGAGGTCGCAACAGCGATGACTCTGGAGCGCGAACGACACATGATTGGAACCGTCAACCGCGGACTTGGCGCATTCGAGCCGCTCGGTGGCACGGACTCGTCTGTCGTCTTCGACCGTTTGCGCGCCGAGCAGAAGCAGGCAGTGGAGTTTGTCCTTCAATCGCGGGACCGTGCGATCAGTATCAGCGGCGCGGCCGGCACCGGCAAGACCGCGACTCTCGAGGGACTGCGACGCGCCCTGATGGATGCGGGTCGCGAGGTTCTCGCCGTCGCTCCGACGATGAGCGCTGTCGAGGAGTTGCAGAAGGTCGGCTTCGCTGACGCCATCACAGTTGAGCGTCTCCAATGCCGACAAAGGTGCTGTTCTCGATGTCGTTGATATTCGTTATGTTGACGCCGTTCCACGCCATCCCTTCCGCAAAGTTGTCGTGCAGGCGGAAGTTCAGGCTTCCCGCGTCCAGGTGGATGGCGCCGCCCCACCGGGCATGGTTGTTGATGAAAACGTTGTAGGCGATTTCGGTCCCCTGGCCGTCCATGCTCCAGGCGTCCACGTTCCCGCAGTCCTCGACGAACAGGCACGCGTCTTCCACCAGGTTGTTCAGGACGCGGGAACCGGGCGCGAGATACATGCCCGCCATGGCCGACCGCAGGATGGTGTTGTTCTGCACGATGGTTTGTCCCCGCCGTACATGTTGATGCCAACCTCGCTGGCCCAGTTCCATCCCTGATCTTCTACGGTCACCTGCCGGACGGTGTTGCCGCTCCCTGCGATGTGAATCCCGCTGCGGCCGGCGTTCTGCACCAGTCCGCTATCCAGGAGGTTTCCACTCCCGGAGACGTCCACGCCGCCCAGGTATTGCGGCCAGACCGCGTAACCGTCAAAGGTGCGGATCCAGTTCGGCGCCCTCAGGTGAAAATCCCGCAAGGTGCAATTGGCGCTGTTCTGCAAGTTGAACCAGCCGCCGCGCGCGGAGAGTCCCTTGACGATTACATAGGACTGCCCGCTGAGGTCCAGCACGGCGGGGGCGACTCCGGCCTCGGTGCGGCCCGCCGGGGAGGCGCTGTCCGGCATCCAGACGTAAAGCTGCTGCCGGTTGGGATCCCACCACCACTCGCCGGGCGAATCCAGCAGCTCCAGCGTCCCGAACACGAAGAAGTGGTTCCCGCGGCGCGGTATCAGTTCGGACAAGGCGTTGATGGGCGCGGAAAAAGTCAATGTGCCGGAAGCCCGGTCGTAGGAGACGATCTGGCGGTCGTAAGCCACCCAGGACTCGCCGGCCATCACACGAACCCAGGCGCCGGTCAGGTCGACGTCGGGAAGAGCGGAATATGTGATGTAATCCTGGGTGCCCGAGTCGGCCAGAGCGTAAGTCATGTCCGCGAAATCTTCGACAGGCGTGTTGGGCCAGCGGGCCTCGTTGAGCAGCCGCCCGGCGCCAAAGACCTGGGTGGGTTGGCTGGGCCACGAAGCGCTTTAAATCGCGCCGGAATAGGCGGTCCAAGGCCCGGCCGCCGGCGTGGCCCCAATCAGGGTCGGGTGCTCGCGGGGGGCGGCCTGGATCGTGATAGGTGCGGCGGCGGTTCCCGAGCTGCCCAGCGCGACGGTCTCGTGATAATCCCCAGCGCGGATGAACAGCGTGTCTCCGGCCATCAGCTTGTTCACCGCGAATTGAATCGTCAAGAAGGGCTGGGTCTGGGTTCCGGGCCAGGCGTCATTGCCCGAAGGGGAGACATAGTAGGACGTCGCCGCGTGCTGCGTGGCAGGCAGCGAGGAACCGGCACGGGTAGAAAACGACAGAACCAGCGCGGCCATTGAGGCCAGCATCACAACTCTGCTCATAAGGCGGGGGACCAATGTGCCGCCCGACTCAGACCTCGCCGTGGGTGGCTTGACCCTTTTGGTTGGCTTTCTTCTGCCGGCGCGGCAAGCGGGACTTGTTCTTCTTCTGGAGTTTCGGTATTTTCGTCGACTTCGTCTGTGGTCGAACTGGCGCAGGTACGGCGACTTCCGCCGGCGGCGCTTTCTTGCCTCCCGCGGCGCCTGCGGTTTTTGCCGTAGGGGCCGAACTGCTGCCTTTGGTTTCCGGATCGATGACCTTTTTGCGCTCTTTGGGCTTCTGTTCGTCTGCCATAATCTCCCTCGAAATGGCGCTAGCGCGCCAGCGCCCATGATAATCCACTTTAGCTACGAGAAGTCGAGCCGGCCTTGTGGCCCGGGTTTGGGGTGTGCAATAACGGTCTTATGAAAACCGGTCTGGCTGTAGTGGTTGGTTTGTGCCTTGCGTCGCCGATGGCGATTCCGCAGGAGCCCGCGCCGTTAGCGGGATTCACGGCGGATTCGGCGCGCGCGGAGCGCGATTGGGAAACCAGGTTCCGCGCGATTCCGGATGCCGCGCTGATGCGCTCGTACATGGAACGTCTCACGGTGCGGCCGCATCATGTTGGCTCGCCTTACGACCGCGACAACGCGGAGTGGCTGCTCGAGAAATTCCTCGAGTGGGGGCTGGACGCGCACATCGAGACCTTCGACGTGCTCTTTCCCACTCCGAAAGAGCGGCTGCTGGAGATGGTCGAGCCGGAGCACTTTGTGGCCAAGATCGAGGAGCCGGCCGTGGCTGTGGATCCCACTTCATCGCAGCATGACCAGCAGCTTCCCACTTATAACGCGTATTCGATTGATGGCGACGTGACCGGGCCGCTGGTATACGTCAACTACGGCGTGCCGGACGATTACGAAACGCTGGACCGGCAGGGCGTGTCGGTGAAAGGGGCGATCGTGATCGCGCGCTACGGGGGCAGCTGGCGCGGCATCAAGCCGAAGGTGGCGGCCGAGCACGGCGCCATCGGGTGCCTGATTTACTCCGATCCGCGCGACGACGGCTACACGCCCGGCCAAGCCTTTCCGGCCGGGCCGTACCGTCCCAAAGACGGCGTGCAGCGCGGCAGCGTGATGGACATGCCGGTCTATCCGGGCGATCCGCTGACGCCGGGCGTGGGCGCTACGCCGGAAGCCAAGCGGCTGCCGCTCGACCAGGCGGTGACGCTGACCAAGATACCGGTGATGCCGATTTCCTATGCGGACGCGCAGCCGCTGCTGGCGGCGCTGGACGGGAGGGTGGCGCCGGCGCCGTGGCGCGGCGGGCTGCCGATCACATACCGCCTCGGGCCAGGTCCCGCCAAAGTGCATCTGAAACTGAAATTCAACTGGGACCGCAAACCGATCTACGACGTGATCGCGCGCATTCCCGGCTCGGTGTATCCGGACGAATGGATCCTGCGCGGCAACCATCATGACGCCTGGGTGAACGGCGCGGAAGATCCCGTCTCCGGCACGATTGCGGTGCTCGAAGAGGCGCGCGCGATGGCGGCTCTGCTCAAGCAGGGTTGGAAGCCAAAGCGCACCATCCTGTTCTGCCTCTGGGACGGCGAAGAGCCGGGACTGCTGGGCTCGACCGAATGGGTCGAAGAGCACGCCGAAGAACTGGGGCGCAAGGCGGCGGTGTACATCAACTCGGACAGTAACGGCCGCGGCTATCTGGGCGTCGAGGGGTCGCATTCGCTCGAGCATTTCATCAACGGCGTAGCGCGCGATATCTTTGACCCGGAGAGCAAGGTCACGGTCTGGAGACGGGCCCAGTTGCAGCGCATCGCGGGAGACAATCGGATGACGCCGCAGACGGATCGCGAGGAGGCGCGGACGCGGCCGGACCTGCGCATCGGCGCGCTGGGTTCGGGCTCCGACTACACGGCGTTTCTGGACCACGCAGGCATCGCGTCGTTAAACCTGGGATTCGGCGGCGAAGACGGTGGCGGCATCTACCATTCCATCTACGACGATTTCTATTGGTTCACCCACTTTTCCGACACTACCTTTGTATACAGCCGCGCGCTGGCGCAGACGGCGGGGACGGCGGTGATGCGGCTGGCCGGAGCGGAACTGCTGCCGTTCGATTTTCATGGCTTGGCCGACACCCTCCACCGGTACGTGGACGAAGTGGAGAAACTGGCGCGCGAGAAGCGCGAGCAGGCCATCGAGCGTAACCGGCAGATTGACGATGGAGTGTTTGCCGCGATCGAGGATCCGCGCGCAAAGACCGTGCTGCCATCGAAGGAGCCCGTGCCGCCGTTTCTGAATTTCGCGCCGCTCGAGAACGGGCTGGCCGCCCTGGGGCGGACCACGCAAGCCTTCGACCAGGCAGCCGCTCACGCTTCCGCCAATGGTGGATCGGCGCTGGCCCGCGCGGAGTTGAAGGAAGTGAACGACCGGCTGGTGGTAGTCGAGCGCGCCTTTCTATCCAGCCAGGGCCTGCCCAACCGGCCGTGGTTCCAGCACCAGATATATGCTCCGGGCCTTTACACCGGCTACGGCGTGAAGACGCTGCCGGCTGTGCGCGAGAGCATCGAACAGAAGCAGTGGAAGCTGGCGGACGAACAGATCGTGCGGGTGGGCAAGGTGCTCGAAAACGCCGGCGCGGCGATTGAAGGCGCCGCCAGTGCGCTGAACCAGGCGACCAGGTAGCCGAGAGGCTGCCACGCGCCTTTAGCTAAGGAATCGCCTTCAGATCTTGGGTAACGCCAAACCAGCTACTCTTGTGTGCCGCCCGGTGTATCACCTATCGAACCCGACAGATGATGATGAATCATCCGACATGGGCCGTATTGACGATGCGTTGCCGCATTGGGTGACGGTCCTCCGTCTGGCAGGGGCATAACCCCGCAAGGCTCTTCCGCCGGCGCGCCTCACCGCTCCAGCCGACATAGCGATCGCGGCTGCCGATGTGACGCGGCGCCGAGGACCACGCCAGCCAGGCCACCGGCTGCCGGTTCGTCGGGCCGAGCGTCGGCATGGTTAGGGATAGCTCGGCCCTACAATCCAAGGGAGGGGGACCTATCGAGTTTGTGCGCGATGAAGCGCATCGAATGGACTGACTAAGCCAAGGCCGACATCCGTCAGATGGACAAGCCGACAGCCATGCGCGTACTGAATGCCCTGCACCGCTTCGCCGAGTCCGGCGCCGGAGACCTCAAAGCGCTCCAGGGCGATGCGGAAGAACTGCGGCTCCGGGTCGGTGACTACAGGATTTTCTTCGTCCACACAGCGGACGAAGCCATCGAGGTCCGCCGCGGGTGGAAGGCTGCTATACGCTGCTCATAGATGGGCAGAAGGTACCGGTGAAGGCGGGAGAGGAATACGTGATACCGCACGGCGGCGAAGTCCTGGCCGGGACCATCCACGCTTTTGGCGGACACCGGGCGGACCGGACTGGATAAAAGCCTGCCGGACAAGCGCCGGGCCGGGCATGCCCGGCCCCTACGGTGCGGAAATCATGTCGCAGGCTGCCCGCAATCCATGAAGGCATGCGCCGCTGGGTCGGCTGACGTTGCGCGTCAACCGACCAGACGAACCCACTGGATTTCCCCGTGGCCTTCCAGCCAGCCGCCACGACCGCTGTTGAAGACGTCTAACCGCACCACACGAATCTCTCCGCGCCATGCCGGGTGAGCGCCAACCCGAAAGCGGATGATTTGCCAATGCCGGCTTGGCTGATAGAACAAGTGGATGGCGCGATCTTCGCCTGGAGATTCACCGGGCCCAGCCCAATAGACGGAGCAGGTTTCGCCCGCTCCCCCCTTCACGCAGAGCCAGATCTCGGCTACTTCGTCTGCCGCAAATGGCTCCAGCGGCAGAATCATCCAGAAATCGGAGCCGCTGAGACGAATGCCGGCGTGGCTATCTGAAGAGCGCTCGAACCGGCCATCGGGCGAAGTCACTACCGTCCCGAGATCGACTCCGCCCAAGCCAAAATCCACGGAGGGAATGGCGCTGCGGCCCGCAGGCAGCGCACCCGGATATCCCAAACGCGCCAGTTCTGCGCCCGCAGACCGTTCGAAAAGGTCTTCGACGCCGTTTGGCAGTCCCTCGCGACGCCACCGCTCTTCAGTCAGCGCCAGACTGGCGGCCGTCCCATGGCTTCCAAAATGCTCCGCTCCGGCTCCGCCATCGAGCACCAGTCCCATAGCTGCCTCCAGCGCCGCCAGCGCCGCCTTGGTATCGCCAACCAGATCCTCGTAACGAACCAGCAGGCAGTCGTCACGGCCGCGGTCGGCGAGATAGTTGGTCGCATACCCGACGAACGAGGCGCACACGCTGCGAGCGTGGTCGAGATCGGAATCTTCCGGTCGTCTCATGAAGCCGTAGTAATCCTTTTTCTTCATGAAAGCATTTGCCGAGATATAGACATCCCTGGGATCGCGAAACAAGTAGATCGTGCGAGTCGGGAAGAATTCCCGAACCATGTCGGGCACCCACACGAGCGCCTTCTCGGCGTAGAATTCCGTGCCGGGACGCGATCTGCACAGGTGATCGGCGAAGATCCGCCACGTCTGGTTGAACCACTGCCGGCTATCCGGCACGGGTATTCGGGTCTCCAGCGGATCAGCCGGTTTCCAGGCGGGGCTCGCAGGAAGGCACCCGCCTACTCCGAAGCCATCGAATCTGGAGAAATCCGGGTTCAGATTATCCAGGAATTCGCGCTTTTCGAACAACCGGGCGAATTGGGCGATATACGTCAGAAAGCGGGCTTCGTACGGGTAAACCAAGTCAAAAGCCACACGACGATCCGATGCCAGAAGCGACATCAGCCATGTGGTGCCGCTGCGGCCCTGCCCGGATAATAAAATGAGCGTCAGTGACATCTTGATGGCGGGCCGCCCGCGTGCGCAGCCCCTACAGCCACCCGCACAGTGAATCGACGTATGCCGCCGAGCCGTCGCGCAGCCATCCGTCGAGTTGCGCGGGCTCCTTCAATTGCTGGCCGCGGCGGCGGGAAACCACTACGAAGCGGCAGCCGCTTGCGGCGAGGCCCGTCATATCTCCCCAAAGCTTTTCGAATTGCGCCACCGGAAAGACGTCTTCCTGCCCTTTGCCCCAGCGCTTTTTTACGTCCTTCAAAGTGATGTAGGTGGGCATGCGGGCGGCCACGGCGCGGACGCGGGCAGCGACCTTAGCAGAATCCGAAAGATCCGGGCGGGTCAGGCCGAACACCTCCAGCAGCCGGTCCAGGTGAATCCACGCGGTAGCGCTGTTGTAAAAGGACAAGCCGGCTTCCACTTCCTCGGAAGGCAGCGCGAGGCCTTCCACCAGGCGGGGGCGCCCGTCCACACGGGCCAGACCGCCGCCGCGATCTTCAAACTGGCGGGCGATGACTTCGAAGCTGAGCGCCGCGCCCCGCTCGATGTGCCAGCCGAGCAAGCCCGGATCCACATTCGCCCCGAGCGTGTCGATGTTGTGCATCATCAGGTACTGCAATTGCGGCCGGGCCGCGAGCAGGCGCTCCAGCACGCCGTTGCGCAGCATGTTGGGAATCTCATACCAGTGCCCGGTGGGATGCAGACACTGGAGCGGCAGATTGCCGGTGTAGTCGGAACCTTCGCCGGCATGCTGTGCCCAAGCTATGAGGGCTGCGTGCAGGCTTTCGCGCACTTTCTGTTTCTGCTCATCGAGGAGCTGCTGCGGCGTTTCCTCCCAGGCGAACTTCAGATCGCGGGCCATGGGGACCAGCCGCAGGCCGACCGATCGCCCAGGCGACAGAAACAGGTGCGAGCTGTCGAGTTGTTCGCGATCGACCCATTCGGCGATGGCGCCTTGGGTCAAATAGCTGGTGGTGATAACGTGGGGCAGGGGCGTCCCGCACAGGGAGTTGGTGCGGCGGCTTTTCGCCAGATGCACCTCGATGAAGTTGCGGTGACGGCCCGCAAACCGGGCGAAGGGGCTGAGCGCCTTGACCACGCCGGCGCCGCGGGTCCAGCGGGTGCCGATACCGCCGGCCAGCGAAATCACGGCCACCCGGCCCTGGCGCAGAGCCTCCATTCCAGTGTCCCGGTAGCGGCTGGCAGCCCCGTCTTCGGCATGCCACACATCCGGGTCTTCCACATCGCGGATATCGGCGCTGGCGGGAAGCCTGTTTTGCGCCAGACCGATACGGCCGCGGCGCAGATCCGCCCGAATCTGCTCGTGTTCGGAACTGTCAAACCCCAATTCCGGCAGCAGCTCGTTGAGGGTGCGGCTCTGATCGCCTGCCGCGGCGGCGCTCCGCGGCAGCAAAACGTCGAACACGTTCTGCACCACGGGACGCAGTTCGTCGTTCTGCCGGCATTCGGTGGCGAGGAGGGCGAGTTCGGCTTTGCGCGCGTCGGGCAGCAGGCGAGTATCGGTTCTAACCAGCGCCGGAATGAAGAGGGTGTAGTAGGCGGCCGGCATGAGAGCGGCGTGTTCCTCGAGCAAGCGGGCCTCGGTACCGCGTTGGTTGATGGCGAAATCGTACACCACCGGCTCCATGGCAAACGGCACGGCCCGTTCGAGCCGCCGCTTGGTCGAGCGCATCAACGCGCCCAGCCGCTCCTGCGCCTGCGGCCGGACTTTGGGGTCGAACATGAATCCCATGCCGCCACCGGCCATCCCGCCCAGCATCCAGAAGCCATAGAAACCACGCCCAAACTCGGCACGGACGGCATGGATGAGCGTTTCGGTGTAGAGATTGCTGGCCCACGGGATGATGGTTTGGATGGGCCCGAAAAAGTTGCGTTCGGTGGCTGCCCCGAGGGCTGGAATGTCGCCGGCTTTCAGGCACGCCAGAATCTCGTCGAAGATGGCGATGGCCTGCTGGCGGCCCTGCCATTCCGCCTCCGCGCGGAGCAGGTATTTCTCGGTCACCATTTCGAGGATCGGCCCCACGTCCTGCGCCATGCCACCGTGCACCAGGACCAGGCTGTTCTCGAGTTTCTCCCTGGAGGCGGGCGGCACTTCTTCGTTGGTGAGGACGTGATGGCGCGGCAGCAGACAACCGCGGCTGATGCCGAATTCGGGGTCGGGTTCAGCCGCCAGCACGCCTTGAATCACTTTCATCCCCGGCCAGACACCGCCGGAATCCTGCCAGCCTCCGCCCGAACCGCCCAGCCATTCGCCCAGAATCGCGCGTCCAGCCACCAGGCGGCGCTCGTTCTCCGCCAAGGTTCCGGTGAGCGTGCGCACCTGGCCGGTGGCCCGCATGGAGACCGCGATGATGGAAGCCAGCAGATTGGTGGAAACCGCCAGCCGGGAGCCTTTGGGGATTCCCCTGACGTGGGTGACGATCTCTAAGCCGTGGCCCGGTACTCCGGTCAGCGCGGCCAAGACGTCGGAAAGGGGCTGGCGCGCCCCTTCCAATCCTGGAGGAACGATGCCGGCGGCGATGATCCCGGCTTTGAGCAGTCCCAGGTAGTCGCGCGCAAAATCGAAAACCTCGGCTAAGGAAGCGACGTCGGAGCTCGCATTCAGGTCGACGCTGGTCAGGCGGAGCACCGGCTCGTCAATCGCTCTGAGGTACACATCGATGGGCGGTTGCGGGCGTGGCGAGCCGGAGCTGCGCAGGGCCAGATCGATGGAGACATTGAGCACCCGCGCGCCTTCCGGGTAATCCATGCCGAGGAAGAAAATATCGCTCCAGCCGCTGTGGCTGAGGTCCATGCGGACCGGGGTGGATTCGCGGAGGATCGGAAAAGCGCCACGCCCGCCGGGACGTTCGAGCAGTTCGGGACGGATGGTCAGCGGGTAATCGGCCGGATGCCCGATGCGGGACATCCACTGGTTGCCGCGCACGGCCCGCACGCTGCGGCGAACCTGAGCCGCCAGCGTCTGGAAGGCGAGCCCCTGATAGGCGGCGGCCAGGGCGCTCGACAGAGCGGCGGTCGGTCCGGCGGCCGAGAAAGCCAGCACCGTGTCGATGGCTTCATGAAAACGGCGCTGGAGAATGTGATCGAGGGCGGCCGGCGGCGCGGGTTTTCCGGCCGGCACACCGGCTTTGTACGGTAAATGGAAGCGATGAATCGAGTATAGAAAAAACTCTGCCCGCACCCGTTCGTACAGGTTGTCGCTTTCGCGGCGGAACCGGTCCAGCGCGGCGGCCTCGGCCACCAATTGCGCGACGCTTGCCTGCGCGGAAAAGCCATCGAGCGGCCGGTTCCTGCGGTCGGCGGCAGCGGCGGTGATGATGCCGATCAGCTCACTCATCGCGGATTTGAGTCCACCGGGTCTTCCATCGCCCGGGTGGCCAACAGCTCCAGCAGGGTGGCCAGCACTTGCTCGCGATCGCGGCCAGTCAGGGCCAGCGCCATCTGGGCGGTCAAAAGGCCGTAGCGAACCCCCACGTCATACCGGCGGTTGCTCTCTTCCAACGCGAGATACTGCTCGCGGCGCGCCAATTGATTCAGCACGCTGGACAGCGTGACCCGGCTCTCCTCCGCCCGCAAACCATGTTCGAGAAGGTCCATTACGCCGGCGGTTAAGACATGCATGCCGAAAAAGCAGAGGTAATACCCGGCGCGAAGTCCGGGGACGATCAGGTGCTCTTCGGCCTCGGTCGGGGTTGGCTTCTCCTTGACCACCTCAACGCGGTAGAGTTCGGGCCGTCCGGCGACCGGTTGGCCCCCCACTACACCGTAGTGGCCGATGTGGTTTTCGCGGGTTGGCTGCACCGCGGAAACCGCGCAGTTCTCCCGCTCGGCTAGAGCCACTAGGCGGCAGGCCGGACGTCCGTGTGAATTGCCCAAATAGACGTGGTCGCCGACCAGGTGCAGAAACGGATCGTTGCCCGTAAACGAGCGGGCGCAGAAGACGGCTTGCGCGTAACCGCCCGGCGATGACTGTTCGATGAACTGGACCCGCTGAACGAGGTCGCCAGCCGCCCGCGCATAGGAAGCCCGATCTCCGGGGGCAACGATCATGCACGCCTCTTCAATCGGCGCGGCAAATACCTCTTCCAGCAGAATGCGGAGGATTGGTTTCTCGATCCCGTCGCGGTCAATCAGCACTTGCAACGGCAGCGCGCGCTGGTGAACACCAGCGGCGGTGATGACGGCTTTGCGAACATTCATGGCTTGAGCCGAGGGAGCGGCGCATTGCCTATTGTTTCATGCTTCGCGCCGGGACAGAACCGAAAAAATGGAGGCCCATAAACAGATGGCCCGACTCCCCGCAGGGGTCGGGCCATGGATTGAAACGGAAGACCTTTGCGCCGGTTGAAACCTTACTTCGCGAAGCGGCGGCGGGTCACCAGACCGAGCAGGCCTGCACCCACCAGCGCGAACATCGCCGGCTCAGGCGATACACCGCCACCGTCCGGGGTTGCGTTGAGCGCAACCGAGTCGAAACCGGATTGATTCGTTGTGGAAGTCAGGGCGATCGTAATCACGTCGCCGACGTACGAGCTGTAGAGCGCATTCGCCGTATCGAAGGTGAGCGTCCAGGTCGACCACCCCCCCGCAATCGGGGCGACACCCGTGGCCGCACCTACTTCAGTCGAGTTCGCAAACAGGTAAACTTCCGCTCCGAAGGCCAAATCAACACGGGCACCGACATCCACAGACAGTTGATAAGTCGTATTCGCAGCCACAACATTGCTCAGCGCCTGTTCGAGAACGCCGCCAGTGTTGGCCCACCCGATTTGTGAGCCTTCGCCGGACGGACCATACGTGCCCTGGGCTGGCTCGATCTGATTCGCAGAACCAACGACGGTCCAATCGAGGGGAGTGCAGCCGACTCCTGGCGTCGGACACACCGGACTCTCAAACGACGGGTTTCCGATCGGAACAGCACCGGCCCAGACTCCGGACGTCGCAACAAAAAGCATCACCAAGAGGGCGATTCCGAAACTCTTTCGCATTTTCAATCCTCCGCTTCTTCCTCAGTAGAAATATCGATAACGCATGCATCCACTTTCGGATGCTTTTGTAGGTTAGCCGAAAACCTGATCCGGCGTCAAGTACTTTTGGCGGATTTCCCGCTGGGGTTGAGCGTAGGACCAATAATGCCGGTTTCTCAAGCCGCATAGTACTTTTGAGAACATCGGCAAGGAGCAAGCTGGTTTTGGTCGTCTACAAGAACAGATAGTGTATATAAATCAGTAGGTTATGGCCTGAAAAAGACGAACGGTGGAGGGTGGGGCTTGGGCTGAGAACAGGCGGCCGATCTCAAGCTCGCATTCTGGGACCAATAGTACTAAAGGCTGAGCGAAACGGGTGCGACGTGAATTCTCGCAGCCGAGTCTCCGCGACCTCGGCGCGCTGCCGCTGCTCCTCCAAGAGATTCTGATAGTGCCCCGCCTGCGAGGCCGCTTCCTGCAGCCGGTTCTCCGCGTCCTGGGCGCGCTGCCGCTGCTCCTCCAACAGATTCTGGTAGTGCCCCGCCTGCGAGGCCGCTTCCTGCAGCCGGTTCTCCGCGACCTCGGCGCGCTGCCGCTGCTCTTCCAAGAGATTCTCGTAGTGCCCCGCCTGTGAGGCCGCTTCCTGCAGCCGGTTCTCTGCGTCCTGGGCGCGCTGCCGCTGCTCCTCCAAGAGATTCTGGTAGTGCCCCGCCTGCGAGGCCGCTTCCTGCAGCCGGTTCTCCGCGTCCTGGGCGCGCTGCCGCTGCTCCTCCAGCAGATTCTTGTAATGCGCCCCCTGCGAAGCCGCTTCCTGCAACCGGTTCTCCGCGTCCTGGGCGCGCTGCCGCTGCTCCTCCAACAGATTCTTGTAATGCGCCCCCTGCGAGGCCGCTTCCTGCAACCGGTTCTCCGCGTCCTGGGCGCGCTGCCGCTGCTCCTCCAACAGATTCTTGTAGTGCCCCGCCTGCCCTTCCAAACTACGCTCCAGGGCTTCAAGGATATTGATCGAATGTTGAGAACGGCGCTCCACCTCCAGAGACGACGTGCTCTCGATGATCTTGCCGCACAGGTCGAAGAGTGCACCATGGTCGACGGCACCGAGTCGACTGGCCCGAAACCCTTCGATACCGTTCAGGACGACCGCGTCATTGCCGGGCTCCTTGGACACGGCGACGAAGGCGCGATAGCAAGGTTCCCGATAGTCCCCGGCGGCAAAGGAGAGGTTAAATATGGCGTCCAGCTCTTGCCCGAATTCCGGCACCCCCTGCGCCCAGAGATGGTTCTTGGTTAACATCATGCGGAGCCAGAGCATGGTATTGCCGTGGTTCCAGATCCGGAAGGGGAGTCCTGTTTCCTCGACCCATTGGTGCACCGTTTCGATCTCCGGAAGACCCAGTTCCAGGTGCTCTCGCAAAGCAGGCAATTCGACCTGTTTTCGCATCTGGATGTACCGGTAGACCAGGCGCTCGCAGGCCTCGTTCAAAGGAGTGCGAAACGGGAAACTCAACAGAACGGCGCCACGCGCCACCCGCAGCAATTCATGCAGAAAGCTCTGCCTGCCGGTTGCGGGTATGTGCTCGAGAGTGTCCGCCGCCAGAACAAATTCGAAGCTGCGATCCGCAAAC
The DNA here is from genome assembly GCA_050010695.1 of Bryobacteraceae bacterium. Classification (GTDB taxonomy): domain Bacteria; phylum Acidobacteriota; class Terriglobia; order Bryobacterales; family Bryobacteraceae; genus Bog-375. Next base: position 41,503 of record JBEKKO010000034.1, read on the forward strand.
GGAAGCGAGAGCGCTGAACCGACCGTATAGTCCTTGAGGCCAGGTTCCCGGCGCAGGTCGATCACAAACGTCTTGACATCCGGCATGAAGGCAGACGCCAAGGACCCAAACCCGGGCCACAGTACTTCTGAATGGCCGCCGACGTCGAGAACGGTGTAAGGGGAAGCGCCGCGGAGTGCGCGGACAAAGTGAGCCGCCAGGGAGTATCGCTCATACAAGTCGAACGAGACTAGCTGGGCTCGAGCATCAGGCGCGGAAAGGTGCGGAGCCGACATCTGGTTGAGCGAGGTCATGCACCGCTCATATCATAACATTCGCCGGCAAGCCGGCTTCTCAATCGGCGTGCAGGGTTCAACAGGTTATACGGTTACGGTGGCGAGGATTACGGCATTGCGGCACCAGTCGACCGATTCGCGTTGGCATCCCCGGAATCGTGTCAGTTGCAGGTGGGAGGCAGCGCCTGGCGACCATACGCCGAGGCGGACGCGGTAATTGCCTCGAGGAACCTCGGCGGGAACCGCCACCAGCCGGTGCGCGTAGAAGAATCCCAAAGGATCCGGGATCACGCCTTTCAAAGGGTAGTCTCCCTGAAAGCGGATTTCGCCGCCGTCGTCCACAAAGTGAACAAACACGCACCAATCGTCGAGAAGTTTCCCGCCATGCCAGCGGAGATCCATCGCCAGCACGCGAGGCTGGTCGTGGCGGATCTGGAAGTGCCAGAGCGTGAGGGACCGGGCGAACTCGGCGCCAAAGCTCCACAGCCGCACCGTCTTGATGCAGCGGCCGATCGCCAAACCGGCTGGGCTCTTCCGCGCGACCCGGGCAGCGGGCAACTCCCGGAAATCGGGGTGGGTTCGGAGCAATTGACAGGTTTCGTCCAGCGACGCGAACGCGTCCGCGTTGCCGTCGCCGATAGGCTCGTTCGACACTCACACCCCCTTGGACAACTCAGCCGCGAGGCGACGCATGCCATCGGAGACACAGTCTCGCGCATCGCACCAATTATGATATGCGGCGGCATATGCGCCGATCGATTCGGCCAACGCCTTGACGACAATGGAACCCGCCTCTGCGCGCGGCACTGAAGCGAAATCGGGACCGAAGAGTTGTTCGAGAATGAAATAGAAATTCTCGCGGGCTGCATTCAGATGGTAGTTTGGCGGAATCGCCCTGATGCCGACGGCAGTCAGGAACGATTCCAGCAGGGTCGGGGAAACATCATAGGATCTGAAGAATTTGCTCCAGTCCCCGTCTTCGGAAAGAACTGCGCGGGCTTCGCCGCACAGGAATCCCATCAGGCCGAGGAATTCCTCATCGTTTCCGGCGCTGGTTTGTACCGCCGGGAGGTGGAGGATGCGGGGCACGATCCGGCCCGAAACATAACTGCGGCGCAGATGGTAGATAGCGGGCCGGGTATGAGAATGCATGGCGCAGACCGATGGCTTGTACACCAGCCGGCGGCCGGCGGCAATTGCCCGCACGCCCCAGTCGAGATCTTCGGCAAATGACATTGCGCGGAAAGGGCACTGCTCCCAGAAACTCCGGCGCAGAATCGAAAAGACGTTGTCGAAGCTAGCCAGGCGAAGCCGCTGTTGGAAATCGAGCGTTTCAAATTGCTCCCAGCTCTCCAACTCCTGAACCCGAGGCTCCTCGCCCAGGAAACGATTCCGATAATCGCACTGCCAGCGGGCTACGCAATCGCTGTCGGGGCGCGGCACCTGGCGCGCAGTGACACCGACCACCCGCTCGTCGGCAAATGGAGAGAGCATCTCTTCCAACCAGGAATCGCCCAGAGGAACGGCGTCCTGCACGAGCATGATGCAGAACTCCCCCCGGCTCTGCCGGATTCCGAAGTTTCGCGTCTCGCCGTGGTTGAACGACTCGGGAGCGATTGAAATAACGCGGGCGCCGTGTTCGCGCGCCAGATCCAGCGTCCCGTCCGAGGAACCGGAATCCACGACGACGATTTCCAGTGAGCGCGGCTGTCCGCGAAGGGCTGCCAGTGTCTCGCCAAATTCCGCCCCGGCATTCTTCGTGGGAATGACGACCGAGATCGATCGATCCGCCCCCGAGATCACGACGATTCACCCGGCGCGGTTTTGGGCTGCGCTGCGTCGCCACCGGGACTCCAGAGATATTCACCGGGTACGCAGCCACGACCCTCGGCGCGTCCCCATTTGAGGTAGTGAATTAGCGGATTGACGCCTGCCGCCGCAACATCGGGATACGTCCCGAGATAATAGTCGGTATCAAACAGAGGAGAGGGATTGCAGCCATTTCGAAAACCCATGAGAAGATAGTGCCACACCAGGGAGACTCCGGCGGCTTGAACGTCCGGATAGTACAGAGCATAATAGCCGGCATCGAAGAATTCCCCGAGCTCACGAGTCGTGGTGCGGCGGCACCGGAGGATCGTGTACAGCCAGACAGTCCTTACGGTGCCGGCCGTGTTTAACCGGGATAGGGCGTTTCGGATGATGCAGGTATAAGCTCGCAGCCTCCCACTTGGCAGCGACCGATACTCGCGGCTGGCGGGCAGCATCGCCGCGGCGATGGCGGCATCGTCCTCCGCGGACCTGGCGGGCGAGGGACGCGCCTCCCTCAGGCTGTGGAACAGGTTGGCATACTGGCCCGCGGCACCCGCCAGTGAGTATTGCGCTACCGCCCAACGCCGGCCGGCAGCGGCCAATCGCAGATAGCCTTCTTTGTCGGAAGCCAGGCACTCGATCGCGCGGCCGAATGCCTCGACGTCATCCGGCTCGCAAAGCCTGGTGCCATTGCCTTCGGGAGCCATCTCCGGAATGCCGCCGACGCGGCTCGCCACAATCGGTACGCCCATCGCCAGACTCTCCAGAATGATGTTGGGACGGCCGTCAAACCGCGAGCAAGCGACTGTAACGTGGCAGCAAGGGAGATAGTCGCTGGTCTTGACGAAACCAAGCAAATGGACGGTTTCTTCCACTCCACATTCCCGGCACAAAGAACGGAGCGAAGCTTCCATGGGCCCCGTGCCGCAAATCAGGAACTGAAAAGCTGGGCGGCTCTTGAAGCGAGCGGCGATGCGCACAAAGGTGTCGGGAGCTTTCTCTTCGGCCAGTCGTCCGAAAAATCCGACCACGAAGGCTCCCTCCCGCCGGGGCTCTCCAGTCCGCCAGTCCCTGGGCGGCCGTGGAGAGAACCGGTCGACATCGACGGCATTTGGAATCACGGAAATCCTGTTTCTGCGCTCCCCATGCTTCACCAGCCAGGCCGCCATGCCTTCATGTTCGACGACAACACGGTCGAGCAGCTCCCGGCTCTTCGAGTAGCTGCCAACATGCCCCACGGGATTGAACAAGAGGTCTACCACGGCGAGTCCGGCAAACAGCTCCCGCAAGCGTGGCAACCAGCTATACACGGATTCGGATCCGACCTGCAACAACACCTGGATCGAGTGACGTTGAATCAAATAAGAAAAAAAAGCCGGCCGCAGGTTGGCGGTGAGGAATTGCGGCAGGTGATAAAGACCGGCAACGTTGCCATGAAACCAATGGCTGGTGTTGCCCCAGCCGTGCGGCGTCACCGCGGTCGTAACCAGGAAAACGCGAAACCCGCAGCGGGTCAGTTCGTGGAAGAGTCCCGCCATGGCTCTCTCGGCCCCACCCATGGTGAGAAACGGCATCGCGACGAGGACGCCGGGGGGATCCGCCTGGCGCGCGCCCTCCAACAGGCCAGCGTAGCTGTTCAGGGGTGGCATCTTGGCTCGAATGGCGTCGAGCCGCTGCACCAAAGCGGCATCGTTCAGAAGATGGCTGTAGATTTGGCTCAGGAATGCGGCGCCGTGCGGCTCATCGCGGCGTTCCTCCGAATTGCTAATGAGCGCTTCGCGAAGCAGGTGGCCCCGGGCGCCGTGCTCCGCCATCCGGATCCAAAGGTCCCAGATCAGAAAAGGAGGCGCGATCGCGCGGTTAAATCCACCAGCCAGAATCAGTGTTTCTCTCCGGATCAAAGCGGTTGCGCAGACATCCTGCGTCAGCAAGGCGCGCAAGGCGAACGGCCCGGTTCTGTGCAGCTCGGCGCCTCGCAGTTGCCAACTCCCGCAGACATCGAGGGAGGCCACTTCGAGATAGAAAAGGCACTTCTCGAGGAAGGTTTCCTCGATCCGATCGCCAGGCTGGAGAAAGCAGATGTAGCGTGCCGGAGAACGCGCGGCGGCGGCATTCCACGCGCAGGCGATGCCTTCGTCGCCGTGGATCACCTCGATCCGCTCACCACTGTCTGAGGCGGTCAGCGCCGGGGGAAGAGCCTCCGCACATCCGGTGTTGACAGCCAGGATCTCAAACGACTGAATCGTTTGCGCGCGGATCGAGCGAAGCGACAGTGCAACCGCATCGGCGTCGGAACCGCACGGAAGGACTATCGTCACCAGCGGGACATGCCCGTGGCCTATATCGGCGCTGGTCAAGGCGCACTCCCGGCGGCAGTTCCAGCAGGGAAGCCACTCTTGAATCGGAACACCAGAACGCCGTTTCGACTCGTCAAGGGAACCTGGCTGAAACGATTGTCGCTTCGCAGGTCGCGCAGAACCGGCAGCGATACGACGTTCAGGAAGCCGGGCAGTCCGGCCTGATACGGTTCGGCAACCGTGATGACGTAGCGGGGACGAAACTCTTCGATGCGCCGCATGGCTGCCCCAAAGTCGGATTCGGCATAGCCAAGCGAGGTGTAGTAGCTCCGCACACCCGTCCGTAGGCGATTCTTGGCGGCAAAAAAGGCGGCTGCGTTCGCATTCATCGACGGGCTTTCCACCGCCACGATGTCGTAGCGTTCTGCCGCATCCGAAGTCATACTCACAACCCGGGTGAGATCGTCATAGTGAGAGCGATCGAACTCCGGCGTGAGAAGCCACTGGGATTGATGACTGAGGCGGCCCATGATCGCCAGGGACTCTGCGTTAACAGCCGCCCACTGGGCGCCACACGCCACCACGACGGCAGCGAGGAACCTTACCGGCAGAAAGGCGCAAAGCTGGATAAACACAATCGCGATACTGGGAAGGATAGCGTAGAGGTACCTGGGCTCCAGAGTGATGGTGGTGGATAACACCGAGAGCAGCAGCAGGATTTGCAGCGCACCTAATACGGAAACGGGTGAAATGCGCGCTTTCGCGAGATGCTGCAAAAGACGTAGCGTTCCCAACACGCCCGCTCCCGCCAGAACGGCGAGGAACACCCAACCAAGATAAGGCGAGAGAAAAGAATCGTTCAGCAATCCCCACCACTGGACGAGTTTATGCAGCCAGGTATCGCGGCTGCCATAGTTGAGAGCGACTGCGCCCGAAGATGAATCGCGGGCGTGCTGCCACACCGCTCGCATATTCCTGTAATACCAGAGAGCGGTGGCGCCGGTCAGCAACCCAAGAAGAACCGCCTGGGTCCGAAAACCGCGGGACCTCCAGCAGGCGGAGAATTCCGCCCGTGACGGTTTCTTCCGGCAGATCAGACCCGCCGTGTAGAGGCAAGGCAGCAGGCAGTACAGCGGAGTATCGGCTTTCGCCAGAACACCAACCACCATTGCCAGCGCAAGCTGCACCACAATGCGGAGGCTGGACCAACCCGGGGCCTCGACCGCCACATAATAGACCCAGGCTACCGCGGCAGCTTGTAATGGTTCCACGAAGAACTGATGGGAAAGGCCGGCAAACAGCGACGTGCCCGCCGCCAGTGTGACCCCGGCCACGGCTGCCAGACTAGAACCTAAGCACAGCCTTCGGCCGATGCGGAACAGAATCGCCAGCAGAACGAACTGTGTCGCCAGGATGGAGACGAGCAGCGAGAGCTCCACCGATCCGAAGATATGTTGCAGCGGGACGAAGAACTGCCCCAGCCACACCACGCCCGGAGGTTTGATGGACAGGCCATCGGCCAACTCCCCAACCCACCGTCGCCATGAGTGCCCCATCCAGAACCAGAGATCCGTCGACACCTCCCCGTACCATGCCTGATCCCACAGCCACACCGTACGATCTTCCGCGATCCAAATCAGGCTTGGGACCAGCGACCCAGCGCACAACAGCGCCCACAGCACGGCCGGCAGTTGTCGGGTGAAGCGGACGCGCGTCATTGGATCGGTTCCTCCGAGCGATCAATTGGCTGTTCGCAGATCCGTTATTGTATCGCGGTGCTCGCCTGCGCCAAAGAGACAAAGCAAGGCCAAGGCCGCGCCCGGTCCCTTCAATTCTCGATCTTCGAAGCCATGCGCGCAAGAGCCGGCGCTCCAGTCCAGTTGCCGAGACCTCTCCATATGCCGAGGCCGTGGCAAATTGCAACTGTCTCGCCGCGCGTGGTAGAATCCTGCTTCTCTATGGGCCCCCGAGAATCGGATCGACTTGCGGAGATTTATAGCCGGCGCTTCGATGCACAGGCAGAATACCGTAACAAAGTGTGGCGCGTATTGGCAGAGCGCTTCTTCGCGCGTTACATAGACAAGGATGCCACTGTCCTGGATCTGGGTTGCGGTTACGGTCAGTTCATAAACAACATCCGCTGTGCAAGAAAGCACGCCATGGACCTCAACCCCAACGCACGCGGATACCTGGCGCCCGGCGTCGAGTTTCTCCAGCAGGATTGCTCACAACCCTGGGAATTGCCGGCGGATACCCTCGATGTCGTCTTTACGAGCAACTTCTTCGAGCATCTGCCGTCGCGAGACTTGCTGGCAGACACCCTGCTCGAAGCCAGACGGTGCCTCCGTCCGGGTGGCCGGATCATCGCAATGGGGCCAAACATCAAGTATGTGGGAGGCGCCTACTGGGATTTCTGGGATCATCATATTGCGCTTACAGAGCGATCCATGACGGAGGTCTTGGAACTCCAGGGTTTTCAAGTTGACACCGTTATCGACCGGTTCCTTCCGTACACGATGGTTGATGCGCGTCCCTATCCGGCCGCTTTGATCTCACTCTATCTGATGGTGCCACTGGCATGGAAGCTCATCGGCAAACAATTCGTTGTCATGGGACGCAAGCCGTTATAGCCGACCGCGATCGTTGGCAAATTCAATTGAGCCCGCCGCAGAAGAACAAGCCCTAGACTTGGCTCTTATTCCAGGCGCACATAAATCGGATTCGGGCAGTCATAGAATTCGCCCGCGGATGTAACTCCAACCAAGCGTAAATGGTACACGCCCCTGCGCAGGCTTGATACGTCAGCGGAGATATTGAACCCCACCTTAACCAACTGCGAGTTCTTAAGAAATCCGGCCACGTCGGGTCTCAGCACAACGTTTGCCTGAATCTTGCGGCTGCCAAGAATGGCATAGATGGCTTGGAACGGCTCGCTTGCCTTGGGGTCGGTAGCCGCCCAGCCGTCGATCTCGAGGTGGTTCACCACCGGTAGCGGATTTCTCGCAGAGTTCTCAGTTCGCGGGCGCCCGCCGAGCGCGTCGACCGCACCAGTCCACATCTTCTGGCTCTCAGCGGGGATCGCGTCCAGCGTCTTCGCGGCCAGCAACTTGGGCTTCCGGAAAGTCCGCTCAGGCGCCTCGGCAAAGCTGAGCTGTACGGGCGAAGAGTAGGACTCCAGCCCATCGCCGGAGAAACGAAAGCGGGTCACCCTTTCCTGGCAAACATTGTCACCCAGCAGAAGGTCCAGGCCGGCTGGGTCAAGCGGCAGACAGTTGACGATGAAAGGCTCTCGCAGCACATCCGGAATGATCCGAAATCTTGCGTGTGTGCCCCGCTCGGTCTCGAAGTCCACGTAGACCGGTTCTGTCTTGTATAGAATCCGTCTTACGGCGCCGCCGAGAGTCGACACGAATCGAACGCTCAGACTGACGGCCCATTGACGACTCGGCACCTCTTGCCAGTTCCGGATGTCGGCAAAGGCGTTGGTGATTCGACTGAAACGCGGCGCACTCCGGTACGTTCTTTTCTTCAACAAGAGGACGCCTGGCCCTTCCGCCTCCGGCTCAAAGGCAGTCTGGATCGTCTGCCATGTTGCAGGAACGTCCAAGAGTGGGTGACGGTAATCGAGTCCCCCCCATTCAACGAGGAGCCGCACTTCAGAAGGAGTGCCGTCGACCAGTTTGGCGGCCATCGCCCGGTCGAGTTCATGCGTGTACCCGGTGTACGATTGCATCGTATACAAAGGAAAAAGGTTCAAATGATTTGCAGCAGCGTATGACATCTCGCAAGGAAACATGACAACGGGGAAGCGCTGGATGTGCTTCAGAAGGTCGTCTGGGAGAACGTCATTTTGCAGGTTAGCCTCGGACTCTCCATCCAACCCGGCAACGAACCGATCCCAGTGAAGCAACGGGCTAAACCTTTCGAGAGCAACCAGCGGGTCCCAGGTGCGGTACGACAACGGTCTCCACGCCGGATTCCCTGCGATGAGAGCCACACAACAGACGCATCCCCACACAATGCTCCGCACCCAGGTGCAGACCCTGCCTCCGCGGCACTTGACAGCCATGATTGCGAAGAGCATCGGAGCGGCTCCATAAGAAATTGGCAGGTGATCCCACCGCACTACGCCATGCTTGACAGCGAACGCTACGCTAACGAAAATACACCCGACCACCTCCCAACCGAGCCAGCGTCGCCACACCGAGAAAACGCCAAACCCAACAATCAAGGCCAGCAGGAGCGTCACAGACCAAACGTCCCCGGCAGTCATCCCGGACCACGACATGGCAGTGCTAAAACCGCCCATTATTTCGCCGCCGCGCAACACGTACAAGCCGAGGTCCGTGAACGAATGGTCGTAGAATAGAAAAACTCCCAGCGGTGCCAGGATGATGGATGCTGCTGCCAGCGCCGGGGCGATGCCCGGCTTCTTGCGATCCTTCCAAGTCACCAAGCCGACATAGACGATCAAGGATGCGGTTATCATTACATACGCCGATGTCTTGCTCAGAAACGCCAACGAATCGAGGATAATCAGGAGAAAGACGGCCCGAACGGAACGAGCCCACTCCGGGCCGTGCCACACAATCAGCATCAGAGCGGCGATTGCTAACATGTAGTCCAGAAAAGACAACAGGGCCGAATGCACTAAGACGAGAGAGCCCGCAGCGATCAGGCAGCCGCCGGCGGCGAACTGCTTCCGCCGGTAAGCCCCAACCAGGACTCCGAGCATGACTGCCCATACGAAGAGCCGAATCACCAAGGCGACGATAAGGTTATGACCAATGTGCTCCGGGTAGCAGACAAATCCAAGCGGTCCGTACGTGAATATCACGTCCCGGCCATATTTGTAGGGGGAGAAAAATAACTGATTCAGGCCGAAACGCCAGGAATAATCCAGGCCCCGGCCAATAGGGTCGCCGCCACTGCCGGGAAACGTTGTAAGCGCCGCGTAGGCGACGAGGATATAGAATCCGATCCGCTCCACCAGAGGGTAAAGTGACCGCGGCACGCCGACGTTCTTCTGATTTTGGCCGGCGTGTTCGTCTTGGCCGGTGTGCTTCGTGTCTTGGCCGGGGTGCTTCTTGCTTCGGCCAGTGTGCTTTTTCACGATACTCTGCCTCGCCCTGAACGCCCAAAGGCCCGCAAACATCCGTCCAACGCCACGGGATCGTGGTCATTTTAGGCGATTGCCGGAGCGGACCGTACGAACGTCATCGCAAGCCGTCGCACGGGAGCGAATTGCCTGCGAGAGAGACGATTATAGCAGTCCGTCCTTGCACCAGCTTGCCGCTACGCTGGAGAGCGGCATGCAACGTCCTTTTTTCGGTCCTGTTCGTTTCAACGAACGTAGGAGACGTGTTACCAGGCCCGGGTCGACTGGCGCTGCCATACGGAGCGGCATGGCCAAGCCTGCTGGGCCTCGTGCCGGTCACGGGATGCGCTTGCCCAGTATTACTAGGGTTAAACTGTGAGGTTTGAAGCCTCGTCGGCCTTTTGCCCTTTTGGGTCGATTCGAGGCAGATTGGTGAGCGTCGCCAGAATGTTCTCAGACAATCTCCGCAGAAACTGCATAGCCGCGGCCATGCTTGTGGTCGTAATACTAGCCGCCGTCAATGGCTACTACTTCCACCGATCGAGAACTCCCACCTTTTGGGACGACTCGGCGTACCTCAGCGGCAGCCTGGTACTGTCTGACGCGCTGCGGGACCATGGGGTCGCCGGCTTTGCGCGAGCCTTCGCTCATCTGTTCGGCAATAGGGCGCCGCTCATATGTGCGCTTCCGGTGCCGCTCTACACGGTCTTCGGCAGGGAGTTCGATCCCCGCTTCCTGATTGGGGTTGGCTTCGTCATTTTGATGAGCATTTACCTGTTCCGGATAGCCGAAAACCTCTGGTCGCCGAGAGAGGGGTTGCTCGCGGTGGCGATCCTCCAGACCATGCCTCTGATGTATGGATTGTCCCGGCAGTTTCTTGTCGACTACGGCTTGGCAACCCTGGTTGTGATGTGGATCTTTTATTTCCATCTGCACCCTGTGTCGGGAGTCTGGCCGATCGCACGCCTCGGCTTGCTGCTCGGACTCGGAGCGTTGATGAAGTTTACCTTTCCGCTGTACATCGCCGCTCCAGCGGCAGTGCAAGCGATCTTGGCGATTCGAGGTTGCCGAGGCTGGCATGACAAGACTAGGATGGTCGCGCGGTTCGGCGTCATCCTGCTGGTTGGCGGGCTCATGGCCGCTGTCTGGTACGTTCCAAATTGGCAAACTGTGATTGCCTATGCGCGTTCCGCATCCAACGGGGACATTTCGATTAACTATGGCAGCCCCGACGTCTTCTCGGCACGGGTCATAATGGACTATTTTTTCACACTGGGTGCTGCCGCTCTCTCCACCTTCTATGCCTTCTCGCTCGCGCTTGCGCTGGTGGCGTGGCTGCTTCTTCCCAAACGCCCAGGCTATGGCTGGGGCAGCCACTCCTGGCTGTTAGTGGCGTGGGTCAGTGTTCCTTTCGTTATAGCTACCTTCTCGGTCGCTAAGGATCCCCGATACATAGCTCCATTGGTTCCCGTAGCCGCACTCTGGTTGTCGCGAACGGCCACTGTGTTTTGTCCTCCCCGCCGCCTTCTTGCTGCCTCGGCGCTGCTGCTGACTGTTCCCGTCTTTGCGTATGCCTGCTCGTCCTTTCCATTTGGAGAGCGGATTCCCGGGTTCGCGGTCGGGCGCTTCCAGGTTTGGTCCTCCCACCTCGCGTATTATGCCGCTGCGCCTGGCGATGACGGAGCGTGGCAACAGGCCGAGATCATCGGTGCCATTTGCCACGGCCCTGAGCCGCCTGAAGAGGGCGATCGCCTGCTGGTTCTTCTCTCGCACAAGTATCTTAACAACGAAAACCTCAAGTATCTGACTCTGCGCGCGGCCTGCGGGCTTCAGGTCGTTGGCGTGCCGAGCCAGATCGCCACACCTGAACAGGTTAAGAGTTTTCTCGATCAGGTCCGGCCTAAATACGTTCTGATTGTTCCTCGGGTTCCCGAGCCGGAACTTGCTCCGTCATTTGCCAATGCGGCGAACGGTGAGGCCGAGCGCCTCATAACATCGGATCCCGCCTTTCAACAGATCTACCGGGCTCCTCTCGGCGCAACCGGCGCTGCATGCTTCATCTACCGGCGCGGGTCTGCGCTTTTGACGCGCGACGCCCTCGTCTCGGCCGTTGATAGAAGTGTCTCCGGCAGCCGCGGCGTCCGCTTTGGCGACCGGTTCCTTCTCCGCGGCGTGCTGCTTACGCCGCAGGACGAGGGTCTGCAGATGGAACTCTTCTGGGAGAGCCTCGCGGAGCAGCCATTGAAATACTTCGTGTTTGTTCACCTCATTGATCAAAGTGGCAAGATGCTTGGGCAGGCAGACTATGAACAAGCTCCCGCTGCTCGAACGGCGCCGCGCCTGGCGAAGGCCGGCGAGTTCTGGCGCGATAGCGTCCAGTTGTCGGCCGCTCAACTGAAGGGTGCTACTGGAATAGCGTTTGGCATCTGGGAACCTCCCGGAACGTTTCTTCCGCCGGACCGGGGCGATCGGGATTGGGACAATCGGCGGCTCATCCTGCCCGTTCCGCAAGACGTGCACCGGGCGGGGTCCGCTGTCTCTGCGCATTACGAAGGGCGTCTCGAACACGCCGGTTGCGATGTAATCTCCGGGTGGGCTTGGAACGCCTTGGACCCGAACGGCCAAATCAGAATTCGCGTACTGAACGATGGCGAACCGCTGATGACTTTGACCGCCGATCGGCCGCGGCCTGACCTAAGTGCCGCCGGCAAAGGCAATGGGGCACACGCATTTGTCTCGGAGGTGCCTGCGGCGCTCAAGGATGGGCGCTCGCACTCGATTGCCGCAAGGACCGACGACTCGGAGTTCGAATTGCCTAACTCACCCCAGCAAGTCACCTGCAAATAGGATCGTGTTTAAGGGAGGGGTAGATTCTTTGGCCGTGCGACCGCCCCGGCCCTTCCATAGAGAGTTGCGCGGGCGGCAGCAGCGCTGCGTTGAGGCGGAGTGCCTGGACAGCCATCCGCCAAGTTCCAGTTCTTCAGTTATTGCCCTTCACGATGTGATTTTCGGTCCACGCCTGGCGAAGGCCGAAGGGCAGCGGCAGCGGCTTGCTGGTATCGTAATGCTCCGGCTGGCGGGCGGCGACGATCTGGATCATCTTCCCCACGAAGAACGCGGGCAGCCGGAGGTTGTCGTAATACGCCTTTTCGACGGAGAAAGTGAGTGTCGAATTGGCGGCGGCGAAGCGGTAGTCCACCCAGATGGACTGCTTGCCGCGCAGGATGGGCCGCAGCAATGCCGGAATTGTGCCCGGCTTCCAGCGCTCGACGGCGTCGAAATCGACGACGGTGAACGTGGAAACGTAATTCTGCGGGAAGATCTTTACACTCACCGAATCCACGCCGGGCCGGGGCGAGGTGCGCAAAGCGTATCGCATATATTCGTCGATCTCGCCATCCGAAAGCGCGAACGAGACATGACGGAGGGTGGATCCCCGTTGCGTTCCGGCTGCACGAAGCTCCTGGAACAGCCCCAGAAACTTTTGCGCAACCGGAGGAGTGGACGTATCCGCGGCGGGCAGCCGAGAGGCCGAAAGCAAGGCCAAAACCAGAGCGATTCTCTTCACGAGATCCTATTTCAGCACATTTGAGTGCCAGGTTGGACGGTGAGAGGTGATCGTGTCGCGGCAAAATGATAATGTCCTATTTGGGCAAAGTAGAAATGTCCTATTGACAGGGTCGAGCCTGGAGGGTGGACAAAGGACAACTACTGATGACCCAGGCCGAGCGAGACCGGCTGG
>JBEKKO010000035.1:0-46069 GCA_050010695.1 Bryobacteraceae bacterium
CCGCCACCGACGGTCGGCCCGCGGCTGAGGGCGGCTGCCCGCGATGCCGCTTGCTGTTTGAAATCTGGGAATCCTCTCTCAATCTGAATCAACTCATCCGCAAGTTCAATCCCCGGCACGATGACCTCAAGAAGCTCACACCTGAAGTACCGCCGCACGATCCCCGCCAGTTAAGCCTGATCGGCGACGGTATCCTCTGAGACGTTTCCATAGGTGCCGGGCATGCCCGGCCCGGTACTGCCTTGAATCGGTACTAGCATAAAAAGGTGCGATCTCAAGTTTTTCTGATCTGGGCTGTAGCCTGCTGCTTTTTCTTGCCGGCATCCCTTTTCGCTTTAGGTCAACAGCGCTACGTTTTCCCGACCTCGGAGCCTGGCAGCTTTCCCATTGTCCAGGCCAGGTCTGTCGCGGCGGTGTACGTGGACCCGAGCGACTACCCGGGCGTCGCTAGAGCCGCGGACACACTCTGCAGCGATATCGTCCGTGTCACGGGTTTGATGCCGTCGCGAACTCTTGGTGCCCGCGAGACAATCGTCGCCGGCACGATCGGAAAGAACGCGATCGTCGATCGGCTGATTCGCGAACGGCGAATCGACGTTTCCGGGATAGTGGGCACGTGGGAATCGTTCCTGATTCAAGTTGTGCCGAACCCTCAGCCTGGCATTGGCTCCGCGCTGGTGATTGCCGGCAGCGACAAGCGCGGAACGATCTACGGGATTTACGATCTCTCGGAACAGATCGGCGTTTCGCCCTGGTATTTCTGGGCCGATGTCCCGGTGGCGCATCGGGACGCGCTGTTCGTGAGGCCGGGGCGCTACGTGCAGGGAGAGCCGGCCGTCAAGTACCGCGGCATATTCCTCAACGACGAAGCGCCCGCTCTCACCGGTTGGGTCAAGGCAACCTACGGGAATTACAATCACGCATTCTACGAAAAAGTGTTCGAACTCCTTCTACGGCTGAAGGCGAATTACCTGTGGCCCGCGATGTGGAACAACGCATTCAATGAGGACGATCCTCTCAACGCCAAACTCGCGGACGAATATGGGATCGTGATGGGCACCTCGCATCATGAGCCCATGCTGCGCGCGCAACAAGAGTGGAAGCGGCATGGGAAAGGGCCCTGGGACTATTCCCGGAACGAGGACGTCTTGCGCGCCTTCTGGGAGGAGGGCGTTCGCCGCAACAAGGACTACGAGAGCATTATCACGCTCGGCATGCGCGGCGACGGGGACATGCCCATGTCCCGAGAGTCCAACACCGCGTTGCTGGAGCGCATCGTTGCCGATCAGCGCAAAATCATCGCCGCGGAAGTGAACCCCGACGTCACCAATCCACAAGACTGGGCGCTCTATAAGGAGGTGCAGGAGTATTACGAAAAGGGCATGCGCGTCCCCGACGACGTGACTCTTCTATGGTGCGACGACAATTGGGGCAACATCCGCCGTCTGCCGACACCCGAAGAACGCAAGCGCAGCGGCGGCGCGGGCATCTATTATCACTTCGATTACGTGGGTGGTCCGCGCAACTATAAGTGGATTGACACGAATCCGATCCCCAAGGTCTGGGAACAGATGCATCTCGCCTCGGAATACGGAGCGAATCGCATCTGGATCGTGAATGTCGGCGACCTGAAGCCGATGGAGTTTCCCACCGAGTTCTTCTTGAGCCTGGCCCGCGATCCCGCGCGCTGGCCAAAGGAGAAGCTTGGCGAGTTCACGGAGTTATGGGCCGCCAGAGAGTTCGGCCGGGCGCGGGCAGCGGAGATTGCCGATCTGGTTGCGAAGACGCTCAAGTACAATGGCCGCCGCAAGCCGGAGCTATTGGAGCCCGGCACTTACAGCGTGATCGACTATCTGGAGGCGGACCGTGCGGTGGCCGACTACGACGCGATCGTGTCTCAAGCGGAGAAGATCGAGCGCGAGTTGCCGGCCGAGGCGCGGGATGCCTTTTTCGAACTTGTCTTGCATCCGGCAAAAGCGAATGCAATCGTCACCGCGATGTATGTGGCGGCGGCGAAGAACTATCTCTACGCCGCTCAAGGACGCGCCAGTGCGAATGACATGGCGGCGCGAACGCGCATGTTCTTTCAGGCCGACGCGGACCTGACCACTTACTTCAACCACACGCTGGCGCACGGCAAATGGGACCACATGATGGATCAGACGCACATTGGGTACACGTACTGGCAGGAGCCGCCGAAGAACACCATGCCGCCGGTCACCGAGATCGCTCTCCCGGCGGCGTCGTCGATGGGCGTCGCCATCGAAGGATCGAGTGTTGCGTGGCCGGGCAACCCGGCGCCGGCAGTGCTCCCTACCTTCGATTCATTCAACCAGCCACGGCATTTCGTCGATGTGTTCAATCGCGGGCGCGCTCCTTTCGAATTCACCGCCACGGGGAGCGCCCCCTGGATCGTGTTAAGCGCGACGCGCGGCTCCGTCAATAAAGAACTGCGCCTGTGGGTGAGTGTCGATTGGGAAAAGATCCCTCCCGGACCGAACAAAGGCGCTGTCACCATCGAAGGCGCGGGAGCCGTTCCCATCGCGGTGGCAGTCGACGTCTTCTACCCGAATCGGCCTTCGCGGGCGGAACTGCAGGGCTTCGTCGAAGCGTCCGGGTACGTCTCGATCGAGGCGGAGCATTACACCCGTAAGATCGGCGCGGGCCCGGTAACGTGGCAGCGGATCCCGGATTATGGCCGCACGCTATCCGCCATGTCGATCTTTCCGGTCACCGCGGAAAGCGTGATGCCGCCCGTCAAGTCGCCGTTTCTCGAGTACCGGATGTATCTCTTCGATGCCGGCCCGGTCGAGGTCGAAGCGATTCTCGCGCCCACGCTGAACTTCTCTCCCGGGCGCGGACTGCGCTACGCAATCTCGTTCGATGACGAGCCGCCGCAGATCGTCGACGCCCTCGCGCACAACGCCCAGAGCGACTGGGAGACCTCCGTGAAAGACAGCGTTCGCAAGGTGCGCTCGACCCATGCATTGGCTCTTCCCGGAGCGCACACATTGAAATTTTGGATGGTGGATCCCGGCATCGTGCTCGAGAAACTCATTGTCGACTTGGGCGGTGTCAAACCGAGCTACCTGGGGCCGCCGGAGAGTTTCCATCGATAGGCATTTCGGTACTAGGATAAAAAGGTGCGATCCCAAGTTTCCGAGGACATCCGATGAGCGATTACCGACGCCGTGTCAGCGCCGCCTGTGGCGCACTGGCATTTCTGGCTCTACTGCCGCAAGGGAACGCGGCCGCCCCCACGAGTGCGCTTTCCGGTGAGCGCCGCCTCAGCTTCAACGATGGCTGGCGGTTTTATAAAGGTGAAGCCGCGGGCGCGGAGGATCCCGACTTCGACGACTCCACGTGGCGCCCCGTCCGGCTGCCCCACGATTGGGCGATCGAAGGGCCGTTCGATCCCAAGCTCAACCCGCATACGGGCGCGCTGCCCATCTCCGGTACCGGCTGGTACCGCAAGCCTTTCGCGCTTCCGGCCAGCGCCAAGGGAAAGTACGTCAGCATCGAGTTCGACGGCGCCATGGCCAATTCGAAAGTGTGGTTGAATGGGCATGACCTGGGCGGGCGTCCTTACGGTTACATCGGTTTCAGCCTGGATCTCACGCCGTATTTGAAGTTCGACGGCGCGACCAATGTGATCGCGGTACGGCTTATGCCCGAGGATAACTCGTCGCGCTGGTACCCGGGTGCGGGCATCTATCGCAACGTGTGGCTCGATGTTACCGGCCCCGTGTATGTCGCCCATTGGGGCACCTATGTCACTACACCCAAGGTGAGCGATGACGAGGCCTCCGTGGCAGTGAAAACCACGGTGCGCAACCGCTCCGGTCAGGAGGTCAAGGCCGCGGTGCAGACCTTAGTGCTCGACCCCACCGGCATCCTGGTGAGCCGCAACAAAGTGGAAGTGACGATTCCCGCCGAAGGTCCGCGAACGACTCCGATGACTGTCCCATCCGTGGTGAGAGTGATTCACCCGAAGCGCTGGGACGTCGACCGTCCCAACCTTTACACGCTGGTGACCGAGGTGCTCGAGAACGATATGGCGGTGGACCGCTACACCACCCCATTCGGCATCCGCACCATCGGTTTCGATAAGGAGAAGGGCTTCTCCTTGAACGGCCGCCACCTGAAACTGCAAGGCGTCTGCGACCACCACGATCTGGGCGCCCTCGGCGCAGCCGTAAACCGCCGTGCCATCGAACGCCAGTTGCAGATCCTCAAGGCGGCTGGCGTCAATGCCCTGCGCACCAGCCACAATCCGCCGGCGCCGGAGGTTCTCGAATACTGCGACCGGCTCGGCCTGCTGGTGATGGACGAGGCTTTCGATATGTGGCGCATCCCCAAGGTGCCCAACGGCTACAGCAAGTACTTCGCCGACTGGTCGGAGGACGATGCGCGCGATATGGCGCGCCGCGACCGCAATCATCCGAGCATCATCCTGTGGAGCATCGGCAACGAAATCCCCGAGCAGGACCACCCGGAGGCACAGGGCTGGCGCGAAGCGCGGCGTCTCACCGGCTTCTTCCACGAGGAGGATCCCACGCGGCCCACCACCTCGGCCTTCAATAGCTGGAACAACGCCATCAAGAACAAGATGGCCGCCGAAGTGGACATCCCCGGCTTCAATTACTCGCCAATGCACTATGAGCAGATACTCAAGGAGTACTCGAGTTGGATCATCTTCGGCTCGGAAACGGCCTCCTGCGTCAGTTCGCGCGGGGTGTATCATCTGCCGATCATAGCTTTCGAAAAGCCCCGGTCGCTCCAGATTTCGAGTTATGACACCGTCGCCCCGGAATGGGCCATGTGCCCGGACGTTGAGTTCACTTACCAGGATAAGTTCCCGCAAGTGCTGGGCGAGTTTGTCTGGACCGGCTTCGACTATCTCGGTGAGCCGACACCCTTCTGGGGTTGGCAGGACAAGAATCCGCAGGACTGGCCGTCGCACAGTTCCTACTTCGGCTTCGTCGACTTAGCCGGGTTCCCCAAGGACCGCTACTTCCTCTACCAGAGCCAATGGACGGCCAAGCCCATGGTACACCTGCTGCCGCATTGGAATTGGGAAGGCAAGCAAGGTCAGGCGATTCCGGTGATGGCTTACTCCAACGCGGAGGAAGTCGAGTTATTCCTCAACGGGAAGTCACTCGGCAAGAAGGCGCGTTTCTCGGATCCCTGGGAAATGCCCGTGGGACATAATGTTAGCGACACGGGTAAGTTCGTCACTAAGTATCGCCGCATCTGGCAAGTAGCTTACGAACCGGGTACACTGAAAGCCGTGGCGTACCAGAATGGCAAACAGGTCGCGGTGGATGAAGTGCGCACCGCCGGCGCGCCCGCCAAGGTGAAACTGGCGGCGGACCGCGCCGTCATCCAGGCCGATGGCGACGATCTCTCGTTTGTCACCGTGAGGATCGAAGACCAGCACGGTAACCTGTGTCCGATGGCCGATAACATGGTGCACTTCGATGTTACCGGCGCCGGAACCATCGCGGCCGTGGATAACGGCAACGCCGCGACGGTCGAGCCCTTCCAGGCCGATCACCGGAAGGCATTCAGCGGCATGGCGCTGCTGATCGTGCGCTCCAAGGCGGGCGAAATTGGCAGGATCAAGGTCGTCGCCACTTCCGAAGGCTTGGCCAAAGACACCGCCGAACTGCTCACGCGGCGCCCGAAGTAGACGCACAGAGCGATGGGGGGCGCTTTCCGCGGGAAATCCGCGCCTCCGGTTTGACTTGGGGGAGAGCGGGCCGCGGCCCTCGCTGCTGCTCTACCGGCTCTGAACGCGATCGGACTATAATTGCCCTATGCCTGAAACTTCATTTCCGCGTCGAAACTTTTTGCGGGGGGTGACCGCAGCGACGGCGTTATCGTACTCGCGCGTCTACGGCGCCAATGAGCGCATGCAACTCGGCCTGATCGGCTGCGGCGAGCGTGGCCGCTACGACATGGGCAATTTCATCAAGACCGGCGCGGTGGAGGTGACAGCGTTGTGCGATATCTGGGGCGCGCAGATCGACAAGGCGAAACAGGACGCGCCAACCGCGCGCGCGTTCAGCGACCATCGCGCGCTGCTCGATAACAAGGAAATCGACCTGGTGCTGATCGGCACGCCGGACCACTGGCACGTGCCGATCGCGATCGACGCGCTCAACGCGGGCAAGGACGTGTTCGTGGAAAAGCCGCTGAGCCTGACCATCGAGGAAGGGCCGGCGGTGGTGAAGGCGGCGCGGATCAACAACCGGATTTGCCAGGTGGGCATGCAGCAGCGCTCCGGCAAGCACTATATCGAGGCCAAGCGCAAGTATATCGACAGTGGAAAAATCGGCAAGGTCACGCTGGCGCGCACCTGGTGGTACGGCAACGGCTACCATCTGCGCAAGGCGCCCGACTACCTCCAGACCAAGCCGCAGGACCTGGACTGGGCGCACTACCTGGGCCGGCTGAAATGGCGCGACTGGGACCCGCAGCAATATTGGAACTGGCGCGCGTATCTGGATTTCGGCGGCGGGCAGGTGACGGACCTGTTCACCCACTGGATCGACGTGGTGCACATGTTCCTCGGCTCCGATGTGCCGACCTCGGCGGTGGCGGCCGGCGGCGTGTACAACTACAAGGACGGGCGCACGGCGCCAGACACGATCAACGTGCTGCTGGAATACCCGGCGCAGTTTACGGCCACGTTTGAAGCCACGCTGGCCCCGGGAATCTTCGGCGCGGCGGTGGAGATCGCCGGAACCCAGGGACGGTTGTTCATCGAC
Source organism: Bryobacteraceae bacterium (assembly GCA_050010695.1). Lineage (GTDB taxonomy): Bacteria > Acidobacteriota > Terriglobia > Bryobacterales > Bryobacteraceae > Bog-375. The sequence goes on from JBEKKO010000035.1 coordinate 6,774, forward strand.
CGGCAACACTATGAATTCCGCGCGGCGGGGCGTGGCGCGGCGCCGGTCACAGTGCAGGCGGCCGGCAGCATCGACATGGACCACGTGGAGAATTTTCTGGAGTGCGTGAAGTCCCGCAAGTTGCCGAATGGCGACGTGCTGGCCGGGCACCGGTCGGCGCAGGCTTCGCACCTGGGCAACATCGCTTACATGCAAAAACGGCGCATCGATTTCGATCCGGCGCGGGAAGCCATCCAGCCGTTCTAAGCGGGCAATTGCGACCCGTCCACGGCGATGAATCGGCTTGGGCTATTTCCCCCAGGCGCAGTGGCTGAAGTCGTCGTTCTGGTTGCCGCTGTAGTAGCTGCCGAGCCCCGAGCGAATCGAATTCTTGCCGTGCAACGCCGCCGGCGCCCACGCGAGTCCCAGACGCGGCCCGAAATCCTTGGTGTTCGGGCGTAGAGGAACGAGTTCGCCAACTTGAGGATGCGGGAGGGAGCTTCGTTCGGACTGCAAACTCAATCGGGCATTTCTTGCCGGATCAGCTCTGAAGTTCGACCGTTTCCCACTCTGAAGAGAATTGCGAACTTGCATCTTCCGCTTCGTCGGGAAGGGAAGCGGTGGAGTCGCAAAACTCAGTTGCGAGGAACGCCAATATGGCGGCGCCAGCGAGCACCCAGGACAGCGGGAAACCCGCATGCTCGAATCGCCAGACCAGTTCTGTGTTGCCAGCCACGACAGTGCCAAAACACGCCAGCGTCAAAACGACGCCAATCCAATTCCAGGTTCGCTCGGCTGCAGACACGATCAACCTCCTCAACGGCCCTTCGCTTTCATTTCTAGTTTACACGAGTTTTTTATGGACCGTGAAAGGATTTTGATGGATCGTGAAAAAGTTATAAATGTGACGTTCCGGCCAATGCCTCGTGCTGTATCACAATGAAATCAAACGCCGTCTGCTGAGTTTCAGCGCCGGAAGCGAAGCGATCAGGGCCCTTAGCAGGCCTGGGCGGACGCCGGTCCAAGCCGGCGATCCGCTCAGTTCTTCCAGAAAGGACCGGACGGCGGGACCTGCTTGATGGCGATGCTTCCGCAACCCATGCGCAGTGAGATTCGCCGCGGCGAAGTCTGACCGGCGTGAGCGAAGTGAGTGCCCGCGACGAATCGGAACTGACCCTTGCCCGTGAAATCCGAAGAAACGCTGCCCAGTCTGGTTCGCGCGTCGATCGAGTATGGCCCCGGATCCGGCAGCATCACGATCATGTCGCCCGTGTGGCTGTTCACGTCTATGTCTCCGGTCACGTCGCTCACCCATACATAGCCGGTGTCGTGGTGAACTACCAGCCGCGAATCGCGCGGCACCAGGACCTTGTACTCAACCGTAACGCCGCGCCTGCCGTTTGGCACCAACGGCTTGGTGAGAATGATGCGGTCCAATGGCAGGATCGATCTGAAGAGCGGATTGCGGGCCGGAAGTGTCGTCGTAATTGCCAGTTCTTTGTCCGACCGCCGTTCGGTGACCACACGGATCTGCTCGAAGCGCCGCTCGGCTTCCTGCTTCTCTGCGGGGTCGTAGAAACGATCGGTCGACTTGGTCACGGTGACCGCAACCTCTGGCTCATCCCAACCTTCCACCGTCAGGTAGCCGTACGAATCGACCAGCCGAATGGTGCCGCCCGGCAGAAAGTTCACGCGCTCCGTGCTCGCGACTGCAAAGGACTGTTTGGGACCTTTCGCCGCGGGGCCGTCCGCCGCGCGCAAAGGCAGTGCGGTTCCCAGTACGCTCAGCCCGAAAACCATCGCCAGTATCCTTCTCATATTGCTACCTTGCGTTCGTTTGCGCGCGGGCGGCTTTCACCATTCCCAGATACCGGCGCGCGAGTTCCTGGATCTGTTCTTCCTTCATCACCGGAAGAGCCTCCGGGTTGATCAAGTCCGCCCCGATGCCCAGAGCGGTGGCCCCGGCCAGGATGAAATTGGCGGCGGTTCGCTGATTCACGCCGCCGGTGGCAATCATCGGCACTTGGGGAAACGGCAGCTTCAAAGATCGAATGTAAGAGGGACCGCCCATTGGCCCGCACGGGAAGATCTTGACGAAGTCGGCGCCCGTCCTCCATGCGGCAATCACATCGGTTGGGGTCATCGCCCCGGGGAAAACGACGAGATCGTGCTTTAGCGCGAATTCCACGACCTCCGTGACGAGTCCTGTGCTCGTCAAGAATGTGGCGCCGGCGTCCAGGCATCGCCAGGCCGTTTCGGCGTCCAGAACGGTTCCCGCGCCTACGGCCAGTTCCGGCAGGGTCTTGGCCAGGTGTGAAATCACGTCGAGTGCGCGAGGCACAGTCATGGTGATCTCCGCGATCGGAATACCGGCGCGGTTCACCATTTCCGCGGCGAGGCGTGCGCGCTCCGGCGAGGATACGCGGATGCCGGGGATGATGCCGATTTCCTCAATGCGGGCCCGCACTTCTGCTTTCTTCATCGGTTCCACCTTCCGTTTTGGATTCTCGCCGCATTCCAGCCGCGCGAAGCCGTGTCGGGGATTCCAGGGATCAAGGCAAGCTCCTGGTTCCCACCGCCTGGCGAAGTTGCTCGATCGACGTCAGGTAAGCGGCCAAGGACTGACGGTAGGCCAGTTCAATAGCGTCATAGTTGCGCTGGGCGACCAGGAAATCGAGCAGCGCCGTGGCGCCACGCCGGTAGGAGTATTCGCTGATATCGCGGCTTAGCTTCGCGTCTGCCCGGACGCCTGAGACGTAGATCTTCGCCACGCGGCCGTTCGATTCCACCCCCACATACGCGTCTCTTACGTCGGTCAGTACCTGTCCGCTGGCCGCCTTCTGCTGCTCTTCCGCTTGCCGGATGGCAACGCGCGTCTGCGCAATGTTGCCCTGGTTCCGGTCAAAGATCGCGAGGGGAATGCTGAACGACCAGGTGACGGCACTGATCCCGTTGACGTGCGAGTAATTGCCCGAGATAGTGGGATCCTGCTTCCCATTCGCCTTGGCCAGCGCATATTGGCTATTAGCGGCGGTAACGCCCAACACCGCTGCGCGCAGATCCGGGCGATTCTGAAGCGCTTTCGCCTGCAGTTCTTCCAGACTGACCGCCAGCGGCCGGTATTCGAAGTCGCCGGCGACACCATAATCGGCGGGAACAGATTCGTAACCTAGCTGTTGCCGGAGGTCCGAAAGCGCCTGATCCCGCGCGAGTATCGCCTGTTCCGCGTTGGTCTGAAACTGCACCAATTGAAGCTTGATCTGCAGGTAATCGTTCTGGCTGATGGCGCCGATTTTGTATTGCCGTTCGCCGATGTCCACGGTAGTTTGAAAGCTCTTCACATCCTTGTTCGCCAAATCAAGCACCGATTCCGCAAGCTGGACGTTGTAGAAGAGCTGACCAACTTGAAATGCCACACCGCGCTCGTTATCGAAGACCTGCGAGCGCGTCACGGCGGTCGCGTCCTTAGCCGCTTGCAGGCGGCGCTGGCGTTTCTTGCCTCGCTCAATCAGGTAACTCATCCCAAGGTCGCCCTCGGTCGAGCCTTGGAGATACGCCGCCACCGACTCGCCTGGCAGTTTGGAGATCGGCAGGTATTCCCAGTCGGTAAAGAACGTCGGGTTCGGGCGCAGATTGGCGGTAATTTCCGCAGCCTGGTTCTGTTGGATGGTGGTCCGGGCGGCCTGCAAGGTGTGGTTGTGTTTCAGCGCCATGTCGATGGCCTGCTCCAGTGTAATCTTGACAGGAGGAGCCTGCGCGAGCGCCGCATCCAACCCCAAGCTGCTGAGCACGACCACGGCAATAATAACAATCCGGTTACCCTTCACAGGCAAAATCTCGCGCTCGGTTTTCATTGGCCCTCGAAAGAACCTTCCGGTTCGGGAAGTTGATCGCCATCCCGCGCGATCCAGACGTAAAACGTAGGCAACAGAACAATGCTCAACAGCAGGTCGGAAATCAGGCCGCCTACGATCACAATCGCGAACGGCCGCTGTGAGTCGGATCCGATGTCGTGCGATAACGCCGCCGGCAGGAGTCCAAGAGTGGCCACCAGCATGGTCATCATAATGGGGCGAAGCCTGAGGACCGCGCCATCGACCGCCGCATCCTCGATCGAGTGCCCTCTGGCCCTGAGCTGGTTAATGTACTCGAGCATGATGACGCCCGTTTGCACCGATACGCCAAACAGGGCTAACATGCCGACGCCCGACGAAACACTGAGGTAAGTTCCGGTAATCACGAGAGCCAGAAACCCGCCGACGCGTGCCAGGCCGACGTTCAACAAAATGAGCAGCGCCCATTTGTAAGAGCGGAACATGGTGTAGAGAATGATGAAGATGACCAGGATCGTGATCGGGACAATGAGAGACAGCCGCGCCTCGGCGCGCTTTTCGCTCTCGTATTCGCCCGACCAGCCGATGGTATAGCCCGGCGGCAGCTTCACTTTTTGACCGATCTGTTTGATGGCGTCTTCGACCGTGGTTCCCAGATCGCGGCCTCGCACGTTGAAGGTTACTGCCACATAACGGCTGTTGCCTTCCCGGAAAATGTCGTACGCCCCGTCCTTAACTTCTACCTTTGTCAACTGCGCCAGGGATACCCGCTCTCCCGTGGGTGAAACCAGGCGAACGTTCTCGATGGCGTGTGCGGTATTCCGATAGGCCGCCTGGTAGCGCACCACCACGTCGTACCGCTGCTCGCCGATCAGCACTTGGCTCACGGCGTTGCCGCCCACAGCGGTCTGGACGGCGTCCTGTATGTCTGCCACGTTGATTCCAAAACGAGCCGCCTGCCTCCGGTCGATAGTCAGATCGAGGTTCGGCTGGCCGAAATCTCGCAACAACTTGACATCATGCATGCCCGGGATGGCCGCCATGAGGGTGGTGACTTCTTCGCCTTTCTTCTCGAGAAGCTTCAAGTCATCGCCGAAAATCTTGAGCGCCAGCGAACCTTTGGTGCCAGTCATCGTCTCTCCGACGTTGTCTTCAATCGGCTGCGAGAAGTTCCAGATAGCTCCTGGGTATTTCTCCAGCGCTTTGTTCATGGCGGCGATCAGTTCCTCTTTGTCTTTGTGAAATACAAGGCGCCATTGGTCGTGGGGCTTCAAGTCGACGAAATACTCGGTGTTGCCGAATCCCCCGGTGTCGGTTCCGTCATCGGGACGGCCCACCTGCGACACGACTGTTGTCACCTCCGGGAACGAGGCGAAAACGTAGCGGCAGTTGGTGGTGAATTTCTCGCCCTCCGAAAGACTGGTGCTGTTCGCCAGAGTGCCGCGCGCCCAAATAGCGCCTTCATCCAGATGCGGCAGGAACTCCGCGCCAATCACGCCGCCAAAGCCCATATAGACCGTGCCAGCCAGGGAAACGATAGCGACGCAGGCGACAACCCAGCGATGGTGAACGGCCCAGCGCAACCGCCTGCGGTATTGCTCCGCCAGGAAGTCCATCACCAGGTTGCGCCGTTCCCGAACTCCATTGCGGAAGAACGTGGCCGCCAGCACAGGCGCAATCAGAATCGAAAACGTCATCGCGCCGAGAAGGGCGAAGGCCACCGTCCAGGCCATCGGCCTGAATAGCCGGCCCTCCACGCGTTGCAGCGTGAAGATCGGCAGATAGGCGGTGATGATGATGGCGATGGCGTAAAAGACCGGCCGCTGCACCTCATGGCAAGCCTCGCGGATCATCTCCCCGGCCGTTTTCGGAGTTCCGGACAGTGTCTGGTGGCGGCTGCGGCTCAGGTGCCGGATGATGTTCTCCACCATGACCACCGTTCCATCCACCACCATTCCGAAATCCAGTGCGCCCAACGAAAGAAGGTTTGCCGGAATGTGACTCAAATCCAACCAGATCGATGCAAACAGCAATGAGAATGGAATCGTGAGGGCGACGATGAGAGCGGCGCGGGCATTCAAGAGAAACAGGAACAGGATGACGCTGACCAGAATCATGCCTTCGGTCAGGTTGTGCATCACGGTGTGCAGGGTGAAATGAAGAAGATCGCTGCGATCCAGCATGGGCACCACCGTCACGCCGGGTGGCAGGATGCCGTGGTTGAGGTCATAGACTTTCTGGTGAATGGCATCGAGCGTAGGTTGTTCCTCGGCGCCTTTACGCATCAACACACCGCCCTGTATGACATCGGGCTCGTCGATGATACGCCCGTCCTCCATGTGGTTGGCCCGAGCCATGTGGCCCAAACGGATTTTTGGACCCTGGACTACATAGGCGATGTCCTTGATCCGGAGAGGTGTCCCGGACTTTGTGGTGAGCATTGTCTGCTCGATGTCATGCACGTTGCTGAAAAGCCCCAGCGCGCGTACGTTCATTTGCTGCATGCCTTCTTCTACGAAGCTGCCGCCGGCATTGATGTTATTATTCGCGAGTTGCTGCTCCACCTGGCCGATGCTCAATCCGTACGACACAAGCTTGTTCGGGTCCACCCGTATCTGGTACTCCTTGACCGTGCCGCCGAAATCGGAAACGTCGACCACGTTGGGAACGGACTTGAACTGCTTGAGGAGAACCCAGTCCTCGAGCGACCTCAATTCCATCAGGTCGTATCGGGGATTTGTGCTTCTTATGGTGTACCAATAGATCTGACCGGTGGTGCTCCAGTCCGTACCGATTTGGGGCTGTAGGTTTTGTCCGTTAGGCAGATTGACCTGGGTGAGCCTCTCCAGTACCTTCTGCCGGTTCCAATCGTTGACGGAACTATCGTCGAAAATCATGATCACGAACGACAGGCCGAAAATGGACTCGGAGCGCAGAAAGGTCATGTGCGGCATTCCAGCCATTTGAATCTCGATCGGAATCGTCACCTGCTGTTCCACCTCCTCGGCGGAACGCCCAGCCCATTGGGTGATGATCGTCACATAATTGTCGGCGATATCGGGATAGGCTTCCACCGGCAAATTGTGGAACGAGATAGCTCCCCATCCGAGCAACAAGACCGCAATGGCCAACACCACAAACTTGTTGTTAAGCGCAAAGTCTACAAGAGCGCGAATCATTTCCTGTTCCCTGTCCTATGGCTGCTGTGCTGGCTGTGTCTCCGGAGCCCGAACGTGCCCGTTACGATCACTGCGTGAGCACGTGGTCCAGGACCAACGCGTTCGTAACCACTTGTTGGCCTGGCGCCAATCCCGATTTGATCTCTTGCAAGTCCGTGTGGTCTTGCAAAAGGTCTCCACTGACGATTTCCACGCGGCGAAACTTGTTGCCGGGCGCGGGAACGTAGACGAAATCGCGATCGTGCATGTGCAGGATTGCGGAGGCCGGCACGATGGTGTGCATTTCCCTGGTTTGACCGCGGAAGGTGGCCGTCACGAACATGCCCAACCGCATGATTCCGGGATTCTGCACTTCTATCCGAACCTTGCCTGTGCGAATGCTGGGATCCAGATTCGGCAGGATGTTACTCACCCGTCCCCTGAACCTGCGATCCGGATATGCGTTCAGTTTGATCTCGGCCGTATCGCCGATCCGGACACTGGCCAGGTCGTTCTCATACACGTCGCAGACAACCCAAGTTGCCGAGAGGTCCGAGATCGTGAACGGGTACGGCGTATTGTACGCCTGCACGAGAGAGCCGGCTGTAACTTGCTGGTCGGTGATCACGCCCGAAACCGGCGCGAAGATATCCACCGTGAAATTCATCTTGTCTGGATCGTCGCCGAGCAACCGCAGGTGCTCCGCCGCCGTCTCCACGGCTACCTTGGCCTTGTCCGCGGCGTCTTGTGCGACTTGAAGGTCGTTTAGCGCGAAAGCGCCGTGCTCATAAAGATCCTTGGTACGCTCCAACTGGGCGCGTGCGAGGGTTTCATCGGCGACTGCCATTTTGTATGTCGAATAACCGCCCGACACGTCGTCGCTTCGAATCGTCATCAGCAACTGGCCTTTTTGCACCGCGTCGCCGAGGCGCGTGTGAATGACCATCACGCGTCCCGAGGCGAGAGAAACCACCGGGACGTTGCGGGAAACGTCGGGAGTCACTGTCCCGGTGACGACCAGCTCGGAGACGGTGGGATGCTCGGCCGCCGCGGCCAGTGGAAACTGCTCTGGATGGTCCACCGAGAAAAGAGCGGCGTCCGGGAACGGAACAACTTTGGCGGGTGGCGGCGCCCCATCCGGCGTGTCTCCTTTGACGCTGCTGCAAGCTTGCAGCAGCAGCAAGGCAGGGATCGAGACCACCAGAAGACTAACTTCAACGGCTTTCAGCTTCATCAGAGAGCTCCAATCTGCCGGACGGGCGCCATCCCGGGCTGGGCATTTTGCAAAGCTATGGGATAACTCGTGCAGTCCACCTGTAAAGAATAAAACATGGGACATAAGGAACGCATGAGGACCAGGAATGAAAAAGACTATGCGCGCTATATAAGGTGTTTATGGCGGGCGCGTTTCGGGGCAAGGGTCGGGCGTCCACCACCACACTTAGAGCCGAAAAAATGGGCAGACATAAGGATTTCGTTAATAGAGCCGTCTAAGACGGTTCCCGAAAGCGATAACCAAAGTAAGGTTCGGTCAGCAAATACTCGGGACACGACGGATCGTCTTCCAACTTCTTGCGCAGCTGATGCACGAATGTACGCAGGTACTCCAGTTCCTGACCGTATTCGGCGCCCCATACCGCTTGCAGAAGTTTCGCGTGAGCCAGCGGCAATCCTGGCCGGTTCATCAGGTATTGCAACAAATCGAACTCCTTCGGCGTCAAGCGCAGAACCAAACCGGCTTTGCGAACGGTTCGGCGTGCCGGGTCGAGTTCGATATCGCCGATGGTGATTGGTGCGCCGGGATTCGGCTCGGTTGTCGCGGAGCGACGCACGGCGGAGCGCAGGCGGGCCGCCAGCTCCGGGATGGAAAAGGGCTTTGTGATGTAATCGTCGGCCCCAGCGTCGAGCGCCTCGATCTTGTCCGCGTCCCTATCCCGCACCGTCAGCATCAGGATTTGCAGCCCGGGATGTTTTCGACGCATCTCGCGGCATGTCACAATTCCGCCGGCGCCCGGCATGTTGACATCCAGGAGAATCGCCTGGAACCGTTGCGTTTCAACCTGCTTGAGAGCCTGCTCCCCGTTGGAGGACTCCGCAACCTCGAAGCCGAGCGCGTCCAACGTCCGCCGCAGCACCCTGCGCAGATCCGGGTCGTCGTCGGTAACCAGAATGTTTCCGTTGTAAGCGGACATGATCGTAACCTAGTGAGCGTGGCCTGCCGGAACAGCCAGGGAGAACGATGTCCCATAGCCCGCTTCGCCTTCGGCCCAGACGCTTCCCAGATGAGCGTCAACGATTTTTTTCACAATGGAAAGCCCCAGGCCCGTGCCAGCGGGAAGGTGATGGGTCTCCGGAGCCCGATAGAATCGGTCAAACACGCGTTCGCGATCCGATGGCGCCACCACTATCCCTTTGCTTCTCACCGTCAGCACCACTTCCGAATTCCTGGCGGCCAACCGGATGTCGATTGGCGATCCCGGTTCGGAGTACTTGACCGCGTTATCGACAAGCTGCGCGATCACGGTCAGCATCAATCCCTGGTCCGCCAATACGGGCACTTCCTGGCTTGGCTCGAGGAGGCGGAATCGCTCTCGATCGGCCGATGACTCGAGTTTTCGGAGTACCGTCCCTACCAGGCCGGAAAAAAGCAGCGATTCCCGCTGTGGTCTGAACTCCGTGTTGTCCAGCATCGCGGCTCTGAGCAGGCGCGAGGCGAGGTGATCGAGCTTAGTCGCCTGCTGGTCTATCGTCGTGACAAGCTCCGTTTGCAGGTCCGACAGGCCGCCGACCGCGAGCAGGCCGGAGCTGGCCGTGCGGGCCACCGCGAGCGGCGTCTTGAATTCGTGCGCCAGGGCGTCGAGGACGGCGGTGCGCAGTTGTTCGGTTTGACGGGCGGCCTGTGCGCGGTACTCTCTCTGCAGCGTTCGGGCGCGCTCCAGCGCAATTCCGCCAAGCGACGCAAGCGCCGTAGCGGCGAGCTTTGTCATTTCCGTATCGATCAACGCCAGTCCACCCACGGGCCGCACACCCAGGCGGACCACGCAATACCAGCTTCGTGTTTCCGGATCGAAAGTGTCGGTGCCTCGAAAATACGCGTCCCGCGTGTGTTGGTCGGCCACGGACGGGCTTTCGCCGCTTTGATAGGTCGCGGCCGATTGAGCGTCGAATAGCTGAACCGCGCGCAGATCGAAGATGTCCCGAATCAAGGATGGAATCAGATTGTTCGGCTCGCCCGAGCTATCCAGCAGCAGGATCCGCCGCGACGTTTCGTAAAGCCGCTCCATGTCGCGCCGGCCCGCAATGGCCTCCCTGGCCCGCAGTTGGGCCTGCTGGGAAAGCCGGCTGATTACCAGCGCCGTTAACTCAAAGGCGCCCAGTGCCACCCAGTTTGCCGGGCTGTTGGCGAAGCTGAATATCGGTGGAACAAAGTAATAGTTAAGGCAGGCAGCCGCGGCAATTGAGATAACCGTCGCCTGCCAAAAGCCGCCATAGAGCGCAGCCAACACTACGAAGACAAGGTAGAGAAATCCCGTGAACGCAAAAGTCTGCCCAAGGCGAAACGAAACCCACGTGCACACCGCCACCGCGGCCAGAGCCAGGCAGCCTGGCAGCGCCTGCATGAGTCTTCTCTTGAGCTTTTGAGCCGCACCGCCGGACGCCGGATTTGCCGCGCCCATCCTCGGCCACTCCAGGGGCCTGAGAGTACCTTCCGGGTTATATCTCGCGGCAAGTGAAAAAGGCATAAAAAACCAGGGCCTGAGCGCGGCAACGCCGAGCTTCAAAGTTCCAGCTTGCCCATGAACTCCATTTCATTCAGGTTGAAAGTCTGGGCGACAACAATCCGGCCGATCTGCGCCTCGAATCGGATTTGGCGATCTTTCTCGCTGATTTCCGCGGACATAGGAAACAGATAGACCACTACCACGCCGTCTTCCAGTTTGAACACCTCGGCGCTGACCGGCTTCACATCCTTTTTCGACTCGCGCTTCAGAGCGGCCAGACCCTTCAGAGGCTTGCCCAATTCTTTGGGATCACCCTTGAAATCGGCGTCGGGAATGCCATAGACGGAAATGCGATAGCCGTCGCCCTCTAACGTGGGAGGCTCGACCTCGTGCGATTTCAACTCCGCGAGCCGAACCGGGAGAGCGCTCTCCCAACGCAGTTTCAATGTGATGGGCCGGGCAAGAGACCGGGGGCTGCGGTCATCGCCCCCGGGACCCGTGAAGACATTCAGTGACACAGTTGGCCCGCTACCCTTCGGATCCACCCCTTCATTGCCGACGCCGCGGGGTTGTCCCATTTGTCCGCCATCTCTGAGTTGCTCCTCGGTCAGCCGGCGCGTGACAGTAGCTGTGGTCTCCTTCGCCCAAGGTGACGCGGCGAGGATCTGCTTGGCGTCCTCTTCGCTCCACTGGGCGGCCGGCTTGCTCTTCCAAACCGCATCCGCAGCCGTTAGGCAGGCCGCGGCTACGATCAGGCATAGCGATTGAGTCAAGATATTACGCATTCGTTGCTCCGTAGGAACGACGCATCGATCAAGTCTAGGTCCTTAGCGCTGCGGTGCTAAAACTTCACCATCACGCCAACAGAGATCTTCGCTTCGCTACGGCGAAGGTCGGGGAACCAGACGCCGCCAGCGCTGGCACAGTTCGCGGTTGCGGTCGGAAGGTCGGTTGCTCCGGACGGTGCTCCGCTCATGCAGGCGTACTGGTTAGGAGCGCCATTCGTTCCGCCGATAGGAAAGCCGGGGGGGGTGACCCCGCCCCGTCCCGCGAAATACGGGATGTCGGAGTGACGATACCCTGCCTCCGCCCACCACGTAATATACTCGCGCGGCATATACTGCAAGGTGACCGTGCTATCCCACATGTGAGCCTTTTGGCCGGGGCTTTCCGTGAAGTAAGGCGAACCCGTTACTGCGTCGGCCCCGTTGATCGGTGGCAGGAGCGTCAAGTAGCGGCCAAAGTTGCTCATGTCTCCGCCGCCGACAGTGACGGCGAAAAGGTCCTTGTGGAACCACAGCCGGTTATAGACCATCCACCCTACAAACGAATCCTTGTTGTTGCTGGGCGCGCCGAGGCACTGAATTCCGCCGCCATATTGGCATCCTGCATCCGCCGTAATGGTGAATGCCATTTTGTCGAGCCCCATCTTCTCTGGCTTGTTGTAATACCTTACTTCGATGCTATCGTCCGTGTGAATTCTCTCGGTATGGGGAAGACCCAGGTTATCCTCTCCAAAGCCATACTGGTTAGCAACCAGCTTAAACCATTCCTTTGGCTGCCAGAGAAGCTGTCCACCGAGGCCGGGATGGCCGTTGTACTTAGCGTAGGATTGCCATCCGTTGATGAACCAGGGTTCGATCTTCAGCTTGTTTGTTGGGAACCACTGAATGCGCACGCCGTTGAAAAACCAAGGCGTGTTCGAGGACACGTACGATGGCTGGTAGGTCCAGTTATCGAAATTGTAATAACTGAACAGGCCGATGTACGAGACGAAAATACCAGCGTCGACATTGAGTCCGTGATTGACGTTGAAGTGGTACCCGCCGTACGCTTCCGACGTGTACTTATAGGCGCCGCGGAGGTCCCACTGGCCTACCCCGTAGCTCGCGTCATTGCGCGGTGTTGTCGTGGCAAACATGCCGAACATGAACAAGATCCTGCCGCGAACATTCTGCCAGTGGAAATCGCCGCCGACGCTCTCCTGTTCGATCTGCACTTCACCCGAGCGAAAGGACTCGGTCGCTCCGACGATGGTGTGATCAATCGGCTGGTTGAAGTCTTCCATGTAATTGGTGTCGAAGCGGATTTCCGGCGTGAAGAACTTCGTATCCAGCACGGTGTCCTTGGCGCGCGTGGTGGCGTTCATCCAGGTGAAGTCGGCAAAGGCGAAAGGCGTAAAACTGTCGACCGCGGGAGCCGCCTCGGGGCTTGAAAGCGCATCCGGAATGGCGGGCGCAGCGGCAGCGGGAGCCGGCGCGGGAGCCGCAGCCGGGGCTGGCGTGGGTGCCGGTGCGTCCTGTGGCGCAGCAAACGGACCTCCAACGTCCGCGGTAGTCGCGTTGGCTGCCGGTAGTCCAAACGCGGCAACCGGCGGGTACTTCAGTGAAGCGACCGTTCGTGGCGGCGCCGTCTGCGGTTTCGCCGGCGGCGGTTTCAACACGCGCGCCCACACGCTCTGCTTCGCCTTGTCGCGCGGCGCGGCCTGTGGCTCTGTGCGCGCGGGCGCAGCACCCGCACCGGGCGCGCTGGAATTCGCGGAGATCACCGCCGGCGCAGGAGCTACATTCCCGGCCATTGTGACATCGGTTCTGGTAGCCCGGCCCGCCGTGATCTCAAGCTTGGAAGCCGTGTCCGGATAACCTTCGGCTTGTAATGTCACCCAGTACTCGCCTGGAGCGACATTGGCGATGGAGTATATACCGTCGCCGCCCGAAATCGTCGTCCAGATACCTTTCCCATCGGCCCTGGCCACGGTTACCATCGCGCCGGAGATCGGAACCTTCGCTGAGTTTCTGACGACGCCGGCGATGGCTCCGAACATCGCCTGCACCTGCGTGGGTGCTGTTGAAGCGTCGGAATTCCGAGCCACATTCCCCGGCACCTGTTGCCCATACGCGGGAACGCCAGGCGCCTCCGTACCAACCACCAAAGCGACAATCGCGAACGAAATTGAAGTCATTATCGGTTTGCGAATCATAGTGTCTTCTCGTTCTTCGATTGTGGGGAATGACCTGTGAAAAATGCATGAAAGAGCCGATCAGGAATTTCTATCACTCACATAACTGGCAAGTTGCGGCTATCGGTCCCGGCCGGCCGCCGAATGTCGCAGTCGGTAGCCCATCGCCAGATCGGTGACGATGTATTGTGGGTGAGCCGGATCGGGTTCGATCTTCTTGCGCAGATTCCTGATGAATGCGCGGAGAGAATGAACGCCCTTGGTTGGATCGCAGGGCCACAGCTTCCGGACCAGCTCCATCGATGGCACGGTTTGGTTCATGCGGGCCGACAAGTGATTGAGAATACCGTATTCGAACCGCGTAAGCCGAACTTCCCCAAGGGCCCCCCGGACCAGGCGGGAGCCCAGCATCACGGTCGTATCGCCCAGTTTGATCGCCTTGAGGGAGGCCTGTTTCTTGTCTCGCATCTGCCGAGGTTTGCGCCGGACGAACCTTCGCGGCCTGGTCTTCCTGGCGCCTACTGAAAACGCGGGAGATCCGTTGCGTGGGTGCGCCGGCCGCAGCCCGAGAGCGCCGGGCGCGACTGCCAGCGTGTCCAGCAGGATCAGGTAACAGTCCTCAATGTCGAAGGGAACCTTGCCCATGTCGAGCGAGGCTTCCATCACGTCATACCGCTCCCGCGACAGTACCGACCTTAAAGCCGAGCAGTCGGAATTCTGCTGGTGAATAATCAGAACCTTACTAGTACCCATCATGTGATCTCCGGACTACTCGGTCACTGGATCAGTCACTCTACCCGGTTCTCCCGCACCGTCGGCGCAAACGGGGCGATATCGTCGGTGCGCTCGCTTTCATGCCATTCGACTGCCATTACCAGTGTGGTGGAGGAATTGTAAAAAAGTCATAAAGACTCTCTGCCGTCTTAGCTCGTGGCGCCACGTCTTTTATGCCTTATTCATAACTTTGGCCGCATGCTCGTAAGAGAGAAGCAAGGAGGGTATGTGACCAACAACGGTGAGACGAGCTGCCGGCTGGCGTTACGAGTCTTCGCCATTTCGGTTTGTGCCACTAGCTGTCTGTTTGCCCAGCCGCTCTCGCTTGCGCTACGTGCCCCCAAAGGCCCCGCAGGCGCGGCGGAGGAGGCTCCGACGCATATCATCCGCGCGGACGTGGACCTAGTTTTGGTTCCCGCTGTTGTGACGGATCGCAAGGGAGCTACCGTGAATGGCCTTAGCCGCGATAACTTCACGGTGCTGGAGAACAAGATTCCCCAACCGATTGTGTCTTTGAGCAATCAGGACGCGCCGTGCTCCATCGGGATTGTTCTCGATCTCAGCGGCAGCATGCGGACGAAGTTGCAGGCCGCCACCGACGCCGTGCGCGCGTTTCTCCAAACTGCCAATCCAGAGGACGAGATATTCCTGCTTACGGTTGGCTCCCGCCCGCACAGCCTGTCGGATTTCACGGCCGACTTCGCGACGCTGCAAAACAGCATTGTCGGTTCCCAGGCCGGCGGCGATACCGCGTTGGTCGACACCGTGTATATGGGCCTGAACCGGTTACGAGCTGCGCGGAAGGGCCGGGGCGCATTGCTGGTTGTTTCCGATGGCATGGATAACAACAGCCGTTATTCCAAGTCGGAATTGTTGCGGGTTGTCGAGGAGTCCGACGTCCAGATTCATACCATCGGTATCGCGGATAATCCGCCTTGGAAGAAGGCCATCGAACTGACTGAGCAGTCGAGAGGCTTGGCTCTCTTGAGCGATCTCGCGGACCGCAGCGGCGGCTTGAGCTTCAAAGCTGTCACTTCCGACGACATCGAGCCGGCCGCCCTCAAGATTGGCCGCGCGATGCGCAATGAGTACGTAATCGCATATGGGCAGGCCGGCGCCGATAAGTCTGGTAAGTGGCACAGTATTCAGGTCAAGGTGAGTCCGCCGCAGCAGTTCCGGGTTTACGCGCGCACGGGATACTACGCGGAGTGATCGCGGGACGGCCTCAGGAATTCGAAGGTGCGCGGAAGCGGTACCCGAGCCAGGGTTCGGTCAGGAGGTATTGCGGCTGTGCCGGGTCATCCTCGATCTTTTTCCGGAGTAACCGGACATAGGCGCGAAGATACTCGAGCTCTTGGCCGTATTCCGGCCCCCACACGGCTTTCAGAAGGCGGGCATGCTCGATGGCGACGTCCGGGTGCTGCATGAAGTAGCGCAGTAGCTCGAATTCGGTCGGCGACAAGCGAACGTCTTCTCCCGCCCTGTGCAGCGTGCGGCGCTCAATATCGAGTTCCAGTTTGCCGGCTCGGAGCACTGGCGTGCCCTCCGGCGTTTCCAGCCGAATGCGGCGAAGCACCGCTTGCAGACGGGCGATCAACTCCCGTACCAGGAAGGGCTTCGTCACATAATCGTCCGCGCCCGCCTCGAGCGCCTCGATCTTATCGTCCTCCGTGTCCCGAATCGTGATCATCACGATTCCAGCGTTGGGCGCCAAAGCGCGGATTCGCCGGCACGCCTCCACCCCGCCCATGCCCGGCATGTTACTATCCAGCAGCACCAGAGCTACGGGCCTTTGAGCGACAAGGTCGATGGCCTCCTCGCCGTTGCGGGCCTCTTCCACAGCGAAGCCGCTGGCGTTCAGCGTAGCGCGGAGCGCACGCCGCATGGCTGGCTCATCATCCACCACCAGGATTCTAACTCGCTTGGAGTTCATGAAGCGTTTGGCTCGTGACTGCCGGCAGCCGCATACAGAACGTTGTGTCTTCGCCGTTTGCCGAGTGACAATCGAGTTCCAAACTCCCCCCGTGCGCCATCACGATTCTGCGTGCAAAGTAAAGCCCCAACCCCGATCCGGGCGCCACCTGCCCGACGGCTGATCCGCGATAGAAACGCTCGAAGACGCGCTCGCGCTCTTCGGCCGGTATCGGAATCCCTTCACTGGTTACCCGAATGCTGGCGAAGCCTTCGTCGAATTCGAGGCGCACGCACACGACACTGTTGGAGCTGGAGTATTTCAGTGCGTTGTCCAACAACTGCATCAGCGCCAGGCTCAGCAGCTCGCAATCGGCCAGCACTTCCACGCTCTCGCGGCCCAGATCCAGCGCGACCGACCGTTGGCCGGCTTGCTGCCGCAGTTGGCTGGCTGTGCGGCTGACTAAGGCCGCCAGATCCCTGCGCTCCAACTTCGGCTTGACTTCTGCCCGGTCCAGCCGCGCCATGCGCAGAAGCCGGGTGGCAAGGTGGCTCAATCGCGTGGCTTCGTTTTCGACAATCTCCGCCATTTCGATCTGCTCCGGCAGCAGATCGCCCGTCTGGCGCAGTCCTTCGGTGGCGGTGATGATGGTGGCCAACGGCGTCTTGAACTCGTGAGCGAACGCGTCTAACAGGGCCGACCGCAGAGTCTCCGCCTGGGTCGCGGCGGCGGCCTCGCTCGCCGATTGATACGAGCGCGCTCTGTCGAGTGTTCCCGCAGTCAGCGTCGCCAGCGATCCGAGGGTCGATTCGGCGTCGTGGAGTCCCTCGAATCCCACCGCCCCGGTGATTTTTCCGGCCACCCGCAGGCAGCGGATAAACACCTTCGAGCGCGGATCGTCGTAGTCCCGGCGTTCCAGCAACGCGCGCCGCGTGCGTTCCGCCAGTCCGCATACCGAGTCGCCGTCCAACTGCGCCTTCGCGTCGCTGGCATCATACAGACACGCGGCACGAAGCCCGAAAACTTCCCGCAAGATTCGCAAAGATCCTTCGCCAGCCGCCGCCTCAGGCTCCAGAGACAACAGTTGGCAGGCCGCCTCATAGAGCAGAGCTAGCGCCTGGCGTTTGCTCTCCGAGTTGCGGGCAGCGGTCCGGGCTTGCGCGGCGAACCGTGTTATCACCAGGCTTGTCGCCAGGTAAGTAACCAGCGCCATGCTGTCCAGTGGACGGTTGATGTCCCAAGCCAGAATTGGAGGAACGAAGAAATAGTCCAGGGTGGCAACCGCGATCACCGAGACAATCGCGGACGCGGCAAATTCGGCTACGGCCGACTGCAGCACCACGAGCAGCAGATAGAGGAATGCCGGTATGGCAAGGTCGGGGTGCAGGGGAAAGCAAACGGCGGTTATAACTGCCACGCCGAACGCGCCCAGCCCTACGTGGCCCGCAATCCGCCCAATCCGGCCCAACCAGCGTTGCTTCATCGTCGGTCCCAGTGCCATTCTCTTGCGATCCGCCCAAGCCCACAGGTTTGGATCCGGATCGACTGGGCCGGTAGCCGACGAAGACGAACGGGGAGCTTCGGCGTTACCTATGAATGTAGAGCGAACCCCATGAAAAAGTCATAAAGGTCATGAAAAAATCGGTAAAATCTGAAGTCACTTGCCGTCGGACAGAGGCGATTCCGCGTCGGCGGGGTTGCGGAAACGGTAACCCACCCAGGGTTCGGTGAGAATGTACTCGGGTTGCGACGGGTCGTCTTCGATCTTCTTGCGAAGCATTCTCACATACGACCTGAGATACTCCAGTTCGCCGCCGTACTCGGCCCCCCAGACGCTCTGTAATAGCCGGGAATGGGTGACCAACGCCCCCTGATGTTTAAACAAATATGACAGCAGGTCATACTCTTTAGGAGAGAGATGAATCTCGGCGCCGTCCTTGGTCACCACGCGCCGCTCCGAATCCAGCTCCAGAGCGCCGGCGCGGAACAAGGTTGTGGGCACTTCGTCCGGTGAATGGAGCCGGCGCCTTACCGCACGCAAGCGCGCGATCATTTCCCGCAGGCGATACGGCTTGGTAACAAAGTCGTCGGCCCCCGCTTCGAGCGCCTGCACCTTGTCTTCTTCGGCATCCCGCACGGTCAGCATCAGGATGCCAATGCGCGGCGAGAGGCTCCTGATCTTGCGGCATGTTTCGATGCCGCCCATCCCCGGCATATTGATATCCAGCAACACGATGTCGACGGGCTTATCGCGCAAGACGATCAGCGCTTCCTCCCCAGTTCGCCCTTCGGAGACATCGAATCCGCTGGCGGCAAGCGATGTCCGGAGCGCCCGCCGGAACGCGGGATCGTCGTCGACGATCAGCACCTTGCAGTTCTCACTCGGCAACAGAAGCCTCACTTTTCGAAAGCGGCAGAGTCAGACGGAAGGCCACCCCTTCCGCTCCGGTATCCACCAACGCCAGGTCGCCTCCATGGGCCAGTGCAATCTTGTGCGCGACGTACAGCCCGAGGCCCGAGCCAGCCGCGGTTCGCTGCGCATCCTTACCCCGGTAAAACCGGTCGAAGATGCGGCTCCGCTCGTTCGGCGGAATGGGGTCGCCGTCATTCCAGACGTCAATCGCGGCCGCGTTCTCGCTGGCCGAGAGCTTGACCAGCACTCGCGCATCCGGCCGCGAGTATTTGCACGCATTTTCCAGGAGCTGGCCGATCGCCAGGCTCATCAATTCGGGATCCGCCCGCACTTCGCCAGCTTCGCCTTCCCTCCGGAACGAGATCTGGCGGTCGGGCCAAAGCTTCGCAAACCGGCGGGCCGATCCCTGGGCGAGCTCGCCCGCATCGGCCTGCACCAGGCGCGGTTTGACCTCTTCCTGGTCCAGCCGCGCCAGCCGAAGCAACCGTGAGGTCAGATCGCCCAGGCGCGAGGCCTCGGTTTCGATCATCCCGGTCAGTTCCTCCTGGTCCGGCGTCATCGGTCCGGTGGCGCTAAGGCCGCCCGCCGCGGTCATAATGGTGGCCAGCGGAGTCTTGAATTCGTGAGCCAGCGCGTCGAGAATCGCGGAGCGCAGTGTCTCGGCCTGCGCGTTGGCGGCTGCGGTCGCAGCCGAGCGAAAGATCCGCGCCCTCTCCAGCACAGCCGCCGCCAGGCTGGCCAAGGCCGGCGCCAACAGCTCCGGGTCGCGCAATCCCTCGAAGCCAATCGCGCCCAGAATCGCGCCCCGCTCCCGGAGGCAGCGAACCACAATCCCGAGATCGGGATACCCTGCGTCACGGCCCGAGATGTATCCATCGCGAGTCTTCGAAGCCAGATCGCCGCGGGACGTTCCGACCTCGTGCAGTTCCATCGCCGCCTGGTCGAAGAGGCAGACCGCATCCAGTTCGCAGCGCGTCCAGAAGGGCCGCAGCAACGCCGGTCCCACGGTGGCGGACGGCGCCAGGGCAAACAGCTCCCGGCCGGCCTGGTAGAGCCTTTCCGTGTTTTGCCGCTGATGTTTCGATTCGCGCGCTTCCCGCCGGCTGCGGGACTGAATTCTGGTCACCACCAGCGAGACGATCAGCAGGCAAGCCAAAGTGACCGCGTCCAGACCATGAGCCACTGTGAAGGTGAAGAGCGGGTCGATGAAGAACCAGTCCAGGCTTGCGGTGGCCAGCACGCAAACGATGGCGGCCTCCCAAAAACCGCAATCCAGGGATTGCAGAACAACCGCAATCAGGAACAGTAAGGCCGTGGACGCCGAATTGAGGTGGATTCGATAACAGACCGCCGTGACGGCGGCGATCAATGCAGCGCCGCGCACCAGGACAAGAACAGGACGGCGCAGTGCATGGCTGGGCGACATTCGATGCCGGTTCGGCTTCAGTTCTTTATTGTACTTCCCCCGCCGAAACCCGTCCCCAGCTGCACGAGCAAGGACGGGTGTGCCAGGAGGGCTAGTGATCGAGCGGGCGTGCCTGGTTACCCAGGCGGCGGAGTTGCTGCTCACGCAGTTGAGCGCGCGCGGCGGCTAGCTGCTTTTCGAGCTTCTTGCTGTGCTCGCGTTCGGCGTCCAGTTGCGCTCGCAGGCCGGCTGCGACCCGTGCCGCTTCTTCGCGCTCCCGGTCCGCGCGAGCGGTATCCGGCTGAGCGGCGGGCGCCGGCACGGCAGGCGCGGGCGGCTTCTGTCCCAGAAAGCTGGTGACCTGCCGAACTTCCGTTCCACCGGGCTGATCGAGCACGAGCGTGACATCAACCCGCTCGTTGCGGCGGCCATAGGTGAATACGCCGGAGGCCAGGTGCTGGACATCCAGCGTGGCGATGTTGAGCGGCGGATCGCCATCCGCGATTTCGAGCGACGCGCCGGTTGCCGTGCTCACGAGCGTCGAGTTCGGATCCCAGCGAATCTGCAATTGCCCGGCTTCGTCCACCGTGTTCAGGTGGATGGAGGCGGCATTGATTGCCGGGGGCGCCCGGCGCAACAGCGAAGCGGCGGCCGGATACCAGGCGTCCCGCTCAGCATATGCCGCGACACCCGCAGCCAGCACCAATCCTATCGCCAGCACCACCTTCAGCCACCCCCACGAGCGCTTCTGCTCAACCTCGAACATGCTTGGGATGGGCAACTGGACCGGCGCGGCTTCGGGCCGGGAGGCTGGCGGTGCCACAGTTGCCGCGGGCGCGGCGCGGACTTCGACGATGGGCGGAGCCGGCGCCGGCGGGGCCTCGGGTTCAGCCTTGACGTTGACGATGGGAGCGGCCGGCGCTGGTTGAGCTTCGGGCTCGGCGCGAACGTCGACGATGGCGCTGGCGGACCCGGGCCGGGAAGCAGGTTGCGCCGGTGGTTCCATGGGAACGACTCTGGGGACCTGCCGCATCGGCACCGGCTCGATCAGGAGTTCGCGATAGCTGGCGCTCGAATGAATAATGCCGCCGTGGCCGCGGAAGAAGAATCCGGCGCGCATGGGCTCGAATGTGTGGGGCTTCAACACCAGCGCCACCTGCCACGGCTCGGGGAAATAGCGGTTGTGAATCGTCAGATCGGAGTCGGAGAGAAGGACGCCCGTCCGCGTGTGCGAATGGTACCAGCCCACCGGCCGGCCGGCGCCCGAGGCGCTCGCGGCGCGGATCAGTTCCTGCAGCTTGGTTTCGTCGTTCAGCGAAAGCGTGAAGGAGGGGCCCAAGGCATGTTCGCAATCGAGCGCCGCGTAATCGGAGACGGTCAGCCGGCCCTCCTGCCAGGCGCCCAGCAGAATGCCGCCGATTTCGGCGCCGCCGCGTGGCAGCGAAAAGAAAGCGTCGGTCACCGCCAGGCGAATGTCGTCGAGCACGCGGCTGCTGCACTCAATCGAAAAAGGGCACTCCGGTGTTGTCCAGGTTACCGTTGCGCGATCCGGCTGGGCTGCCATCCTTCTCACAATTGTAGGCGATTTTGTTTCCGCTACACGGTAAACTTCCTCGCGTCGCCCGGCCGCCGCCGGAAATGCGTCACCACACTTGCGAGTGGACGTACTGAGCCACCGAGCCAGCCAAACCAATCCGAATCGGCCGGAAACTCCTTTATCGATCCCCCACGCCGCCGCTCACGGTACAATGCGGTTTCATGCGGCAGCGCTCTCGCCTTCGGAACTGGGTCGAATACCTGCTTGCATTGGTGGTTTTGAAGTCGCTCCAATGGACGCCGATCGCCGCGTCCGATGCGCTGGGGCGCTACTATGCGCGGCTGCTGGACCGCGCCGTTCCGCGCCTGCGCCGGGTGGCGGAGCGGAATCTCGTGCTGGCCCTGCCGGAACTCGATGCGGCCGGCCGAACCGCGATCGTCGACGGCGTGTTCCGCTCCATCGCGCGACTGCTGGTTAGCCTTGCCAGGTTTCCCTCCATCGGGCCTCACAACCTGGACCGGTGGATCCGCATCGAGGGCACTGAGCATATCGATGCCGCCCTCCGCCAGGGCCGTGGCGTCTTGTTCGCCACCGCGCACCTGGGGAATTGGGAGCTGAGCGCCTTCGCGCACGGGCTGGCCTCCGGACCCATGAGCGTCCTGGCGCGCCCGCTCGACAATCCGCTGATCGACCGCCTGATCGAGCGCCGCCGCGGCCTTCACGGCAATCGCGTCATCTTCAAGAAGGATTTCGCGCGTTCGATTCTGAAAGCCCTCGCCGCTAATGACAAGGTCGGCATCCTGATCGATCAGAACGCGTCGCTCGATTCCGGCGTATTCGTCGATTTCTTCGGCGTGCCCGCCTGCGCCGGCTCCGGCTTCGCCAAAATCGCCGCGCACAGCGGCGCGGCCGTCATTCAGGCCTACGCGTTGTGGGTGGAAGACGAGGCCCGTTACGTGCTGCGCTTCAATCCGCCGGTGGACATCACTGGCGATGCCGCGCGCGATACGGCCTCGCTGCACGCTGCCCTCGAGGCCGCCATCCGCGCCAATCCCGATCAATGGCTCTGGATCCACCGCCGCTGGAAGACCCGCCCCCCGGGTGAACCGTCTCTCTACGAAGAGTAGCTCGCCCCGCAGCTATACATCCGCCCATAATTCGCGGTATGCGTTGTGCGTCGAGAATGCCCTGGTGGTAGGACAGGCGATCGGTTTTTGTCGCCTGTCTCCGCCTGCCACCGGTCAGTCACAATGGCAAGGGCCAGCCGCGCCGTTCTTATTGAATGCCGATCGTGGCGTTCGGTGCGCCGACTGGTTGGCCTGTTCCGGGGTTGCCGGCCTTCTTGTTATTTCCGGTGGTCGCCACGGTGCCGCCGCCCGCTGCGATTCCCGTTCCATTGTTAAAGATATCGTTGTTCGAGAGACGAATCGTCGACCCCGTACTGGCTAACACTGCTGTCGTGTTGTATGAGAAAATGCAGCTTTCCGCGTTGATTGTGGAACTGTCGCTGGATTGCAATCCAATCCCACTCTGCGTGATGACGGAGTCGCTGATTGTGGTCACGCCGGTCTGGGCGAGCACAGCCACCACGCTGACGTTACTGATGGTGACCCCCTGCAGCGAGGATTGAACCGGCCCGGCATAGGAGGGCACCTCGAAGCCGGCCAGGCCGCCCGTGATGGTCGTGTTCTTTACGACAGGTCCTTGTGGCCCAGGGGCGTAGACCGCGATGCCAACCTCCGTGAAACCCTCGAGTGCACAATCTTCGACCAGGAGCGCAGCCCCGGCTACAAAGTAGATCCCGTTGGTGCCTTGTCCCAGACCGTTGATCGTGAGATGGCGCAAAATGACAGTGTCCGAGGATCCCGCATTGACGTAGATCCCGTTGGCGCCTGTGAAAGTGATGCTGCCGCCGACACCGCCGCCGTCGATTGTGATCGCCTGAGTGATATTGATGGGGCCGAAGTCGCCTGGATCCGCCACCGAGACGATTCCGCCTGCGGCGGTGCCGTTCACCGCCGCTTGAAACGTGGCGAAGGGTAGCGCCCGCGTGCCAGGGTTCGAGTCGTTGCCGTTCGCTCCCGAAACCCAGGTGTGCGAGGGGAAACCTACGGAAGCCGATAATACCGTCGCAAAGAGCCCAATGACGACGGACGTAAATATGAAGTTTCGAATGCTCATGAACTTTTCTCCTCTGTTGAATTCGTGAGTACAACTGCCCTTATTGAAGGCCGATCGTGGCGTTCGGTGCGCCGACCGGCTGGCCTGTCCCGGGGTTTCCAGCCTTCTTGTTGTTTCCGGCCGTCGCCACCGTCCCGCCGCCCGCTCCGATTCCCGTCCCATTGTTAAAGATGTCGTTGTTCGAGAGACGAATCGTCGACCCCGTACTGGCTAACACTGCTGTCGTGTTGTATGAGAAAATGCAGCTTTCCGCGTTGATTGTGGAACTGTCGCTGGATTGCAATCCAATGCCACTCTGCGTGATGACGGAGTCGCTGATTGTGGTCACCCCGGTTTGGACTAAAACAGCCACCATGGAGGCGTTACTAATGGTGACGTCCTGCAGCGAGGCTTGGACTGGTCCGGCTCCGAATGGGTCCGTCACAAAGCCGCCTACGCCGCCACTAATGCTCGTATTCTTCACGACGACGTTCTGTGGCCCGCTAGCGACCGTTTCGATGCCATTTTGCGTGAAACCCTCGACCGCGCAATCTTGGACTAAGAGCACCCCTCCGGAATTGAAATAAACGCCGTCGGTGCCTTGCCCTACACCGTTGATAGTGAGATGACGCAGAACCACAGTGTCCGAGGCCCCCGCAGAAATGAGGATCCCGAAGCCGCCCGTGAAGGTGAGGTTGCCGCCGACACCGCCGCCGTCGATGGTGATCGCCTTACCGATTGTGATGGGGCCGAAGTCGCCTGGATCCGCCACCGAGACGAGGCCGCCCGCGGCGGTGCCGTTCACCGCAGCCTGAAACGTGGCGAAGGGTAGCGCCCGCGTGCCAGGGTTTGTGTCGTTGCCGTTCGCTCCCGAGACCCAGGTGTGCGCTGGGAGATGCGGGATCGCCGACAATACCGTCGCAAAGAGCCCAATGACGACGGACGTAAACAGGAAGCTTCGAATGCTCATGACGTTTTCTCCTCTGTTGAGTGATGGGTGCAAGCGCACGCAGACTCGTTTTCGCTCGGATCGCCGAAATCGTCTTCGTGATCGGACAGCGTCTGCATGTGGGTGGCTTCAAACGCGCATCGGCGTTCGCTGTGCTGGACGCGAGGGTCGGACCGCACGTGTCGGACCTGCTCAACCTACCGCCCTGCAATCAGGTTGTCAAGGGGAGTAGAACGAGACCGCTCCGGCAGCGGGAGAGTCGCGCCACTTCGCCGCTATACATCCGCGCCTGATTGGCGAGATATTGTCATCCGTCGGGCACGCGGTCGGTTTTTGTCGCCTGCTTGCATGGCCGGCGACGGGCAACCAAAGCCTATGAAGGCACACCCGGCTGCCCACCTGTGTTCTTAGGAGACCTGGTCTTGATGATTCTCTCTAGCCACCGATCTACACTGATAAGGCTCTTTCTTGGACCCGTGTTTATCTGTATTTATTCGCGGCCATCGTTCTTTGTTTCAAATGCTCTTCGAAAGTGTCTTCCGCTTGCCGGACCGCCAGCCGCAAAAGAAGATGGCCTGTCGCGCGATTGCCGGCTTATTGAACGCCAATCGTGGCGTTCGGTGTGCCGACCGGCGCCCCTGTTCCGGGGTTCCCGGCCTTCCTGTTGTTTCCGGTTGTCGCCACAGTCCCGCCGCCAGCTCCGATTCCCGTCCCATTGTTAAAGATGTCGCTGTTCGAGAGACGGATTGTCCCCGTCGGGGCGGCCCACACTGCGGTCGTATTGTAGGAGAATATGTTGCTTTCCGCGTTGATCGTCGAGCCGTTGGTGGCATCCAGTCCGATCGGGCTCTGTGTAATGACGGAGTTACTGATCGTGGTCACTCCGTTTCCGACGTCGACGGCCGCGTACGAGGCATTACTAATAGTCACTCCTTGCAGCGAGGCTTGGACTGGCCCTGTCCCTGGGTTCACGTTGAAGCCGGCAAAGCCGCCCGTGATGGTCGTATTCTTTACGACGACGTTCTGTGACCCATAACTCAAGACGTCGATCCCGGCGCTCGTGAAACCCTCGAGTACGCAATCTTCGACCAGGAGCATCCCTCCGGTACTAAAGTAGATGGGAGTGCCGCCTTGCCCTATACCATCGATCGTGAGATGACGCAGAATGACGGTATCCGAAGCCCCCGCGTAAATGCCGATTCCGGTATTGCCAGCGCCTGGGATAGTGAGGCTGCCGCCAACACCGCCGCCGTCGATCGTGATCGCCTTATTGATGGTGAAGGGGCCGAAGTCGCCTGGATCCGCCACCGAGACGAGTCCCCCCGCTGCGGTGCCAACCACCGCGGCTGTAAACGTGGCGAAGGGTAGCGCGCGCGTGCCAGGGTTTGAGTCGTTACCGTTCGCTCCCGAAACCCAGGTGTGCGTGGGAAGAGGCGTAGCCGACAATACCGTCGCAAAGAGGCCAATGGCGACGGATGTAAACATGATGTTTCGAATCCTCATGAGAGTTTCTCCTTGTCGAAGTCATAGGCGCAACCGCTCGCAAACGAATTCTCACTCAAATCGCCGGATTCGCCTCCGCGATTGGGGGCCATCCGCATCTGATTGGTTTCAAACGCGAACCGGCGTTCGCTGTGCTGGACGCGAACGTCCCGGCTGCACAAGCCCGACGTGATCAAGGTACAGTTCGCCGCTGCGCTTGTCAAGGGCGGTCGCGAGGGTCGGGCTACTCTGACTCGCCCAACGTACAATCCTGCGCTTGGCTTGGCAAGAGAAATAGAACGAGACCGGTCACCGCTCGGGCACATTTCCGAAAGCCATTGTTCCCACAGGCCTTACACCCGCTTTTAGCGCTTCGGATGGGGGTGTTCGCCGGCCCTCGTGTGCCACAGTGAGATCAGGAAGCAGGCAGGTCAGCCGGCCCGCTTCGTTTTGCGTACCAGCGGCAAAGTGGGCACGATTGGCCCACTTTTGAGGACTGGCTTTGATTGTTTTCCATAGCTTAGCGATTCTCCGTGGGACAGATTCGTCCCACGGACAGCGCCGGTTCAGGTTTTAAAGGATTTGCAGAGGTGGAATGCCCGCCAAGCAGCTCCAAAAGCAAAAACCGGATCGAAGCCTCCCGCCTGAAGGCCTCGATCCGGTTTCGAAGGAGAATGAGCAAAAATTGCCCCGGTACCCTAGCTCCTCTTGCGGCGCTTGCGGCCAATCAGACCCAAGCCGACGAGTGCGCCACCCATCAACAGCATCGTGGAGGGTTCCGGAAGCGGATCTTCGGTGAAGGTGTTGCTGGCATCATAGAAAGTGCCGCTGCCGTAGCTGAACGAATCCTCAACATAGATCGAGGTGCGATTCACGGCAATCGGACCGATATCCCCGCCAAGGTTGTCATTCTGGGTGTAGACGTCGGTGCCAATTAAGGTCCCGCCTTCAGTTTGATAGACCTGCTTCTCGAACGCTCCATACGCACCGGTTTGGGCTTGAACCCCGGCGGAAGCCGTATCGATGAACCAACCGGATCCACCGTTTGCCGGAGGCGCCGTGCCGTCAAGGGTCACCTGGTAGCTAAAACTGAAGGTCTGGGCGAAGGTCCCGTTCACAAGGTTCAAGGCGATCGTGTCGCCAGTGGGGCTCGGGTTCGTCAAGAAGTTCAGGGCCATGTTACTGGGGACGCCGGTGAGCGAGAAATTCGAAAAAATCAAGTCGTCCGCCTCGCACGAAAAACCGGGAGCGGACCAGGTCCCAAAAGGCAAATCCGGCTGCGTCGTGGTCGAGCACGGGAGGTAACTCGCGCTGGCCATGAACGGCAGCAGCAAGACTCCCGCCAGCAGTAGTTTTTTCATTTACCGACTCCTCTTCCACCTAGAGCGTAGCTCAAAACGATCTGAAAACCGATTGGTTTTGGTACTTAACGACCGGCCTTTAGAGGTACTAGGACAGCTAAGTAGACCATGTCCCACCGCGATTCGAGAAGTAAGATAACACTATCGGCTCCTCTTCTCCTGTTTTCCTCCCGGCCTATTCCGCAGCGGCCGCGCCACCACCCCCGGCCCATCGTAGCGGCCTGCGCTACGCTCTTCCCGTGTTACACTGCCTCACATGCCGGAGCTTCGCGATGTGCCGGACTCGCCGCCGCCGTTTCTCGGTAGCTGGCGGCGCGTCTACGCGGCCGTACTGGTTTACCTCGTGGTGGTGATTCTGGCGGCGTACTTCTTCGCGCGTGCCTACCGATGAGAGCCCTCGACTGGGTTGTCCTGCTCGCCTCGCTGGTTTCCATCATTGCCTACGGCCTCTACCGCAGCCGCGGCAGCAACACGGTGGACCGCTACCTGCTCGCCGGCAAGACCATGCCCTGGTACGCCATGGCGCTCTCCATCATGGCCACCCAGGCCAGCGCCATCACGTTCATCTCCACCACCGGCCAGTCTTACGTGGATGGCATGCGCTTCGTGCAGGCTTACTTCGGCCTGCCCATCGCCATGATCGTGGTCTGCGCCACCGTGGTGCCGGCGTTTTATCGCGCCCGCGTTTACACCGCGTATGAGTATTTGGAAAACCGCTTTGACGCCAAGACCCGCGCGCTGGCCAGCGTCATCTTCCTCTGCCAGCGCGGCCTCTCCGCCGGGCTCACCATCTACGCGCCGGCTATCGTGCTCTCGGTGATTCTGGGATGGCCGGAGCGCGCCACCACGCTGTTGATGGGCGCCACCGTGGTCACCTACACCGTGATCGGCGGCATCAAGGCCGTCACCTGGTCGGACGTGCAGCAGATGGGCGTCATCTTCCTTGGCCTGCTGATTGCCCTGGTCACCGTGGTCGTGCTGCTGCCGCACTCGGTTTCGTTCGGCGACGCGGTGTTTCTGGCCGGCGCCGCCGGCCGCCTCAATGCCGTTACCACCAACTTCGACTGGAACGACCGCTTCAATATCTGGAGCGGTCTCATCGGCAGCACTTTTCTGTTTCTGTCTTACTTCGGCTGCGACCAGTCGCAGGTGCAGCGGTACCTCACGGGCCGCTCACTGACGGAGAGCCGGCTCAGCCTGCTGTTCAACGCCGTGGCCAAGATTCCGATGCAATTCTTCATCCTCTTCATCGGCGCCATGGTGTTCGTCTTCTACGTGTTCGTCGAACCGCCGGTGCTGTTCCAGCACACCGAGCTCGAGCGCATCGCGCAGGTGAGCCAGTATCAAGGCGTCGAGACCCGCTACCACCAGGCGTTTGAGCGGCGCCGCGAAGCTGCCCTGGCGCTGGCCCAGGCGCATCGGGCCGGCGACGTTGCCTCGCACGCCCGCAGCCTCGCCGATTACCGCGGCGCGCAGCAGTCGCTCGACGCGGCACGCTCGAGCGCCGCGCTCTTGGTGGAATCCAGCGGCGGCGAGAAAGGCTTCAGTGACACCAACTACATCTTCCTCTCGTTTGTCACGCGCTACCTGCCGGCCGGCATCGTGGGGCTGGTGATTGCGGTGGTCTTCGCCGCCACCATGTCCGCCAGTTCGGGCGAAATCAATTCGCTCGCCACCGTCACCGTGGTGGATCTGTACAAGCGGCACTTTCGCCGCGGCGCCAGCGACCATCACTATCTGACGGCTTCGCGCTGGGCCACCCTGTTCTGGGGCGCTTATGCGGTTGTATTCGCCGGCTGGGGCAAGAAGCTCGGATCGCTGATCGTGGCCGTCAACGTGGTGGGCTCGCTATTCTACGGCTCGCTGCTCGGCTGCTTCGTGGTGGCTTTCGCCTTCCGCAAGGTCGGCGGCACAGCCGTGTTCCTGGGCATGCTGGCGGGCGAGGCCGCCATTTTCTGGGTGTTCCTGCGCGGCGGCATTTCCTATCTGTGGTACAACGTGATCGGCTGCGTGGTGGTGGTGACGGTGTCGCTGGCTCTCACCTGGCTCGCGCCCGCCGCCTTCGCCAGACCAGAAAGCCCGCCAGCGCCATGAACGCCGCCAGCAACCATTCCAGCCTGTCACCGGATTTCTCTTGCCGGAGAAACTGTGTACTTGGTACCTAATCTTTAGGGCGAGAGTTGATGGGGCCGAGGCGGTGCCCTTGGGCCCAGACCGACCCGGTGCTCGCAAGGTCAGCGCGGCGGCTTCGGCATCGTTGCACCGTTGTATCTGCTCTTGTTCATCTAAAAACGTGCACATGCGCGTCGGGATCTGTGCCGCCCGGCTAGTGTCCCCAGTCAGATCGTCGTGATAGTGACCTGGCGGTTCCGCTCCAGTATTGTTAATAGGTCGACGCACCTGACGCGGCATCGATTCAATTCATGCTCAGGAACGGCGCGAAAGTGCGCACCGTCATTGCGGACCGGCACGATGTCTCGGATCATGTCCTCGAACTCGCGCTTGTCGCGAAAGAGGCCCTTGAACAGGTCCCACGCTTTGTTCCACATCATCAACTGTCCGAGTTGGCCTAAGTAGGTGAAGTTTAGTACTTCATCCGAGTCGACTGTCTGCATGGTGCGAGGATAGCTCTTCGCGTACTTGTCGCGATTCTCAATCACCTTCAACCACGCATCCTCACCGATCCCCAGCCGGATGTTTGCATCAGCACTTGATCCCCACCGGGAATCGAATGCAACTCTCACTAACTGGCGAAGTCCAACCTCGGTCTGTTCAACGAGGGCCCAGACCGAGCGCTCGAGCTCGGTGTTTGCCACTGGTCCAGCGTAGAGCCGGGCGATCTCGAGATAAATCCTATTGCAGGAGACTAGGCGCTCGCCTTCCCGCCGCGCCAAGCCGACGTACTGCAACTCGTCAGCTACTCGGTCACAGCGGTGAACCGCAAGGCCTTTCCGGCGGAGAAGTTCGACTATCTCTGTGACAGTAAGGCTACTCCTGTCTAAGAGCGCATCATGAATGACCCGTGCCTCAATCGTCAGACTGTTCACCCAAAGCTGGAACAACTCAGAGCGCTCTTTTCGAAATCGTGCGACGACATTTTGGATGTCTCCGGCATCAACCGTAGTCCCCATGGCGAGCGCGCGGAGTAGTCCGGCGCTCAGACCGGCGTGGCCACCGGTCCACTCGTAGACTTGATCCGCAAGCACTCTGGCCCGGCCCTTATCAGGGTGCTGAACCACTTCGTATGCCATCTGGCCTACGGCCTCGGCCGTCAGATTCATTAGACAGTGTTTCGCCGCGCGGCTGCCGATCGGAGAGGTGTCATCTTCACAGAGGCGGTAGAGTTCCTGCGCCCCAGCGAAAACGATGTTGCAGACGCCTTGAATCTTAGAGTTACCGAAGAGCACGTGGAAGAGATTGTCGTGGAAACCACGGGGGAACCGATCACCAATTATGCGTTTGCTCTCATCCAGCAGGTATGCGAACCGCAGGTCGACATGCGATGCCCTTGATCGCACTCTAGCAATTGCAGTCTCGAACGATTCTAGTCCATTGACGCGGCTCGCAAAGTTCTTCTCGCCGAGGACCGCAGGACACTGCTCCGCGCAGGCATCGATTGAAAGGCTTGCGAGCGTGGCAAAAAAGTCGGCGGGCCTGGCGTCATATGGAAGACGCATCAAGTCGACAAAGACAGGAACCCGAATCTGTGGGGTCGGGTTCCTGTAGTTCCCGTCGGCAAGCTGGCGTGCGATATTGCGCAGTACAGTAGTTTTTCCTGACTGTCGGCCCCCAAATAAAAGGGCGCATCCTTGAGAAAACGTCGAGCGGACCACATCTTCGCACAGGCTGTCGCGCCCGAAGCACAGCACTCGCGATTCAGGCTTGGCGGGCCGCGTGTGGCGGGACAGGCCGAAAAGTCGTAACATTCGGTCAATCATGTTTTTCCGTACCTGCGCTGCAGCCACTGCGAGAACATGGATATCTTGAGAAAAGCCCGTGTCTTGTCGACCTGAAGAATCTGGTACCCCGTAAGGTGCCTTACCGCCGACCCAGCGCGAATGATTTGGTTCGCTCGCGCGCGATCGACGGAACCTCCCTCAGCTGCAAGCTTTATACAAATATCGAGTTCGCCGGGAAAATCCCGGGAGAGCCGTTCGGCGATCTCCTGGAAGTCATCCGACCGTATTTCGAGGTACCGGTCGATTAGCGGCAAGAGCATTCCACGTCGCACCAGCAGTGGCCGGTCGCGGTGCTGCTGTGCCACAAAACTACAAAACTGTCGAGTGAAGAACGGATGGCCGCCCGTGGCAGCATATATCGCCTCAACTGCTTGCTCCTCGAATCGAATACCCATCCCGCGGCCAAGCTCCTTCAGCATGACGGCGCATTCCGAGAATTCCAAGAGTTGAAGATAGACCTCTTTGAAATAGTTGAAAACCGGATTGTCGCGCCCTTGGAATTGAGCCGCTTCACTTACGGCCGCATTGGCTCCTGTTACTGTCATAACGAATTCGTGATTCTCTTGGGCAATTCCACGAAGGTAGCTGAAAAACTCGAAAAAGCCTTCGAAGCCTGCTTTCCCTAGCCTGGTAGGCAGAAGGCGCTCGATCTCGTCAAGAAGCAGAACCACCTTTGGGCGGGGACTCAGAGACGATTTGCGAATGGCCTGCAGAAGTCGTGTCAAGTCAGAGTCAAAAGCAGTTGCCACCGGGAACGACTCTGGGATGTCTAAGAAATCTTGAAACTCCCCCCCCAATCGCCATCGAAATCCCTGTAGCGGTAGACGCGCTCCGAGGTCTCTGAGGTCGGCGCCGAGCTTCCAGTAGATCCATCGACAGTCTGAAATGTCACTTGGAACTCGCGAGAGGTCAAGGTATAGGACGACGTCACCAAGTTCAGCGGACCGTCGCTGCGTTTCTTTCAACAACGATGTCTTCCCGACCTTTCGCAAGCCAAAGACCCCGGTCGGAATGCTTGCCGCAATCGAGTCCCGCAGCTCTGCCAGCGGTTTGTCGCGCCCAAAAAATCGCCGACCGTCGACGGGGCTGTTGATGGCGAAGAGGTCGCGCCGATAGAGCCAGCGGTCAAGAGATGCGCGCAAAGCAACAATTGGGCTTACCTCCGTTTCGATGTCGGTCTGCTGGATTGGAACGACAGCCGGGGAGAGCCGTCGACGGTCCTCGATACGCTGGGATAAAAGCCGTTGCAGTTCTTGCGGAAGGGAGGCCACGACCATAAGCGCAAGTTGGTCGTCAGCCAGTCCACGGCGCGACCACGTCGCAATGCTTGCGTCCAAGTCTTCTAGATCTGCAAGTGCGACTTCCGACTTAAAAACGCAGCGCACCATCAGGTAGCGGCCGATCCCGTAGCTCTCCTGGAGCTCTGGAGCGTCCACCTCAACAATCAGATCAGCGCCCTCGGTCAATCGCTCTAACAGCGTCGCCTTCACTATCTGGAACCCAGCGCTATGCAGGAATCCAACCGTCAGAGCGCCGCGATGATGCTGAGTGCGAATCTTGGCCAAATTCAGCCTTAAAAAATCCGCTTCCGGTAGCCGGGTCGAACCGCGCCCAAAGAGCGTTTGCGCCTGGTTGTAGCAGCGTATGCTCTCCTTCAACGATGCCGAGCTTCCGATCTGGTAGTGAGTTCGGGCAAGCCCGACCAGAACGCCCTTTTCACCACCCTGGTCACTCTTGCGGCAGATTGCGAGCGCCTCCTCCAGACGAATGATCGCTGTTCGATAATCATTTTGAGAGGCAGCCAACACGCCCGCGTCCTCCCGCAATTTAGCAATATCGGGAAATAGGCGGATCCCGGTTTCGTAAATTCGCCGCGCCTCGGAGTTGCGCCGGCGATTCTTCTCCATCGCGGCATAGCTCAGGATGAGTTGCACGCTGGGCGATTCACGCATGCCTTTCTCATAAAAAGCCGCTGCCTCATCATACTGGCGACTGTCTCGCGCAAGCATCGCCTGCGGGAGATAGTCGGTCGCACTGTACCGAATCGGTGGCGCCTTCTGAATTGTCACGTTTTGAGCCTGTAGTCCGCGCTCGGTGTGGACGAGAGAAAACGTGACCGGTGTGCCGCTCAAAACGTTGTCAGGTCGGTCCACTATATACGAGATATGGAAGAAGGCCTCTCGTTTGTCCCTCAATTGGATGAACCCGAATCCGCGGGTCGTGTTGTATTCCTTAACCACACCGTCGATAGGTTCGTCGCTCGTATTCGGGGACTCTTCCTGCTCGACGACCTCGGCGTGCACGTCCGTGGCTAGCAGGCCGGCCGTAACTTGATGCGTCATGAATAGTACACGGTCACCGGGCTCGGTGGATTCACTCGGCCGCCGGAAAGACTTGGAGTGTACCAGGAGCAGTTTGTTGATGCCCTGATTCTCATCGGGCTCAATAAAGCCAAATCCCGCATTCTGGTTGTAGCTTTGTATGGTTCCCCTGAAATACTCCGACTGACCGCGATTATTGACTACCATCGTTCTTCACCCTTGCGCCACATGGCTGCTTCATCTCCGCGTGGGGCGGCAAGTTCGCACGCTTACTCCCCATGCCGCCTGCGGCTACTTCTTCTGAAGCTCGTTCATCTCCTGCAACTCGCCCTTGTCGGTCACAATGCTGCCAACAGACCCATCCTTTCGTCTGCGAATAGGGTCGGTCCAGGGGCGCGGATCAGCCATCCTCAAGGCTCCGCTCATTATGCGAAGAATCTTCATTCTATTCCACTTGCAGTTCGCGCGGTAGTGATCGCCCCCGCTTACACAATAGCTGTGGGTCTGAAACTCCCACAATCGGCGGTTTACGATTCCACGAGTATCAAAGTGCCCAGGCTTTCTTGACAGACGTGCTGGTACGCTAGATGACTACGACAAGGTCAGGGAAGCCCGAAGGTCCCGCTCGGTCCGATGCTTTGCACGGAGGTCACGGCACATCTCCGATGGGGACTGAACCGCGCGGTTTTTCCCAATCGCCTTGATGTTAGCTGCTCCCGCAGCCCCCGAAACTCGGCGGACCTCCGTTGGGTGGCGCTGGCTCTCACCTGGCTCGCGCCCGCCGCCTTCGCCAGACCAGAAAGGCCGCCAGCGCCATGATCCCCGCCAGCAACCATTCCAGCCTGTCACCGGATTTCTCGTGCCGGAGAAATTGTGTAATTGGTACCTGATCTTTAGGGCGAGAGTTGACGGGGCCGAGGCGGTGCCCTTGGGCCCAGACCGACCCGGTGCTCGCAAGGTCAGCGCGGTGGCTTCGGGTCGCCGGCGGATGCACTGCCGATAACCCGAAATAACGCCCTGCCGCCCTCCCGCTCTCGCTCGCTTGCGCCTTGCTCTCCGGATGGTGCATCATCAGACTCATGCGTACCAGACTTGTTGTGCGATTCGCTTGTTTCCTGGCTCCGGCCCTTCTCTTTGCCCAGCCGCCGAAGAAGAAGATCACGCGTGCGGCCGACGTCCCGGTGTTCCAATACACCATCGGAGGGAAGGTCGAGGACCTCGTCCGCTCCGAACAGGCCTTCCGTCCGTTCGCGGCCCAGGTCAGGATCAATGTGGAGTCCGTGCTGCGCGATTACGAGATCGACGATGCAGCCACCAAGCGCGGCCTGCTCGCTACCCTGGTTGCACTCGATATCCTCGAAGGCCACGACGACGCGGCCCGCCGGCGGATGGACGAGATCAAAGCCCTCGAAGAAAAGCCCGCGGCTAAGGCCCTGAGCGGTTTGATCACACGCTCCATTCTCGATGCGCAGCGCGAATCCGGCGACCGCAATTCGCCCGCTTACCGCAAGGCCGTCTACGCCGCGGTGATGCGCGCTCTGGACCCCCTGCCCTTCGATGTCGTGCAGAACGATTTGAAGTTCACTAAAGCCAGTGTCGAGATCGTCTCGGAATCGCTCCTGGTCGGCCAGATTCAGGCGAGCTTCGACCCCGTGGTGGAAAAGACCGGCGGGCTCAGTTCCGACCTGGCGCACTCCCTACCCGGCATTCGCCTGTTGTTGGTGGAGAGAATCCCGCTGAAGGACACTCTGACCGCGGCGCTGACCGCCTACCTTTCCGCGCACGCCAAAGAGAAGCAAGACATCTGGGCCGCGCGCGAAGTCACCTTGGAGCCGGGCAAGAACTACCAACCCGTCAACGTGGCCGTGTGGGATAGCGGCGTTGACCTCGCCATCTTCCGGGACCGCGTGCTGAAAGACTCCGAAAACCAACCGGCCGTTCTGGCTTACGACATCGAGAGCCGCAAGACCACTGGCAATCTGTACCCGCTCAACGGCGCACAGTTGGGGCGCTATCCGCAAGCCAAGCAGGAAATGAAAGGGTTTTCCGACCTGCAAGCCAACGTGGACAGCCCCGAATCCACCGAGGTGAAGCAGGCCTTGGCCAAGCTCAAGCCGGATCAGGTGAAACCCTTCATTGAAGAACTCTCACTGTTCAGCGTCTATTCGCACGGCACGCACGTGGCGGGCATTCTCACCGCCGGCAATCCCTACGCGCGCCTGGTAGCCGGCCGCCTTACCTTCGACTGGAAGATGATTCCCGACCCATGCCCTTCGCGTGCGCTGACCGACCGCGGGGCCGCTGCCGTTCAAGACTACGTGGACTTCTTCAAGCGGAACAAAGTACGGGTGGTAAACATGAGTTGGGGTGGTTCGGTCAAAGATTACGAGGATGACATGGAGAAGTGCGCCATCGGCAAGGACATTGAGGAGCGGAAAAAGACCGCCCGTGAGTGGTTCGAAGTCGAGAAAAACGCGCTGGAAAAAGCCATGCTCTCCGCGCCGGAGATTCTCTTCGTGGCCGCCGCCGGCAACGCTAATGCCGATTCGAGCTTTGAGGAAGCCATCCCGGCTGGCCTGAAGGTCCCGAACCTGCTCACTGTAGGAGCGGTCGACAAGGCCGGCGACGAGGCCTCGTTCACCAGCTACGGTCCGACCGTGGTGGTGGACGCCAACGGCTACGAAGTGGAGAGCTACATCCCCGGCGGCGACCGCCTCAAGATGTCAGGCACCTCAATGGCCTCGCCCAACGTGGCCAACCTGGCGGCCAAGATCCTGGTGGTGGCTCCGCGGCTTACTCCGCCGCAGGTGATCGACATTATCCGTAAGACCGCCGAGAAAACGGCTGACGGCCGCCGCAACCTGATCGACCCGAAGAAAGCCATCGCCGCGGCTCAGACTATGTGATGCCGCGGCGTCTCTTTAATAGCGACCCTACTTCGTTGGCGGCTGAAACCCGGGCACGCCGAATTGCCACAGCAGGAAGCTCCATGAGTCTGCCAGGCTCTCCTGATGTTCCTCCTCGCCGCTGCCCCCGCCGTGCCCACCGCCGTAATCCACCCGCAGCAGGACCGGTTTGCCACTCGAGGTCGCCGCTTGCAGGCGCGCCGTCATCTTGCCCGGCATCCACGGGTCGATCCGGGGATCGTTGATGCCGGTGGTGAGCAGGACGGCCGGATATGGCGTGCCGTCCTTCACGTGGTGGAATGCGCTCATCTCATATAACGCCGCAAACCCTTCCGCAGTCTTCGTGCTGCCGAATTCGGGGATGTTCGTCTCACCGTTGCCGGTGGTTTCCGCACGGAGGGCGTCTTCCATGCCGACGTCAATTACAGCGGCGCCGAAGAGGTCCGGCCGCTCGGTGATGGCGCGGCCAATCAGAATGCCGCCGGCGCTCCCGCCTTCGCCGGCTAGCCTCGCCGGGGAGGTGTACTTGTTATCGATCAGATACTGGGCGCAGGCGATGAAATCACGCCAAGTATTCGGCTTGGTCCGCCCCTTTCCCGCCAGATGCCACTCCTCTCCGTACTCTCCGCCGCCGCGCACATGGCAAGTCGCCATCACTCCGCCCTTTTCGTACCACGGAAGATTGGCTGGCACGAAATAGGGATTCTGCGAATAGCCGTACCCGCCGTAGCCGGTAAGGAACGTGGGGTTCGTTCCATCGAGCTTGATACCCTTCGGATGAACGATGGACAGCGGTACGAGCGTGCCGTCGTAGCTGCGGGCTTTGACTTCCACCGACTCGACATTGGCGGGATCGTCGTAAGGTCCGGCCGGTTGGATCCTGGTGTCGGTCACCTGCTTCGTGTTGGGATCGTATGCGTAGACCTTGAACGCCTTGACCCAGGAGCTCATGTAAAGAAGGACGCCGGGCAGGCGGGGATCGGCCGCTGCATCGACGGCGCCGTCAAACGGGAGGGCGACGCGTTCCACTTTCGGAGCCGCTCCGTAGGGGACACGCAGCAGGCGGCCAATTCCGCCGTCCAGCAGCCGCACGTCCAGCGCGTCCTGCGCTGCATTCATGCCCGTAATCACGGCCTCGCCCGGCGGAACCGCGATCTCCGCGGAAGCCAGATCGGGCTTGCGCGCATCCATGCGCACGATCTTATACCGGGGAGCGTCCTTGTAAGTCAGCAGGTAGAGTTCGTCGCCGTGGACCGCGATGCCGGTCACCCCGTCGGCGAAATCCGCGACCTTGCGCCACGCTGGATTCCGCTTGCCGATCGAGTTCGCCGGGGCGATGTAGTACGCGCTATTGGGCGTGACGCTCCCGTTCAGAACGCCGAGAGCGTAGCGCCAGCCCGGCCGCATGATGACCGATGCGATGAGACTCGGGTCGACGTCAATCGATGGAACCACGCCGTAGCCGAACACCGGCGGGTCCTTCTCGGGGTCGGTGCCTAGGACGTGCAGATAGGAGCGAAACTTCTGTCTCGCCTCCGCCGCCGGCGCCCCGGGCGGCAGGGTTTGCATGCGTCCATAGACGAAGCCCCGATTGTCGGGCAGCCAGTAAGGCCCCCAGGCCTCCGGACCGACATTGTGAGAAATCACATCTCCGGTCTCGCGGCCCGAGGCGATTTCGATCACATGCACTTCGGCATTCGTCTCGGACCCGCCCGGAATGATGCCGACTGCGACATACCGGCCATCGTCGGAAACCGCCGCGCCGAGGATGTCGCTCTTGCCCTTGCTCTGGTTCGCCGCGGTGAGCGCGATCTTTTCCGGATCGATCAGCAGCCTGTCCTGCCCGTTCAGACCGCTGCGCAGATACAGTTTGAAGACGTCCTCGGTGGACAGGCGTTTCCAGACTATGTAGAGATCGCCGGGTAGCCGCATCGCATCGACCTGCGGGACGGACTGGTCGAGCTCGCGGATGCGCGCCAGCAGTTGCGCGCGGCCAGGCAGGCCCGCCAGGACGGCTCGGGTGTAGTCGTTCTGGCCCTTGAACCACGCCTGCACTTCCGGGTCCTTGAGGTTCTCCATGTAGCGATAAGGATCCACCACCTTGGTCCCGTGATAATCGTCGGTGACGGCTCTGACGGGAGCCACTGGTGGAGCGGAAGGAGCAGCGGAAGGAACCGGATGTTCCGCGGGCTGCGACCAGACTGTGGAACCAGCCGCGAGCAATACGGCGATCGAGGCAAATGTACTCGGCGATACCTGCCTGAATTTCATGTTGACTCTTCCTCCGGAGTGATGGTCGGAAGTTTATCACCGGGAGCGAACGGAAACAACCGCCGCTGCGCACTGTGTCGCGGCCAAATAGAAAGTTCCGCTTTGAGCCAAGTAGAAAGTTCCTCTTGACAACCGCAAGGTTGAAGGATGGAACGAATCGCGATGAGCCAATCGGAACGAGATGACCTGCACTGG
>JBEKKO010000036.1:0-44027 GCA_050010695.1 Bryobacteraceae bacterium
GCACTACTCGCCACGCTGACGCGCGTCTTTGGGGAGATGCAGTCGCACCCCCAACTGATCCAGGCCTATCTGACCCCTTTTTGTTGATCCTTATGTCCCTTTATTTATGCGCGGACGTATAGCTTATTGGACCGGCGTCGCCCATGAGGGCTCCGGCGACACACAAAAAGCCGCTGAGTCGTGGCATCGTGCGGTCACGCCGCCCGAGCCCGCTCCGCGGCGCCGTGCCAACCAGCCGGGTAATGCCGCGGCCGGCGGCAGTGCTCAAACTTACTACCAGGGCCTCGCCTTTCAGAAGCTGGGTCAAATGGACAGAGCCAAAACGCTTTTCCAAGAGCTGCTCGAATCCGCGCGGAATGAGTTGAAACAGCCCGCGCCTCTCGCCGGACGAGAAACGTCACAGCGCGTCCGCACTGCCAATGCCCATTACCTCGCCGGTCTTGGATACCTGGGCCTCAAAGACCGGGCGCAAGCCAAGACTGAACTCAGCCAGGCAGTCCAGATGAGCCCCGACCTGTTGGGCGCCAGAACTGCTTTGGCGTCCCTCCCATGAACTCAGCGTACCTATCGCTGCCGGTCTGAGCGTCCGGTCCAGTCACAAAATAGCCGTTTTGCGTTATTGTAGCCACATGAGTTCTATTTCACTCCACTCAGTTCGTGACAGTGCCGGTGCGGGTGTGCTCGCCGTGCTCATGCTGGCTTTTGGCGCCTTCGCTGCCGGGGCCCAGGAAACCAAGCCTGTGACTCCGCCGGCTCCCGCCGAGGCGAAGGATAAGGATAAAGATAAGGCCGCCGACAAGGAGGCCCCGCTGCCCGCCGACGCGCATGTGGCGCAGACCATTCAACTCGATGGCAAGCCGCTGCACTACACCGTCACCGTGGGCACGCTGCCGGTCTATGACAACGGCAAGAAGGTCGCAGAGGTGGTCTTGACTGCGTACACCATGGAGGGCCAGGACAGGCCGGTCACCTTCGCGATGAATGGCGGTCCGGGCGCGGCCTCCGTCTTTCTCAATTTCGGCGCCATCGGACCGAAGCGCCTCGAGTTCGGCGTGGAGGGAGACAGCCCGTCGGATCCGGCGAAGCTAACCGACAATCCGGGTACGTGGCTGGATTTCACCGACCTGGTGTTCATCGATCCGGTCGGCACCGGTTACAGCCGGTCGCTAATCCCGGCGGTCGAAGCCAAGATTCAGTTTTACACCACCGATAACGACATTCATTACCTCTCGCGCATCATTTACGACTGGCTGGTTGCGAGCGGGCGTCTGAGCTCGCGAAAATACTTTGTCGGAGAGAGCTACGGCGGCTATCGCGGCCCGCGGATCACGCATTACCTGCAAACGCAGCTCGGCGTGGCGATGAACGGCGTGGTGCTGGTCTCGCCGTACCTGAATCCGGCGCTGGACGACAACCGCGACGTCTCTCCCGTTCCGTGGATGCTGACGCTGCCGTCGATTGCGGCGGCGCATCTCGAGCGCGAGCACAAGCTGACGCCGGAAGCGATGGCGCGGGTAATCGCGTACACTCGCGGCGAGTATGCCACCGACCTGCTGAAAGGCCGCTCGGATCCGGAGGCGACGCCGCGAATCGTGAAACGCGTGACCGAGATGACCGGCCTGGAGGAAGAGTTTGTGCGGCGGGCCGGCGGCCGGCTGGATACCGGCGCCTATCTGCGCGAGGTCTTCCGCGAGCGCGGTAAGATCGGCAGCGTGTACGACTCGAATGTGACCGGGTATGACCCGTACCCCTTCGCTCCCGAGCAGCGCGCCAGCGATCCCATGCTGGAGAGCATTATCGCGCCGACCACTACCGCGATGGTGGAGTTTGTTACCCGCGTCGTCGGCTGGAAGGCGGACGCGCGCTACAACGCGCTCAGTCACGAGGTGGGCTCGCAGTGGGATCGCGACAGCCGCTCCCTGCGCATCGGCGCCGTGCCCGATCTGAGACAGGCGGTGGCGGCCGATCCGAAGTTGCGCGTCATCATTGCCCACGGCTGGAACGATCTCTCGTGCCCTTTCATGGGCTCCGTCCTGACGGTGGACCAGATGCCGTTGATGGGCGATCCGACGCGCGTGGCCGTGCGCGAGTATCCAGGCGGCCACATGTTCTACAGCCGCCCGGGCAGCCAGGCCGCCTTGCGCACAGACGTGCAGGCAATGTTCGGCAAACACTAAGCTGACGCTAAGTCGCTCCGCGGCGGCTACCTCATTTTGGAAGGCAACTTAATTGTCCTGCCGGCAACCAGGAACGCACCTTTTCCGAGGTGATGAATCGTCCGCGGGTGTTTCACCGAGGGGTCGATCCACGCTTGGACCACTTCGAGGATAAAGAAGCAGTATTTGGCTATCATCCTCGTATCGACGACCTTGCATTCGAGATTCGCGTAGCACTCGTCGATGAGCGGTGCGTTGACTCGCCTGGCGGCCGCCGGGGTGAGGCCAAAGGTCGTGAACTTGTCGGTCTTTGCCCCTGAAGTGTTCCCGCAGCCCACCACCTTCGCCGCCAGGTCCACGGTCGGGATGTTGATGACACATTCCTTGGTAGCCTTCAAGGTGTCGAACGTGTAGTTCCGGTTGCTGATCACGCAACCCACCAGCGGCGGTTCGAACTCCATCACCGTGTGCCACGACATGGTCATGATGTTCGGCCGCCCCTTGCGCATGGTCGTGACCATCACGACCGGCCCCGGCTCAAGCAAGCCATAGACCTTAGGCAAGGGAAAGAGTCTTTTCGCCATCTCGGCACCTCAGTTTCGAGAGCGTTCGACAATTGGAGGCTACGGTCATCGCCGCGCGGCCTTTCCATGGAATCAATGTACACCACTTGACTCTCTCGCGCGATCCGGCCTGCCGCAATTTGATTGACAGGAACCGCACTTTGGCCACATAATGTGTCGGACCAACCGTTGGCTGCCACGTGGCGTTGAGAAGGTTGGCGGGAATCCCGGAGACCATAAGGAGGATTTGGCGATTATGCCCTTAACGTCCGTTGTCAGAAAGAACTGGCCGTTATTTGTCTCAGGCGCGCTCGCCCTGCTGGGCGTAATCGTCTTTCGGGCGTGGTTGGACTGGGATGCGCTGGGTTTGACAGTTAGACTGCAGGACCTGAGTGGCTTGTTAGCGCCTCTTGCCTTCGCCGCGGCCGTCATCGAACGGGCGGTCGAGATCCTGGTGAGCCCGTGGCGCGACTCGGAAGCAAGTAAGCTGGAAAAAGCCCTGGCCGCCATCAAGGCTAGACCCGCGGACCCTGCCGTGAACGCACAGAACGCCGCCGATCTGAAAGTTGTCTCGGAGACGCTCGACGAGTACCGGGGGAACACGCAACGGTACGCGTTTGCCGTTTCGCTCACGTTGTCTGTCCTGGTGAGCATGGCCGGCGTACGTGCGCTCGGGAATTTTGTCGATGCGAACAAACTCAAGGACCCCGTGTTTACCCATGGCGCGCAGTACTTGTTCTTTCTTTGTGTCGATGTAGCCCTTTCGGCTGCGCTCCTGGCGGGCGGAGCGGATGGCATACACTCGCTAGTCAATGCAGTTACGAGTTTCTTTGACGCGTCGGCAGACAAGTCGTCGAAGGCATAACGCGGTCTCGCTGGACGCCGCTCGGTGGACGAAATCGCACCTTTGCTTCTGGTCTCCGCAGCGCTCTTAGCGTCTGAGGTCCGCACTGGCGGCCGCGCCGTTGCGCAGGTGGGCCAGCACCTCGGGCGGGACGTGCAGGTTGCCCTGGTAACCCGACCCGAGCTTGACGCCCGGCTTGACCGTTTCGCCGTGGAAATCCGATCCGCCGGTGACCAGCAGACCGTAGCGGCGCGCCAGTTCGACGAAGTATGCGGTCTCTTCCGGGCCGTGATCGCTGTGATAGGCTTCGATGGCGTTCAACCCGGTGGCGCAGAGTTCGGGCATCATCTCCGCCACGTCGCCATGCACGCGGGTCGGGTGAGCCAAAGAGGCGATTCCGCCCGCCTGGCGGACCACCGCGACGCCTTCCGCAAACGTCGGCTCCTGGCGGTAGACGTAAGCTTGCGCCGATTCGTCGAGGTAATCGTCGAAGGCCTGCCGGTAGTTCTGCACGTAACCCTTCTCCAGCAGGATGGCGGCGAAATGCGGCCGGCCGGTCATGCCGCGGCCGCGCGCCTCGGCTTCCTCGAGCGTGATGTCGAAGCCCAGTTCCCGTAGTCGCGCCACCAGGCGGATGTTGCGGTCCTTGCGCGCCTGCTGCTGCCCGCGCACCCAGCCGCGAAAGTCCGCGAGCGCGTCCGGCGCCGGGAAATAGCCGAGCAGATGCGTCGAGTGCCCGCGCAGCTTGGTGGAAAGCTCGATGCCGCACACCAGGTCCAGGCCCGCCGCCTGCGCCACGGGCAGCGCCAGGTCGTAGCCCTTCAGCGTATCGTGGTCGGTGATCGCCAGTGCGGTCACGCCGCCGCGGACCGCATCTTCGATCAGTTTTGACGGCGCCAGACTGCCGTCGGATTCATTCGTGTGCGAGTGCAGATCGATCAAAACGGATTAGACCCAGATGCTCCAGTGTAGCCCAGATTCGATCGGCGCTTTCTTGTGGGGTCTGGCGCCCCGAGTGGACCGTCACCTCGGCGTGGAGCGGCGGCTCGTACGGATCGGAAACGCCGGTGAATTGAGGAATCGCTCCCGCCAGCGCTTGCTTGTACAGACCTTTGACGTCGCGTGCGGCCAGCGTTTCGACCGGGCACTCCACGTACACTTCGACGAAGTTGGGAATGCGCGCCCGCACTTCATCGCGCACCGCGCGGTAGGGCGAAATGGCGGCCGCGATGGCGATCACCCCGTTGCGCGAAAGCAACTCGCACACGTAGCCGATGCGGCGGATGTTTTCGTCCCGGTGCTCCTTGCTGAAACCGAGCCCTTTGGACAGGTAGGTGCGGACTTCGTCGCCGTCGAGCACTTCCACCTTGGCCCCGTGCGCGCGCAGCCGATTCTCGATCAGCCCGGCCATGGTGCTTTTACCCGCTCCGGATAGCCCCGTGAACCAAAGCGTAAAGCCCTTGTGCATTGGCTAGGAAGCCGCGCGGCGGGAGCCATCCGGCGCGAAATGGATGCCGCATTCCTTCCTCGAGTCCACTTCCCACCACCAGCGGCCGGCGCGTTCGTCCTCGCCTCCGAGGACGGCTCGCGTGCACGGCGCGCAGCCGATGCTGGTGTAGCCCTGCTCGTATAGCGGATGCACCGGAACGTGGTACCGGCTGAGGTAGGCATCCACCTGTTGCGGGCTCCAGTCCGCTACCGGCGCCAGCTTGAGGCGGCCCGCTTCCTCCGACACTTTCGGCACCGCCGCGCGGGTTCTGCCTGGTCCCCGCCGCAGACCGGTCGCCCAGGCGTCGAACTCCTGGAGTTTGCGGTCGAATGGCCGGACCTTCCGTACGTTGCAGCACATCCGGCGCATCTCCGCGCTGTCATAGAACAGGTTGGGCCCATGTAGCTGCACCATCGCGCACGTTTCGGCCGGGTCGGGCTTCACCACTTCCACGCTGATGCCGTAACGCTGCCGCACGGTCTCCATCATCGAAGTGGTCTCCTCCGGCAGCCGCCCTGTATCCAGCGTGAAAACCCGGAACGGCAATCCGGTGCGCCACGCCAGGTCCACCAGTATCATGCCTCCCTTCTGAAAGCCGGTGGCGATGGCGAAGCGTTCTTCGTACGTTTCGATCACCCACCGTAGCAGGT
Organism: Bryobacteraceae bacterium; assembly: GCA_050010695.1. Taxonomy (GTDB): domain Bacteria; phylum Acidobacteriota; class Terriglobia; order Bryobacterales; family Bryobacteraceae; genus Bog-375. Next base: position 5,703 of record JBEKKO010000036.1, read on the forward strand.
CGGAGGCTGCTACATTTTCGAGATGGCTATAAGATCCCAATCTCTATCAGGATTACCCAGAATGCGTCTTTTGTCAAGAGCCGTTCGTGTGGAGCTCATCGCCGCCTGGAACGACTCCACCATAGCACGTGGGGGCCGGGCATGACCGGTCGGTCGCAAAAGCGCGGGCGCCCCTTACGCCTCCGGCAGCAGTTCGCGCAGACACTCGATCAGTTGCGCCGGAAAAAACGGCTTCCGCAGGAAACGCACCCGGCGCGACTTCGACAAGGTCGGCGTCTCCTTTGTCTCTCCCGAGATCAGCAGGATCTGAGCTTCGGGAAGCAATTTCAATACGCGCTCGGCCAGTTTAATCCCGTCCATCTCCGGCATGACAATATCGGAAATGAGCAAATCGACCGTCTGCCGCTGGCAGATCTCGAGCGCCGCCGAAGGCCGCCGCGCCACTAGCACGTTCACCTTGCGCCCGCCGAGCATCCGCTCGACCAGCCGCAGAATTTGCGGATCGTCGTCCACGATTAAAACTGTTTGCGGCTGGTTCATGCGAATCTATCGATTCTACGAATGCCCCGCACCGCGCGCAAGAGGGGGGGCTCCGATAGTAACAATTGGACGCCGGGTCGGGTGGCCGGGTGAAGACGCGGGCGCGTGCGCCGGCGCAATCGCTTACCATGGAGGGCATGATGTTACATCGCCCTATGGCCGCCCTGTGCGCGGCCCTGCTCGCGTGCGCTTGTTTTGCCCAGGCGCCCTCCAAGAAAGGACAACCCCACGTGAAGAAGCAATCATACGGAAAGATGCCGGATGGCACTCCAGTGGATTTATATCTGATCGCCAACGCCAACGGCATGGAGGCCCACCTGACGCCGTACGGCGGCGCGCTGGTATCGCTGACGGCGCCCGACCGTCACGGCGCGCTCGCCGACGTAGTGCTGGGCATGGAGACGCTGGACGGCTGCCGCACCCAGACCGCCTTCTTCGGCGCACTGATCGGCCGCTACGGCAACCGCATCGGCGGCGCGCAGTTCCCGCTCGAGGGCAAGACCTATCGCCTGCCCGCCAACGATGGTCCCAACACGCTCCACGGCGGGCCGCTCGGATTCGACAAGCAGTTGTGGCAGGCGCGGGAAGTGGCCTCCACGGAAGGACCGGCGATCGAGTTCACCTACGTCAGCAAAGACGGCGAAGAGGGCTTCCCCGGCACCTTGACCGCCAAGGTGATTTACACGCTTGCCAATAAGAACGAGTTGAAGATCGATTACACGGCTACCACCGATAAGCCCACCGTGGTCAACCTCACCAACCACGCCTATTTCAACCTGAAGGGCGCCGGCGAGGGCGACATCCTGGGCCACCAAGTCACTATCGACGCCAGCCGCTTCACGCCGGTGGATGCGACGCTGATTCCCACCGGCGAACTGCGGGCCGTGAAAGGCACTCCGTTCGATTTCACCAAGGCCACCGCCATTGGCGCCCGTATCGAGAACGACGATCGGCAGATCAAGTTCGGCAAAGGCTACGACCACAACTGGGTGCTCGACAAAACCGGCGCCGGGTTGACCAAGGCGGCGGAAGTGTACGAGCCGACGACCGGCCGCGTCATGCAAGTCTGGACCACCGAGCCGGCCCTGCAGTTCTACACCGGCAATTTCCTGGATGGCACGCTTCACGGCAAGGGCGGCAAGGTGTACCCGCGCCGCGGCGCACTCTGCATGGAGACGCAACACTACCCGGATTCGCCCAACCATCCGGCTTTCCCCTCCACCGAGCTGAAGCCCGGCGCCACCTACCACACAACGACGGTCTACAGCTTCTCGGCCAGATAGCCTGGGGCTTCTTCACTCGGGCCAGAGGCAGCGGGTCAGTTTCCGAGTGGCCGATGATCCGCTCAGAAAGAGCCCCATTCCAGTAACCGGGCTCCTGCGGTGCTATCGTCTAAACGAGAGAGCATCCGAGCGGTAGCAGTCAAGGCTGTTTTGCCTCCCATACCGATAGCGATAGTCCAACGATTGTCAAAGCGAAAAGCATTGAGTTTGCGAAGGATGCCGGTGGTGTCCCCGCCCGGACAATCGGGATGAAATGGAGAATCACCGCTCTGCCCAGATCCTGGACCGCTAGCAGTGCAAACATCGATGCGATCAGGCTGCGATACCTGACCAACACCAGAACACACAGCAGACCGATGAGCAGACGGTTGAGACTCGCAACTGCCCAAATTGCCACTACGGTCTGTGCGCCTGCGGATGTGTATGTGTCAAGTGGGATGCCGTCTGCCCCCCTCAGGACATAGTTGCCGTTGAATATGGTCAGCACACACTGGAGGATCTTCACGGCCACGACCACCGCGAACAACCAGAGCGCGAGCTTACGGCCGCGATACGTATTGTCCACGAGCTGTGGAAGAAGCCTGCTAAACACTGCCCTTCTTTTCCGGGCGGCCCAGTCGCAAACATGAGCGGCGGGACGACGCAACATGACACCGCTTGCGATACCGGCCTCCAAGCTTCTGCGCAATGGGATCGTCGAGCGCAAGCACAAGGCTTTCGCGATTGTAGCATGCCGTAGTTGCTGTGAAACGGCGCTTCCTGAACCTGTCGGCTTGCCCGGCCGGAGCGGGTTGTGGGCGGATGACGCACCACTCTTCCAAAGCTCCTCGCAGGCCCGGCCAACTGGGCGGCGGCCGCCTCCGTACGAGTCCCCGACCCACCGGTAAAGTTTCGGTGTTAGGGAGGAGTAAAGCACGTACGACGGTTCACTCATTCTCTGAAGCTAGCATGGCGACGGCTCAATCTACCGTACCTGCGGCATATTGGTTTAGACTGACCCTGTGCGGCTCGCTCTCGGAACGTTTCTTGCATTTCTTGCTGCTGCTTCGGCTACGGCGCCGGAAATGACTCTGGTTGCCTACCTCGGTGGCGCGGGAACGGATGACTGCGACGGCATCACGCTCGATCGGGCGGGCGACATCTACCTGGGTTGCCACTCGGACTCGCCGGACTTTCCGCACCTGCCCGCCAAGGCTGTGTCGCGGTCCCACGACGATATGGACGCGGTCGTCTTGAAGATCGAGGCCCGAACGGGCCGAATCGTCTGGGCCACGCGTATCGGCGGCAGCAAATGGGACGCCGCCGGCGATCTCCAAGTCGGGAACGATGGGTCTGTGTACGTGTTGGGTCAGACGGAGTCCGCCGACTTTCCCACGACTGCGGACGCGGTGCAACGTCAGTTCGGGGGACCGCGTCGAGATGTGGTTGTGCTGAAGTTGGATGCCGGCGGGAAAATTGTATACTCCACTTTCCTGGGCGGCACGAAGAACGACGAGCCCTCGTCCATCGCCGTCGCGGACGACGGCACGGTCTATGTCGGCGGGGTAACGATGTCGTCGGATTTTCCAGGCGCGCGCGTCGGCCAATTTGGATCCGGCGGGCCGCCCGATGGGTTTGTCGCGCGCTTGCGGCCTGGCGATCCGAAGAGTCTGCAAACGGTCTTGATTGGCGGGACGGGAAGGGAGCAGGTCACCGGTGTGGCGCTCGATAAGTCCGGCAACCTCGTTATCGCGGGATTCACCACCTCCAGTGACTTCCCGGTGAAGAATGGCTTGCAACCGCGTTTTGGCGGTGACGGAGATGCCTTCCTGGCAAAACTGCGAGTCTCCGACTGGAAGTTGCTGTTCTCCACCTACCTGGGAGGCTCAAAGGTGGATGCAGCCTACGGGCTAACGCTAGACTCTTCGGGCAATCCGATCGTCTCCGGAGTAACCGCATCGGGCGATTTCCCGAGCACCCAGTCCGCGTTCCAACCGCGGCTGCGCGGCTCCGTCGATGCCTTCGTGACGAAACTCAGCGCCGACGGCAGCCGCATGCTCTGGTCGACATATTACGGAGGGTCCAGGGCCAACTCCGATCAATTTTTGGGAGGCAGCCTGGCGGTTGACGAGGCCGGCCGCGTCTGGTTCACCGGCATGACGAATTCGCCGGATCTGCCCACGCGGAATCCATCGCAGGCAGCCTACGGCGGCGGCGATTTCGACGGCTTCCTCGCGGCTCTATCGTCTGACGGTGCCAGGCTCTGTTATGGCTCGTACTTCGGCGGAAACGGTCATGACACCCTGGAAGGGCTGGCCGTCGGAGGCGGAAAAATCTATGCCTCCGGCATCACTTCATCGACGAACCTCCAGCAGAAGCACTCACAAATCCAGCGAGGCTACGGAGGTGGTCCCTATGACGCAATTATCGTCGGCTTGGACGCGCCGGTAGATCGCAGTTGTCAGGGAAAAGGAGGTGGAGGCAAGTCCGGCGCTCAAGAGAGCGCCTTGCCGCAGGTCGCGGGGGCTATCACGCCGAATCCGAGCCCGCCAGTCCCCAGTGTAGCGGCGGCAGGAAGTGAGCTTCCTCCACGGAAAAAAGGCGGCAGTTCCGCATGCCGCACTCCAAGAGAAGCTGCGCCCTCGACATGTCCTAACTAACACCGTGCAGCGGCTCCGGTTGCGGCAAATCGTATTCTGCTTCCGGGGCGCATACGGTTTAAGCGCCCAGCCGCTGCCGGCCGTCTATGACGAGACTGGAAACCGTCCCCCTCAGTGCAGGCGCGATGCAGCGAGGACGATGGCGACAGCCACTAGCGTCCCAATCAGCAGCCAGGCGCCCGGGTGTCCGAAGTTGATCGTGTAGCCAATCCCGAAACGTTTCTCAACGAGCAGGGCCGGGTCGTCGCTGTTAACGTAGAAGAGGCCCAACTTCCAATACCGATCGGCGGTGCGGTCGCCCGCGGGAATTACTCCTCCAGCAGCGGCGGCGCCGGCAAGACGCGATCCACCCTGGCCGGCGCGAATCAGTAGGAGCGTAACCACCACCGTGAAGCTGAGGCTCAGAACGAGGATAGGAACAACCCCGGGCGGTCCGGTTCGGACCGCCGAGAGCGCCAGGATGCCTGCCCAGGCGAACACGAGGGCCAGGAAATACTCTGCGGCGACGAGGATCGAGACCACGGTGCGGCGGAAGTAGTGCTCGCTTTCGCCCGCCGCTCCGCCCATGCGGATCACGCGCGACCAGCGCAGGATCGCATGGGCAAAGAAGCCGAGCAGGGCACAGAAAAAAGCGCCCGTGAGCAGGGGCAAGAAGACTCCAATGAAGCTGCGCGTGGCCCAATTGTCAGGTTGGCCGTTCATTCCCCAATGGATGGGGAAGCGGTCAGGGATCTCCGTCCAGTGGAGGCCGAGCCAGACGGCGACCGCTGCCAGGAGAGCGAACGGGCCAATTTGGACGGCCCACCCGCCCGGCAATCGTACCTCGTGGGGCGTGAGCGCCGCTTCACGAACGGTGGCCGGTACCGCCGCGTGCGGACACACCCTCTGACGAGCCCGGTAGTAGGCGATGAAGCCGCCTACCGGCTGAAGCACCAGCCCGACGACGATCAGGGTGTCGTTTGACGGCTGGGGAATCCATAGACCGCTGAGGGCCACGGCAATGGCGATGATTCCGTAAATCAACACCTCGACTCGGTAGCGGCCAAGGATGGAGCGCCCCTCGGCTGAATCGCGGAAATCGGGCGCGATGGTGACGGCGAAGTAAATGTCGGGCCGCGTCAATCGTGGCATCACGTAGGAGATCGTCACGAGCAGACCGATCATCAGGATCATGATCAGGCTCGGAAGCAGAAAGGATGGCGTGCTCATTTTGAGCCTCCCCGCTGGACTAAGATCCAGCTTGCGATGTCTTCGATCACCGGCTCCACCACGTGGCCTGGCTTCTGGTAGTCGGCCGGAGTACCGAGGCCTGTGCCAGGGGAACTGCTGGGCATGAACAGGTGGAAGAGTCCCGGGTAGACTTTTAGTGTGACTTCCGGTTTGCCCGCCAAGGCCTTCTTCCAGCCGTCGAAATCTTCGGAGGTCACCTGGTAGTCGCGTTCTCCGCGCAGGATGAGCATGGGGATCTTGAGCTGTGCGGCCACCTCGGCCGGATGGTAACTGCGCAGGTCGAGAAAATAGGACCCGTAAATCGTCGTGCCCAGAACGTTCAGCTTGGCGTCGGCGGCGAGCGTCGGGCTCTCGATTTCCTTGGCCGACTGCTCCGCAGCCTCAATCTGCTTCTGGGCTGCGGGGGCGATCTTCCCATCGAGGCCGGCGATGTATTTGAGCTGCTCGACGATCACTTGCTCGAGCGGACGGGTGGTGCCGGCCAGCATCACGAGGCCGGCCACCTGGGCTTCGCCTTGGGCGATACGCGGCGCGAGCATCCCACCCAGGCTGTGCCCCAGCACGAAGATGCGACGGGAATCGATCTCCGGCCGCTTCGCAAGCAGCGCCACGGCCAGCCGTGCATCTTCCACCGTCTCTTCGTGGACCGTCAGGCCAGCCCCCTGCACCTTGATTTCCTTGCCGTACTGGAGCGTCCTCTTGTTGTAACGTACGACGGCGATGTTCCGGCTCGCCAGGCCCCAAGCGAGATCCTTGAACGGTTTATTGGGGCCGATGGCCTCGTCCTGATCGTGGGGTCCGGAGCCGTGCACCAGCACGACGGCGGGGAATGGTCCCGTGCCGTTGGGAAGGGTCAGGGTGCCCGGGAGTTGCCAGGGTGCGCTGCCGACCGTGATCTGCTGTTCATGAAAGCTAGAGGGCTTGGCGTAGTTAGGGGGCGTCCACGGTGCGTCCGACTCCACCGGCACGACGAAGAATCCAGCGACGCGGCTTTTCGAATCAAAGACCCATTTAACGTTTAGCGTCGCCTTTTCAAACTTCGAGGTCACCAGCACGACTTGGTAACCCTGGACCGTCTGGACACGCGTCCCGGCAATGGACTGGAAGGCGCCCATCTGCCCGACGAGACCATCCCAGAACTCGACCAGCTTGGCGGCAGGCATCGCTGAGGTCATCGCCTCGTCAAAGTGGGTGACGATGAGGTCGAATTGCCGCGCCGCCGACTGTTGCGTCAAGTCCTTGGCGAGGGACTCGAGGTCGGATGTCGTTTTTGGTGTAGCGAGGCTGGCGGCGCCAAGCCCTGCAATCCACAGCAGCGGAAGAGCACTCTTTATGGTCATTTTATTCCTCTCGTTTGGAGTTTCCGGGTGAGATTGTCCAACTCACGAACGATGGCTGCCCCGGGCACGCCTTCAGTGATCGCTCGCGCTACCAGTTCCTGAAGGCGGCGCGTGAACCTCGCGTGGGACTCGGGTGTGGCCTGTGGTCGAGGGCGCTCGACCACGGTAGCACCGCGTCCCCGCTTCAAATCCAGCCAGCCCTCTTCCGCGAGAATGCGGTAGGCCTCCGCGACCGTGTTGTGGTGGACTCCGAGATCCATCGCGAGCTCACGGACGGTGGGGAGTTGGCTACCAGGGCGAAACTGTCCCGCCACCAGCAAGGTGCGGAGCCCGCTGGTGATCTGCTCGTAAGCGGCCTCCGAGGATGCCAAGTCGATCTTCAGTACCGGTGCCCTTTGGCTCATTGTATACTGTCTATGTACAATATACAAAGGCGAGACGATCCTGTCAAGCCTCTTTGTCGAACATTTCTTGAGGGGCCGCCACCGCCCCGAACAACCATCGGTGTTGCGAAATTCCCTTCACACCAACAAAGAGCCAGGGAATTTCCGTTCCGACATGTGGCTGGGCCGCTCCGGTCGGATCGCGCGCGCCTCGGAAGGAGCCGGGCTGCCCATGCGTCCTGGTAAACTCCGTTCCACGAAAGTGGCGATGCTCGACCCCCCAGGGCGGATGGACGATACGTCGCCAAACCGCAGAATGACGGCCATCGGTGCCGGCAACGCCAAATCCGCGAGAGCGTTGTCGCGCATTGTTGGAAGCCGTTCTGTCGTGCGATCGCACTCCTCGCGCGCAGGTGCTTATTCTTATCAATCCGCGCGCTATTCGTAGTGCAAAGCTAAGGACCGGATGCGCCGGTGAGTTATCTTTGTTAATTAAGCAGCTCTGTATCTTACGGCTCCGAAAGCAGGCTGGCGGCTGGAGTATACTTGATCCGAGTCTGGGATTCCAGGGACGGGAATACCTGGGATACACAGATTCTGGATCTGTTGGTGAGCATTCGGAGGGGGAGCTGGTGCGCGGACTCGCTGGACTATGGTTTGTGGCGGCATCCGCCGTGATGTTGCATGGCCAACCCAGCGTGCTCACCTGGCACAACGACAACGCGCGCACAGGGCAGAACCTCCAAGAAACAACTCTGACGCCAGCCACCGTCGCTTCAAGTGCATTCCAGAAACTCTTTGTGATCGGTGTGGACGGAAAAGTGGACGCCCAGCCGCTCTACGTACCGTCGGTGGCAATTCCCGGACAGGGCATCCACAACACGCTATACGTGGTGACGGAAAACGATAGCGCTTACGCATTCGATGCCGATACCGGCGTCCAGCTTTGGCGGGTCTCCCTGCTCGGGAGCGGTGAGACGCCGTCCGACGACCGGGGTTGCAGCCAGGTGACACCGCAGATCGGCATTACTTCCACTCCCGTCATCGATCCGCAGATGGGACCGAACGGAGCGATGTATGCTATCGCCATGTCGAAAACCGCGGGCACCTATCTGCAGCGCCTCCACGCGCTGGACCTGACTAATGGGTCCGAGTTATTCGGCGGCCCAGTCGAGATACAAGCGACTTATCCTGGATCGGGCGCCGAAGGCTCGGGCACTCTTCTGACCTTCGATCCCGCGCAGCACAAGGAACGCGCCGCGCTGATCATCCTGAATAACGTGGTATATACGGCTTGGAGTTCGCACTGCGACATCCCTCCCTATACCGGTTGGGTTATCGGCTATAACGAAACCACGCTCGCGCAAGTGAGTCTCTTGAATCTCACACCCAATGGAAGCGACGGCGGAATGTGGGGCGCGGGTTCGGGCCCGGCTGCGGATTCGGCCGGGAATCTGTATCTTCTGATGGGAAACGGAACATTCGACACCACGTTGAACAGCGCCGGCCTGCCGGAGAATGGCGATTATGGCAATGGGTTTGTGAAGTTGTCGACGAGCGGGAACCTGGCCGTGGCGGATTACTTCACGATGTGGAACACGGTGTCGGAATCGGGATCCGACGCCGACCTCGGGTCGGGCGGAGCCATGGTTTTACCCCCGCTGACCGATGCCAACGGGCACACCCGGATGTTAGCGGTGGGGGCCGGCAAGGACGAGCATATCTACGTGGTAGACCGTAACAACATGGGTAAGTTCCTTCCCGGCGCGAACGCCATTTATGAGGAATTGCCAAGTTCATTGAGCGGCGGCGTGTGGTCCAGTCCGGCGTGGTTCAACGGCAATCTGTATTATGGCGCGGTAGGCGACCAGCTTAAGCAGTTTGGCTTCTCCGGCGGCGCATTCGGCGCTAACCCGCTCTCGCTTTCGCCTACCGGCTTCGGTTATCCAGGGACTACGCCTTCGATCTCCGCCAACGGAACGTCCAACGGGATCGTGTGGGCGGCCGAGAACACCGACCCCGCCGTGCTCCACGCGTACGACGCCGCCGACTTATCGACTGAGCTTTACAATAGCAACTCGGCGGCCAACGGTCGCGACCGATTCGGCACCGGGAACAAGTTCATCGTGCCTACGGTCGTGAATGGAAAGGTCTACGTGGCGACAACGTCGGGTGTTGGCGTGTTCGGGATCGTCGCGCCGCCCAACGTTCATATCGACTCCCCAGACAACGGCGCGTCCGTTTCGGGCACCGTGACAGTCTCCGGCTGGGCGATTGACAACGCTACGACGGTGGGAACCGCGATTGGCAGCGTTCAGATGCTGGTGGATGGAACGGCGGCAGGCACGGCGACTTACGGCGTCAGCCGGCCGGATGTGTGTACGGCTTATCCAGGACGTCCCGGTTGCCCCAACGTGGGGTTCACATATTCCCTGAATGCGGCGGCGCTGACGGCAGGGTCTCACACCGTCACGGTTACCGCCACGGATTCCGACAGCCCGCCCAACACCGGTTCGGCCAGCTTGACGGTCATCGCCGGTGGCACCGCCGCCGTGATACCGTCCGTGCACATCGATTCGCCGGCCCAAGGCGCGGCCGTTTCGGGCACCGTGACGGTCTCCGGCTGGGCGATTGACAACGCCTCGGCGGTGGGAACCGCGATTAGCGGCGCAAAGGTTTTGGTGGATGGAACGCCGGCGGGCAATGCCACTTACGGCGTCAGCCGGCCGGATGTGTGCGCGGCTTATCCAGGCCGACCCGGTTGCCCGAACGTGGGGTTCTCCTATTCGCTGAATACGGCGACGCTGGCGGCCGGGTCCCACACCATCACGGTCTCGGCCACTGACTCCGCCAGCCCTCCCCACACTGGTTCGGCCAGCGTGACAGTCACGGTCGGCGCCGCTGCCGTGATACCGTCCGTCCACATCGATTCGCCGGCCCAAGGCTCGGCCGTTTCAGCCACAGTGACGGTAGCCGGCTGGGCTATCGACAACCCTGCGACGGTGGGAACCGCAATTAGCAGCGTCAAGGTTTTGGTGGATGGAACGCCGGCGGGCAATGCCACTTACGGCGTCAGCCGGCCGGATGTGTGCGCGGCTTATCCAGGCCGACCCGGTTGCCCGAACGTGGGGTTCTCCTATTCGCTGAACACGGCGACGCTGGCAGCCGGGTCTCATACCATCACGGTCACGGCCGCGGACTCCGCCAGCCCTCCTGACACTGGTTCGGCCAGCGTGACAGTCACGGTCGGCGCCGCTGCCGTGATACCGTCGGTGCACATCGATTTGCCGGCTTCGGGTGCGACCGTTTCCGGTACAGTGACGGTCTCCGGCTGGGCAATTGACAACGCCTCGGCGGTGGGAACCGCGATTAGCAGCGTCAAGGTTTTGGTGGATGGAACGCCGGCGGGCAATGCCACTTACGGCGTCAGCCGGCCGGATGTGTGCGCGGCTTATCCAGGCCGGCCCGGTTGCCCGAACGTGGGGTTCTCCTATTCGCTGAATACGGCGACGCTGGCAGCCGGGTCTCATACCATCACGGTCACGGCCACGGACTCTGCCGGCCCTCCCGACACCGGATCGGCCAACGTGACTGTCACAGCCGCCGCCACTGCTGTCGTGATACCGGCGGTGCACATCGATTTGCCGGCTCCGGGCGCGACCGTTTCGGGCACGGTGACGGTGGCGGGCTGGGCAATTGACAACGCTTCGACGGTGGGAACCGCGATCAGCGGCGTACAGGTGCTGGTGGATGGAACGCCGGCGGGCGCGGCCACTTACGGCGCGAACCGGCCGGATGTGTGCGCGGCATATCCAGGCCGGCCCGGTTGCCCGAATGTGGGATACTCCTATTCGCTGGACACGACAACGCTGGCGGCCGGGTCTCACATCATCGCGGTTACGGCCACGGACTCCGCCAGTCCTCCGGACACCGGCTCGACAACGATTACCGTGCAAAAGTAGAAACGCCTGATCGCTACACTGCCCGGGCGGAAGGAACTCAGCTCCCGATGCGGACCGTCACGCCAGTCTGCGCGGAGACGCCGCCCACGCTCACCTCGAGCCGAGCCGTATCGCCCGTAGACGTTGCCGGCGATCAGGATGTGATGCGGCGCAGCGGCGCCCTGCCGGCGGGTGTATATTTACAAGTTGGGTGGAGAGCGGTCGATGCTGACGATCCGGCAGGCACAATTCGCAATCTTTTCGCAGTTGGAAGTGCGGAAGTTCGAGGAATGGATGCTGGCGCACCTGAAGAAGTTCTTTCCGGTGCAGTGCGCGGCCGCCGGTGACCAACGGCTCCTGGAGATGGTTCGATACGGAATCCAGCGTGCGGCCGCGCACGGAATTACCGCCAAGCGCGATGTCTGCAAGTACCTCGATCTGACGATCGTCTTCGGACGCGATTTCGATACGGACAGGCGAACCCGATGGGCGGGAGAGATCCTCGCCAGACGGAGAAACCCGGGCGTTAAGATGCAGATTTTGCTCCAGGCCGCCAAGCTCCGTCTGAGAAACCGATAGCCTTCATGTCTCCCGATCCAGCGCCTGCCCCACTGTCGCAGTCGCAAGCTTTGGACGCCGCGGCAACGGACGCTGACGCTAACGCCGGACAAGGGAGCGTGGGCGACCCGGTCAGTTCATGCCACGCGCAAGGCGCGCCATCACCCACCCCCACTCCAGAGCCTGAGCCGACACCCGGCCCGACACCCGCCCCAACGGCTGCCCCCACGCCAACTCCTGCGCCCACGCCAACTCCTGCGCCCACGCCAACTCCTGCGCCCACGCCAACTCCTGCGCCCACGCCAACTCCTGCGCCCACGCCAACTCCTGCGCCCACGCCAACTCCGACACCCACGCCCGCGCCGACTCCTGCCCCCACGCCAACTCCGACGCCCACACCGACGCCCACACCGACGCCCACACCGACGCCGACGCCAACGCCGACGCCAACGCCGATTCCTCTCTCGCTTGACCCGATCTTCTTCACGGGATGCACCAGCAAACCAACGCCGACGCCGACGCCCACACCGACGCCAACGCCGGCGCCCGTTCCCGTCTCGCTTGACCCGATCTTCTTCATGGGATGCAGCAGCAAAGCGGTATGAAGAGTTGACGGACGTTTTGCGGCCGCCGAGGCGCCCCCGGTGCTATACTGGCCGCGGGCATTGATGGCATCACAACTGGTCAACCTGCGTAAGACATTGGTCTGGAAGACCGATTTTGGGGCGGGCAAGAACCTCCCGAATCCGGGGCCGAACACGACAGTCGAGACCGCCTTCACCAAGGCGCACGCGGAGGTAAAAGGTATCTTCCTGGATCCGGTCGGCAAGGCGTACAAGCTCAGGGACAGCATCGTTGTTACGGTAGTATTCGATTCGCCAACGGCGGATCCGGACGACGTCTCGGACGCCGGAAGCTGGGTCGCTAGCTGGGTCTATACGAAACTCCAGGCATATCAGGATAGTTTGCTCGTGCACGAGCAGGGGCATTACGATATCACCGCGCTGCTGGCCCGGGATTATTACAATGCCCTGATCGCGCTGAAGGCGAAAACCTACAACAGCGTCGCTGACGCAAAACAGGATCTCGAGGCGGCACAAAAAAGCGCCGCCGCGGCTTCGCAGCCAACCATTGATCGCTACGACGCCGATACGACAAAAGGCACGGATGCGGGGCAACAAGCCAAGTGGAACGGATACATCAGCACGGCCTTCGGGGGGAGTGGCACGTTCCCGAGCGTGTTGGCCCAGAACGGAATTACCATATCGCCATAAGCGGCTTGTGGGTGTTATCGGACGCGCGCCGATAGCGTGGGCACATGATCTGGCAGCCAACCGACAGGTTCCAGTCCGCATCTGTAACAAAACCCCCAGGGCGTTCACCATAAAATGATGCAGGAGGTTCGCCATGGGAATTGTTGTGCATCACAAGCCGGCCAATGACGCCGTCGTATGGAACATGCGCGTCTGGCAAGCCGCCTGGGACGGGAACAACGTCTGGGATACGAAGGGGACACCCACGGAAGACGGCGTGGATTTTCAACTGCCCGACGCGCCCGATCCGCGCAAACTGCAATTCAAGTTTCACTGCACGGATCCCGCTACGGGCCAGAGCACTTGGGAAGCCGACGATTTCACCCGCCAGCTTTTTCTCGGCTCGCCGGCCGAAGTCTGGACCTTCGAGTCCTCGCCGAGAGTTCTCTACCAGAATCCACTTCCTGCCGGTGTGGTCTTCAACCCTGGCGACGTGCTCACGTTTCAAGTCATCACGCAAAAAGCGTTCCGTGGAGGGCAGCTCTACGTCTGGAATGCTTACGATTCGACGATCCAGCCCGTCTGTTTTCCAGAGTCGGCGCGCGACGACGCCAACGGCGTATCCACCTTCCGCGTGACCTTGCTGCCCTGGATGACCGCGGGCTTCAATCTGAAGCTGATGCAGCCGGCTGCAAACAACCAGGCGGCGGTTTGGGAACCGGATGCAAGCAACCGCGTCTGGCGTCCCTGCGATGGCGCCTTTTTGTGGCTGAAGAGCGGCCAATGCGACGTGCGCAGCCAGCCTCTCGCGCTGACTCCGGCTGCGCTGGAAGTGCTCTACAGCGCCAGCCTGGCGACGCCTCCACAATTGACATTAAACGACCTGGTCGAAGGGTCGGCTTTTCCAGTGGCATGCTCTTCGGCGCAACCATACGGCGGGAGTTCTCTCTTCAAAGTCGCCACCTACAGTGTGGCGATTTATCCCCAAGCAAGCTACGCCGTCACCAGCCAGCAAAACGTCGAAAACCCGGCCATTCAGAGGCCCTTTCCCGCGGACCCTGCGGCGCTTGGGACGGTGTCGCGATTCGCTCTGGGAGCCAGCGATTGGGTCGGTATCTTTCCGGCAATCCAACCAGTCCCGCTTTCGATCCAACCTCAACCGGCATCGAGTTTCGGGGGCGGGCTCTCGGTCCAGGTTTCCGTCGGCAACGGTCCAACTTACGAAACCGTAGCGGCAGCCCCGCAAGCCGATGGAACGTGGCAGGCCACGCTGGACCTGGCGCTTGACACCACCACCTCGATCGATCTGCTCCCGTCCGCCGGCACCGAGCCCAAACCCTACGCCTGGATTGACACCAGCCGGTATTTCACCCCGACGGCGCTCACGCCCAGGTTGTACACCACGGAAGGCGTTTACGGCGTTTGCGCGCGTGTCGCGACGCAGTTTGCAGATCCGCCCGACCGCGCAGCCCTGATGCAGGCGGCATTTGGCAGCCCCGCGGTGCGGGCCGGAATCTTCGCCGCCAGGGAAATGCCGCATGGCGCCACGGCCACCGGCAGCGCGGTTTATTTTGCCGTTCACGCGCCGCATGTCGTCTGCGCCACACTCATCCTGGTAGATGAAACCTCTCCCGGCGGACCGGCGCGCCAGGAGTTTCCGATGACGTTGACGAACGACACCTTCTACTGGTGGTGCAGTCTTCCAACCTCGCAGGCGCCGCCCGGGACGCGCTACCGGTTCCTTCTCAATGACAACGTGGAAGTGATCGATCCGGCTGCGCGCGCCGTTCACGATGGTGGCAGCCTGAAAACGTCTTTCGGTGAAGACCCCGCCGACCCTTCCACATCCTGGTCCATCGTGCTGGATGTCGCCGCGGTCAGCGCGGCGGCGCACGCCCAGCCTTGGCAAACGCTCGGCTGGCAGAGTTTCCTGATCTATGAGATCCACGCCAGGCGGTTTACCAACCTGCAATCCGGCGCCCTCAGCTCGTTCGATTTGCTGGCGGACGAATTGAACTCGACCAGCCGGCTGCAGCAGCCCGGATACCTTCATCGGCTCCCGGTCACGATTCTCGGCCTGATGCCGGTGAACGAATTCAGTTCCGCGGTCTCCTGGGGCTACGACCCGTCGTTTTACTTTGCGATCGACGACTTCTACGGCGGGGCGCCGGCGATGGCCCGTTTCGTCAATGCCGCTCATGCCAGCGGCCGCGGCGTCACTATGGACGTGGTTTACAATCACTCTCTCGGCTCGTCGCTGATGAGCATCGCCCCGGACGTGTATCGCAACGGAGACTACGATGGCGACCGGATGAACTGCGGCCATCCCATGGCCGGAGAGTACTTCCGCCAAGCCTCCGTGTATTTGTGGCGGACTTTCAATCTCGACGGATTTCGTTTCGACGACACGCAGACGATCGTTACGAAGTGCCAGGGCGGTTGGGAGTTCTTAGGAATGATTCGTTCCTCCCTGCGCGCGGCAGCCTCCGCGGAGGGGCGGAGCTGGCCCTATTGCGTGGCTGAGAACTCCGCCACTAGTCCGTGGGATGTATCCAATCCCTTCTGGGGCGTCATGGACGGGCAGTGGGGAATCGACGAAGTTTTTCGGATCCGAGCGGCCAGCTACGACAGCGGGCACCCTGGTTGGGACGACTCCGTACCGCTCAAGGCCGAGATGGACAAGCCCCAGTATTGGGGACGCCCGTTTTTCCAGGCCACCCGTTTTGGCGAGTCGCACGACATGGTGAGCGGCCAGGACAGTCTAAGCATACGCATCGCCGCGCGCCCGCCGTTCGGCCAAGGCTATCAGATGGCCAAGGCGCTGGGCGCTCTTACACTCCTCTCAAACGGCATACCGATGTTGTTCATGGGCCAGGAAGTTGGCGAAACGGTAGCCTTTTCCTTCGATAACAACGACCAGTGGATCAACCCACAAATGGACGATCTTCCCCCTGCGCGGGCCACCGACAACACGCGAATACTCGCCTGGTTCCGGCAATTAATGGGTCTGCGCAACGACTCTTCGAAAGGCTTGCAAGGCGACGCAAACTACCAGGTGGTTGCCACCGGGAATCTGACGGTGGCCTTTGTCTGCGGTTCCAGCCAGCGTCTCTTCGCGGTGGTCACCTTCGGCACGCCGAACCAGCGGCAGGACAGCTCATGGCTCGGCCTTCCCGCCGGCGTTCCCTACAAGGAAATCTTCAACTCGTCGTGGCCGGATTTTCAGGTGGAGTTCGAGCAGGAACAAACCAACGGCGGCTACGATGCGCAAATCTACAGCGGGCAGATCGTCAATCTGCCATGGATTGGCGCCGTCGTTTTGGAGCGCTGGTGAACGGCACGACAAAACGCACCAATAAGAATCCATCCACGCCTCTTCGATAGAGGCACGCCTCTCTTTCTAGATCTAACACGGGCAAGCTAAAGCATGCCCCACCGGCGGCACGCTCAGCGTTGGTGGGGCATGCTTTCGCTTGCCCGCATTTTTGCCCAGCCGGCGCTGCGTTTGTGCCGTGACAAGCAGCCGGGTGTATACTGACACGAACAGCGGAGTTCAAGAGAGAGACTCCGGTCAACGCAAATCCGCCCGTCTATGATCGGCTCAACGGTCACCCATTACCGCATCGTCTCCAAGCTGGGCGAAGGCGGCATGGGCGTGGTCTATGAAGCCGAGGACCTCACGCTGGGACGCCGGGTGGCGCTCAAGTTCTGTTTGAGCGGACGCGACGATGCGAAGCTGCGCGCCAACCTGCTCAAGGAAGCGCGCGCCGCTTCTTCGCTCTCGCACCCGAACATCGCGCACATCTACGAGTTCGTCGAGGACCCCGGCGGCGACGCGTTCATCTCGATGGAACTGGTGTCCGGCGCCACTTTGGGGCGCATCCTCAGCCAGCGGCGCCTGGGCATCGAAGAGACGCTGAAAGTGGCTAAAGGGGTGGCGTCGGCGCTGGCGGAAGCGCACCGCCATGGCATCGTCCACCGTGACATCAAGCCGGGCAATATTCAGATCACTTTGGCGGGCGAGGTGAAGGTGCTCGACTTCGGCATCGCGCGGCCGGCCGCCCTGCGCGTGGCGGGCACGGACACCGCCGAGTCCGCCACGCGGACGCTCGAAGGCTTCTCCGGAACGCCGCTCTACATGTCACCCGAACAGGTGTCCGGCGAAGTTCTGGACGCGCGCTCGGACCTGTTTTCGCTCGGTGTGGTGCTGTATGAATGCCTGACCGGCAGGGCGCCGTTCGCCGCCGACAGCCTGCCGTCGGTTCTGGCGCGATTGTTGACGTGGGAGCCGCCGCAGCCTTCCAAGCTGAATCAAGAGTCGCCGGGCCACCTGGATCGCATCATCCTCAAATTGCTCGAAAAGGACCGCAAGAAGCGTTACGCATCCGCCGGCGACCTGTTGGCCGACCTCGAAACTCCCAGGCGTCTGCACTCCCGGCGCCGCGCCATGACCGCGCTGGCCGGAGGGCTAATCTGCGCCGGAGGCGGCGTGGCAGCCTGGTGGTGGAATTCGAAGCGCCACCGCGACCCGGCGCCGGCCGCGGTGGTCTGGTATCGCGACGGCCTGGCTGCGCTCGACAACGGCAGCTATCACCGGGCGAGCAAGCTGCTGGCGCGCGCGGCGGAGATCGACCCTTCTTACGCCATGGCGCATGCCTACCTGGCGGAAGCCTGGTACGAACTCGATTACCTGGAACGCGCCAAGGACGAATTGCTGAAGGCGATGGCATCGGTCGGTTCGCTGCCGGCGGTCGAGCAACTCTATCTCGACGCGATCCACCAAACCGTGATCGGCGAGTTCAAGACCGCGGAGGGGAAGTACCAGGAGATTTCCGGCATGGTGGCGCCGGATGAGCGCGGCGGCGCGCTGCTCGAACTGGGCCGTGCGCAGGAACGCAACCGGGATACGAAGAAAGCCATGGCGACCTATTCCGAAGCGACTCGCCTGGATGCGCAAAGCGCCGCCGCCTGGCTGCGGCTGGGAGCGCTACAAGCCCGGACCGGCGCGCGGGAGGACTCGGGGCGCTCGCTCGATCGCGCGGAGAATCTGTTCCAGACCGCTTCCAACGTCGAAGGCGTGACCGAGTGCCTCTACGTTCGCGCCCGGTTTGCCGGCACTCCCGCCCAGGCCCGAGACCTGATCGGCAAGGCGCTCTCGGCGGCCCGCGTCACCGGCAACGACCAGCAGCAGATCGAGCTGTTGCTCCTATCGAGCAATGTCTATCTCGAGGCCGGCCAGACCGCGGAAGCGCTGGACGACGCCAACCGCGGCATCGCCATCGCACGCGCCGATGGCATCGAAAACCTGGCCTCGCGGGGGCTGATCGACCTGGGCAACGCGTTGTTCTTCAAAGGCCGCAGCGCGGAGGCCTTGCGCACCATCGAGGAAGCCCTCGAGATCGCCCGCCGGAACGGCGAGAAGCGGTCGGAAGCGCGGGCGCTGGTGAACCTGGGCAGCATCCGCATCCAGAGGGGGGACCTGGCGCAGGGCTGGCAGAACGTGCAGGCCGGGTTGACCTACTACCGGCAGGGCAGTTACCGCACGGAGGCCGCGCTGGCCTTGATCCTGCTGGGCCGCGCGGCGCGCGATAAGGGCGACTATGCGGGCGCGCGCCGCGCCTTCGAGGAGACGCTGGCCACGCTGAAGCCGGGCGAGCCATCGCTCCCACTGGCGCTGGCGCAGGAGGGGCTGGCCTCGCTCGAGTTGTCGCAGGACCGGTGGCCGCAGGCGTTGCGCATGTTCGAAGAGACGCGGCGCGTTTTCGAGGCCATCGGCAACTCGGCGGGCGAGGCCACCAATCGACTCAACGTGGCCCTGATCGACGCCATGCTCGGCCACAAAGGCGACGGCACGGCGCTGCCGCAGCAGGCCGCCGAATTCGATCCGCTGAGCGTCCTCCAAATGGTTTTGATACAGGAACATTTCAGCGAGGCCCGCGCGAAAGCCGAGGCCCTGCTGCGGAACGCCGATGCGACCGACCTGAATACGCGGTGCGGCGCCACCCTGGCGCTGGGTCTCGCGCTGGCCCGCTCCGGTTCCGCGGCGCGCGGTTTGGAGACCTGCCGCAAAGCGTTCGACCTCGCAAAAGCTACCGGCAAGCCGGCCGAGGAAGCGGACGCGCTGCTGGGGTCGGCGGAAGCGGCGCTGGCCGCCGGCGATCGCGCGGCAGCGGCCGAAAGCGCGGGCCGCGCGCGCACCCTTCTCGAATCGGCCAAGCGGCCGGAGTCGCTCTGGCGCGCCTGCGTGTTGCTGCTGCGATCCGGCGCGCCAAACCGCCCGGTCGCCGACGAGGCTGCCGCCGCGCTCGGCGAACTGAAGGCCGCCTGGCCGGCGGAAGATTTTCGCTCTTACCTGAACCGCCCGGTGATCCGGCGCCTGCACGCGGAACTGCTGAGCGCCAACCCGGCGGCGCCTACAATCGACTGATGGAAAGGAACACACAAGCACATGACACGGCTCACACTCGTAACTGCTCTCACTCTCGCGGTTCTGCTGATATGTGGCAGTCCATCGCAAATACAGGCTTCCAGCGACACCAGGATCGTCATCCAGGACGGAGGCTCCATTCTGCTGCACGCGGATGGACTCGATGCAGGCAAGACCTGGAAGTACGCCGCGGCCGAAGTGCGGCACCGGAATTCGAAGGGCGTGCTGCACACCCTGCAAATCACTGAGGCGGGCGGCGACCTCTGCGGAGGCTCGGCGATATGCGGCGTCGACCCAGCCAAGCCCTGGACGATCCAGGTGACCTACGGCGCCGGATCGGTTACCATCGCATCCGTCTCGTCCAACAAAGGAGTGCACCTCACGCACAGCGGGCTCCCATTCGACCAGTGGAAACGCACCGCGAATGCCGACGAACGCGAGTTCGGCCATGGCGATGGCCAACACATCACCGGCATCAAGGTGAATAATGGCGCCAACCTGTGCTCGGGTAAAGGCTGCATAATCACCGTGCAGTACTCGCCGCGGTAGGGCCGCTGCCGGCGTTCATCCCATGCGCAGCAAATCGGGGCTGGTGTGGGGAAGGAACGAGGCGCCCACGAACTCGTCCATGTAGCCAGGGAGTTCGGAGAGGTCCACGTAAGTTACGCGGGTGAGATAGGCGGCGATTTCGGCGAAGAACTCGCGTGAGAGCAGACTCAGGGCGGCGCCCTCGATCGAGCCGTTATCGATGTAGCCGTAGCGGCCGAGCGGGATGTCCGGCAGCAGTCCGATTCCCACCGCGGCCGGCAGGTTGAGATAGCGGCCGAAGTTGCCCGAGACATACGCCCTCTCGATGGAGGGGCCGCCGGGGCCGAGCGAATTCACCAACGAGCGGATGCCCGCGAAAACTGCCGCTTTGGCGCGAATGAGGCTCGCCAGATCCCGCTCCCAAAGCGCCACCCGCTGGTCGGCGGAGAGCGCGATGGCGGCGCCCCACTTGCCTTCCACACGGCGTTCAGCGGGTACGCGCCCGGTCAGCCTGCCGCCGCGGTCGATCCAGCCGGCGCGGAACAGGGCGTCGGCCAGTGCGATCAAACCCGACCCGCACAGGCCGCGGACACGAGTACCGCCGATCACGGAAAGCTCCGCGGGGTTGGCAGGCGAAAGCGCCTGCCCCACATCACCGCGGACACGAGCACCGCCGATCACGGAAAGCTCCACCGCGCCAGTTTCCCCGTCGATCGAAGCGCCGTCCACCGCGCCCCGGTCCGCGCGCATTCCGCAGCGGATGCCGCCTCCTTCAAACGCGGGGCCCGCACTGCACGCGCACGCCAGCGCGAAATCGGCATTGCCGAAGACGATCTCGCCGTTCGTCCCCAGGTCTACGTACAGGGCCGTCTCCGCCGCGCGCGAGAACCCGGCGCGCACCGCCCCGGCCAATATGTCGCCGCCGACCCACCCGCCGGCGCCGGGAACGCTGTGCACCGGGGCACCGGCGTGGCCGGGCCATCCCAGGTCCGCGGCGTCGACAGGGGGAAAAGCCAAGGCGCGCGGTTGCGAGGGCACGCGACGAATGCCGGAGGGATCCTCGCCCAACAGCAGGTGGATCATGGTGACGTTGCCCGCCACCACGTAGCCGCCGATGCGCGCGGGATCGAGGCTTTCAGCCGCCACCGCTTCGGCGATCATCGAAACCACCGCCAGGCGAACCGCGGACGCCAACTCGGTGCGCCCGCCCTTCTCCGCCGCGACGATGCGGGAGATCACGTCGGCGCCTTTGGCGATCTGGGGATTGTAGGCTCCGGCCTCGCCCACAATCGCGCCATCGGAAAGACGGATCAGCAGCAGCCGCAGTGTCGTGGTGCCGACATCCAGCGCGACGCCGAGGTCCTCTGGATCGCCGAATTCCACCAGCGGATCGAGCTTGAGTGGCCAGGGAGCCCATGCCGGAAGGACCTCGGTGCCGATGTACCGGTCGCTCGAGACCAGCTTGGGAAGTTGCGCTTCCACCAGCGGCTCGACGGTCAGCGGTCCGTGCACGGGGGTGAGGCACGCGAGCACATGAGGGAAGCCGGATTCGCGGCGGAGCACGCGGTACTCGGGGACCTGCCCTGCGAGAATGCGGACCAGGCAGCGGCCGCACGCGCCCCGTCCTCCGCATTCCGCGCGCACCGGTTCGGCGGCCAACTCGGCGGCGTGCAGGATGCTGGAGCCCTCGGCGGCGAGGGTGGAGCGGCCGGAAGGCGAGAACCGGACTGGGTGCGAAGGCATCGGGCGATTCAATCGGCGGCGTTACGGCTGCGCTCCCAGATCGCGGGCCAATGGTTCCCAGACATCGCGGAAGAAGGGTGCGATGTCGGAGGCTTCCTGCGGGCCCACCAGCACGCGCCAGCCGTCACCGAGCGCATCCTCCAGTTCGCCGGAGATTACCGGGACATATCCGGGAATGATCACGGTGCGGTGGCTCACCCGTTCGGCGGCCTTCATCTGGCGGAGGGCTTTGGCCACCCGGTCGCCGGAAAACTTGCCGGCGGACCAGGCGGTCAGCACGCTCAATCCCTCGGCATCCACCACGGCCAGGTGACACGCCACGCCGGAAGCTTCGGCCTCGGTTGAGACAATGAAGTAGGTCAGCGAGAAATTGGAGGTGACCAGCAGCGGCGACCGGTCGTTCGGCTCGCCGATCGCGTACAGGCCGGGGTCCATCTGCAGCGGCTTTTGCGGGTCGGTGTAGAGGTTCTGCCGCAGGTTCCAGAGGGGCAGCCAGGTCTCCCCGCCGGAGTCGGCCAGCGCCAGCAGCGACGCGAACTTGGTAATTCCCAGCACGGCTTTTTCGATCTCGCCGGTGCCCACGCGCAGGAAGACCGGGTGGCCCAGGCCGGGGTGGATGCGATCGAGAGCGCCGCGGCGGATGGCGCTGAGGCTGTGATGCAGCGAGCGCGGATAAGCGCCGGGCGGCTCCAGCAGAATATCGGCGACGCCGGCGCGAACGGCCTCGCGCGCCCGGTCGGCCAGCGAGGCCAGGTCCGGCGCTCCCACCACCAGCGGTATCGCGAGCCGTGCGGCCAAGCTGACGTATCCCTCCAGATTCGCGCCGGCAGGTGGAACCAGCAGCGGGCGGTGTTCTTGGATTCGCTCCGCTATCGCCGTCGCGCCGAGCAGCGACGCCGCGAGAATGGCCACCGGAAACCCGCGTTCGGCGGCGGCCACGGCGGCGGCGACACTCTCGGCTCCGGGCGTTTCCACCACCGCGATGCCATCCACCTGAAACGTCTCTCCGGCGCGTTCGATGCGGATGCCGAGCCAGTGGTCCAGCCGTGCATCGCGCTCGGCCGCCGCCAGTCCGGCGGGATCGAACGTCTGGAACAGCCCGGGACGCCGCACGAAAGTCTTTTCGTGGCGGAAGAAAACCGTCTCTTCGCCGACCGTGACGGCTCGTTCACCCCGGCCGATGGTGACGCCTCGAATGGGCGGCGCCGAGGCCGCGCCCAGAGCCGCCTTGGCCTCCGGCGAGGCGTCCGCGCACTTCTCCAGCGACTCTTTTCCCGCGGCCAGCTTCATGGCGAACGTGAGGCAGGTGGGATACCCGCACTTCTTACAGTTGGTGTTGGGAAGAAGCTTGAAAATCTGCAAACCGGTCAACGGCATGGAGCGCCTCCGCCAGTTTCGCCAAACCACGAATCCAGTTGCTTGCGAATTCTCTCGAGCGCCTCGGGATGGCGCAACACCAGCACCTCGGCGCCGGCTTCGATCAGAGTCATGGCGGTAGCCACCTCCCAGTGGATGCCGCGCTCGCGCTGGCTCCCCCAAAGCGGCTCTTTGCCGGCGGAGACCCTGGCCTCCTTGGCCTTCCACGCCTCCTCTCCCACCAGGCAGACGATGGGGCAATTCAGCATGCCGTCGCCCCCCAGGGCCGCCAGCCGGATTCTCTCCATCACCGAGTAACTGTACTCCAATCCGTAGCCCAGACCGCCGGTGAGAGGATCGATCAGCACGCGATTCAGATCCACGTTGGTATCCGCCAGCAGGATATTGATTTGCTTGGCGATGTTTACGTCAATCGGGCTCTCTCCCACCAGAATGTGGCCGTAAGCCACTGCGACGGCGGCCAGGGTTTTGTAGTCTTCATTGGTGGCCGAGTGAAGCGCGAGCCCTTCTCCGCGGCTGCTCTCGGCCGCCCGCGCCAGCACGTCGTTCTGCTTCTGGCCGGCGCCCGGCCCCTTCACGATCAGGGGAACCGGCACCGCTTCCAGCACGGCGGCGACATCGGCGGCGGCCTGCTCCGGAGAGCGATTGCCGCGGTCCGGGTGGGTGCCCATCAGGTGGACCAGCAGCAGGTCTGCGCCGAACTCAACGGCTCGCCGGGCAGCCTCCGCGGGCCGGCCCAGCACGCCTTCCCACGGCTGGCGGACGCTCTCCACCCAGCGAACCGGGTCCACGTCGACGATCTCCAGCGCCAGAGCCGGCCGATGCGGAAACGCGGCTTCGAAGGTGTGGAGCGGCAGACCGTTGCCGCCGCCCACGGCGATTGGCCGGCGGCTGCCCGCTCCCAACGTCACCTCGCGCAGCGCGCCGGCCCATTTCTTCGGTTTCAGGTCCAGACTCATGCTCAGGGCTCCTCAGACCATCTCGCCCATTTCGAGCGCGGGGTGCTCCACCGTGGCCAGGTACTCGATCAGCGGTTCCAACTCGGTGCACACGGTCTCGTCGGCGATCTTCTCGTAGAAGCCGGGTTTGCCCAGTTCCTCGCAACGCTGCCGCAGCTTGTCTCCCAGGCGTTGCTTGATGCGGGTGGTGGTCCACACCAGCCGCGCCAGGCCTCCATCGGCGCTGATGAATTTCTTGGAGAGGGCGTAGATGGTGCCGATGCCGATGAACCCGGGCGTCTGCTGCCCGCCTCCGGTCATCTCCGCCAGCGAGGAAAACGTCATGCCGACGGGGGTCTCGCCATCGTATTCGCGATCCACGATCATGATTCCGCCGGTCCCCGGCAGGATGCACGCGATGCACTCGAAGCAGCCGCACGAAGTCATCGGATCGGTGATCATCGAATAGGCCGAGAACCGCTCGAAGACGCCGTTGGAGGCGTTGCGGATGAAGTCGTTGATGCCTTTCCACTGCCCCAGCACGGGGTCCACCGAATCCCCCTTGCGGACCGGCAGATTGCCGCCATGCGGGTTGATTTCGTAAGCCGCTTTGCCGTCGAACCAGTTGTAGGCGCCGCACAGGCCCAGCCGCTCGGGAGTGATGATGCAGACGTGGTTGGGCGCGTAACTCTGGCACAGGGCGCAGGAATAGAATGTCTCGACGCGCTCATCCGTGAGCGCCCCCATGCGTTCGTCGCGCGACTGGTAAGTGGCCGTGGCGGTGGGGTACAACTCCTCCACGCCGGCGGATTCGGTGAATAGGGTGACTTGCACTTTGTCCACGATGGCGGGGAAATCGTTCTTCAGCTTGTGCAGCAACACCGTCCCCAGGTGCCCGATGTGGAATCCGGCGTCGCGCGCTTTCTTCGAAATGCGGAGCCAGACCGTGTCGCGCTGGCCGAGGTGCATCACGCCCATCGGTTCGGAAAGGAAGGAATGGATGTGCCGTTCGAGAATGGATTCGAACTCGGGCTGCATCTTGCGGCCGGCCACTTCCACAAAGATCGCCAGCGGCAGGCGCGCGCCCTCCGGCACGTCGCCGATCTCCGGCCCAACCACGCGAATCAGCCCATCCTGCACTTGGTCCATGGGACGGCTGGCGAGATATTCGAAACACCGCGTGTACTTGCCGCCGAACTCGATGGCGACCTCTTCCTTGCGCACGCGCTCGCCCTCGAAGGCGGGGCCGTGCCGCACCGGGATGGGGATCTCCACGGTGTGGATTTTGACGCCGCGCACCTCCACCGCGCGCGCGGGCATGTCGCGGTGGGCCACGTTCGAGACCACGTGCTCGTAAGTGCAGATGCCGCTGGGCAGGATCTCCGGGATATCGGTGTCGGCAATCACCGGGAAGCCGAAGTTGATGGCTCCGGCGGCGGTGGCGTATTTCTCGTCGTCCACCTCGCCCAGCGCCAGCACGAAGGCGAACACCCGGCGCTGGTTGTAGAGCAGGATCTCGCGGGTCTCTTTCAGCCCGCCCGGCTTGAGCCCGCCGAAAGTGAACGCGGCTCGGCAAGCGAAGCCGAGAGCGTGCACGATGGACGACGTATCCGGCCCGTACGGGACCAGGAAGGTCTCCCAGTTCATCTCGACGCCGCGCCGGTTGAGCTGCGCGGCCATGGTTTCGCCGCCGCAATTGGCGCCCATGAAGACCAGCAGGTTGCGCTCTTGCAGGTCGCGCGCCAGTTGCTCGGCGGTCTCGTCATCGGGGAGCGCGCCCACGCAGGCGGCGAATCCGGGCATGCGGCCATCCACCAGCTTGATGCCTTGCTCGCGCAGGATGCCATCGGTGGTAGGCCCCAGCCAATAATCGAATGCGAGCGGAATGCCGTGCAACGGTTTGAGGGCCTCAATCGCCTCCTGCGCCACCAGCGTGGCCGCGCCGGCATCCAGAGCGCCGCCCAGATACGGCAGCCAGAGCCGGTCGGTGGGTTCGGCGGGAAGCCACGAGCGGGCGGCGCCGAGGGCTTCTTCCAGCTCCCCGAGTCTCTCCACCCGCTTTCCCGTCAGCGCCAGGATGATGGGCAAAGCATAAGCGGTAGAAGGAAACCCGATGGCGGTGTCCCGGCCATGGCGGCCGATGGACTCGGCCAGCATCGTCTCCGCCCGCCGAACGCAAGCGTGACCGCCGCGAATTGCCGCCGATGCGATGATCCTGGACATCAGTTCACTCCCTTACAGTGGGGCAGGCGCTTCCGCCTGCCAACTCCCGCGAACGGTATTGCCGATAATAGCTGCCGGCGCCGGTGATGTCGCTGTATAGCAGCGCTCCAGCCAGGCGGCCATTCTGGTAAACCAGCTTGCGGTAAGCGCCGTCCCGGTTGACCTGGATTTCGCTTCGAGCGCCTGCCAGCCGCTCCGGCCGCACCTCGCCGACCGAGATGATCGACTCACCGAAGAACCGCGAAGCATTCATGCGCGGCGCGCCGGCCGACGCCCGCTCGATGCCCACCGCCGTGCTGCCGGCCGCGCGGCCCATTTCGTACGCCACCGGCCACACCCCGCCGATCGACAGGCGGCCGGTCAACGGGTCGGGCGCTTCCGCGCAGTCCCCGGCGGCGAAGATCCCCGGCAGGCTGGTGCGCCCGGAGAGATCCACGCAAATCCCGCGGCCGATTCGAATGCCGCTTCCCCGCAGCCATTCCACGTTGGGCACAATGCCCTTGGCCACCAGGACCACGTCCGCTGGCAGGAGTTCGCCGTTATCCAGGCGCACCGCTTCCACGCGCGCAGTGCCCATCACCTCGATGGCGTCGCGGCCGGTGCGGACATCCACGCCGTGCGCGCGGAACAGGTCCGCGATGCGGCGGCCGGCTTCCGCATCCACCATCTGCGAGAGCAGGTGCCCGGACGCCACCACCACCGTCACCCGCAGTCCCCGCGCCAGGAACGCCTCGCACGCTTGCAAGCCCACGTTGCCGCCGCCCAGCACCACCGCGTGCGGCGTTGCGGCTGCCCTTCCGCACCAATCCGAAATCGCTTCCAGGTCTTCGGCGTCGCGCAGCACGAACACGCCGGCCAGGTCCGCGCCGGGAATGGAAAGCCCCGCCGCCCGCGCGCCGGTCGCGATAATCAGCCTGTCGAAGGCCAGTTCCGCTCCATCATCGAGCACCACCGCTCCCGGGCCGGATTCGAGACGCACCGCTTTGCGCCCGCCCAGCACATGAACGCCCAGCTCGTTCTCGAGGTAGTCTCCGGCGCGCCAATCGGTTTGCTGCGGCTGGAGGCGGCCTGCCAGAGCGTAGGAGAGCAGCGGCCGCGAGTAGGGTGCTACGTCGGCGCTGACCAGCGTAATGGAGCATCCCGGAGCGTGCTCGCGCGCGGCCTCGCAGGCGGCGATTCCGGCGGCGGACGATCCCACCACCACCACGCGCCCTTCGAAGTCGCTGCGCACCCGCTCGTCGGGCGGCGTGTGCGCGCGCAAGGCGCCGGTGGGGCAAGCCTCCACGCAGGCCGGCGTCACGCGGCCCTGGCAAACGTCGCAGCGCACCACGCGGTCTCGCGCCGGATCCGGACGGATGCCAAAGGGACACACCATCAGGCACATGAAGCAGCCGACGCAGCGTGCATCGTCCAGCGTCACACGGCCGCTGGCCGGGTCGCGGCGGAGGGCGCCGCTTTTGCAGGCGAAGGCGCACAGCGGCTCCAGGCACTGTTCGCACCGCAGCGCTTCGAGACCATCGCCGGCGGCAGCCAGCACCACGCGCCGCGTGGGTGGAAACTCCTCGGCGATGGCGGCTTCGAGCGTTCCGCTTTCGGAATGCTCGACCGAGCAGGCCAGTTCGCAACTGCGGCAAGCCAGGCAATGATCGCGATCGAAAACCAGCTCGGGGCGCACGTCATTCCTCCGGAGGCCGCAACTGGCTCCGCTCCTGGGCCTTGCCGCAGCCGAGCGAGGCCAGCCCGGCCGGGGGAACGTAGCTTGCTAGAGACCGGAACGAGCCCGCTCCGTTCGAGCGCACCCCGTCCTGGTACATCATGGGCACCAGGTTCAGCGCTTTGCGCTTGCTATCGAGGTGGGCGAGAATCCCCTGCGCGGCCTCTTCAATATCGTTGGTGAAGAGGAACCGCCCGCCGGTTTCCCGTTCGACGTCTTGCTCCAGGTACTGGCGCACCACGCGGCTTCCGGCCACTCGCGGGACGGGTGTGAACGCGGTGAAGACTCCCGACGCCACCGCGTACAGCCCGATGGTGACGGCCTTTTCGCTCATCGCTTCCGGCGCCGCCGCGGCAATCGGCAACTCCGAGAGATCGCCGCCGATGCCGCCTTCGGCCACCAGCGCCGAACACACCAAAAGGATGCGCGAGTTATCCACGCAACTGCCCAGGTGCAGAACCGGCGGCACGCCCACCGCCGCGCACACTTCCTGCAGCCCCGGACCGGCGAATTCCATGGCCGCTTCCGGCCGCAGCAAGCCGGCCTTGGCGCTGGCGATGGCGCTGCACCCGGTCTGCACCACCAGTACGTCTTGCGCCAAAAGGCGCCGCACTAGCGCCAGATGAAGACTGTCCTGGCAGATGCGCGCCGTGTTGCAGCCCACCACGGCCACCACGCCGCGGATGCGGCCCGACGCGATGGCGTCGATCAATGGCCGGTATCCGGCGCGAAACCGCCCGCCGAGATAGTGCGGCAGGTTCTCGTTAGTGAAGCCGGCCACCAGATCCATGCTCTGGCGAGGGATGTGCACCCGCGCCGGATCGCGGTGTCCGAACGCCTCCACGGCGCGGGCCACCATCTCCCTGGCGGTGCGCCTGGCGTCGTGCGCATCGAACGGGATGTGCTCCGCGCCCGGAATGTGGGCCTTGGCCGAAGTGGTGACCAATTTGGTGTGATGGCAGGCGGCCACCTGGGGCAGGGCGGGCATGACGCACTGCACATCCACCACCATCAGGTCCACCGCGCCGGTGAGCAGCGCCAGTTCCTGGTGGAGATAGTTGCCGGCCACCGGCATGCCCTGCCGCATCAGGATTTCGTTGGCCGAGCAACAGATGCCCGCGATGTTGATGCCTTCGGCGCCGGCCTGGCGCGCCAGCGCGAGCATGTCGCCCTCGCGGCTGGCCGCCACCAGCATCTCGCTGAGCACCGGCTCATGGCCGTGGACCAGAATGTTGACCTGCTTCTCTTCGAGCACGCCGAGGTTGGCGCGCGAGCGGATGGCCAACGGCCCACCGAAGAGCGTGTCCTGCACGTTGGTGGCGATCATGGAGCCACCCCAGCCATCGGCCAGCGCGGCGCGCATAGCGGCGCGCAGCAGCGCCACCGGGTCCGATTCCACGCCCTGGTGAGTGCGGTGCAGCAGTTCGACGATTTCGCGGTCGATGCCGCGCGGCGCGATCCCCATCTTCTCCCATCGCCGGCGCTGCTCGGCGGGGGCGCGCTCGAGCGGAATCAGCGGGCCGTCCTGCAAGCCGAATTGCGAAGCCATGCGAGCGCCCAGGTCCGCCGCGATGTGGCGCTCCGGCCGGTTGGCGGATTCGACGCCCCATTCGGCCGCCAGCGCCAGCAACTTCGCGGGGTTGGAGATGGCGTATCCCGAAGCGGAGCCAGCCTCGGCTGCGCCGCGAAAAACCTCCACCACCTCGCGCCCATGATCGCTGTGGGCCGCGGCGCCGCACGCCACCGCGCGCGCCAGGTTGCGGGCGACGATCAGGTGCGCATCGGCGCCGCACGCCCCCACTTGCGCGCGCTCGCCGAACGGATCGATACGGCACGGCCCCATGTAGCAGACGTCGCAACACAGGCCGAGTTCGCCGAATCCGCACAGCGGCTTCAGGTCGTCGTGACGGTCCCAGACGGTTTTGGCGCCCAATTCCTCGGCGCGGACCAGCATTTCCCGCGCGGCGGGATCGGCGGAGCGGTTCTCGGCATTCGGCATTTCTTCAGTCTCCCAGCAGCCCGGCAATTCGCAGCATTTCCCGATGAAATGGCCGGCAGCGGTCGATCTCGCCGGTGCGGGCCTCCAGTTCCAGATCGCGGTCGGCGGGAAGGACGCCCAGCATCTCGGTCGCCGCCAGGTGGGCGCGCACGAAATCCAAATCGGCTGCACAGGCAATTCTGTTGGCGATCGCGCAGGTCCGCCGGATTCCCAGGTCACCGGCCAGCGAAACCACGCGCGCCGCAGTTTGCAGGCTGGCCCATCCCGGTTCCACCACCACCAGCATGGCATCCACGCCTTCGGCCGTTCCCCGGCCCAGGTGCTCCAGCCCAGCTTCCATATCCACGACCACGCGTTCGTGACCGTTCAGCATCAGGTGGTTCAGCACCTCGCGGAGCAGGATGTTCTCGGGACAGGCGCAGCCGCGTTTGCCGCGTTCGATGGTGCCCATCACCAGTACCCGCACGCCGTCCACTTCAACTCCGAACTGCCCCGGAATGTCATCCACGCGCGGGTTCATGCGCAGGAAGCCGCCCCATCCCTCGCCGCCGCCGACGCGCTCTTCGATCAACGATTTCAATTGCACCAGCGGCGTGATGGCCGGGCCGCGGTAACCGAGGGTTCCCGCCAGGTTGGCGTCGGGGTCCGCATCCACCGCCACCACCCGGTAGCCAAGGTCGCGCCAGCAGCGGGCCAGCGACGCGGCCACGGTGGTTTTCCCCACGCCGCCCTTCCCCGCCACCGCTACTTTCATCCGCCGGCCTCCCAGGCGGCCAGCGCCGCCACCGCCGGAGAAGCGGCCTGCAAGCTCAGCAGCGAGGCTCCGGTGGAATCGAACTCCGCGATTTGCGAGTCCTCGGGTACCGCCAGCACCTGGCGAAAGGGAGCGCTCGGGGCGCATCTGGTAACAACGGCCTGTCCCGCTTCGCACTGGTTGAGCACCAGGTCGGCCCTGGGCGGAGGGCCGCCATGCATGTCGCGATAGAGGTCTAACGATCGCCGGACGGTCTCCGCCGCCATGCGCGAGCGGTTGGCAACGCAGACCAGCACATCCGCGCGGCCGCTGGTCCGCCGCGAAAGGTGCTCCAGGCCCGCCTCGCAGTCCACCAGAACGTGGCGGTAGGAAC
Source organism: Bryobacteraceae bacterium (assembly GCA_050010695.1). Taxonomy (GTDB): domain Bacteria; phylum Acidobacteriota; class Terriglobia; order Bryobacterales; family Bryobacteraceae; genus Bog-375. The sequence continues at coordinate 36,946 of JBEKKO010000036.1, forward strand.
GCGCCAGGCGGTCCAGATGATCGCGAATCAGATTGTTGACGTAGCAGTAGCAGCCTTTGCCCTCGGGACGCCCCATGGTCAGCAGGTCGAACCCGGCATTCTCCACCATGGCTTCCTCGGCCTGGAGGGCGAACCATTCGGAAGAAGCCATCGAGAGCGGCCGGCCCGCGCCACTACGCAATTCCTCGCGCATGTCGGCGAGTGTCCGCCCGGTGGCGATCCCGAGCGCGTGGCCCAGGCAGTTGGACGGGTCGGCATCGATCGCCAGTACGGGAGTTTCTCCGGACTCGATCAGACGCCGCAGGATCAGCGAAGCTATCGTGGTTTTCCCCACGCCCCCCTTGCCAATCACGGCGACGATCATGAGAACCCTTCCCGTTCCCGAACCAGGTTCGACAATTCGACCAGCGCATCCATCGTCTGTTCCGCCCTCTCGACGGTCTCCGTCCCCAGTCCGCAGGAAGGCGTCAGCAGCGCGTGCCGGTAGAGCAGGCCGCGGTCAATGCCCTTGGAGGCGAGTTGTCCGATGCGGTCGTCCAGCACGGCTAGCAAGGCGCGCGCGTCCAGGCTGGCGCCGCAACGCGAGGGGGGCACGATGCCCCAGCTCAGGACACCGCCTCTCCGCAGAAACGCGTCCAGTTCGGCTGGGTAGAGCGAGAGACCCTGGAAGAATTCGTACGCGTCGAAATTGATCACATCCAGGTCGGTGCCGAGCACCAGCGACCAATCCGTGTTACCGCAACAATGCAGCCCGGCCAGGGCTTCTTCCTTGTGAATGGCTTCTACCGCGCCGCCGATGGCCGCTATCACATCCTGTCGCGACACGTTGACGAAGGCGGAACCGAACGAACAGAGGTATGGCTCGTCGAGCACCACCAGCGCGCCATCGGCCGCTGCGCGAAGCTGCCGGGCCATCCAGCGCGCCTTCATCGCCATACCCTGCACCGCCACTTCGTGGAGTTCGGGAGTGTAGGCCAGCGCGCGCTTGTTCTCGTCGGTGACCGTCATCGCGAAGCTGAATGGGCCGGTCACCTGTCCTTTCAACCACTGCGGCCGGGCGTCGCCCAGGCGGGGCAGGGTTTCGAGGAAGAGGTGCAATCCCAACGCGTAGTCGCGGCCGATGGCGAAGCGTTCGACGTCCTCTTCCACCACCGCGTGGTAGAACGCTTCCAACTGGCTTTCAAACCCGTCGCCCGCGCTGAAATAGATGCGCCCGGTGGCGCGGTCTACCACCGCCCCCGGCAGGCCCTCCGAGTACTGCACGTACATGCTCTCCAGCCAGTCCCGTGCCGGCAACTGGGGCCACGCGGGCAGCGCCGCGAATCGGCTGAAGATCCGCTCGATCAGGGCTTGCGGGTCGCTGTGCGGAAAGCTCCCCACCAGCGAGGGGACCGCGGAAAAGCGTGGACGCTGCATGCTCCAACTCCTTCAGTCGGTGTGAATCGCTCGAGCCACCGCGGCCTGCTCGATTTCGGGCAATCGAATCCCGTTGTTCTGGTCAACAGTATATCGCCCGTACACGCTCTGGCGGGCGAGGCTGGGCAGCGGTGCTCTTCGAGCCCCGCCCCGTTTCACCGGCGGCCTTGCGTTGCGCGCAAACGAATGCGATTATTCTGATGGCATGTCCCTCGCCCCCGGCAGTCATCTTGGCCCGTACCGTATCGCGGCGCTGTTAGGCGCCGAAGGCATGGGTGAAGTTTATCGCGCGCAGGACGAGCGTCTTGGGCGCGAAGTTGCGGTCAAGGTGCTCCGCCAGGAGGGCATCGCGGATCCCGACCGCCAGCGCCGTTTTGCGCTCGAAGCTCGCGCCGCCAGCTCCCTGAACCATCCGAACATTCTTACCGTCTACGACGTTGGCATGGAGCAAGGCACCCCGTACATCGTCACGGAACTGGTGAGCGGCGAACCGCTGAAGGCCGTCATTGCACGGGGCCCGGTCCCGCTCAAGAAGACGCTGGATCTGGCGATTCAAGCAGCCGCTGGATTGGCCGCAGCACACCAGGCGGGCATCATCCACCGCGATATCAACCCGGCCAACATCATGGTCACTGGCCAAGGACTGGTCAAGATACTCGATTTCGGTTTGGCTAAATCCGTGCGCCGGGAGGCGACGGCGGCGGGCGCCGATTCGGGCCATACCGCGCCTGGCTTTGTGGTCGGCACCGCGACTTATATGAGTCCCGAGCAGGTCAAGGGCGAACCGCTGGACCATCGGACGGACCAGTTCTCCTTCGGCCTGGTGCTGTACGAGATGATTTCGGGCCAGGTCGCCTTTGCGCGCAGCAGCGCGATCAACACGATGGCGGCGATCGTGGAGGAACGGGCGCGTCCGCTGGCGGAACTGAACCCGGCCGTTCCTCAGCCACTGCGCTGGTGCGTGGAGCGCTGCCTCGAAAAGGACCGCGACGGACGTTACGCTTCCACCGCCGATCTGCAGCGCGAACTGGAGACCATTCGTGCTCATGTTGACGAAATCGCCTCCGGCGCTCCCGGTCCGGCGCCTGAGCGCAAACCGTCGCGCCGCAGCAAAGTGGTTCCCATACTGGTGGGCCTCGCCGGCCTGGCGATCGGCGTCATAGGGACCGGTGAGCTGCTGATCCCGCCATCGGCCACCAGCCTGGCGGCCAGCCACATTCGGCCGGTCACCATCTCCGGCGAGGTCGCTCACTCGCCGGTGTTTTCCAACGATGGAAAGAGCATTGCGTTTACCGCAGCCACCAACGGGGTGCGCCAAGTCTTCGTCCGCGACCTGAACTCTCCCATGGCGGCCCAGATCACCAATTCGGCCACCGATTGCGAAGGGCCCTTCTGGTGACCGGACGACTCCCGCATCTACTTCTTCAACGCCGGCGCCTCCGCGAGCGGACTATATGCCATCGGCGCCACCGGCGGCTCGGCCGAGGTAATCGAACGCGGTGCGTCCGCCGCCATCAGCCGCCGCGGAAACACGCTCGCATTTTTGCGCGCCGACCCCACCGGCAAGGACCGCCTCTCATTGTGGTTTGCCGATTCCGGCAGCCAGCCGCGGCGTTTCACCGGGCGCCCCTTCGATTCCGCCAGATACCAGTCCGGCTACCTGGCATTTTCGCCCGGCGGCAAAAGCCTGGGCGCGTGGATTTCCCGCTGGGACGGCAACTCCGAGTTCTGGGTGATTTCCTGGCCCGACCGGCAGCCACGAGAGACCTTTTCCATGGTGCAGCGTGCCAGCCCATTTTCCTGGATGCCGGATGCCCGCCACGTCGTCTTCGGCGGTCCGGCCCCGGGTTCCTTCGGATCCGACCTGCAGCTTGTCGATACGCGCAACGGTCACATGCGTCCGCTGACGTTCCTCACCAACGATGCCGTCGAAGCTGCCGTCTCTCCCGACGGCAGGCGTATCGTTTTCATCGCCAGCGAGGACAATTTCGATGTGATTTCGGTTCCTTTGGACGGGTCGCCAGTGCGGACTCTATACGGCACCAGGCGCAATGAGTTCGACCCGTCCTGGGCTCCCGGCGGCGACCAATTCGCCTATTCGACGGACCGCACAGGCGACTCCGAAATCTGGCTGCGCAGCGTACGGGAAGGCTGGGACCGGCCGCTGGTGGCCAGGAAAGATCTCGGCCAGGCGTGGGTGGCCGAGATCAGCGAGCCAAACTTCTCGCCCGATGGCCGCCGCCTCGCGTATTGTGTGGCCGGCGGCAGCAGCCACTCGATCTACGTCTCGGCCGTCGCCGGCGGCAAGCCCGTTCGGCTCTCGATGGAGAATGCCGATGAGAGGTCCCCCTCCTGGAATGGCGATGGTTCCTCGATCGCGTATCTGCGCAACAACGGGGGAAATTGGTCGCTGGTCAAAGCCGCCTCGGGCGGGAATTCCGTGCCCACGGTGATTCGCCAAGGCTGTCTGCCGGCTCATCCCCGGTGGAACCGCGCCAATGGCCACTGGATCGCGTGTGTCACCACCGATGGTCTGACGCTGGTATCCGAAGATGGCAAGGAGAGTCTCCCGCTCACCCAGAACCGCTGGTTGGTGTTCGGCTGGAGTCGCGATGGCAAGCTGCTCTACGGCATCAGTGAAACTGCGGATCGCCGCCGCGTCATCGCGTGCATGGATATCGATACGCGTGTCGAAAAGGCGCTTGGCGGATTGCCGCTTTCCCTCGCCGCCGAGGTTCGCGGCTTCAGCCTCGCGCCCGACGGTGGATCTTTTGTCACCTCGGTCAGTAACCCCAGCGGCGATATCTGGACGCTCGAAGGATTCCGACAGCCCGGTCTATTCTCCTGGCTGCGCTGGTAGGGCGGAGGGGCCCGATCCGGATCGCCACATGCGCGCGTGGGCGCGATGCGGCCAAAATGGAATCGGTATTCCTCCAACGGCGCCTTCGAGGAGCTTACAGCGTTGTAAGCGACGATGCCCCGTGATACCTTCAGATTCGGACGAGAACGTCTCGAAAGCGAGGGCACGACGAATGAACTGCAACACACGCATTTTCTGTTTTCTCGTACTGACGCTTGCCGCCTTGGGCGGCTGCTCCAGCGAGCCGGCCAAAGAATCCAAGAAAGCCGCAACCGCGCCAGACAGAATCCAGGGAAAGGCCCAGGTTCTGGTGGTATCGAACGGGGCGACCGATGCCGCTCTGAACGCGGGCGGACCTACCGTGTACCTGTGGGAGGGCCTGCATCGCTACCGCCTGTTCTTTATGACGGCCGCTGACGTAGTCCACGGGAGCGAGTATATTGCCGAGGGCGTCTACGCGCAAAAGGCCTTTGATGATATTGGCGATCCCGACCAGGGCAAGAACGGCTATCCGCTCGAATCGAGCTGCCAGCGTGTCGTCAGGATGGCCTGGAGCAACCTGTCCTTCGATGCGATCGATGCGAATGCCTCGCTTTTGTGCTCCATGGTGAAGCGGTATCCCGCCCGGCCCGTATTCCTGGTCAAGCGGATACGGCCCGTTACGGCGGCGGACAGCGGCACCGGTTCCGCGGAACCCAAGAAAGACGCCGCGGTCGAGGACAAAGACATCCCCGAGGTTGCCGTTCCGGCGGATAAACAAAGCGCTTTTCTGATTGCGAATCCAGGCGTTCTAACTGCGCCCCTTTGGGAGCCCGCGGGGGGAACGGTTCGTTGCAAAGTCGACATCGACCCGGCAGGGAAAATCTCCGAGCTCGAAACCGGCGCGCAACTGTGTGAGACTGTGCCGTGGTCTCAGTTTCGTTATCAGCCGCCGGTCCAAGGCGGTCACCCCGTCAAAGTGAGAACCGAGGTTGAAGTGCGCTTCGAACCGCGCAAGTAAAAGCGCACCCCTTGATAGTTCCGGAGGCTAAGCTCCACCAGCGTCAGCTTTAATGTGTTTGAAAACAGTGGTGGGCCCGCGGCGACTCGAACGCCGGACCTCTACCGTGTCAAAGTAAAACAACCCCTTCAGGATCAATAGCGATGGCCGCAAGTTGTTGATTCTGCGTTCGACAGGGTGGGCCAAAAAAGGCCAGTCGGTCGGGCATTGGGCCACAAAGGGCCAAGATCTCCCGGCGCTTTGCCTTCGATCCCATCGGCACTTGGAAAGTGCATCCGCCACGCCCGTCAGGATCTTGGCTGTACCGTGAAAGCCCTGGCGACGGCAAGTGGTCTGCCGGTTGAGTACATCGAAGCGGTTGAAACCGGAAGGGTGGAGTTGTCCATCAGGGCCTCGGTCGGTTGACGCTAGATCTCTATCGGAAGCGGCTGGCGCGGCGCCTGGGGTGCCGCGACCTATGGGTTTTGAATGCTGATGTCTCCAGTGAAGTCCGGGATAGAGTACGGCTGGCGGAGGTTGCAGGACTGGGGCGGGGCGAGATCCCGGCTGGAAAGGGCTGCGGCAATACCGTTGTCAGGCACTGCGGGCGACGAAAAGCAGTCGTGTGGACGGAGCAGACACACGTGAAGTAAGGTGTCGCCGAAGCCACGCCCAGTGAACGAACGTGGTGCGGTGTTAAGAGCTGTCAAGGCGTTTGACCGGGCGACTTTCCTCTCGGCGTAGTTGGCTGGCCGTCAGCCGTTCGACGACCCGCATGGGTGCCTGACAGCAAGGGCACAGCCAGAGCATCGGCGCCACGGCCGGCTTTATCGGAACCGGTGTTGGTTGGAGGGCCAGCAGGGTACGGCAAAGCGGCAGGAGCGTTCCACGCCTGCGGTTGGCAAACCACCCGAAGTAGCGGATGCGGGGAAACCCGCGAGGCAAGACGTGCTGGAGGAAACGCCGCAAGAACTCCTCGTGGGTCAGCGTCATTACGCGGCGCTTGCTGTGGTGCGCATAATCTTTCCAGCGGAAGCTCACCTGAGTATCGGCGATCTCGACCAGGCGATGATTCGAGATGGCGACGCGATGCGTGTAGCGGGCAAGGTAGTGGAGCACGTGTTCCGGCCCACCGAAAGGCTTCTTAGCGTACACGACCCAGTCGTCGCGGAATAGTGTTCGCAGGAAATCATAGAACGTCTTCGGCTGAGCCAGTGATCCGCAGGTTCCGAAGAAGACGAGCTTCTCCTGGCGAAAGGCTCGTCGTAGCCCCGCTACAAACTTGCCGCGAAAGACCCGGCTCAGCACCCTAACCGGCAGGAAGAAGTGATTGGGCGCACGGATCCACGGTTGATGATCCGGCGACAACCCGCCGCCGGGCACCACACAGTGAACGTGGGGATGCGGCTGTAAGGTCTGGCCCCAGGTATGCAGAACACTCAGGAAGCCGATCTCGGCACCAATGTGCTTGGGATCGGCAGCAACCTCCAGGAGCGTTTCGGCACTGGCCTCGAAGAGCAGCCTGAAGAGGACTTTTTTGTTCTGCCAAATGAGGGGGACCAAGGCGTGCGGGACGCTGAACACCAGGTGGTAGTAGCCCACTGGCAGTAACTCTTGCTGGCGAGCGGCCAACCACTTATCGCGGGCGTTGGTCTGGCACTGCGGCCAGGCGAGGTATTTCTCAAAGCGGTCCATGAAACGCCGGCCAGACTTGCGGATGATATCAGCCACCTCCCAGGGCGGCCGTTTCACGGATGGGCATTCTCCGGCGGCTCAGCCTGTCTGGAAAAAGCACAGAGGCTGATCTGGTCGAGGGGATGGATCGCC
>JBEKKO010000037.1:0-42048 GCA_050010695.1 Bryobacteraceae bacterium
CGTGATCATGGCCCGCGGTTTCGAGCCGACGGCCGCATCGATGGAATCGAGAGCGACCATCCATGCTCATCCCGAGCTCTCGATGCGGGGACCACACGCTCTTCTCTTGCATCATGGATCACAACCCAAGAAGTGCGCACCCCTGATCGTCTTCTGGTGCTGCTCACTGTTTGGTCCAGGTCGGCGATCAGGATTATGAGTTGGGATCGACGGAGGCCGGCTTGGCTCGGGCGATTCGCAGGATGAGCCAGCTGCGGCGCGAGATGGAAGCGGAAGTGTCCTAAGGCTGCGAGCTGCGGCGGTCAGTAACACTGTGGATGTACAGTCGTTGGTGGCCCTCCCCCATGCTGCCTGTAAACAACAGGCGAAATACAGGTCAGTGAGCATGCCATATTTTTCCCTGGCGGCGGTGGCGACGAGTTCGCCGACTCGTTTTCGCCCCTCCTGGTTCTGGGGCCAATCTCCCAATGTGTCGGAGCCCACCGGGCTCCAGCCGCAGTGTTGTTGGGCGACTCGGGATCGCCTCCTTGAAATATCCCCCCAGGCGGAAGTCTCTGTTTGCAGTCCAATCACCGTCACTTTATGACCGTAACCTTGTCTTCACCGGATGATCGTCTTGTCTCCAGAGCCTCCACGCGCCGCTCCAGGTCCCGCGTGGCGATCACGTTGAACTGCTCCGCCAGGATCCGGGAGACTAACTCGCCTTCCTGCGGCGTGATCTTTCCCTCACTAATGGCCCCGACTAGGCTCGTCATCGCCGTAGAGATGTCGTCCAGGCAGCGGATCGGCGGCAAGTCGAAGAGCACTAACCGGTCCTTGCGCGGAGGCATCAGGCGATCCAGACAGAGCCGCAAGGCCTGGGTGTCTCCCGTCTTGGCCAGTTCGATCGCTTTGCGAGTCAGTTGTTGCGCCTCTCCTTCCAGCATTACCTCCATCAGGGCTGTCGCCTTGTTGCGGCTTCCTTGGGGGCGACCGGAGGGATTGCCGCTGGTTCCCCGGGGAAACCGGCCGTTGTTCTTTTTTTCTGTCGACATGGATAGTTACCTCATATTCGAAATCGGAGTTGAAGCGCCACCGAGATGCGTGACGGGCAAAGGCCGATCGAGAGACTCACAGGCTCTTCCCGGCGCTTCTTGCAATCGGCTGGCCTCCGGCCAGATCCGCAGTGCTAGCGCCTGATCGTTTCGCTATGTTCGTCGAGCAACTGTTTGGCGATCAAGCTCCGCTTGTTGCGGCCGCCCTTGGGGTGGCCACGTCCGAAGTGATTTCCGGGCCCAAATGGACTTCGTGTCATGGTGTCCCTTCTTTCTGCAAATCGGTCCCATCCGGTGCACAAAGGCCGGCGAGGCAGCTGAGGCGGGTCCATTCGGCGTTCCACGTCTCTATAACGGCGGATTCCTCCTGTGTGAGAGCCCGGCCTTCGCGTTGAGCCTCTATGGCGCTCTGGAGGAAGGGTGCCCAGCGGCAACGAGCCAGATGCTGCGCGGCCACTCGACCCATGACTGAAACGATGTCTAGTACGCCAACGTCTGATGCGTCCTCAGCCTCCTTGAGGCGGCGCCCGGCCAACCCCCACTCGCACCTGAGATCATACTCGGCTTGATCGAAACGCACTTCAGCAGGTTACCAAAATATGATCACCTCAGCCGGTTCGCCAACCGTCTGCTCCTCCCGGCCTGGGCGACTTGGACCCGTTTTGCCCACGGCAAGCTACCGATATTGATGCTGCGAAAGCGCTGCGGCGGGGTTTTGCGTAAACTGCAAGCAAAATCCCTCGAAAGGAGCCTGCAGCAATATGGAGCAGTTTATCGATGCGATGCACACAAACAGTTTTCTGTGTTTGTAGGCGCTAATGAGAAAGGACATGAACAGGCTCATGCTGGAGTTGAGGGCGGAGACACGAGTCCGACGAAAGAGCGGAATATTGACGCGTGAGCCGCACGGACGAGGGAGTCAGCATTGGAACGGAGACATCCTCTGGAGCGTTCGTGGAGTGGAACACGGGCCGAGTGAGATTTGGCGCGGCTCAGCATTGACGCGAACAAGAGTGGTGCGGGAAAATGATAGCCGTCATTTGGAGGTCAAAAAGGAGACCCGGACAAAATGCTTGCCGCCGCTACCGGAGCCGCGGGGATGGTCATCTCGGAGTCGATTCAGCCCACACGGCCGCCCCGACTGAAATCTCTCGGGTACATCGCCCTGGTGTTTTTGATCTGCCTCACGGCCGGCGGCCGCAACCAGCCCTACTCCGGCGTACCTCGCCCCTCTCGCCTACCCCATCGCCCCTACTATGTAGACTGCTCCGCCGCGAGCAACGGCACCGGGACTGAATCCAGCCCGTGGAATACGTTGGCCTCGGTCAGCGCCACGACTTTCAACCCTGGAGATAGAATTCTCTTCAGTCGCGGGACAACCTGCAGCGGCATATTGGAGCCACTCGGGTCTGGCACCACCCGCTCCCCCATCGTGATCGACGCCTACGGCGCCGGGCCTCAGCCGATCATCGATGGCGGAATGAACACGGCAGCGGTGCAGTTGATCGGCCAGCAGGGATGGGAGATCAACAATCTGGAAATCGTCGGCGGAAATTATTACGGCGTCAATATCGCGGGTACCGCTCCGAACACCGCCTACACTCACTTCCGGCTGACCAACCTAAACATCCATGGCGCGCATCACACCGCCGCTGGGAATGACTCGGGAGAGGTTTTTATTACGATCGGGAATGCCGGAGAAACGATCAACGACATTGTGATCGATGGCGTGACAGCCCATGATAGCCCGGTCTACAACGGCATTTTCATCGATGCAGGGGTGTTCGCGACTTCGACATCGCCTGCGCTGCTGGGGAACAACATCACCATCCAAAACTCCTCGGTGTACAACGTCTCTGCAATAGGCATGACGCTCTTTGTCGTGACCAACGGCCTGATGCAGAACAATGTGGTTCACAACAGCGGACAATGCCCTCCCAATCCCGGATGCGGAGGCGGAACCGGCGGACTTATGGATTTGTATTGCCACACCTGCGTGATTCAAAACAATGAGTCCTACGACATTCAAGACTATAGCATGTGGGATGGCGGTGACTATGACATTGACGTCTGGAACACTAACAATATCGTCCAATACAACTACGGCCATGATTCCATCGGCTACTGCGTCTCCGTGTTCAGCGCGGACAATGTCGTCAGCACCGACAACATCATCCGATATAATGTTTGCTCGAATAATGCGCGCTTGGCCAACAGCCCCGATTCAGGTGAGATTTTCATGAACACGAACGGCGCCGCCATCAGCGGGACCCTCGACGGCGTACAGGTTTACAACAACACCTTTTATTGGAATCCCGCAACTCCGGGCCCCGCCTTCAACACCGTCAACGCTAATTTCAGCGGCACCAATTCCAATTTTTTCAAGAATAACATTATCTACTCCACCGTGCCGTATCTGATTCAGACCACTTCGGATTTCGCGCTCGACAACAACATCTATTGGACCGTCGGCGCGGCGCCCGACTGGAGTCTCAACGGCGTCGATTACACCAGCTTCGCATCCTACCAATCCGCGTCAGGCCAGGATGCGCACAGCCTCTTCACCGATCCCATGCTGAACACGCCGTCGTATCACAGTGTGGACCGGCCGACTGCGGCTTTCACCCTGCTGCCGGGATCGGCGGCCATCGGCGCCGGGACCGACGTCTGCAGCGGCATTGTCGGCACATGTTCCATGGGCGATCAGGATTTCTGGGGCAATCCGCTGCCTACTGACTCCGGCTACAACATCGGCGCGTGGCAATGAAGGCCGCACAATGCCGGCGACCGTCTCGGAAACGAAAAGCCGCGCACTGGTCTTGCCGTTCTGCGCGGTCCTTATCCTCACCCTGACCACCCCCTGCCGGTCCGGGCCCGACTCCACCTTGCCCGATCTCACTCTGCCGGATGTCCGCGGCGGCGCATTCCATCTTCGCGCCCTACCCGCGCAGCCTCTCCTTCTCGCGTTCCTGCAAACGGTCCCCGACACCGCCGACACTCCTTCGCGCAATCAAGTCGTGTTCCTGGCCAGCATGGCTCAACAATACGGCCCCCGCGGACTCAGGGTCGCAATTGTCGATGCCTCGGTTCTCGTGCCTGGCTCGCAACCGTCGCACGATGCCGTCCTCAACGCCAGCTACGACTGGCACCTCAAGTTCCCCTTGCTGCTCGACCGGAATGGTCAGCTAGCCCGTCGACTTGGAGTCAGAGAGGTTCCCGCCACGTTCCTGATTGCTATCGACGGGACCATCGTACAAAGGTGGCAGGGGCGAACCCTTCCCGCGATTCTTGCCCAGGGGATCGAGAGACTGCTGGGCGGCCCGCTCGGACAAGTGCCTTGATTCTGTCCCCATCGATCTTTGGGAGAACAATGATGCCCGCGCAGTCAAGACCGGCCAAATTCTCGTTCCTAATTAGCTTGCCAACGCCCCGCTTGCGGGAGTATGTTTCTCGCTCACCCCACCTTCACTGCCAGCATCGATACCGATCCGCCATCCACACCTTCGACAGGGAAGGTGGCGACTTCCCGGGGTTGCCGCGTGGCCAGCACGTACAGCAGAGGCAGGTAATGGTCCGGCGTCGGTATCGAAAGCAGCGCTTCGCGGCCGAGCTTCTCGTATTGAATCAGCGCCCCGTCCTCGCCCGAGAGAATTCTGTCGCGCGCCTCTCGCTCGAAGCGGACGGCCCAGTCATATGGCTCCACGTCGTGCCGCCCCCATGCATATGCATGCAGATTATGAACCAGGTTCCCGCTACCGGCGATGAGAACGCCCTCTTCGCGCAGCGGCGCCAGCCGCTCTCCGATTTCATAATGAAAGCCCGCCGGCTTGGTTTCGTCGATGCTGAGCTGCACCACCGGAATGTCCGCTTGCGGATAAGCGTGGCACAGCACCGACCAGGTGCCGTGGTCGAGCCCCCAACTCTCGTCCAGCGTCACGGCCGCCGGCGCCAGCAGTTTCCGCACGCGTTGCGCCAACTCCGGGTCGCCCGGAGCCGGATACTGGACCCCGTAAAGCTCGCGCGGGAACCCTCCGAAATCGTGAATCGTTTGAGGTGCGGTGGAAACCGTGACGCCCGTCTGCGGCACGAACCAATGCGCCGAAATCGAGAGTATCGCCTTCGGTGTCGGGATCGTGCGCCCCAGTTCCGCCCACGCCTCGGTGTAGCGATTGCGGCTCAAGGCATTCATCGGATTTCCATGCCCGAAGAACACCGCCGGCATAAGATTAGCCATGCCCCATTCTCGCCCCTTGGGTATGATTGTGTCAGGAGCCGCTCCGATGCGTTTGGTCTGCGGATTCGCCATAGCCCTGGTCGCATTAGGTGCGTCGGGCGTCGAGTATTTCCCCGCCGGAAGTCTGGACGAGAAACCCAGCCGGCATCAGTTTCTGGCGGACTGGTACTCGGAACACCTTGCGGCGTTGCAGGAACCCTCGATTTGGCAAATCTCCCAGCAGAAACCAGCAGAGGAGGTGTACCGATTCTTGTATCTCCGGACTTTCCATCACCCAATTTGCGTTCGCCTGACCATAGCCAGTGATGGAACGGGACTGCTGACATCCAAAGAGACCAATGGGAAAGGCGGGTTCCGGACAGGAACCTTGGTCCGCAATACTACCGGGAAACTCTCGAAAGACCACATTCAGCTTTTTCGCGAACAGCTCGACCATTTCGGCTTCTGGGAACTGCCGACCCAAGATCCGGAAGGGCCGACGGGCACTGACGGGGCGAAGTGGATCATGGAGGCTTCGAAAGGCGGGCGTTATCACATCGTAGACAGGTGGTCGCCCCCCTGCAACGATCCGATTCATTATCTCGGAACAACGATGATGATCGATCTGGCGCGCTTCCCGTTGCTCTACGAGGAGGTGTATTAGACGCAGTCGGCAGGCCGCCGCCTCGGAATGCGCGCCATCCGCGGGTTCGTGCCACCCAGTGCGGCCAGCCGCTTACCTGCTTCACGCGCAATCAGCGCCTCCAGACCTGCCTGCACCAGCGCGGTCGTTTCGCGGATGCCTGTCAGTTCTCGAGCACGCTCGATCAAGCTCTCATCGACGCTCAACGTGGTTCTCATGTGCACAAGTATGCATCATTCGTGCATATGCATCCAGGGCGATCCATACGGTCGCGAACGCACCTATCGTGGCGCATGGAAAGACCGGAGCCTTGCACAGTTCCCGCACGAAAACGCCAGACAGAGACCGCGCCGATGTTCAACCGCCTGCGGAGTAATTATGCTCACTACGTCCGCCGCTGGCCAGACATGGTCGACCAGTTCCAGGAACTCTCCCCAGGGAATATCCGCATCAGCCATGACGAACACAAGTCTCTCGGCGCGGTGGCTCATGACTTCCCGCAGCCTTAGAGCGGCTTCGGCGATCGGCAAATCGGCATCCCCGTTCAGCCTGGCCCTATGCCCGCCAGTCGCGGTAGCAATGACAGTACGCCCGTCACCGAAACACTCCCTTTGTGTCGCTATGTCCAGCATGAAACCGTGGGCGCCGCCATGGGCGCGCCGGCACGCAGCCATACCAAGAATCAACAACGAGGCCGACAATACTGCGGCTATGCGCGGCACAACGACTCCTCTTCCAATAGACACCTGAGCTCGCTACAAGTTCCCGCAAAGTGAAGTCGCGGCCAAATAACCTCGCCATCCCGACGTGGCGCACGCATTCGTGCGTGCCGCGTCGGCGCTCGTGCCGACGCTTTGGTTTCTGCGCAAAGACGTGTCGAGAAAAGTCTCGACACGGCACGCACGAGTGCACGCGCCACATCGGTCGCAGGTTTTGTGACAAGACCTTGGCTGAACCCCTACCCCGCCACAATCATCGCCCACTCGCCCTTGCACCGCACCTCGCGAACCCCCGCCAACGCCGCCTTCACGGCTCCCACTTCCCCAACATTGAAGCCGCTCGCCACCAACGTTCCACCCCTCCGCAGCACGCGCGCAAACTCCGGGGCTAACGCGATGATCGCTTCGGGGCTGACATTGGCTACTACCAGGTCCACGGACGCCGATCGCACCGCATCGGCCGAGCCGACGAATCCTTGGCCGGCGATACGCACGGCCTCCGCGTCGATATCGCACGCGATCGCCCGCGATGCGCCCAGCAGCCGCGCGGCCTTGGCCAATATCCCAGAGCCGGTTCCAACATCCAACACCTCGATTCCCGGCTTCACCAGATCCTCGAGCGCTTCCAGGCACAGCCGCGTGGTTTCGTGCACGCCGGTGCCGAACGCCAGCCCCGGATTCACCGCGATGCGAAAGCGGCCGGCCGGCGCCGGATCGTCGCGCCATTCCGGCACCAGGAAAAAGCGGCGGCCCACTTCCATCGGCTGTAACAATTCGCGCGCCTCTTGCACCCAATCGCGATCCTCCTCTTCGCGCATTCTCGCGCACGGGTACCGCGCCAGCAGTCCCGCGCGGTTGGCAGCAGCTTCAAAAAAGGCGCGCAGGCGCGTGTCGCTCAGCTCCACTATCCCAGCCGAGCCCAGCTCCCACAACTCCGCAATCAGCAGGTCGCGGCCATCCGCATTCGAATCGATTTCGAGCGAGAACATTGTTATCGTGGAGTGTTGGGCCGCGCTTTTCGCGGTCTCAAACCTATCATGAAACTACAAGGTATTTTCCCACCAATCACGACTCCGTTCGATTACGAAGGCAACCTCTACACTGCCAAGATTCAGCACAACGTGGAAAAGTGGAACCGCACGACGCTCTCCGGCTACGTCGTGATGGGCTCGACCGGCGAAAGCGTGATGCTCACCGAAGCGGAAAAGTACACCGTGTGGGAGTTGGTCGCCAAGCACGCCGCCGCCGAAAAACTGCTCATCGCCGGCACCGGCGTCGAGAGCGTGCGCGAGACGGTTTCGCTCACCAACCGCGCCGCCGAGATGGGTTACAAAGCCGCCATGGTGCGCACTCCGCATTATTACAAGAACCTGATCAATCGCGGCGATGCGCAGATGCTGTATTACCGCTCGGTCGCCGACCGCGCCAAGATCCCGCTCATCATCTACAATTGGCCGCAGACCACCGGCGTGGATATTCCCGCCGAGGCGGTGGCCGCGCTTTCCGAGCATCCCAACATCATCGCCATCAAGGAGAGCTCCGGGAATCTCGAAAAGGTGATGCAGATGATCCGCGAAGTGAAGCATGGTTTCCAGGTGCTGGTCGGCTCGGCGCCTACCCTGTGGCCTTCGCTGCTGATGGGAGCCTGCGGTGCAATTCTTGCCTACGCCAACGCATCGCCATACTCGACGATCGCCATTTGGGAGGCTTTCCGCACGCGCGACGAAGCCGCCGGCATGGACTGGCAGAACCGCATCGGCCGCCCCTCCGCGCTGGTGACCGCGAGGTACGGCATTCCCGGCTTGAAGTACGCCATGGACCTGAACGGCTATTATGGCGGCCCTCCGCGCCTTCCCCTGGTTCCACCCAGCCCCGAGGCCAAACAGGAAATTGAAGCGGCGTTTCAGGATTTGAGGGGATAAAAGTTAGCAATCATCCCAAAAACTTTCCACCGGTTGTAACACTTTTCGCCAAAGCCGCGTCACAACTGGTGTTAAGCTGTCTCAGAGGACTTCTAAAGAGGTTGTTACCGCGCCGCTGGCCCTCCACGTGCTCGACCTTTGATGCGATGCCGTTCCGCGCCCTGATACTCGCCTGCTGTTTCTGCGCGCTGGCCGCCGCCGCGAGCGCCGAAACGCCGCTCGAAGTGGGCTACCGGCAGATGTACGATCTTCAATTCGCCGACGCCCATCGCACCTTTGCGGACTGGCAGAGCACCCATCCCGCCGATCCGCTGGGGCCGGCTTCCGACGCCGCCGCGTATCTGTTCTCCGAATTCGACCGCCTGCACATTTTACAGTCGCAGTTCTTCATTCACGACCAGCACTTTTACACCGATCACAAGCTCTCGCCCGATCCAGCCGTCAAGGGCAAGTTCGATGCCGACCTCGATGCCGCTCGCCGGCTGGCGGCGCGCGCGCCGCAGAATCCCGATTGCCAGTTCGCCGCCATCCTGGCCAACGGCCTGCACTCCGACTATATGGCATTGATCGAGACGCGCTACGCCGCGTCGTTTCAGGAAATGAAAGCCAGCCGTGTCCTGGCGGAGCGGCTGCTGGCCGCGCATCCGGAAATGTACGACGCGTGGATCGCGATTGGCGTCGAGAACTACATGCTGAGCGTGAAACCGCTCCCTTTGCGCTGGCTGCTGCGGTTGGCCGGCGGCGAGACCGACAAGGCGGTGGGCATCGAGAAGTTGGAGCTGACTGCCGAAAAGGGCCACTACCTGGCGCCCTTTGCGAAACTGCTGCTGGCGGTGGCGGCGCTGCGCGACCACAATACCTGGCGGGCGCGGACGCTGCTCGAGGGGCTGGTGCGCGAGTACCCGCACAATCCGCTCTACGCCCAGGAATTGGCGCGGCTGCAGCCGGCCGCCGTCGGTGCTGGAGGCATGGGAAGCGCGCTCTGGTAGACAAGTCCGGTCGCGTTGTCTTGCGTCTTGCTCCAGGTTTCTCCTCGCAACCGATTCTCTTTGAGCCGCGTCCGTAAGGGAGCGGATGCACAATTCACTATGACGCCCGGTTTAGCTGAATCCACCGATGTCTTCATCGTCGGCGGAGGCCCCGCCGGGCTGGCCGCGGCCATCGCCGCGTGCAGCCGCGGCTGCAAGGTCACACTCGCCGATCGTTCCGCGCCGCCGATCGACAAGGCCTGCGGGGAGGGCATCATGCCGGATGGCGTGGCTGCCGCGGGCGCGCTTGGCATTTCGCTCGAAGCGGCCGGCGGGTGGCCCTTTCGCGGCATCCGTTTTTGCGATTCCGATCTGGCGGTGGAAGCCCCCTTCCCGCAAGGCGTGGGATTCGGCATGCGCCGCACCGCGCTGCACGAATTGATGGTGGAGCGCGCCGCCCAGGCCGGTGTGCGCATGCTGTGGCGCGCAGACGTTTCCGGCCTGGAGCGCGACGGCGTGCGCATCGGCGGCCAGCTCTGGCGCGCGCGGTGGGTCGTAGGCGCCGATGGCGGCAATTCGGTGGTGCGCCGCTGGGCCGGTCTGGATGCCTCCGCGTTCGACAGCCGCCGCTACGGCTTCCGCCGCCACTACCCGATCGCCCCCTGGAGCGACTTCATGGAGATTCACTGGGGCGAAGGCTGCCAGCTTTATGTGACCCCGGTCGGCGGCGCCGAAACCTGTGTGGTGCTGATTTCGAGCGATCATCGCCAGCGCCTGGACCATGTGCTGCCGCGTTTTCCGCTGCTGGCGCGCCGCCTGGCCACCGCCGGCGCTGCCTCCAGCGAGCGCGGCGGAGTTTCAGCCTCACGCCGTCTTGCGCGCGTTTGGCGCGGCAATGTGGCGCTGGTCGGCGATGCCTCGGGATCGGTGGATGCCATCACCGGAGAAGGTCTGTGCCTGCTGTTTCAGCAGGCCGTGGCGCTTGCAGATGCGATCGAGGCGGGCGATCTCTCGCGCTACCAGGCCGCCCACCGGCGGCTGGGCCGCCGTCCAGAATTCATGGCCGATTTGATGCTCCTGCTCGACCGCCATGGCAGCCTGCGCAGCCGCGTGCTGCGCGCTTTTGCCGCCCGTCCCCGTTTGCTTTCCCGCATATTGGCCCTGCATGTGGGCGAGCTCTCTTATTTCGATTGCGCCTCCAACGGGCTCGCCCTTGGCTGGCAAATGTTGACGTCATGATTCAACACTTTCGTTCGTTCCTGTTTCTGACAGCCTGTGCCCTGGCGTTGATTTCGCCGCTTGCCGCGCAGGATCTTTCGCTCGAAATGGACCCCGCGCAATCCAAGGTCGATTTCACCCTGGGCGACGTGCTGCACACCGTGCGCGGCTCCTTCCAGTTCAAGCGCGGCGCTATTCGATTCGATCCGGCTTCCGGCAAGGCCTCCGGTGAGTTGCTGGTGGATGCGCGCAGCGGCTCGAGCGGCAACGACACGCGCGACCGCAAAATGCACAAAGAGATTCTCGAGAGCCAGCGCTTCCCGGACATCGTGTTTCGCCCCGATCGTGTGGAAGGCAAACTGGCGCCGCAGGGCATCAGCCAGATGCAGGTGCACGGGGTTTTCGCCATTCACGGCGCCGAACACGAACTGACCGCGCCGGTCGAGGTCCGCGTGGCCGCGGGCGTTTATTCCATCACCGCCCGCTTCAGCGTGCCGTATCAGAAATGGGGAATTAAGAACCCCAGCACTTTTTTCCTCCGCGTGGACGACCATGTCGATATCACTCTCCGCACCGTGGCGCGCGCGCAGAGCCAGGTCCCGTCGCAGTAGTCTGGCCCGCGCGCGCAGCCACGATCAATCACCGTTTTCGTTTCCGGAATAGTATCAAAGCAAGCACGCCAGCGGCAAAGGCGCACCCACTCGCTGTGGGGAAAACAGTGGCGACTCCCCGCGCTGCCGGACGCATCAATGCCCGATCGGCACCTGGTCGGCGACCTCGATCCCGAAGCCTTCCAGGGCGACGATTTTGCGCGGGTGATTGGTCAGCAGGCGGATGGTGTGGAGGCCGAGGTCGGATAGAATCTGCGCGCCGATGCCGTGCTCATGCTGAAGCTGCCGCTGGCCGGCTTCGCCCTGGTAGTGCATGAACTCGCGGGTGTGGGACAACATGCGCGCCGGGCCGCTCGGGGAATCTTCGGTGTGGAAGCCCGGCCCGGTTTCGTGCAGATAAACCAGCACGCCGTGGCCTTCGCGGGCGATGGCCGCGAGCGAGCACCGCACCAGCCGGCCGCAATCGCAACTGGTGGAACCAAACACGTCGCCATAGACGCAGCGGGCATGCATGCGCACCAGCACGCCCTCCCGGCCGATGACTTCGCCGCGCACCAGCGCCAGGTGATATTCGGGACTGAGATCGCTCAAGTAGGCGACCGTGCGAAAGGCGCCGAATTCGGTTTCGATGGAGCCTTCCGCCGCGCGCCGCAGGAGGCGTTCGGTGCGCATGCGGTGACGGATCAGCTCGGCCACGGAGATCATTTTGAGCCCGTGGGCGTCGCAGAATTCCTTGAGCTGCGGGACGCGCGCCATGGTGCCGTCCGGGTTCATGATTTCGCAGATCACCCCGGCGGGCGAGAGGCCGGCCATGCGCGCCAGGTCCACCGCGGCCTCGGTCTGGCCGGCGCGCACCAGCACGCCGCCATCGCGGGCGCGCAGCGGGAACACGTGGCCGGGCCGCGCCAGGTCGCCCGGACGGCACGCCGGGTCGATCGATTTGAGAATCGTGCAGGTGCGGTCGGCGGCGGAGATGCCGGTGGTGACGCCCTCGCGCGCATCGATCGACTCACAAAACGCGGTGCCGAAGTTGGAGGTGTTGAGCGGGCTCATCGGCGGCAGCCGCAGTTGGTCGCAGCGCTCGCCGGTGAGCGCCAGGCAGATCAGGCCGCGGCCGTGGGTGGCCATGAAGTTGATCGCCTCCGGTGTGACCTTTTCGGCGGCGATCGTGAGGTCGCCCTCGTTCTCGCGGTCCTCGTCGTCCACCACCACCACCAGGCGCCCGGCACGCACTTCCTCGAGCGCCGCCGGGATCGAAGCAAAAGGCATGCTTCATTGTAGCCGGGGGGTCTTGTGGGGCAGGATGGCATCCTGCGGGGCGGTTGGCAATCGGACCGCAGCTCGCCAAGCTGCCCCACAAAGCAACACCTTCTCGCGGTCTTAGCGCCAGTCACCCCCTCGCCACGGGAACCACTCCGCTGATTCCGGTGTCTAAATCCGGCATGTTCGAACAGGCAAACCTGCGCGAGCCGCGCAACGTACTGGTTGATTGGATGCTGCGCGCGGCGATAGCCGTGGCGTTTGTCCTTTTCGGCACAGAGAAGTTCCCTTCGAACGTCGATTCCCCTTGGGTCAGGCTGTTTGGGGAGGTCGGCCTTGGCCAATGGTTCCGGGTTTTCACCGGCGTGGTTGAAATACTGGGCGGCGTGCTCGTGCTGATTCCCTGGACGACGACCGCCGGCCTGGCCCTCCTCGGGTGTACCATGGCGTCGGCTGTCCTGATTCTGACGTTCGTGATCAGCCGCCCCGGCGACTGCATTGTTTCCGGCGTTTTTTTCGTAGGCTTGACCGCTTTTTGGTGGAGCCGGCGGAGCCGCTGATCCGAGCCTGGGCTAAGATGAAGGTTCGGGATTTAGCGGTCCCGATCACCGATCCATGCCGCAATTGTTTCCACACTTACCGTCGCTGCCGGACCTCGATGCCACCGGCGCCATCGATATCGTGGTGGTCGCGTTCCTGGTCTACCAGTGCCTGATGGTGGTGCGCGGCACGCGCGCCGGCGCCATCCTGCTGGGGATCGCGGTGATTGTCTGTCTCTACGTGGCGGCGGTGTGGACAGGTCTCGAGGCGCTCCATTCGGTGCTGTCGCTGATTGTTCCGTACATTGGCCTGGCGGTGATCGTGCTCTTCCAGTCCGAGATCCGGCGCACGCTCGCGCGCCTCGGCCGCAGGCGGCTGCTGGGCCTCGCCGGAGGGTTCCACGCGCCCGAAGCGGCTAACGAAATCCTCATGGCGGTGGAACAACTTGCCGCACAGAAGACCGGCGCCCTGATCGTGCTCGAGCGGGACATCGGACTGCGCACGTTCATCGAAAGCGGCGTGCGGCTGGAGGCGCAGGTCTCGCGCGATCTGCTGTTGAGCATCTTCCAGCCGGGCCTGCCGCTGCACGATGGCGCGGCGATTATCCAGAAGGACCGGATTGCCGCCGCGGCCTGCTTCCTGCCGCTCACCATCAATCCCGGCCTGTCGCGCAAGCTGGGCACGCGCCACCGCGCCGCCATCGGCATCACCGAGGAGACCGACTGCCTGTCGCTAGTGGTCTCCGAGGAGACCGGCCGCATTTCGGTGGCGGCGTTTGGCGAGTTGACGCAGGGCCTCACGGTGCCGGAAGTGCTCGAGCGGATTCACCGGCATTTCGGCGTCGAGCGGCCCTCGCCGGCGCAGATCGACGACTCCGCGGCGGAGTTGACACTGGCCTTCAGGCACGATTCGCCTCCGCCGGCGGAGCCCTCACAGGAAGGCACAGGCCGCTCATGAAGACGCTCCAGTGGGTGGCCGGGCTGATCAGTAACAACTTCTGGTGGAAGGTGCTGGCGCTCACAATCGCCGTGCTGATTTGGGCGGTAGTGGCCAGCGAGCCGGAGCTCTCCACTTTCGCCACCGCTCGCGTCGAGTACAAGAACCTGGCGGACGGCCTGGAGTTGAGCTCGGAACCGGTGACGCAAATCATACTCGAACTGCGCGGCCCGTCCGGAGAGCTGCGCGGCCTGGGCGACGGCGGCCAGCATCCGGCCGCCATCCTGGACATGAGCAACGCGGCGCCCGGCGAACGCACCTTTCCGATCGGCGCGGCCAACGTCCGGCTTTCGCGTGGCGTCCACATCGTGCGCGCGATTCCCTCGCAGGTGCGGCTCGTCTTCGAACAGCGCCTGGAGCGCAGCGTGCCGGTGTCGGTACGGTGGAGCGAGCCCCACAACCACTATCGCGTGGCCCGCGCCACCGCCGAGCCGGCGCGATTGGCGATCCTGGGCCCGCAGAGCCACGTGGCGCGCGTCAATTCGGTGAGCACCGATCCGGTGGATGTTTCCTCGCTGACCACCAGCGGGCGCTTCCAGGTGAACGCCTTTGCCGGCGATCCGTTCGTGCGCTTCCGCTCCACGCCCGCCGTCACCGTAACGGTGACCATGACGAAAGAAAAAGAATAAGGAGACTCGTAACTTCCTTGGGAAAACAGCTTTTTGGAACCGATGGCATTCGCGGTGTGGCCGGCAAGTACCCGCTCGACCCAGCCACGGTCTACGCCTTTGGCGTGGCCCTCGGCGATGACGCGGTGCGCACCCATGCGAACCCCGAGATTCTGATCGGCGCCGACACGCGCGAATCGGGCCCGTGGATCGCAGCCACCGTCGCCGCCGGCCTGGCCAGCCGCGGCGTCAGAGTGCGCTACGCCGGCGTCATCACCACGCCCGGTGTGGCGTACCTCACCCGCACCGGCCCGTTCGCCGCCGGGGTCATGATTTCGGCTTCTCACAATCCGTACCAGGACAACGGCATCAAAGTATTCGGCCACGGCGGCTTCAAACTGCCGGACGCGGAAGAGCACTTGATCGAGCGGGAGATTCTGGCGCTCCGCGAAAGCCCGCTCGAGCCGCGGCAAGCCGCGCTGGCGGTCGATGAGGGGCTCGACCGCGAGTATTTGCAGTTCCTGCTGTGCACCATTTCGGTGCGCCTGGAAGGCGTCAGGCTGGCCATCGATTGCGGTAACGGCGCGGCCTGGCAACTGGCGCCCGAGCTGTTCCGCAGCCTGGGCGCGGAGTTGGTCGAGATCGGCTGCGAGCCGAATGGCCGCAACATCAATTTGAACTGCGGCGCGCTCTACGTGGACGGGCTCAGCCGGACGGTGGTGGACTCGAAGTCCGAATTCGGCGTGGCCTTCGATGGCGATGCCGACCGCGCCATCTTCGTCGCGCGATCGGGCCGAATCGTCGATGGCGACGCGGTACTGCTGATAGCGGCCCGCGCCATGAAAGCCGCCGGTCACTTGGCGGGCGACACCGTGGTGTCCACCGTGATGTCGAACCTGGGCCTCGAGAAAGCCCTGGCGCGCGATGGTATTCGCATGCTGCGCACTCCGGTGGGCGACAAGTATGTGCTCGAGGAAATGGTGCGGCTGGGCGCGGCGCTCGGCGGCGAGCAGTCCGGCCACGTCATCTTCGGCGAATACGCGACCACCGGCGATGGGCTGCTCACCGCGCTGCGCATATTGGAAATCGCGCGCCGCGCCGGCCTGGGTCTGGACGAGCTGACCGCCGATTTGCGCGTCTTTCCGCAGAAGCTGGTCAACATCCGCGTGCGCGAGAAACGGGATTTCGCCGACGTGCCTTCGGTGAACCGGGAGATCCAGCGCGCCGAGGAAGCCATGGCGGGGTCCGGCCGCGTGCTGGTGAGATACTCCGGCACCGAACTGCTAGCGCGCGTGATGGTGGAAGCCGCCGATCAGACCCACGTCGACACCTTCACCGCCGCCATCGCCGAGTCGATACGAAGGGAGATTGGGCAGTAGGAGCGCGCAAGGCAGCTATAATCTCTACTGACCACCATGCGAATTCTCAGTCTTTTGCTTCTAGCCGGCGCCGCCTGGGCGCAGGGCGATGGATGGACCAACATTTTTCCGGACGCGCGCTTTTCCCAGTGGACCCGCATCTCGATTCCGCCGGGTAAGCCGGTGAGCCAGCCTTCGCAATGGAAGGTTGACGCGGCGGCGGGGACGCTGGTCTGCGAAGGCAACGGCGGGCATGAAATGCTGCGCTACAACACGCCGTACAAAGACCTGGTGTTGCACGTCGAATGGAAGTTCACCAGGCTGCCCGACGAAAAAGCCAAATACAACAGCGGCGTCTTCATACGCAACGATGCACAGGGCGTCATCTGGCACCAGGGGCAGACCAGCCTCGACGGCGGCTACCTGTTCGGCAACACGCCGGTGAACGGGGTGCCGCGGGGCTTCAACCTGCGCCCGCAGATGGTCGAGAACCGCGTCAGGCCGGCTGGCGAATGGAACACGTACGACCTCACCGCCAAAGGCCGCACCATTTCGCTTTCCGTGAATGGCAAGGTGGTGAACGAGTACACCCAAACCGAAATCCTGGAAGGCTACGTGGCGCTCGAAGCCGAAGGCTACCGCATCGAGTTCCGCAACATCCGGGTGAAGCCGCTGTAAGAAAGCGCCCGCAAGCGGGCGTTGGCAGGCTGAAGCCCGCCCCACCAAAGCAGGCAGGCGGGGCCGGCGCTTCCGCCTGCCAACCCTCTTAATAGAGTTCGACATCCCGCATCGGGTATTGCTTGCGGTTTCGCGTCCGGAGCGAGCAGCCATGCACCGCGGCGGTGGCGGCAATTAGAGCGTCGGAAGTCTCGACGCCGTGGCTCTTGTGAAACCGGCGCAAATACTCGCCGGCGCGGCGGCCAATCTGCGCATCGATGGGCAGCGGGATCATGGCATCGAGCAACTGGAGAACCACGGCTTCCTCGGCGGGACGCATGCCATGCCACAGTTCCGCCACTGTAACCGGCGAGTACAGAACCGCATCCGTGCCGCTGCCCAGCGCCGTCCAGCGCAACAACAGCGCGCGGTCGCGCCCGCGCAAGACCTCGATCAGGACGTCGGTGTCGACCAGGACAGCGCTCATCGCGCCAGCTTCTTCAGGCGGGAGCCGCTGCGGAGACGCCGGACGTACTGCGCGGTGCCGCCGAGGTCCTCCCGGTCCTTCCAAAGACCCGCCGCTTGCTGGAACGCCTCACGGCGGGCGCCCGTGTCCAGCCCATACTTCTCTCGCACCGCGCCTCGGACCAGGCCGGAGATGGTGGTGCCTGCGCCGCGGGCGGTCGCATGCAGAAGCTTCCAAAGATCGTCATCCAGGTAAAGTTGAGTGCGGTGCATGATGTATAGTATACATCGTCACGTTGCACCCAGGTTCTCTGGCAGCCGCATTCCGCCCCCTGTTTCCGTTGTATGATGTCTCAATGCGATTTCTACTTACGATGCTGATAGCGCTGCCGCTCTGCGCCCAGGCGCCACAAGGTCCTCCGCCAGGAGCGCCGCCCGCCGGCGGCAAGGCGGCGCCCCACGTTTTTAAGAACCTGCAACTCCTAAAGCCCGAGGAGATCCATGAGGCGATGCATGCCTTCCGTGTCGCTCTAGGCGTGGAATGCTCGTTCTGCCACGTGTCGGGCGACTTCGCGAGCGACGACAAGCGTCACAAGCTCGTCGCGCGCAAAATGATCGAGCTGGTGCGCTCCATCAACCCGCAGTTTCCCGATGGCAAGGAGCATGTCACCTGCTACACCTGCCACCGTGGCGCGGAAGAGCCGCTGATGGTTCCGCCGGCTAACGTCGCTACTCCGGCCGCGCCGCCGGCGCATCCATGAACGGATCTTAATGGCGGACGCGCGCCCGCGCCATGTTAAATGTAGAATTCCGGTTTCGGGCGCGCGAATGATCAGGCAGGACACTTTTTTCCGGCTGCTGGCTTGGGCGGTTGCCTTTGCGGAAGGCTTCTCGACCCTGGCCGTCGAGGTGATCGCCATCCGTCTGGCCATCCCCGTGGTCGGATCCAGCATGACCCTCACCGGCGTTCTGCTGGCCGTGATCCTGTTCGCCTTGAGCGCCGGTTATTGGCACGGCGGCCAGTTGTCCTCGCGCTGGAGCCCTGCGCGCACGCGCACCGCCCTCACCGTCAATCTCTTTCTCGCCGGCGCCATTTACGCGGGCGTCTCGTTCCCGTTTGAAGCCGCTCTTCTGGAGCGCTTTCTGGACGCGGGATTGAGCCTGGCGCCGGCCATCGGCGTAGCGGCCACGCTGTTGTTCGCCGTGCCGGTCTACCTGGTGGCGCAGTCCGTTCCGCTGCTGGCCGAACTCACCAACGACGAGGGCAAGGCGGGCAAGGCCTCCGGCCGCGTGCTCTTCTACTCCACCCTCGGCAGCGTCGCCGGCGGCATCGTCACACCGGTCTTCCTCTTTCCGGGTTTCGGCGTGCGAGCCTCCGGTTACATCATCTGCGGCCTGCTCTTCGCCGCCGCCGCTCTTTGGACCGTTAGCCAGCGGCGGAAGTGGATGATTCTGGCGGCGGGCGCGGCTGCACTCGCATTGGTCAGTCGTGCGGGTCTCGGATCGCCGGTGCCCGCCGACCAGCGCTTCCGTTTCGACAGCCCGCACCAGACCATTCGCATCGTCGAGGAGCGGCAAGCCAACGGGCGCATCGAGCGCGCCATGTATTTGAATGGCGGCCGCGCTTCCGCCATCTTCGCCGATACCGGCGAAACCTCGGTTGGTTACGTGCTGGAGGCGGACCGCTTGCTGGCTGCCGCGCCTTGCCAGCTGGTGCTGGCGGTGGGCGCGGCGGGATTCACTTTTCCCAGAGATGTCTCGGCCTTGCCCGCGGTCGAGCGCGTGGATGCGGTGGATGTCGACCCGGATGTGCTGGACATCGCCGAGCGCCATTTTCTGCCGCAGCCGCTGCCGGCCAAAGTCCGTTTCGTCCCGCTCTCGGCGCGTTACGCGTTGCGGCGGGCGCGCGACCTGGGAGCGCATTACGGCTTCACGCTGCTCGATGCCTACGCCGGGAAAGCCATTCCAGCCGAATTGCTCAGCCGCGAGTTTCTGGCCGACGTCCGCGCCGTCTCCGGGCGCACCGCGGCCAACGTCATCCTGGACCGCGACGCCGAATCCGATTTCGCCCGAAATGTTCTGGCCACATTCCGACAGGTGTTCGGACGAATCTGGACTAAGGACGTCGATCCGGGCGATTCCGATCCAACCAACTACCTGATTACCGACTGGCCGATTCCAGGGTCGGCCGAATGGACCGGCGCCGGCCGCGTCTACCTGGATGACCGCAATACCGCGGACCGCGACCACACACGCATGATCTGGAGCGACGAATAGCCATGGCGGAATCTACCGATCCGCTGGCCGGAACGCCGCAATCCCCCGAGCTTCCTGCCGAACAAGAAGCTGTGGCGGCGCCGTCCGCAATCAAGCTGTTCCTCCAGAAACTGTGGTGCCGGCCATGGGCGCCGTTTCTCCTGGTGGCGATCCTGCTAACCGCCGGACTGGCCGTCTATGCGCAGACCCTCGCCTTCGCCTGGGACGAAGGATTCCACCTGCTGGCCGCCCAGCTCATCAAGAATGGGAAGACCCCCTACGTGGATTTCTTCTTTCCGCAAGCCCCGCTGAACGCCTATTGGAATGCCGGATGGATGCGATTGTTCGGCGATACCTGGCGCACCGCGCACGCCGTGGCGGGGTTAGTGGGCGCCGCCGGCGTGTTGCTTGCCGCGCACGCGGTTTACGCGCGGTTCCCCATCGCCCGCTGGCGTCTCGCCGGTGCCCTGGCGGTGGTGGCGCTGGCCGGGCTGAACCATCAGTTCGTGGATTACTCGACCATCGCGCAAGGCTACGCGTTGTGCCTGTTCCTCCTGGTGGCGGCCTATCGCTGCGCGCTGTGGTCGGTCGAGCGCCGCGGCTGGCTGCCCGCCGCCGCCGCCGGTTTTTGCGTAGTGGGCGCGGCCGGTGCCACCCTGCTGGGCTCGGCGGCGGTGCCGATCCTGCTGGTGTGGCTGCTGATCTACAATCGCGCCGGCGCCCGCTGGACCAAACTCGCGGGTTTCCTGGCCGGAGCGGCGCTTCCGCTGCTGCCGTTTCTGCCGTTGGCGTGGCGGGCATGGCGCATCGTGCGCTTCAACATCGTCGAATACCACCTGCTGTACCGCCAGGTGGCGTGGGATGGCGCCACCGCCCACGACGCCGATGTGCTCACCGCATGGGCCAACGACCCGCAGGCCATCCTGCTCGCAATCCTGGTTGCCGTGGGCGTCTTCTTCGTCCGCTTCCGCAGCGATTGGGACCGCGCCACCCGCGCGCCGTTCTATCTGTGCGGCTGGCTGGCGCTGGGCTTGAGCCTGCACATTTCCACGGCTCATCCCACCTTCGCGCGTTACTATCTGCTCACCCTTCCGTTCCTGGCCACCCTCGCCGTGGCGGGGTTGTCTTACATCGTGTCCCAGTTCGCCCACCCCATGCAGCCCCGCTGGCCGGTGGTTTTCGTGAGCGTCATTGTCGCCATCGTTCTGGCCAGGGACCTGTTCGACGATTGGGACGGCGCTCCGTGGTGGGGCCGGCTGTCGGCGATCACCCGCAAGCTGGATGAAGTGGTGCCGCGCGGCGCGCCCGTGTTCGCCGATGAGTCGATCTACTTCCTCTCGCGCCGCACGCCTCCCTCCGGCCTCGAGCACGACGATTCGCACAAACTCCAACTCAAGCCCGAGCTGGAAAAGTCCCTGCACATCTTTCCCAAGGCCGAGTTGATCAAGCAGATCGCCGCCGGGAGATTCGCCGCCGTGGCCAGTTGCGAGGACACCGACGAGATGGATGAACTCGGCGTCTCCGCCGCCTTCGAAAAGAAGTTCGAGGATAAAGGCAAAGATTGTGCCGTATATTGGAAATGGAAGCAGCCGCCGCCCCCTAAGAAGAAGTGAACCCGCGTGTAGGGGCAGGGCATGCCCGGCCCGTGCCGGCCCAAACCATCGCATCCATCTCGAACCCCGAACAGTCCAGGTACACCGAGCAGCGGAGAGAGTTTTGGGACGAATTCGCCCGCCACATCGAGCGCTGGCAGCGGGTGATCGCCGAGAACCGCTCCTGGCTCGGCGATTTCGATCCGTTTGGCGACTTCGACCTCATCTTCGCGTCGCGCGCTTCAACTTGAAAACTGCCGACATGCCGGTCCGCTATGTCGCCCGCACTTATGGCGAAACCAACATCCAGCGCTGGAGCCACGGCTGGCTGCTCCTCCTCATGGTCGCCGTTGCTCTCCGCCGCATCAAGTTCATGTAACTACAGATACTGACCCACTTAGGTGGAGCGGGTTTTAGCCTGCCAACGTTGTAGGTAGGCAGGTTTTGACGGCCGGCACTTACTTTCGCCAGTCTCGAGTTATCACCCAAGGATAATAGTCGTTTAGTGTCCGTCAATGTTGGGTACCGGTACGGTTAACAAAAGGTGACAGGGTTGAACGCACGTAACAAAAGCCGGAGCATCGCAATAGGCCGGACCCCACGCCGGCTGGTTCGAGACTCGATCGGCGGCCTGATCGCGGCGCTGCATTGGCTCTGCGGCGCTTAACCCGAAATTCGAGGCAGGACCTTAAGCGCTCCTTTCCGGCTACAGGCCGGGAGGGAGCGCGTTTTTTTTGCTCGCCACACTGCAAAGCGGGGACTGGCTCGAATTTCGCTGCCTCTGCGAAACTTCGTGCCTGTACCCGGTTTGCCTCCATTGGCAATCTTCCCGGCTGGCTTGGCCGCCGGTGAAGACGCGCCGGCCGCCTTCGCCGGGGCCGCATGGGGCTGCCGATTCGGCTACAATCAACTGCTATGAAACCTCTGGCATTGATCCTGTCGCTGGCGGCGGGCGTGGGGTTCGCCGCTGCTCCGGAAGAATTCTCCACCTCCGCCGGTACCCTCCGCCTCACCCCCATCCAACACGCCAGCCTGATGATTCAAGCGGGCGGCAAAGTGCTGTACGTAGACCCTGCCATGGGTTCGTACGAAGGCTTGCCCGCGGCCGACTACATTCTGATCTCCCACATCCACCAGGACCATATGGCGCCGGCCATCGTCGACAAGCTGCGCAAGCCGGGCACGGTGATCCTGGGGCCCAAGACCGTCGCCGCCAGCGTCACCGGCTGCACCGTGATTTCGAACGGCGAATCGAAAACCCTCGGACCATTCGTGGTCGAGGCCGTGCCCGCCTATAACCTGACGCGCGGTCCGTCGCCGGGTGAGTTCTACCACGATAAGGGCCGCGACAACGGGTATGTGGTCACTTACGGCGGCAAGCGTTTCTATTTCAGCGCCGATACCGAGGGCGTTCCCGAAATGCGCGCGCTCAAGCACATCGACGTCGCCTTCATCTGCATGAACCTGCCCTACACTATGCCCCCGCAGGAAGCCGCCGATGCGGTGCGCGCTTTCCATCCGGCGATTGTCTATCCTTATCACTACCGCGGCAGCGATCTGGCCGTCTTCACCAAGGCGCTAGAAGGCACCGGCATCGAGGTGCGCCTGCGCGATTGGTATGCAAAGTAGGGCATCCATCACATTTTTCGGAGAGGACCCGGCCGCCAATTGCCCTTTTGGCACATGAGCGCCTTCGCGGGCATGATTGGCTGGTTAGCGTAGGGCCAGTTGGTAACCTTGAATGTCGCTGAACGGCCTCATGGCCCAAGCATCGAGAATCGCAAGTGCGCTTACTCCCGTGTTGCGCTTCGTCGTCCGCGGCGAGCATCCCAAACGCGTCGCTATTGCCGCTGCTTACCTCCGCTTCCGTGTGCGCCTGGCCGTCTCCAGGCGGCCACCGCAGCGCATTTCGCTGCTCGGCACGGAGATTCATTTCACGGATGCCACAACCTTTGCGTTTCTGTTTCGGGAGGTGTTTATCGACGAAACCTACCGAGGCTGCGAGCCACCGCCCGAGACCATCGTCGATTGCGGGAGCAACATCGGAATGTCCATTTTGAGGTTCAAGAGTCTTTGGCCCCGCTCCGAAATCAAAGGCATCGAGGCATCGCCTGAGATATTCGCGGTCTTGCGGGAGAACGTCAAGAACCTGCACGGCGTAACGCTAGTCAATAAAGCGATCGGCGATCGGCATGGAGTGGTCCTCTTCTACTCACGTCCGGATTCGTTGATTGGCAGCACTAATGAACTGCGGGGCGGTGGCGGAGGGGCTCCCGTGGAAGTCGCGCCTCTCTCTGAATTCATTAGTGGTCCTGTCGACCTGCTGAAGGTCGACATCGAAGGCTCCGAAGTCGCCGCCTTTGCCGAATTGGAAGCTTCGGGCAAAATGCCGCTGATACGCCAGATATTCATTGAGTATCACCACCTTCCTGGCGAAACGAGCAGCCTTGCTTCCTTCCTGGATCGCCTGGAGCGCCACGGATTCACCTATGAGCTGGAGGCGACTCTGCCAAATCGATCCGCCGACTTTCAGGATGTCTTGATCCGGGCCAAGCGCACTGAGTAGATGCGCCCGTGGCTCGGCCGGCGGAGGCGCGCCGGTGTCCCGTCTCACAAGTTCGCAACATGATTCCGGAGCTTTGTATCAGGGCACGTCTTCAGCCGTGCCGGCTTGGGATCCACTAAACATGGCCTTTAGGCCCTGTAGTAGAGCGATAGCCTGGTGGGAATTTCGGCAACGAACTTCAGAGACGGCGCGCTATCCCGCTGCGATCAGATGCACCGAAGTTGTCTTGACGATGGCCGCCAGCGATTCGCCGGGCAGGAGATCGAGATCGGCGGCGGATTGCGCGGTGACCAGCGCGACCAGCGGAAATCCGCAATCCATTTCGACGCGCGCGAGAGCGCCTTCGATGGCAATGGCGCGCACCACACCGCTCAGCCGGTTGCGCTGGGTCGAGGCGCGCGCCGGATCGCGGGTAAGCGCCACGTCTTCGGCGCGAATAGATACCAGCACCGGCCCGCTCTCGCCGCCATCCAGGCACTCGAGCGCGGCGCTGCCCACCCGTAAACGCAGCAGCCCGCCCGCGCGCGACACGATTTCCGCGGGCAGAATATTTTCCACTCCCACCGCTTCGGCCACCTGCGCGCTGGCTGGGCGGGCGAAGACTTCGCGCACCGGACCGGTCTGCAAGATACGGCCGTCCACCATCACCGCCATCCAATCGGCCAGCGCGATGGCCTCGGTGCGGTCGTGAGTGACCACGATGCTGGGCACGCCGGCGCCAGCCAGCAGCCCGCGCAGCTCGCGCCGGGTGCGGATGCGCGCCGCTGCATCGAGCGCGGAAAGCGGTTCGTCGAGCAACAGCAGGTCCGGCTCGGCGGCGAGAGCGCGCGCCAGCGCCACCCGTTGCTGTTCGCCGCCTGAAATGGCGCGTGGCAGCCGCCCGGCCAGACCGCCGAGCCCGAAGCGTTCCATCATCCGCGCGGCAGCCTGCGCTTTCCCGGCGAAGGCCACGTTGCGCTCCACCGTCAGGTGCGGGAACAGCGCGTAGTGTTGGAAGACCAAGCCGGCGCGGCGCTGCTGCGGATCGAGCCAGACGCCGCGCTCGATGTCGCACCAGGTTCGATCGCGGAAAACGATCTTGCCCGCACCGGGGCGTTCCAGGCCCGCCAGCAGGCGCAGCAGCGTGGTCTTGCCGGCACCCGAAGGACCGAACAGCACCGTCACCGGCGCCTGGTCGAGCGGCAGCGCCAGCGCCGCGTCCAGCCGGAACCCTCCCGGCAGCGCCATGCGGCACTCGGCGGTTAGTGTGGCGGCCATAGCATCCACGCGCGGCGCTGCCACGAGTACGTCACTGCCAGCACCACGAAGGAAAAGCCCACCAGCAGCAGCGACGTGTGCCAGGCGCCCGAGTAATCGAGCGACTGCGCCTGATCGTAAATCGAGATCGAGACGGTGCGGGTGACACCGGCGATGTTGCCGCCCACCATCAGCACCACGCCGAACTCTCCCACCGTGTGAGCGAAACTGAGGATGGCGGCGGTGGCGATTCCCGGCCGCGCCAGCGGCACCACCACGCGGCGAAAAGTGCCGGCGCGTGAAACGCCCAGGCACCAAGCGGCTTCCAGCAGCTTGCGGTCCACGCTGCCGAAGGCCGCCGCCATCGGTTGCACCGTGAACGGCATGCTGTACAGCACCGAAGCCACCAGCAGCCCGGCAAACGAAAACGGCAGCAGCCCGCCGGTGAGCCGGGCATAGAGCGCGCCCACCGGGCTGCGCGGGCCAATCGCGATCAGGACGTAAAAGCCCAGCACGGTCGGCGGCAGCACCAGCGGCAGCGCCACCACCGCTTCCACCAGGAATTTCCAGCGCCGCCGCGAAAAGGCCACCCACCACGCCAGCGGCATGCCCACCACCTGGAGCACCAGCGTGGTCGCCAACGCCAGGCGCAGGCTCAAACCGATGGCTTGCCAGTCCATATCACTGCGGCTCCGCGAAGCCGTATCGTTTCAGTATCCGCCGCGCTTCGGCGGAAAGCAGGAAGGTGCGGAATTGGGCGGCCGGCCCGGCGGGCGCGCGCGAGAGGATCACGCCGCCCTGCTCGATTTTCGGATAAGCGTCCTGCGGCACCTCCCAATAGCGGCCGCGCGCGCCCGGCTTGAGCGCCAGCGAGAGCGCGACAATGCCTGCCTCCGCCGCGCCGCTTTCCACGAACTCGAACGCCTGCGCGATGTTTTCACCGAGCACCAGCTTGGGCGATACGCGGTCGTACACACCGAGCGAGCGCAGGGCCGCCACGGCAGCGCGCCCATACGGAGCGTGCTGCGGATTGGCAATCGCGATGTGCCGCACCGAGGCCGCTTCCAGCAGGTGGATTCCCAGCCCAGCCGGATCCAGCGGCGAGCCGGCCGGCACCCACACCACGATCCGTCCCACGCCGTACAGAAACAGCGAACCCCGATTCGCCAGACCGGAAGCGATCAGGCGCCGCGGGTAGTCGACATCGGCCGAAAGAAACACATCGAACGGCGCGCCGTTTTGAATCTGGGCAAAAAAGTTGCCCGAGGAGCCGTAAGTAACCGCCAGATCCACTTCGCGGTGTGCGGCGCGAAACTGGGGGACAAGTTCGTCGAGCGCAAATCGCAGATCCGCCGCTGCGGCGACGGTGAGTTTCTCGGCCCCCGCCGCTCGCGCCCATCCCGCGCAAGCCGCCAACGCAGCCAGCCACAGTGCCAGTCGCCGGCATGCGCCTCGCCGAGGTTTCATCGATATTGGCAAAGGACCATCATACGAAACCGGACGTGGCGCACGCATTCTTGCGTGCTGGGCAAGAGATTCCTCTCGACCTCTCTTGGCCCTCGGGGCCTCCAAGACAAGTCGGCACGAATGCCATCGGCGCAGGAGTCCGTGCGCCACGGGACCAACTCCCGCGCTCAGTTGATTGGGCGGCTTTGCGCGGCGGTTTGCGCCGTGCGCCGCGCCAGTTGCAGATTGGAATTGACTTTGCCGTATCCGTAGCCAATCCGGAAGGGCAGCGGACGCGCACCCGGATCGTGGTAAGCCTTCTGCAAATCGGACTGAATCAGGTAGCGGAAACTGCCGTACGGGCGCGTGTACTCGCCGTAAAGCTGCACCTTCCAGACGTCCGGGTTGAAGAAGTGGAACGGAATGCCGGAATCGTCCTGCAACACCGCCTGGCTGTTGGCCAGAATGAGGTTGCGAATGGTGGAGAACTCGTCCCGGTGCGTCATATAGGAGGTGGCCTTGAGCAGCGTGACGGCTCCTTTCAACCCCGCCGAATACTTGACGAATTGCGGGTTCGTCTGGAGGTGTTCATCGTCCAGGTTGATGGTCAGGTAGTACATCTGGTGCACCGACTGGTCTTCGTCGGAACGATACGCGATCTGCAGTCCCTTGTCGCCGTATGGCGTTCGCGGCTTATAGCTGAGATCCCGCTCGATCAACTTGCCGTCATCGTCCAGGCGCGTATAGCGGAAGCCCAGAATGGTATTGTGCCGCCGTACCAGCACCTCCAGAATAGGCAGCAGCAGGCCATCGGTGACTTGCCCGCGGAACTGATGGTCCATTTCGCGGGTGATAAAAAAGCTGCGGCCGAGCACCGAGCCCATGGTGTCCCGCGTGGCCCTCAGGTAGCCGGCCAAGTCCTGTCTCCGGCTGAGCTGTTTCAGGCTCGGCAAGGTTCCCGAGGGCTCCAGCGCCACCAGAACGTAGGTCGTATTGTTAGGAAAACAGGCCGTGGCATAGAGCGCGTCGGGCCCGCTGAAGGGGTAATAGACAACCGCCTCGCGGAGCGCCGGCTCCGACAACTCGGCTTTCCCAAATTCGCGGAGGCCGGCAATCAGACTGCCCTCGGCGTTGTGCCAGGCTGAGTCCAGACGGGCGCGGTGGTCCGCCCAAGCCTCGGTCTTTTCCAAATCCGCGAATGGGCTGCCGGGATTACCCGGCATTCCGGACAGGAAACGGGCCACGTCATCCGCATCCCGGCTCTCCGCGACCGGTGCTGGCGCGGTAGGCGCCGGTTCTTTTTTTTCGGCGGAAGCTGCCGCAGGGACGCTGTGTCCGCAGCCAGGCGAAACGCTGACAAAGGCGAACAGCAGCGCAGCCAGTAGAAAACTTCGGTATCGCATGATCACACTCACGAACCCCTTCAATCTTGTAGGATTCTGCGACCGTGCCGTCGTGTTTTTCGACACGGCACGGAACACACTGACTTCATTGCACTTCATAGCGTTTTTCAACATCTCCATCGTTGAATAAATCAACATCTGCCACTGTTGCTAAATACAGCACCGATCCACCCGCTTGATTCCACAACAGATAAAGAGGTCAAAAACACCATTTTTTGGCCATTGCCGTGCCCTAGACAGAATCAGAAAGGATGGAAGATTATGACAGTCGTTCTGGTTCTGGTCACGTTCCTGACCTTCATCGTATTGGATTATTTCCTGAATCGCAAGAAGGCGCTTAGCACCGTCGCTGCCTCTGAGCGCGCCGCCGCCCCGGCTTTCGCCGGCGGGGACTACGTCAGTGGGTTTCACACGCCGGAACAGGTATCCTATCACCCTGGACACACCTGGCTGGTGCAAGAGCGGAAGAGCGTAGTACGCATGGGCGCCGATGAGTTTGCCGCGGCGCTCGCCGGGCGGATCGAAAAGATCGAGCTTCCCCGGCCCGGCCAGTGGGTCCGTCAGGGCCAGAAGGTCCTCTCCTTCTACCGTAACGGCGAGAAAACCGAAATGGTTTCCCCCACCGAAGGTGAGGTCATGGCTATCAATACCGAGGTCGTCAACAATCCGGCGCTGGTGCGCAGCGACCCGTACGGCAAAGGCTGGTTGCTGACGGTCAATGTCCCCGACGAGGAAAGCACCACTCGCAACCTGATACCCAAGGGTCTCGTTCATGAGTGGATGCGCTTGTCCGTGGATCGCCTTTACAGCCACCAACCGATGCTGGCCGGCGCCGCCGCCGCCGATGGTGGCCGTCCCGCCGAGGATCTGCTGGCTGAAGTTCCCAACGTCAATTGGAAGCAGACCACCGGCGAGTTCTTCCTGACTGCGTAGAGACGGGCAGGGCTGCCCCCACACCGCCGCATTCCGGATGCGGCTTCCATCCGGCCGAATCCGTTCCGAACGCCCGCCCGGTCCGCCCAATCAAGCGGACTGAGGCGGGCTCTTTCGTTGGCACAGTGAGATCGGGAAGCAGGCTGTTTGGGCGGCCCGTGGGAACGATCATTCCCATTCTTGACGCTGGTTTTTGTTGTTTTCAATAACCCAACGCTCTTTTCGTGGGCACGGTCGTTCCCACGGACGGTCCTGCCGGCCCGCTGGGCTGACTCGTTTGAACACTCCGGCAAGGCTGCCACGCTAGTATCATCGTTTTAATGACGGTTTCCATTGGTCGTGGCGTGACGATTCCAGTCACCGAGTCCACCACAAACGCCCATGCGCCCGACTGGCGAGTGAGGGCCTGTGTGCTGCTGCTGATCCTGGTCAATCTGGCGATCGCGGGGAAGCTCTTCGCGGTGGAGTACATCGCCTACAACGGCTCCATCGAGGGCACCTTCATCGCGATTCCACGCATCATGGCCAAGTACCCGGGTCAATGGCAATGGTGGCCGTTCTGGAATGGCGGGCTGCCGTTTGAGGTCGCCTACCTGCCGTTTACGCATTGGCTGGTGGCTGGATTCAGCTTGCTGACGCGGATCGGCGCAGCGCGCTCCTTTCACATCGTGGAGGCGGCTGTCTACGTTGCCAGCGCGCCGGCGGTTTTCTGGATGGCCCTCCATCTCAGCCGGCGGTTGGGCGCCAGCCTGGTTGCCGCGCTGGCATATTCGTGTGTCTCCGGTTCCGCGTTGCTGGTGCCGCTGATCGCTGCGGATTCGGGCGGCGCGCTGAATCTGCGGCGCCTCCAGGCGCTGGTGTTCTATGGCGAGTCGCCCCACACGGTCGCTCTGGCTCTGCTGCCGGTGGCGGTGGTTTGCTTCTCGCTCGCCCTCACCACCCGCCAGGTGAAATGGCAATTGCTGGCCGGCGGCGTCAGCGCCTGTTTGATTTTGAGCAATGCGTTCGGGATGGTGATCCTGCCGATGGCGTTGGTGTGCTGGTTGATCGCCTTCCCGCTGCGTCCCTGGTGGCGGGCGCCGCTGACCGTCGCGGCAATAGGGATTGTGACCTGGTGCTGGATTTCGCCCTGGCTCAGCCCGAGCATGATCCGGGCCATTCGCGCCAATGCGGTCACCACCGGCGGCGATTTCCGCTACACCGAGCGCACCTGGATCGCACTGGCCCTGGTGGCCGCCGGTTTTCTGTTGCTCTGGCTGGCCGCGCACTTCTCGAAGGCGTCTGCGCACCTTCGTTTCTTCCTGCTCCTCGGGTATCTGCCCACCGCCATCGTGTTGACCTGGTATTTCGGGAAGGCGGCCATCATTCCGCAGCCCACCCGTTATCAATTGGACATGGACATGGTCCTGCCAATCGCGCTGGTGTTCTTGGGCGCGTCGATTCTGGATCGTATTCCGAGGCGTGTGCGTCTCGCGGTGGCAGCGGCCATCATCGGCGGCCTGGGCTTCCAGACCGTGCACGCGGTGCTTTATGCCCGCGACTTGATCCGCCCGGTCGAGCCCACCCAACTGAGCGAGTACCAGATCGCCAAGTGGCTGGACACTCACCGCCCAGGCGAGCGAGCCTTCCTCGCCGGATCGACCACCTTTCTGTTCAACGCCTTCACCGACAATCCGCAGCTCGCCGGAGGCCACGATCAACACACCGTGAACCGGTTCATTCCGATCGTGAGTTTTACCATTTACAGCGGCATGAATGCCGGCGACCGGGATGCCCAGTACTCCATCTTCTGGCTGAAAGCCTTCGGCGCGCACCTGATCTCGGTGCCGGGCCCCGCCAGCACCGATACGTTCAAGAACGCCATGGTGCACCCGGGCAAGTTCGACGGCGTTCTTCCGCTGCTGTGGCGATCGGAAGCCGGCTCGATCTACGAAGTGCCGGCCCGCTCCAGTTCGCTGGCACACGTCATCCCGGCCTCTGCGATCGTCACGCGGACTCCCATCCACGGTCTGGACATAGCGCCGGTCGAGCCGTATGTCGCGGCTCTGGAAGATCCCGCCTTCCCGCCGGCCGCATTCCGCTGGAAGAGCATGAGCGAAGCGGAGATCGACGCCACCCTGCGCCCCGGACAAGTGATCGGCGTTCAGGTGACCTATGAGCGGGGATGGGAGGCGTGGGCCAATGGCAAGCCGCAGCGGGTTTTCGGCGATGCCATCGGACAGACCGTGATTGCGCCCGATTGCCTCGGGCCCTCCCGGATCGAGCTTCGTTACACGGGCCGTTGGGAGCATCGCGCAACACGCGCCCTGAGCCTGGCCGCGATGCTGGTGGCGATCATCCTCGGATGGAAGGGAAGACGGAGGCCGTGAGAGTCTGTTGAACACGTTCGAAACCACCGCTTGCCGACGCGCGCGGCTCCGTAAACGGCGCATAACCAGCGGGTTCTTTGGAGCCACGGCCGTCAGGGAGTGGTCGCGCGTGTTCGTCGACAAGCTCAATCACTCGATTACTTGGATCTCAGGATAAAGCGGAGAAGAAATCTCGAGGCGCGAAACGCCTGCCCCCTTGAGGTGCGCATCGAAGAAGCTGCGCACGCAGTATGCCGTGACGGCGAGCTGGCGGCGTCCGCCGATACCGAGCTTACCGAACACGCGGAACAATCCCCGTATGACGCGGCTCTTCAACAGGGCACCGTCGTCATTGAAGGTGAAATGGTTCGCGCCGCGGATTACGACGCGCAGCCTTCCGTCCGCCGGCAGACGGTTATAAACGGATTGGATGTCGGCCTGAAACCGACGAATCTCCGCGTCGGAGGAAAAGTCGCCGTTGCCGCTCAGGAGGAACAGGAACGGCTTGTCGATACCATCCTGAATGACGCTGCCAAACAGAGCGCCGTCGATATCGATGCCTGCCTTGCACCTGGAATCTTCGTGGCAGAATTGCGCGGCTTGCGCCCCGCCAAAGGAATGGCCAAATACTCCCACGCGAGTCATGTCGAGCCGTCCGGTGAACTTGGCCGACGGGTCGGAGGCGTTCAGCCACTCTAATCGATCGAGGACGAACGCAATATCGGCGGTCCAGGCAGCCAGCAGCTTGCTGGCGCGACGGGTTAACTCCTCACCCGAGACGAGCTCCAGGTTGTTCTCCTGCGTCCGTGCGATCACCCTGCCGTCAGGGAAAACGACGTTAAAGGTTCGATACGGGGCATCGAGGCCCACCACGACGTAGCCGTGACTGGCCAGATCCTCGGCGAGCGTCGAGTAGTTCGCCACCTCGAGGGAGGCCCCCGCTCGGATGATCACCACGGCGTACGATGGCTGCTGGGGCGACACATCGGCGTCACGAAGACTGTGCCCATGCACCTTCGAAAGATCTCGCGTCAGAAATCTGAAGACCAACGGGGCGCCAACGCGGCCGGCCGGCGCTCGCACGGAAGCGGGCACGTAGTCGTCGATCACCGCACCTGCTTGCCCAGCCGCCGCCGGGTACCAGATCCAGACCAGGAGTTCGCGCCTGGTTCCCGGCACGGGAGCCAGGACGTCCGGTGTCTTGTCGTCGACCCAATCATAGAGCCAGCGGCCGACCGCGAATGGCCCCGTGGGCGCCGGCAGTGTGAGCTCAGTCCCGTGCTCCAGCCAGAGCGATCCCAGCAACGCTGCGACCCCGAGAATACCCAACATCGCCAATGCTGCGAGGCCTTTGAATATCCGGCGCTGGATCGGTGAGACGTTCATCGGAACCTCCGCGGCCCGTTACATCGAGGACGCAAGTGGAAAGTACTTTACATTATAAAGTCAAGGCGGTTTCCTGTCAAGGGAGGCTTCGAGTTTCGGCAACATCTGCGTCCCGCGATGCAGATCTTACACGTGCGCCCTGCATCGTTCCTCCTTCCAAGCCGCTCACCCGTAGCGCCAGCGCGGCGCGCATCGCGTGCAGTTTCTAGCGCTAAGCCTGGAAGAATGGCGGTTCACGTGATCTCCGGCACACTGGCAGCCCAGGTGCTTTCTATCGAGGCGGAAGAGGAGAACTGTGAATGCGCAAAACATTCGTAGCCATTTTGGCGATTGCCGGTACCATGAGCACCGCCGCTTTCGCGGCAGACAGAGAAGTGAAGGTTGAGGACAGGCTGGACGCTTCAGCCGACGCGCTGACCGATATGATGAGGGCTGCCGATAAAGGTGTCCCCCAGGCTCTGATCGATAAGGCGAAATGCGTGGTTGTCGTACCGGGCATGAAGAAGGCCGGATTCATCTTCGGCGCGAAGTATGGCCGCGGGTTCGCGGTATGCCGCCAGCAGGGTGGCGTGGGCTGGAGCGCGCCGGCATCGATGCGGGCTGAAGGTGGAAGTGTCGGGTTCCAGATTGGCCTTTCGGAGACCGATATTGTATTGCTGGTGATGAACGATGGCGGAATGAGGCACCTCTTGTCCGACAAGTTCACGCTCGGTGGAGAAGCAACCGCGGCGGCGGGTCCGGTTGGCCGCGACTTGGCCGCTGAGACCGACGCCATGATGAGCGCGGAAATGCTGTCGTATTCCCGTTCGCACGGGCTGTTCGCGGGCATCTCACTCGAAGGCGCGACGCTCCGTCCGGATGGGGATAGCAACCGGGAACTCTACGGCCGCGACGTAACGAACCGCGAAATTCTGACCGGCGACTTCAAAACTCCGGCGGTCGCGGACCGGTTTGAACACGCGCTGAATCGGGATTCGGCCGAACGCAACCAGTAGGTGCGTCTTCGTAGGGGCCGGCATGCCCGGCCGTTGGACCGGTAGGACAGATGATCGGCTTCTGTCGTGTGTCAGATGTCGTGCTCTAGCGGGGCGATGACCACGAAGGGCGATGGTCTATCCTACCTGTTCGGTTTTACTCCGGAGGCGCGCTGCGGTGCGAACGCAGTGAGCGGGCGATCAGTCCCAGGCCGCCGACCAGCAGCACCAGCATCACGATGGTCTGGAACAGGCTGGTCGGCTGGAAGAAGATGTGCATGTTGGCGATCACGCCCGCCAGAATGAAGATCGCCCCCGCCACCGTCAACAGCCATCCAATGATGCTCTTGCCGTTCCAGAACAACAGGCCGATACCAATCAGCATGGGAATCAGCGTGACGCCGAAGGATCTGTCGCCGTAAAAGTTCCAGTAGGAGCCGACCACGGTTACCCGATCGGCCAGAAAATATGCGCCGGCGCACGTCATGATGAAGCCCATCGCAAAGCGGCCGAGCCCGCCCGGGGTTCCACCCACGTCGCTGAAACGACGATCTTCCATGTGCCGAGGATAGCAGAAGTGCGGGCCCGGCAGTCGCCACATCCAAACTCAGTGCGGGAGGCGGCGCTTGGAAATAAAACACCGGCGGTATAGACCGCCGGCGCTCCAAAAAGAGCACCAGCGCTACGGCGATAGCCCTGCGTTTCCTTAGTAACGCCGGCGGTCTTTGCCGCCGGTTCCTTGCGAACAACCGACCGGCGAGCGACGTGGCGCGCGCACTCGTGCGTGCCGTGTCGAGACTTTTCTCGACACCTCCTTGCGCATTGGGAAGCCCCGGGCGTCGGCACGAATGCCGACGCGGCACGTCGGAATGGCAAGGTTATTTCCTGGCAGGCCCTTAGCGTTGCAGTGCTGGTGCGGCGCATGAATTAAACTGTTCATGAGCAGTATAGATGACCGCCTTCAAGGACATACGACGCAGCGACAGGGCGCTTACTGAGAGCCAGGCCCGCGAGATTCTGGCGCGCGCGGAGCATGGGGTGTTGGCCACCCTGGGAGCTGACGGATGGCCCTATGGCGTCCCCGTGAACCACGTGCTCTCCGGAGACGTGCTTTACTTCCACTGCGCCGCCGAGGGACACAAACTGGAGAACATCGCCCGTGAAGAGCGTGTCTCCTTTTGCGCTGTAGCGGGCGCCACGGTGCTGCCGGCTAAGCTGTCCACCCTTTATGAGAGCGCCGTTGCGTTCGGCCGGGCGGCCCTGGTCACCGATCCCGCCGAAAAACTGCGGGCTCTGGAGCTTCTGGCCGTTCGTTTTTGCGGGACCATGACACCCGAAGCGGAACGGACCATCGCCATTACCGCCTCCCAAACCGCCGTCGTGCGCATCCGTCTCGAACGAATCACCGGCAAGGCCCACCGTTCCGCCTGAACCGCGAGATACGCTCATGCAAGCCAATCGGCGCAAGACCAGCGCTGCTTGATTACCCCGTGGGCAGCCGCGCAGTGTTTTCCGGCGGCCGGGAGCACATCCGGCCAGGATCGCGGCGCACTTGGAAGGCGTCCGGCTTGCCCACTCTGCCGCCTTAGATTGTCAGCGTCACTTTGCTCAGCGTACGCGGGCGGTCGGGGTCGAGGCTCTTTTCCACCGCCAGGCATGCGGCGAAGATCTGCGCCGGCACGATGTAGGGGATGGGCGTGAGCGCTTCCGGAATTCGCCGCGGCAGGCGGATCACCCGCGCGGCCCGCGCGGCCACCTCGCGGTTGCCCGGATCGGCGATGGCCAGAACTTCGGCGCGCATCCCGGTCAGCCTGTCCAGCGTCTGCCCGATCGAGTTCCACGTTACGCCCGCCGGCGCAAAGGCAAACACCGGAAAACTGGGCTCCGCCAGCGCGATCGGGCCGTGCAGAAAATCGGCCGAGGAGAATCCTTCCGCCACCACGTAACAGGTCTCCATCAGCTTCAGCGCGAATTCGAACGCGTTCGAATAATTCAACCCGCGCCCCACCACCGCCGCCCGATTCATGAACCGGTAGCGCGCCGCCAGTTCGGCCACCTCTTCTTCCAGCCCCAGCGCGCCTTCCACCATCCCCGGCAGGCGCTCCAGATCGGCCAGGCGGACTCGCCCGCCCAACGCAAAGGCGAGCAGGTACAGCAGCAGCATTTGCCCCGTATAGGTCTTGGTTGCAGCCACGCTCCTTTCCTTGCCGCCCCGCACCAGCCACACGTGCTCCGCCAAGCCCGCCAGCGTGCTGCCGCGCTCGTTGGTGATGCCCAGCGTCATCGCTCCGCGCGCCCGCGCCCATTCGAGCACCATATTTGTATCGGTGGATTCGCCCGATTGCGATAGGGCCACCACCAGCGCGTCCGCATAGTTCACCTTCGCCCGGTAAAGCGTGGCGATCGAGGCCTCCGCCAGCGAAACTGGAATCCCAGTCGCGATTTCGAGCAGATACCGCCCGAACAGCGCCGCGTTGTCCGAAGTCCCGCGCGCCGCCAGCACCACCAGCCGCGGCCGCTTCGCTTCCACCAGCCGCTGGAACCGCTTCGCGTTACCGATGCCCGCCTTTAAAGTGTGAGCCAGCACCGCCGGCTGCTGCCGTATCTCTTCAAGCATGCGTGACATGGCTACTCCACTCTAGCAAGCCCGCCGGTAAGTGCATGACCGCCGCTCACGGACAAGCCGCGACAAATCGAGCGGACGGGCGCGCTTGACAGACGAAAGCGTCTGGCCCACTTTGCCGTCGAAGGATTCGCCTGGGTGGGGCAGGCGCTTTCGCCTGCCAACTGTTTCCTTCCCGG
Organism: Bryobacteraceae bacterium; assembly: GCA_050010695.1. Lineage (GTDB taxonomy): Bacteria > Acidobacteriota > Terriglobia > Bryobacterales > Bryobacteraceae > Bog-375. The sequence continues at coordinate 36,155 of JBEKKO010000037.1, forward strand.
CCGTTTCCGCACTGGTACCAGCCGCCGCTCGTCCGCCCACGGTGCGGTCTGGTACAATTCCTTTGCCCATGCCAATACCGGTTGAAAGACGGGATTCGCGTTTGATGCGCGATATGTTCGGCACCATCGCGCCGCGCTACGATTTCATCACTCGAGCGTTTTCCTACGGAATGGACCGCGGATGGAAGCGGTCCGGCGTGAAGCTGGCGCAGTTGCCGCCGCAGCCGTTGGTGCTTGATCTGGCTTCGGGCACGGGCGATTTTTCGCTGCTGGTCAAGGCGAATGATCCCGGGGCGCGTTCGATTGCGATGGACCTGACGGAGGGCATGCTGCGGCTGGCGCGGCAACGCGGAATCGAGCGCGCGGTTTGCGGCGACGCGTGCCGGCTTCCCTTCCCCGACGCCGCCTTCGACTGCGTCTTCGTCGGTTACGGCCTGCGCAATTTCCCCAGCCTGGCGGCGGCCGTCCGCGAGATCGGGCGCGTCACCCGGCCCGGCGGCGTGATGGTGAGCCTGGATTTCTTCCTGCCCTCCAACGCCGTGCTCCGCCGGCTGTTCCTGGCCTACCTCTACGCGCAAGGCTTCTTCTGGGGATACCTGCTGCACGGCCGGCCGCGCGTCTACACGTACATACCGGATTCCCTGCGATCGTTTGTTTCGGTTGGCGATTTTTCTCTCCTGCTGGGACGCAGCGGCTACAGCCGCGTGAATGCGCGCGGCTTTCTCCTGGGCGGCATCGGCCTCCACTGGGCAGCCAAGGCAGAATAGCGGCGCGGGAGCGCGCCCGCGGCTACCATTCCACCGGCTGGCCGGGCTCCAGCGGCCAAACCGCGATGCCGCTGCCAGTCAGCAGCTTCGCTAAACCGTCAGGTCTTCCGGTGAGCGCCGGGAAAGTGCCGAAGTGCATGGGGATCACCTTGGGAACTCGCAGCAGGCGGCAGGCCAGCGCGGCTTCGTGCGGGCTCATGGTGAACAGATCGCCGATCGGCAGAAACGCCAGCACCGGATGGTAGAGTTGCTCGATGAGCTGCATGTCGCTGAACACGTTGGTATCGCCGGCGAAGTACAAAGCGCGCCCATCGGCGAATCGCAACACGTAGCCGGCCGCTTCACCGCCGTATATGATCTCGCCTTCGTCCAGAATGCCGCAGCTATGCACCGCATGCGTCATGGTGAAAGTCACGCCGCTCGATTTCTGGGATCCGCCCTTGTTCATGCCGCGCGTGTTCTTGACCCCTTTGCGCTCCAGCCAGGCGCAGGTCTCGTAAATTCCGACGACCTCCGGCGCAAAACTCGCCGCCAACGGCATGGCGTCGTGGATGTGATCGAAGTGGCCGTGCGTAATGGCGATGGTGTCCACGCGGTCGATGCGGTGGCCCTTGGGGTACGCGCGATTGCCATCGGTCCAGGGGTCCATCAGGATGACTTGTCCTGAAGCCAGACGGAATTGAAAGGTGCCATGCCCGAGCCAGGTGATTTCCATACCAGGATTATGCCACGGCGTGGCCGTGCCGGAAGCGGGGATGCTGCGGTGTCTCAGCCCTTCTGCGCCATCGCCGCGGCCCGGCGTTGCAGTTCTTCCGGCGAGACGTCTTCGATGTGGGTGGCCAAGTACCATTGGTTGCCGCAGGGATCTTCCACGGCTGCGGTCCGGTCGCCGTAGAACTGGTCGGCCGGCTCGCGCAGACTCTTGCCACCGGCATCGAGCGCGGCCCGGTACACCGCGGCCACATCGGGCACGTACAGGTAGATCATGCCCGGCATCGGCTTCATCTCTCCGCGAACCCGCCCCATCATCACGATCGAATCGCCGATCCTGGCTTCGGCATGCTGGATGAAGCCATCCGGGCCTCGGTGGGCGAACAACTCCTGGGCGCCAAAAGCACTCTTCACAAACTGCATCAACCGGTCCGCGTCGGCCACCGTTAGATAGGGAGTCACGCTGTGATAGCCATCCGGAATCGGATTGACTTTGGGTTTCGCTGAACTTACGCTTGCCATGGAAGGCCCTCCTTGATGAAGCCATTATGGCTCATTTTATAGCGCATGGGAGAGCGGCCATCCAGTTTGCGGGGAACAAGGCGCTGTTGTCATCCGCCATAGCGGCCGGACCATCGCTTCACTCATACCGTAAGCAGGTGATGGGATCGAGTCTCGCAGCACGGCGCGCCGGAATGACGCTCGCCACCAGCGCCACCCCGGCCAACAGCGCCGCGCATCCCAGAAAGACCGGCTTATCGGTAACCTCCACGCCATACAGCAGGCTGCTCGGCATCGGCGTGAGACGGAAACCGGCGATCAGTCCGAGCGCGGCGCCGGCAACGGCCAGGATAGACGCTTGTTTCAAAATGGCGGCGACGACAGCCTGCGCCACGGCTTACGCCAGATCGAACTTCTCCTGGTGGAGCAACGGATCGCTCTTGACGATCACGGTGCGGCCGAGCACTTCTTCCAGTTCCTGCAGGTAAGTGTTCTGGTTGCTCTTGAGAAGCTTGGCGACATCCGGGGACACCCGCAGCATCACGTCCTTGCCTTCGAGCGAGGCGGCGATCTTCTGGGCTTCTCCAAGGATCTCGCCCACCACCGTCTGCGGGCTCTTCACGTAGCCGGCGCCCTCGCAATACGGGCACGGCGTACAGAGAGTGCGTTCCAGGCTCTGCTTGACCCGCTTGCGGGTGATCGCCACCAGGCCGAAATCGTTGAACTGGAGAATTTTGTAGGGCGCCCGGTCGGCGCGCATGGCGTCCTCGAGCGCCTGCATCACCTTCTGCCGGTTCTTACGCTCGTCCATGTCGATGAAGTCGACCACGATGATGCCGCCCAGATCGCGCAGCCGGATCTGCCGCACAATTTCGCGGATGGCGTCGGTATTGGTTTTGACGATGGTGTCTTCGAGGCGGTTGGACTTGCCGACGAACTTGCCGGTGTTGACGTCAATCGCCACCAGCGCCTCGGTCTGATTGATCACGATGTGTCCGCCGCTCTTCAGCCAGACCTTGGGGCGCAGGGCTTTTTCGATCTCCGCGGTAATGCCGAACTCGTCGAAGATGGGGTTCGAGCGGGAATACAGTTTGACACGGCTGATCAGCGCCGGCTGGAAGCGCTCGACGAAGCGCAGCACGCTCTCGTAAGCTTCCTCGTTATCCACCCAGATACTCTTGAAATCGGTGGTGAGCTGGTCGCGCAGCACCCGTTCCACCACGTTGAGGTCATGATGGATGAGCAGTGGCGCCGGTTTGCGCTCGGCCTTCTGCCGCATGTCGAGCCACATGTTGTAAAGGAAATGCATGTCGGCGCGCAACTCTTCTTCGCTGCGGCCGTCGCCGGCGGTGCGGACGATGAAGCCGCCGGGGATACCGGTCCGGTTGGACTGCAGCACGCGCTTCAGCCGCGAGCGTTCCTCGTCGCTCGGAATCTTGCGCGATACGCCGATATGGTCGACGGTCGGCATGTAGACCAGGAAGCGGCCGGGGAGGGCGATGTGCGAAGTGATCCGGGCGCCCTTCTGTCCCAGCGGCTCCTTGGCGATCTGGACGATGATTTCCTGGCCGCCGCGGAGCAGGTCGCTGATGGAAGCGACGGCTCCCTTTTCGGGGCGGCCCTCGCTGGTTCTGGGTGCGGCGACGGTGCGCTGCTCGGGGCGCGCTTCCTGCGGGCGCGGGGCCTCGCCGGGGGCCGGATTGCGGTCGCGGCCGCCGCGGCGGCGCATGCGCCGGGAAACGCGATGCTGGTAGCGGGGACCTTGTTCGCGCAAGGTCGCCGTGAGGCTGGTGGGAGTGCGGGCAGGCTCGGGACCTTCCTCATCGCCGCCCGGCTGGTCTTCCGCCGCGGCTTGACCGTCCGCTGTGCCTTCGCCTTCCGGAACGTCCTCACCATCGGGAGCGTCCTCGCCTTCGGCAAAGTCGTCGCCTTCGGGAGCGGATTCCATGTCGTCGCCGGCTTCAGTCGAGTCCGGCACCGGGGCCGATTGCGGCTCTTCGGCGAGTTCGCCGGCAACTTGTTCCGCCTCGAGTGGAGTTTCGGCAATCTCGAGCGGTGCCTCGCGAGCAACCTCTTTCGCCTCGACTGGAGTCTCTGCCGCTGCGGCTTCCGCCACCTCGGGCACGCCAGGCACTTCGGCGGCCGCAACCGGCGTTTCGGGTTCGGCTTCGACAGGTTCGGGCTGCGGTTCGGTGCCGGCGGATTCCTCGGCAACAGCCGGCTCCGGCTCTTCTTCCACACGCGCCGGGTCAGTGTACTTGGCAAGCGATTCGCCGGGCAAAACCAGCAGATCTTCAACGGGAGACCCATCCGGTTTGGCTGGCTCGACCGCTCGCGGCTCGGCCGGCGGGAACGGCTCGGCGGCGTGATGGCCGGGGGAGTAGAACTTGGAATCGGGCAACGCGCGTCCACCCCGCTGGCCACGACGCCGGCGGGAACGGCGCCCTCCGCGGCGGTCGCGATCGCGGTCGTCGCGGCGCTGTTCCGGCTCGGACGCGGCGGTCTCGGCCACGGTACCGGATGTCCCGGGCAACTCGGGCGGTGGGGCGGCGCCGGTTTCTACCGCAGTGGCAGGTTCAGGCGCATCCGCCACAGGCGCCGCTTCCACCGGAGCGGGCGGCGCGGCGATGATCGCGGCCGGCGGAGTGCGGTCCATTTTGAGGACCTTGTCCTCGACGCTGGTGACGATCTTGTCGTATTCTTCGTTGTCTTCGAAGAAGTCGGAAACATAGAGGAAGGCGTCGCGGTCCAGGCCGATGTCGACAAACGCCGATTGCATGCCCGGCAAAACCCGCGTCACGCGCCCTTTGTGGATGCTTCCAGCCAGCGAATATTCGTTTTCCCGCTGGTGGTAGACTTCGAAAACCTGATCGTCCTCGAGGATCGCCACACGCGTTTCGTGGCGGTTAGAAGAGATCACTAATTCCTTGGACATCCGTTTCCTCCCCGGGAACTTGGGGAGAGTCTCGGAGGCGAGGTCGGCACCCTGCGTGCGCGCCGGTCCGCCCGTGCGTACAGGCGGCAAGCCGGCGCTCAAAGAAGCTCACGCTGGCCGCCGGTGGAGCTTTCACTCAAACACCGGACGGCCGGGAACCGCTCCTCTCACCTGGGGGAGCGCTCAAAAGCGCCACCACCCCGAGCGTCTCTTCTTAGGCTCCCGATAACCTTTCTATGGCGGGCTCACCCTTGCAGGCGGCCCGGCTAGTTCACGAATCTTCTGAGGCGGACGTTATTCACCAGCCCCAAAGCCAAAAAGCTCGACCAGATGCTGGAACCACCGGCGCTCATGAACGGCAGCGGAATGCCGGTCACCGGCATCAAGCCCGCCACCATTCCCACGTTGACCACAACATGGAACAGCAACAGGCTGGCCACCCCCATGCAGATATACATACCCACGGGATCGGGCGCCGTTTGCGCATTCTGGACGATGCGCATAATCATCACAAAGAACAGCGATAAAACAATCACTACGCCGACAAATCCGTGCTCTTCGGCCAGCGCCGCAAAGATAAAGTCCTTCTGCGACACCGGCAGGAAGCGTAACTGGGTCTGCGTTCCCTTGGTAACTCCCTTGCCGAACATCCCGCCCGCTCCCACCGCGATCTGGGATTGAATCAACTGATACCCGGTTCCCTGGGGGTCGCGGTCCGGATCCAGAAAACTGACCAGCCGCGCCCGCTGAAAATCCTTCAGAAAATACCAGCCCACGGGAAGCACCAACATCGTGACGACGGCGATGACGATCACGTACTTACGCCGCAGTCCCGCCAGAAATGCGCCTATTATCAAGATGGCGATATACGTCAACGAGGTCCCCAGATCGGGCTGTTTCAGCACCAGCAGCGTGGGAACCAATACCAGCGACGAAAGTATCGTCATCTCCCGGATCTCCAGCGTTTCCGTCTTGATCTC